>CAZBLK010000010.1:0-104144 GCA_964492715.1 uncultured Defluviitaleaceae bacterium | reverse complement strand
TTTTGTCCACTTTTTCAAAAGTGGCGGGGTTTGGGGCAGAGCCCCAAGGTCTTAATCTTTTTTAAGTATAAACATTGAAAGAGGGGCAATAATGAACGGTGAAGGAATGTTACTTATTATTTCGGGTCCGTCAGGCTCGGGTAAAGGTACAGTCGTTGAAAAGTTATGTAAAAAAGAATGTTACGCCTTGTCAATTTCATACACTACACGTGAGGTACGATGCGGCGAGGTTGACGGAGTGAATTATTTTTATTGCTCCAACACAAAGTTTGATGAAATGATAAAAAACGGCGAACTGTTGGAATTTGCAACGTTCCGTGGAAACTTTTATGGCACAGGCAAAACATACGTTGCGGAACAAATTAAAAAAGGCAAAGTTGTTGTGCTTGAAATTGAAGTAAACGGCGCTTTGCAAGTGAAGAAAAAGTTCCCTGAAGCGGTTTTAGTTTTTATGATGCCGCAAAACATTCATGAGCTTGAGCGCAGGCTTATTACACGGGGGCGTGAAAACCGAGAGGAAATTAACGGCAGGCTTTCACGTGCACGTGAAGAAGTGCTTTTAGTAGACAGCTACGACTACATTGTTGTAAACGAAAAGGTAGAAACGTCTGTAAACGAAATAGATTCAATTGTTCAAGTAGAGCTTTTAAAGTCGTTTAGAAACCGACATAAAGCAATTCAATTTTTAGGAGATGATAATAATGCTTAACCCTTCATATGCAGAATTAATGGAAAAATTAAACACAGAACAGCACGTAGACCACAAAATTACAAGCAGGTACACAATTGTAATTGCCGCCTCAAAAAGAGCAAGGCAACTTATAGACGGCGACCAACCGCTGACATACGCACCAACCGACAAAGCTGTTTCTATTGCAGTAAACGAAATGTTTGCTGGCAAGCTTGCTATTAGACCATACACAGAAGCAAACGAACCAGCCAAAACAGGCACAGGCGAAGATATTATTTCAGCAAATGCAGTTGCTGACAACAGCAAGCCAGAAAGATACCGCGACACAGAAGCTTACGAATTTGACGACAGCGAAGGCGACAATGACGAATTTGACGACGACTACGCAGACGACGATTACGCAGACGACGATTTCGACGAAGAATAAAACGAGGAATAACATATGATTGCTTTTGCCGAAGTTGTTGTCGCTTCATACAGCAAGGAAGTTGACAGGCAGTTTCACTACAAAATACCAAATGACTTAGCCGAAAAACTTTCGCTTGGTGTGCGTGTTTTAGTTCCGTTTGGGGCAGGCAACAAAACGATTGAAGGCTTTGTCACAGGTTTTTGTAATGAAACAAACGTTCCGCTTAATCGGCTAAAATCAATTGTAAAAATAATTGACGAACAGCCTGTTTTCAACGAGGAGCTTTTGGAGCTTGCCAAATTTATGAAGGAAAAATATTACACTACGCTATACCAGTGTATTAAATGTATAGTTCCGTCAGGCTCGGGCTACAAAGCCGACAGCCTTATACTTTTGGCGGCAGACAACGCACGGCTCACAAAAAGCCAGCAAGCTTTAGTTTCGTTACTTTTTGAAAACGACGGCAAAATGCTAAAATCGGAAATTGAAAACGAGCTTGGGAAAAGTGCGCTTTCTACAATTAATACTCTTTTGCAAAAAGGAATTGTTCAGTCAGTTGACGCAGGCAGCGTAAAAGATTTAAGCCTGAAAATAAAGTGTGTTTACTTTGAAGACGAAGGCTTAGACATTTACGAAGACGAGGCAACAAAAGAAGGCTTAACAAAACAGCAGCAGTTTGTTGTTGAAGCTTTAATGCAAAACGAAGGGATTTCTTTAACCGACCTTAAAAACTACTTACATATATCTGACTCGCCGATTAAAACTTTATGTAAAAAGGGTATAATTAAAATAGAACAAAAGCAAGTGCTTAGAAACACCGTATATATAAAAGGAAACAGCGAAACAAAAAAACATGCGCTTACAAGCGACCAACAAATGGTAATTTCACATGTGCTGCGCAAAAAGGACAGAAAGCCTGTTTTAATTCACGGCGTTACAGGTAGCGGAAAAACAGAAATTTACTTAAACTTAATTGAAAGCGTTTTGCAAAAGGGCAAGCAAGCTATAGTTCTTGTACCCGAAATTTCGCTTACGCCACAAACAGTAAACCTTTTTTTGCAAAGGTTTGGTGAGCAAGTTTCTGTTACGCACAGCCGTCAAACGCTTGGCGAAAGGTACGACCAGTGGAAAAAGGCCCGTGATGGGCTTGTTTCAATTATGATTGGTCCACGCTCGGCAGTTTTTACTCCGTTTAAACAGCTTGGAATTATAATTATAGATGAAGAACACGAAAACACCTATAAATCCGAAACGACACCAAAGTATTACGCAAAAGAAATTGCAATAAAAAGAAGCGAATTAACAGGGGCTTTAGTTGTGCTTGGCTCGGCTACTCCTAGCGTTGAAAGCTACTACGAAGCAACGCAAGGCACGCTTGACCTTTTGAAAATTACAGAGCGTGTAAACAAACGGCTTCCAGACATTGAAGTTTCCGACATGCGGTACGAGCTTGCAAACGGCAACAAGTCAATTTTCAGCGAGGAGCTTCTTAACTCGCTTACAGAAACTATTGGCAAAGGGCACCAAGCAATTTTGTTTTTGAACCGACGAGGGTACTCCACGTTTGTTTCGTGCAGACGCTGTGGGCAAGTAATGACGTGTGACAGTTGCAACGTAAATTATACTTACCATAAGTACAATGACGTGCTAATTTGCCATTACTGCGGAAAGCGGCTGAAAAACCCAGAAAACTGCCCAACTTGCGGCTCACGGTTTATAAAACATTTTGGCATAGGCACACAGCGCATAGAGCAGGAAGTGAAAAGCTTTTTCCCAGAAGCTTCTGTTTTGCGAATGGACTCGGACACAACTACAGGTAAAAACAGCCACGACAAAATTTTACAGCAATTTCGAGAAGGAAAAGCTTCCATACTTATAGGCACTCAAATGATTGCAAAAGGGCTGGACTTTCCGAACGTAACTCTCGTTGGCATAGTAGCCGCCGACCTCTCGCTGAACAACGGCGATTACCGTTCAGCAGAAAACACTTTTCAGTTGCTTACACAAGTTTCTGGCAGGGCAGGGCGTGGCGAAAAACATGGAAAGGTTGTCATTCAAACGTACAACCCCGAGCATTACAGCATATCTTATGTTAAAGAAGCAGACTATGAGTCGTTTTTCACGCACGAAATTGCGCTTAGAAGGCAAATGCAGTATCCGCCTTTTACAAAAGTGTTTTGTGTGCTGTTTTCAGGGGCTTCTGAAAAAAAGGTTATTGTACTTACGTTTAAGCTTCTTGAAATAATGAAGTTTTATAATAGAAAAGGCTTGTTTGAAATGGTTGGCCCTGCGCCTGCTTCTGTTTCAAAAATTAGAAACAGTTACCGCTACAAGCTTATTGTAAAAGCAGAGGACGAGGAGAAGTTAAAAAGCTTCGTTTTCTATTGTATTGACAAGCTTAAAGAAAAAGAGGATTTTAGCGGAGTTGTGCTTAATCTTACGCTAAATCCAATATATTTGGTTTGATGGGGGTTTTACATGGCACTTCGTAACATAAGGATTAATGGCGATGAAATTTTAAGAAAAGTTTCAAAGCCAGTTAAAGTAATTAATGAAAACATTATTAATTTGCTTGACGACATGAGGGAAACTATGGAGGAAAGCAATGGGCTTGGAATTGCGGCAGTACAAGTTGGGGTTTTGCGGCGAGTTGTTTTGGTTGATGTAAGACCAGTTGATGAACAAGGCAACGAGTCGGAAGAAAGCCACCTTATTGAGCTTATAAACCCAGTAGTTGTTGAAGCAAAGGGAACACAGGAAAAAAGCGAAGGCTGTTTGTCTGTTCCGCAAAAGTCTGGCGTGGTTGAACGCCCGGCCTACGTAAAGGTAACAGCGTTAAACCGCCAAGGTCAGCCTTTTACAGTGGAAGCTACAGGGCTTCAAGCAATTGCAATTTGCCACGAGCTAGACCATTTGGACGGCATTTTGTTTATTGACAGAGTTAAGGAACTTGAAGACGACGAAGAAGAATAACAAATAAAAGTTTTGTCCACTTTTTCAAAAGTGGTAAGGAGAAGTAAAATGAAAGTTTTATTTATGGGTACGCCCGACTTTGCGGTGCCTTGCCTAAAAGCGTTATGCAAAGACCACGAAGTTGTTGCAGTTGTCACCCAACCCGACAAAAGCAGGGGCAGAGGGAAAAAAGTTCAGTTTCCGCCTGTTAAGGAAGTTGCAATTGAACAAAACATTCCTGTTTTTCAGTTTGAAAACATAAAAAGTGATGAAGCTGTGGCGCAGCTTGAAAAGTTTGGCGCAGATTTATTTGTTGTTGTTGCGTATGGCCAAATTTTGACGGAAAAGGTTTTAAGCCTTCCAAAAATTGCGTGCATAAACGTACATGGCTCGCTTCTTCCAAAATATCGTGGTGCAGCACCTATAGAATGGGCAATTATTAACGGAGAAACAAAAACAGGCGTTACAATTATGCACATGGTAAAAGGGATTGACAAGGGCAACATGATAATGAAAAGGGAAGTTGACATAACGCCAGAAGATGACGGCGAAACCATTTATGAAAAACTTTCAAACGTTGGGGCAATTGCGCTTTTAGACGCAATAGACAGGCTGGAAGCTGGGTTTGTAGAAGGCGAAAAGCAAGACAACGCACTTTCGTCATACGCACCTATGCTTACAAACGAAACAGGGAAAATTGACTGGAACAAAGATGCCAAGCAAATCGTTAATTTAGTAAGAGGTTTAGTAAAGGTAAGGCTTGCATATACTACTTACGACAACACAGTTTTTAAAATTATTAAAGCAGAAGTATTTGACAGCTATGAATTTGACAACAGCGAAAATAAATTTGAAAACGGGCAAATTATCGATATAATAAATAAAAAGGGAATTGTTGTAAAGTGCAGGGGCGGTGCTGTTGTTTTAACAAAAATTCAGCCGCCGGGAAAAAACGTTATGCATGTGCCTGATTATTTAAGAGGAAACAAAATGGAGATAAACGCAATTTTAGGTGAATAAGATAAGGAGGAGTGAATATGCCGTTTTTTTATGACTCTACAATGTTAATAGTAATTCCATTTGCAATTTTTGCAATGTATGCCCAAAGCAAAATTAGCAGCACATACTCGAAGTACAGCAAAGTAACAAGCAGAAAAGGGCTTACAGGCGCAGACATTGCACGCCAGCTTTTAAACCTTGCAGGTATTTATGACGTTACAGTGGAACGTGTCGCAGGAAACCTTACAGACCACTACGACCCAAGAGCAAAGGTTTTAAGGCTTTCTGACGTAGTTTACAACAGCACGTCAATTGCTGCAATTGGTGTGGCGGCGCACGAAACAGGACACGCTGTTCAGCACAACACAAGTTACGCACCTCTTTCTATTAGAAATGCAATTGTTCCTGTAGTAAACTTTGGCTCTAAACTTTCAATGCCTTTAATTTTAATTGGGCTTTTGTTTTCGGCAGGCCGTGGCGGAATGGGAATTATGCTTTTGTATGCTGGAATAATTCTTTTTTCTGGCGTTGTTATTTTTCAGCTTATTACGCTTCCAGTTGAGTTTAACGCTTCTAACAGAGCAATTGATATGCTTGAACAACATAACATTTTAGCGGCTGATGAAATTCCTCAGGCTAGAAAAGTTCTTAATTCTGCTGCTTTAACTTATGTTGCGGCAGCGGCTGTTTCTTTGGCGAATTTGCTTAGGCTTTTACTGCTTGCTAATAGGCGCAGCAATAGGGATTAGAATTTAGATGTTTGTTTTAAAGTGTTTCCTTTAATAAGGAAACACTTTTGTTTGTATATTTTTGGAAAATGTGAATTACTTGACAATATTCTCCAATTATAATAAAATTCAATATAAATATGTAAGGAACGAGGAAACCTTGAACGTACTATATTTAATTAATTATGCTGGAAAAGGCGGCACAGAAACGTATATTAAAATACTTTCCGAAAAGCTTATTTCAGGTGGCAACAACGTTCACCTTCTTTATAATATAAAGGACAAGCTTTGTGTTGATGTAAAAAAGCTTGGAATTTCGCCAGTGCAAATTAAAATGGCGCACCCTTTTGATGTTTGGGCGGCGTTTAAGCTTGCAAAGTATTGCAAAGAAAACAAAATTGATGTTATACATACACAGCATCAGCGTGAAAATTATGTTGCGGTTTTATCGAAGCTTTTTAACCCAAAAGTAAAAACTGTTTTCACTTACCACTTTGCGTATGAAAACAGCACGCTTTGGAAGTTTACAAACAAGTTTATAACAAAGTGGGACGACGCCACAATTGCGGTGTGCGAAAAAGTAAATCACGTAATGAATCGTAACAACGTTAGCTTAAAAAATTCGTATGTAATTTATAACGGAGTACCGTATGAAGATGTTTTGTATGACGCAAGTAATTCTGCAATTCGCAAAGAGTTTGGGATTGATGAAAATACATTCGTTTTTGTTTCATTGACACGCTTTACAAGCGAAAAAGGGAATTTGTTTCTTTTAAAATCCATTTTAGAATTGAAGAAGCACGCTGAAAAGCCGTTTAAACTTTTTCTTGTAGGTGAAGGAGAAGAAATTGAGTTGTGCAAACAATTTGCACAGCAAAACAATTTAAACGAAAACGTAATTTTTGCAGGCTACAGAACAGACCCATACGAGTTTTTAAAAGCTTCAAACTGCTATGTAAACTCGTCATCAAGTGAAGCCTTAAGCTTTGCAATTATCGAAGGTTTGGCAAAGGGGCTTCCAGCAATTGTAACTTCGGTCGGAGGAAACGGCGAAATTGTAAACGAGCAAACTGGCTGTGGGTTAGTCATAGATTACGGCGACATAAACGGCATGGCTTCCGCTATGCAAAAGCTTATGTCGGACGAATCACTTGTTAAAAAACTTAGGCTTTTAGCACTTCAAACAGTAAAAACAAAATTTAATTTAGAAAACACGCTAGAAAACACAATAAATGTGTACAAACAAATTACAGGAAAGGGCGTTCATAAATGAAGCTTTTAGATGAAAAAGGACGTATATTTGGCAAAATAAATATTATTGACTTGTTTGTTATTGTTGCAATAGTTGCTGCTGTTGCTTTTGTAGGTTTGCGCTTTGTAAACCCAAAAGTTTCAACCGTTGCAAACTCTGACGACCTTGTTTTAACTTTCTTTACAGAACAAATTCCAAACTATGTTGCAGAAAACATTGAAATTGGTGGGTTTGTTGAAGACGAAGCTAAGGGTGCAAACCTTGGAACAATTACAAACATTGAAGTTGGCGAAGGGTACGTCTTTACGCCTGACGACAAAGGCAACCAAGTAAAAGCTTACGTAGAGGGCTTTTCATCAATCAAAATTACAACATCTGCAAAAGGTCAAGTTATAGAAAACGGTGGGTTCAAAATTAGTGGAAACACTTATGTAATTGGTCACGGCTTTACTATTCGTGCTGGCAAAGGCAAAATTTACACAAGGCTTGCAGGCTTTGAAATTGCAAATAAATAGGTGAGAGTGGGCTAGGCTTTATGACTGAAACAGGAAGCTTAATTCTTAAAGCTGTGCTAAAGCTTTACAAAACGGTAAACAGGTTTTATGAAGCAAGCTTTACATACGCTTTAATGTTAAAGCTAGGCGGCTTTTTTAAAGGAAGCATTTTGGTACAAGCTTTTGAAAGCTTGATTTTTGTAAAAGACAAAAGGGAATACGCATTGGGGAGCAAGCTTTACGCACTGCTTCTTTTCGTTATGCAAAAACTAACCGCCTTTAGTCAAAGTTTGTACAAGCTTTTTGGTGTGGAATATTCGGTAACTAAAAAGGTAATTACAGGCTCAATGCTTAATTATAAAGGCAAAATACTTGAATATGGAATATGCGCTTTCTTCATATTAATGGCGGCTGTTCCGCACGAATATTGGAACAACCTGTATATTTTTTATGCAGCGGCGTTTTTTATGCTGGTTTATTTAATTCAGGTGGCAGCAGGAAAGAGAACTTTGTTTAAGTTTAAGCAAGTTTCACCAGCACTTTTAGTTTTTACACTTCTTGCGTTTGTAAGTGTAATTACAGGTTACGGCGGAGGTGATGGGCTTCGTGTTTTTGTGCTTCTTTTTTCGAGTATAATTTTTTCGGTGCTTGTTCAAGCGGTAATTACGTCTAAGCAAACTTTAAGGCTTGTTGTAGTTTCGCTTTTTTTGGCAATGCTTGTTTCTTCGTTGTTTGGGCTTTACCAGTATAAAATGGGTGTTGCCGTGCGGCTTGACTTTACGGACACAACTGTAAGTGCTGGCGTTGCAAGGCTTTTTTCAACAATGGACAACCCAAACAATTACGCCGAATTTTTAATGCTTATAATTCCTTTAGGTGTGGCTTTTATACTTTCGCAAAAGAAAGATATTTACAGGCTTATTTCGGCAATGTTAATTTTGCCAGGGGTTGCCGCATTAGTTCTTACAAACTCACGCTCGGCGTACCTTGCGTTTGTTATAGGCTTTGCACTTTTTGTTGCACTTTTAAACAAAAGGCTAATTCCTTTTGCAATAATTTTATTTATTGCGTTCATTCCGTTTATACCACAATCTATTACGGCAAGGCTTATGACAATTGGGAAAGATTCTTCAAGCGAATTTCGTGTTTTAATTTGGGAAGGTGCACTAAGAACGCTTAAAAACCACTGGTTTTACGGGATAGGTATAGGCCCTACAGCTTTTTCTAGGATATACAAAATTTATGCGCATTACTTGGCGCTTCCAGCTATGCACTCGCACAACTTGTTTTTGCAGGTTTGGATAGAAACAGGAATTTTTGGCTTTGTTTCATTTGTTGTGCTTATTTTTACAACAATTAAAGGGGCTATAATTACTGCAAAAAAGTCAATTGATGCCGAGTTAAAATATTACGCAGCAGCCCTTGCAACTGCTTTGGCTTCTGTGCTTGCAATAAGTATGGTTGAATACATTTGGTTTTATCCACGCATAATGCTTTCGTTTTGGGTTTTAATGGGTATTTGTTCGGCAGTTTCTCGTGGACAGTTAAACGAGGAGGAAAAGGCGTGAAAGTTCTTCATTTAATAAGCGGCGGTGACAAAGGTGGCGCAAAAACCCATGTTTTCGCCCTTTTGTCTGCACTTATGAACGAAATTGACGTTAAAATAATTTGCTTTATGGAGGGCGTGTTTTACCAAGAAATTAGCAAAATGCCAATTCCTTCGCTTCTTATAAAGCAAAAATATAGAAACGACTTAACGGTTGTTCCAAAGCTTGTTTCCCACATTAGAGAGGAACGTTACGAGCTAATTCATGCCCACGGTGCAAGGGCTAATTTTATTGCGGTCATGCTGCGCCCTTTTATAAAAACACCAATGATTACAACAATTCACAGTGATTATCTTCTTGACTTTACAGAAAACCTTTACAAAAAAATGGTTTTTACTCAGTTAAACTCTTTTTCGCTTCGCTTTATAGATTATTATATTGCAGTTTCGGACAATTTTAAGGACATGCTTGTTAAACGAAACTTTGAAGCCGACAAAATTTACTCGGTTTACAACGCTATCGACTTTAGAAAAGAAACTGTATTTATGAGTAAAGAAACTTTTTTAAAGCAGCACAATATTAATGCCGATGGCAAAACTCTTGTGGGCATAATTGGGCGTTTTGACGAAGTAAAGGGGCACGCTGTTTTTTTGCGTGCTGCTGCAAAGGTTCTTGAAAAGCGAACTGATGTTTTGTTTATGCTTGCAGGTGAAGGCGTTTTAAAAAGTGAACTTGAAGCTTTGGCGGAAACTCTTGGAATAAGTAAAAACGTTGCTTTTATGGGCTTTATTGATGATATATTCAGCTTTATAAATGCAATTGATATTAATGTTTTAACTTCGCACTCCGAAAGCTTCCCTTATGTGCTTTTGGAGGGGGCTAAAATGTCAAAGGCAACAGTTTCAACAGCTGTCGGCGGCATACCCGACTTAATTATCCATGAAAAAACAGGGCTTCTTGCCGAAGCTGGAGATTATGAAGGCATTGCAAAACACATTGTTCGCTTAATTGACGAACGCATTTTTAGAACAAGCTTGGGCGAAAATTTGTACAAGCACGCATCAAGCAATTTTTCAACTGATGTTATGCGTGAAAGGCACGTTGAAATTTACAATGAAGTAATTTCAAGGCACAAGCAAGGCGGTATGCTATTTGACGTTATGCTTTCTGGCTATTATGGCTTTAACAACAGCGGCGACGACGCAATTTTAAGCGCAATAATTGACTGCCTTAGGGCAAAAAAACCAGACATTTCAATTGCTGTTTTGTCTAAAAGCCCAAAAGTGACAGCAACCCAGTACAACGTTACGGCTATAAACAGAATTGACTTTTTACAAATAGCAAAGTTTATGAACCGAACAAGAGTTTTTATAAACGGCGGCG
Organism: uncultured Defluviitaleaceae bacterium; assembly: GCA_964492715.1. GTDB lineage: Bacteria > Bacillota > Clostridia > Lachnospirales > WRBF01 > CAZBLK01. Next base: position 93,689 of record CAZBLK010000010.1, on the reverse strand, counting down.
GAAGCCTTATACAAGACATTACAAGCACTCATTCGTTAATTTATTATACGCTTTTAATGAAGTATGCAAAGCGGCTTGGCTTAAAGCTTATGCTTTACGCAAACGGCATTGGGCCTATTATAAAAAAGTCGAATTTAAGTACGGCAAAGCAAGCTTTAACTATGTGCGACTACATTACGCTTCGTGAGCCTGAATCTTTCGACGAGTTAAAGCGTTTAGAAGTTCAAAATGAAAATGTAACGCTTTCAAGTGACCCTACTCTTTCAATTTCGCCTATTAACGGTGCACAGCTTGAAGAAATTTTAAAGGTCGAAGGAATAGACAGAAGCAAAAACTACGTTGCAATTTCTTTTAGGCAATGGAAGTATAAAGATATTGACTTTGTTGCAAAAATGGCAAGTGTAATTAACAAAGTAAACTTACACCACGGTCTTATTCCCCTGTTTATACCTATGCAGCACCCGTTTGACGACATTATTTCAAGAGATGTTATGCAGAAGCTTACATGCGAAAGTGTAATTTTAAAGTCGGAATACAGTGTGAGAGAGTTGATGGGGATAATTGGGGTTTGTAAGCTTGTAATAGGAATGAGACTTCACGCTTTAATTTATGCGGTGTCTGTTTCTGTCCCAATACTCGGCATAGTGTACGACCCAAAGATTGAAGCTTTTATGAAATATATCGGGCAAAAATATTACGTTGACAACAGCAACATTGACAGCAAAAAAATGATTAAAATGGTAAACGAAATTATGACTGACCCAGAAAAAGTTATAAAAAGCATTTCAAAAGAAGCAGACAGATTAAGGGAGCTTGGCGGCAAAGATGCCGACATTGCTATTTCGTTAATTTGAATAAAGTGAAGCAAAAAGGGATATGCCTCAACAGAAGTTGCGGTATATCCCTTTTTATGCTAATCTGCATTATTTTGTTTTAAAGTTTGAAATAAGCTCTGTAAGAACTTCTGATTGGCTGCTAAGTTCTTCCGCAGCAGCAGCAGATTCTTCCGAGTTTGCCGAGTTGTTTTGAACAACTTCAGAAATTTGGTTTATTCCAGCAGTAATTTTTGCAATGCCCTCAGTTTGTGCAGAACTTGAAGTGTCTATAGCAACAATTATTTCCGAAATTGAGTTAATGTCAGTAATAATTGCGTTAAGTGCTTCCGACGTAAGCTTTGCATTGTCTGTACCAACATTTATTTTACTTATAGTTTCACTAATAAGTGCTTCTGTTTCTTTCGCCGCTTCTTGGCTTCTTCCAGCAAGTGTGCGAACCTCCTCGGCAACAACAGAGAAGCCTTTGCCTGCTTCGCCAGCCCTAGCCGCTTCAACAGCAGCATTAAGCGCAAGCAAGTTTGTTTGGAAGGAAATGTCATTTATTACTTTAATTATTTTAGAGATATCGTGTGACGACTCTCTAATTCCGTTCATAGAATTAAGCATTTGTGCCATTTCTTTGTTTCCGTTTTCTGCGCTGTTAATTGAGCGCTTAGATATATCACTTGCTTCCTTCGTTTTTTGAGCGTTTTCAAAAGCTTGCTCGTTTATAGAAGAAATTGAAGAATTAAGCTCCTCAATAGAGCCTGCTTGGTGCGAAACACCGTTTGCAAGGTCTATAGAAGCTTCGGAAATTTGCCTTGCGCCTAGCAAAATATTATCGGCAGACGTTTTCAACTCGCTAATTGTTTCATTTAGCGTTTTGTTAATGTTGTTGATAGATTCTTTTATTAAATTAAATTGCCCTACATACTCACGTGAAATTGAACTACGCAAATCACCATGTGCAATTGAAGCAAGCGTAGTTGTTATTTCGTTTATATATGAGGCAGTGGTCTTGACCATAGTGTCCATAGATGTCATCATTTCAGCAAATTCGCCTTTGTGGTTGCCACTAATTTGAACATTAAAGTTGCCCTTCGATAATTCTTTTAAAGCGGAGTTTAACTCTTGTATTGGAGTGTCGATAGTTAAAATCAAATTGTTTAAGCCCTCTGTAATCTTTTTCCAACCGCCGTCATATGCGTTTGAATTAACTTTAACGTCAAGCTTTCCGTTTGAGGCATTTGTAATTAACCCAGTTAAATCTTCGCTAAGCTTTGTTATGTTTTTCTTTGAAGCTTCAAATTTTTCGTTTGAAACGGCTTTTTGCCCAGGCAACGGTTTAAGCGTTGTGTTAAAATTGCCAGCACCAAGTTCAGCAAAGGCATCTATAATCATTAAATTTTCGTCGATTAAAGAGCCGCACATTGAGTTGATACCTTTTGCTAAGTTTTTGTATTCGCCTTCTAACGAAGCTTCATTTATTCTTGCGTCAATGTTGCCTTTTTCAAAGTCATTTACAAGGCTGCCTACATTGGTTACAAAAGTAGAAATTGTTGAGCACACTACTTTTGTTGAACTTGCAAGCTGACCAATTTCGTCCTTGCTGCTATAAGTAATGTTTGTATTCATATTGCCTTTTGCTATGTCTTCAACAGCTTTTTTTACTTGGTTTAATGGTTTAGTAATAGAGTTTGAGGTATAAATACATAAAACGATTGAAAGCGCAACAATTGATATGCCAAAAACAATTGCAAGTATACGCATTAAAGAAGCAATGCTTGTTATAGTTGCACTAATTTTATTGCCGTTTGTCGTTGCGAATTCAATAATTGGGTCTAAGTTATTATAAACTTCTATAATTCTTGGAATATATTTGCTGTCCATAAGTGCAATTGCTTCTTCACTGCGGTTTTTAGAAGCAAGGTCTAAAATTTCGGTTCTTATTTCACCCAAGTCTTTAAGCAGTGCGTTAATATTATCAACGTAAGACCTGTCACCTAAAAAACGCTCATTAACAATTGCAAAATCTTCACGCAAAACTTTTGCTGAATTATTAGCACTATCTATACATTTTCTTATTCCAGCTTCGTCTTTGCGAATTATAGCTTCAAAAATAGATTTTTGTACACTTTCATAATTCACTTTCATTCTTAATGAAGCTGCCCTAACTGCAAAAGGAGAACTGATAAACTTTGTAAACTGTGTTTGAATTGAGTTAATGTTGGTGAGTGAAATTGCTGTAGAAATAAGAAACAATACTATTAAAATGACATATGAAACAACTAGCTTTGACCTAACCTTTAGGTTTTTCATTTTGCTTTCCTCCCATTATTGTTTGTTTATTTTTTTTATAATTATAAAGCATGTAATATATTAATATAAGCATCACGCAGTTACTCAGATGTTATTCAATTATAATACATGTTAAATGCAATTACAATATATTATAGTAAGATTTCACTCATACTATAGTCATATAAATTTAAAATCAGCCAAATACGACGGCTTATTTTCCGTATAACTTCTTTGTCATCAGTCATAATACAGCTATTGGTATTGCTCCTTCCTCCGCCTTGTTATACGAAAAAACACTCGCCGTATTTACCAGTTTTAAAGTTAAATAAAGCACTTGCTTTGAATAATATTTCCTTTTTGCCTAATAATAAAATTAAAAAGGGAGTAAAGAAATGAACGAAGATAATACATTTATAGGCATGGGAAGAAACCCAAACCCAAACGTCCCAGACATTCCAGTAGGCTTTGGAATGGAGCTGATGCAAAACTCTGATGCCCGTGCAAACTTTGAAAGCTTGTCTGATGGGGAAAAAACAAGGCTAATTGCATACATTCAAGGCGGCGTAACAGGTGACGAAGCAAAGCAAAGAATTTATACTGCAATTGATAAACTAAACAAAGCCGACTTTTCATTTTTTTAAAATATGCCATAAAGGCCAACAGCTAGTAGAAATTTTTAAAAGTAGCTGTTGGCCTTTTTGTTACAACTTTATTTAGGGTGTATCCGATAATTATAAGTTTTGCACAAATCGAGCAGTTTTTTGTCTGACGAGGCAGAATTTCGCAGGCATAACTAGAAGTTAGACAAGAAATTCTAACGAAGTCAGGCGGAAAAACTGCCGATTTTGTGCAAATTTTATTTGTCGGATAGACCCTAAAAAACTTGGGGAAATATTTCCTGTTCAATAGTTGAATATAATTTGAAAAAGACTTATAATAATTTTTATGATGTTTATAAGGAAGTGTTACTTCAATTGTCTTTCATAAATGAAAAGCTAGTAAAAAGCAAAGGAGTTTTTAGCCGTTTTGGCAACAAGTTTAACGGCGAAACAGCAAGCAGAGCAAAAGAACTATTGAAAATTTCAATGCCCATAGTTATAGAGCAAATTTTTACAGTTATGCTTGGGATAGTAAACACTATGATGGCAGCACGGCTTGGAATGTATGCCATTTCAGCAATATCAATGATTGACTCAATAACAAACATTATAATTTCGGTATTTTCGGCACTTACTGTGGGTTGTACAATTGTTGTTTCCCAGTATTTAGGGCGGCACGAACTTAAAAATGCAAAGAACGCTTCGGCGCAGTCTGCTTTTCTTTCGGTCATAGTTTCGCTGCTTTTGTTTGTAGTGTTTATGTTTTTTAAGCAGCCGATTATAGGAACGTTGTACAAAGATGCAGCAGAAGACGTTTTTTCGGCGGCTAACACATATTTGGGCATTACTGTTTTTTCGTTTACAGCAATTGCACTTACCCAAACAATTTACGGCATTTTAAGGGGTGCAGGCGACACACGCACGCCTATGGTTATTACAATTATTATGAACGTTGTAAACATAATATTTGGTTATGTTCTTATTATAGGCGTTCATCTAAACGTTTTTGGCTGGTTTACAATAAACTTGCCTAGCAGGGGAATTGTTGGGGCGGCGACTGCACTTTTAATTTCACGTTATTTGGGGCTTGTTTTAAGCCTTTTACACATTTTGGTTTTTTCAAAGACAATTAAGTTAAACAAGCTTGAATACTTTAAGCCAAGCTTTGCAATGCAAAAAGTCATTCTTGGAATTGGTATTCCAACTTCTGTTGAGTCGTCACTTTTTCAAGTTGGGCGGCTTATAACCCAAGTTTTTATTGTGTCTATGGGCACGGCAGCTATGGCTGCAAACTCGATTGGGGGCTCGTACTTTGGGATAATTGCCGTTCCTGGAAACGCCTTTGCTACAGGCGTAATGATTTTAGTAGGGCAAAGAATTGGGCGTGGCCAAAAAGATGACGTTTTAAAAACTGTTATGTTTTCCATTAAAACGGGAATGGTTTTAATGGGCATTTTGTGCGTGGTTTCTTTTCCGTTTACAGGAGTGATAGGCACAATTTACAAGGCTGACGCCGACACGCTTGTGTACTTAAAGCAGCTTTTATATTCTTGCTTTCTGCTTACACCTTTAATTTGGGCTGTTTCTTTTATTACGCCTTCTGCGCTTAGGGCTACGGGTGATGTAAAGTTTGCTATGATAGTTTCTGTTGCAAGCATGTGGCTTTTCCGCATAGGTTCTGGTTACATTTTGGGCGTTAAGCTGGGGCTTGGCGTTTTGGGCGTTTGGGGCGGAATGTATATTGACTGGGTAGTGCGTGGTATAATTTTTACTATACGCTTAAAGCATGGAAAGTGGAAAGATAAAGAGGTTTTGAAACAAACATAATAGACCTCTTGCGAAATTATAAACGCCGCCTTTACGGCAAATTTGACATTTCATATTTCGCAAGAAGTTTAATTTTGAAAAATCTTGGGAGGAAACATTTTGAAAAAGTACAAAACACTTTTCTTCGACCTTGACGGAACTTTGACAGACTCGGGCGAAGGAATTATTTATTCATACAAAAACACACTTGAACATTTTGGCATTGACACAAGCACAATTGACTTAAAAAAATATATTGGGCCGCCTATTGAAGAAGCTTTTAAAGAACTTCTAAGCACCGACAAAAATGTAATTTTAGAGGCGGTAAATTTTTTTAGAGAAGACTTTATTCCCGTAGGGTTGCTTGACAAAAACAAGCTTTACGACGGCATTGACAAAATGCTTTTGGAGCTTGACAAAATGGGTTACACAATTTGCCTTGCCACAGGCAAACCAGAAATTTATTCAATTGACGTTTTAAAGCACTTTGACATTTATAAATATTTCGACTTTGTAGCAGGCACACTGACAGACGGCACACGACAAGAAAAAATTGAAGTACTAAACTACGCACTTGAAAGCTTTGGCTTTGAAAAAGAAACTACAATAATGATTGGCGACAGAAAGTACGACCTTGAAGCCGCCGAGGAAATGGGCATTGATGGGCTGGGTGTTCTTTACGGCTACGGAAGCAAAGCAGAACTTAGTTCTTATAATCATGTTTACTTGGCGAAAACAGTTGACGATGTTTTAAAATTCTTTAGTAAATAAAACAATAACTTAGTAAATTATAGAAAGGGCTTGAGGACAAAATACCTTCCTCAAACTGGAAACACAAATGAAAAAGCTACGAATATTATCACTAGTTTTTTTTATCACATTTTCTTTATTAATAAAAACAAACGTTGTTTACGCATTCCCAATGCCGGCAAAGCTTCGCATTGGGCTTACATACAGGTATAAAGAAGTTACAAATGTGCCAATTAGCAGCAAGCTAATTACAGTTGGCTACAGCTCTGGAAACAGTTTTTTTTCGCTTGCTAACTTAGCTTCAAATGCAGGGTTTTATGTTGCGTCATCAAACGGCTACTATGCAAAAGTTCCGCAAGGCTATGCTACCTATGAAGCAGCTAAAGCTGTTTCCGACAGCTACGTTGCTTCGGGGAAAAAAAGCGTTGTTGGCTTTGCAGACTCGGGCAGTTTTTTCGTTTATTTAGGTGAATACAACCAAGCAGAAGCTACACAACTTGCAACTTCTGTTTCTGGAAGCGTTGTGAACCCAAACAACAAACGTGTTTTGCTGTTTGATGCTTCTGGCGTGCCTATGTTTTTGTTTGACAATACGCTTGCAAACATGCAAGTAAACGACCCTACTTCTGGCTTTGTAACACTAAATGACAGAAAGTTTCGTGGAAACATAGAGTTTGGGAGGTTTGCAGGAAAAAACATTACAGCCGTAAACGTAATTGACCCAGAGGAATATTTGTACAGCGTTGTTCAGTCTGAAATGCCGAACGCTTGGCATATGGAAGCGTTAAAGGCGCAAGCAGTAGCGGCACGCTCGTACACGCTTACACGTATGGGCGTGCACAGGGAAGACGGCTACGAACTTTGCGACAGCGTACACTGCCAAAGCTACTTAGGCAAAGGCAACGAAGCAGACCGTTCTACAGAAGCAGTTGTTCAAACAAAAGGTATAGTAGCCGCTTATAACGGCGAACCTATAAATGCAGTTTATTGTTCTAGCAGCGGCGGCGTAACGGACAACTCGGAAAACGTTTGGTCAAATGCAATTCCTTACCTTCGTGGCGTACAAGAAATTGCGGAAACAGAACATAAAAATTGGACGAGGAGCTTTTCACTTTCCGAACTTACTCAAATTGCTTACATGAACAACGTCACTATTGGAAACATAACATCTGTTTCTACAGTTATGCAGTCAAACGGCAGGGTGGCTCAGCTTGTTTTAAACGGAACTTCAGGTAAGCACACCTTGCAAAAGGAAGAAATTCGCACGTTTTTTAATAAATCGTCTGGCGGAAGTTTGTTAAGTAAATATTTTACAATTGAAGGCTCGCAAGCCACTGGTACAGCAACTTATTCTGTTGCTACGCTTCAAAATCCAGCACCTGTTCAAAACACTGTACCAACGCCAGCACCTGCACAGCCGCAAGCTTCACAGCAAAAAGTAAGTGTTTATGTAAATGGGTTAGGCACAACGGAAAAAGCTGTAGATGGGCTTTTTGCAATGGGTGGAAACAGCCAAATGTTTGAATTGAACGGCTTTACAGCTGTTAACTCTGGTTCGGTTTCTGTTTACCAAGCAAATGCAGTTGTGGCGGCAACTCCTTCGCCCTCGCCTACACCTACGCAAACCCAAACACCAGCAACACAGCCAACTACTAACTCATCAACACCAACACAAACGCCCGCACCCACAATTTTGACAGGCAACGTTTACCAAAGCACAGGAAACACAGTTACATTTATTGGAAAGGGCAACGGTCACGGCGTTGGAATGAGCCAATTTGGTGCAAAAGGAATGGCAGAAGCAGGGTACACTTTTAAACAAATTTTGGAATATTATTTTACAGGAGTAACAGTTCAATGACACAGATAAATGCGGAAAATTTAAAGCGGAGCGACTTTTATTTTGACTTACCAGAAAAGCTTATTGCACAAACACCGCTTAAAGATAGAGCTTCTTCAAAGCTTTTGGTTTTAAACAGAGAAAGCGGCGAAATTACGCACAAAACGTTTCGTGACATAATTAATTATTTTAAAAAGGGCGACTGTCTTGTTTTAAACGACACTCGTGTAATACCTGCACGGCTTATTGGGCAAAGAGAAGGTACAGGAGCAAAAATTGAGTTGCTTCTTTTGAAGCGAATTTCACAAAACACGTTTGAAACGCTTGTGAAGCCAGGGAAAAAAGCTAGAGAAGGTGACACAGTTGTTTTTGGTAACGGTGTTTTGAACGCAGTTATTGAAGAAGTGAAGGACGACGGCAACCGCATTGTTCGCTTTGAGTACGAGGGCGTTTTTGAAGAAATTTTAGATAGGCTCGGCGAAATGCCGCTTCCGCATTATATAAAGGAAAAACTTGACGACAAAGAGCGTTACCAAACTGTTTATGCCAAAAACGAAGGCTCGGCGGCTGCACCAACGGCAGGGCTTCACTTTACAGACGAAATACTTGGTGAGCTAAGGGAAAAAGGCGTGCATATTGCAACGGTAACTTTGCATGTGGGGCTTGGAACTTTTCGCCCAGTAAAAGCCGACAACATTTTGGAACACAAAATGCACTCGGAACAATTTGAAATTACAAAAGAGCAAGCCGACATTATAAACAGCGCAAAGAAAAACGGCGGCAGAATAATTGCAGTTGGAACAACTAGCCTTAGAACACTTGAAAGCGTTGCTGATGAAAACGGTTTTATAAAGCCTTGCAGCGGAAGCACGGATATTTTCATTTATCCTTCGTATAAGTTTAAAATTGTTGAAGGGCTTATAACGAATTTTCACTTGCCTGAAAGCACGCTAATTATGCTTGTTTCGGCTTTTTGCGGACGTGAAAAGGTTATGCTTGCCTATGAGGAAGCTGTTTGTATGGAGTATAGGTTTTTTAGCTTTGGTGATTGCATGGTAGTTATTTAATTATATTCAATAAATTAATGTATAAACTAAAATTAAAAGTGGTTTAAACATTTATAATTGATGTGGTAAAATGACTAATAGGGAAACTGCTTACAAACTAATTGATAGCTTTGATGAGGTTCAAATTGGACTAATTTTGCAAATACTGTAAAAAATTAAGCTGTTGGCGGTGCCTGCAGTTGAGCCTGATGAATTTGATTTAAAGCTTATTTCAGATGCACTAGAAGTGAATGATGGCACTGTTGTTTCTATTGAAGAACTGTCAGCACAGTTAGGTATAGACTATGACAGTTTATAAAATTTATTTTGAAAAGGCGGCAATTAAATTTATTAATAAACAGCCCAAAATTTTCAAGAAAGAATATTAACGGCTATAAAAGGCTTCCTTTTGGTGACGTGAAAGCTTTAAAAGATGAAAATTAAAAATTTCGGTTAAGAGTAGGAGATTTTCGAGTTTTATATTCAAATAATGATGAAATCTCAACTATATCTTAACCATAAGTATAATTAATCTTGGAAGCCGTGGAGATATTTATAAATAAAGAATAAATGGTGCAATATGGACTTATTTGAATACCAACGACAAAACAAATTAAAAAAAGAAGCCCCCCTTGCTTCAAGGGTTCGTCCTCAAACACTTTCAGATTTTTTGGGGCAAGAGCATATTGTGGGCAAAGGCACGCTTTTATACCGTGCAATAATGGCAGACAAGCTTACAAGCATAATACTTTACGGGCCGCCTGGAACAGGGAAAACTACGCTTGCAAAAATAATTGCAAACACAACAAAAAGCAACTTTGTTCAGCTAAACGCAACAACTTCGGGTATAAAGGACATTAAGGCAACGGTAGACTCTGCAAAGTCGTCTTTAGGCATGACAGGAACTAGGACGATTCTTTTTATTGATGAAATTCACCGTTTTAACAAAACACAGCAAGACGCACTTTTGCCCCACGTTGAGGACGGAACAGTTGTTTTAATTGGTGCAACGACAGAAAACCCTTTTTTCGAGGTGAACAAAGCGCTTATTTCACGGTCAATTGTGTTTAAGCTAAACCACCTTTCAAAGGAAAACATTTTTGCACTGCTTAAAAAAACAATTGCAGACAAAGAAAAAGGGCTAGGTGCAATGAACATTTTTGCTACTGATGAAGCGCTTGATTTTCTTGCAGATGTAGCAAACGGTGATGCACGTGTAGCACTAAATGCGTTAGAACTTGCCGCCTTGACAACGGAAATAGGAGAAGACGGCAAAATTACACTGGACCTTTCTGTTGCAGAGCAGTGCATTCAGCGGCGTGCGCTAAACTACGACAAAACAGGCGACAACCATTACGACACAATTTCGGCATTTATAAAAAGTATGCGAGGGTGTGACCCAGACGCCGCCTTGTACTACCTTGCACGAATGATTTATGCAGGAGAAGACCCAAAGTTTATTGCAAGAAGAATAATGATTTGTGCGGCGGAAGATGTTGGCAACGCAGACCCTCACGCTCTTTTGGTGGCGACATCGGCAGCAACTATGACAGAAATGGTGGGGCTTCCAGAATGTAAGCTTGCGCTTGCACAAGCTGCAGTTTATGTGGCGTGTGCCCCAAAGTCAAACGCATCTTATTCGGGCTTGCTAAAAGCCGAGCAAGACGTAGCAAACGTAAAAATAAACGGTATACCACCTCATTTAAAAAATGCAAACTTTCAAGGCGAGCGTGATTTGGGGCACGGTGTCGGCTACAAATATGGGCATAGCTACGAAGGAAATTACGTTCCGCAGCAATATTTGCCAGACGAGCTTGTAGGTAAAATTTATTATAACCCTACGGAAAATGGTGTTGAGAAAAAAATTAAAGAATCACTTGCTAAGCTTCGTGGACACTATGGCGAGCTTGATAAATAAGTAGCTTTTTGAATAATTTAACTGCTTCATGAAATAATAAGCGTATATTAAAAAGGAGCTGTTTTTCATGGAGTATTTGCGTGTTTTTTTGGTTGGCGGTTTAATTTGTGTTTTAGGGCAAATTTTAATAGACAGAACAAAACTTACAGCTGGAAGGATACTTGTAATTTTTGTTATACTCGGCTGTGTTTTAGGTGGGCTTGGTTGGTACGAAAAAATAATTGAGTTTGGCGGAGCAGGGGCGACAGTTCCTCTTCCTGGCTTTGGCTACTTGCTTGCAAAAGGTGTAAAAAAGGAAATTGATGTAAACGGTGCATACGGCATTTTGACAGGTGGGCTAAAAGCAGGGGCGGCTGGTATTGCGGCTGCTATGGTTTTCAGCTTTTTGGCGGCACTTGTTTTTGACCCTAAGGAAAAGTAAAAACAAGGTGTTCTATGCTTTTGCATGGAATACCTTGTTTTTTAATGTGTATAAAACGAAAATTTATAATTCAGTAGGCTTTGAAGCCTTACTTGGGGCGGTATCTTCAGAATCTTCAGACGTTTCGTTAGAAGCTTTATCTGAGGGTTTGTTAGAAGCTTTGTCAGAAGCATAATTGTTTGCACTTTCGATAGATTCATTTGCGTTTTTAATAGCTTTGCCAACATTTTCTTCAGACTTCCTTACACCATTTTCCATAGTTGAAAGTTGTTCTTCTTTTTTTGCAGTGTTTACACCTCTGCTTTTGTCAAGCTCTATTTCCGACTTTAAAATGTTGGATTCGCCTTTAAGTTTTGTTTTTAGTGCAGAGGCATCTTTCATGTTGTCTAAAGACATTTGTGCTTTAATTAAAGATTCTGCATCAAAGCTTAAAGATAAAGTATCGCCGTCTTCGTTTGTTGCATTTACTTTGTTTTGATCGTTGCTTTCATTTTTTACAGAGGTTTTTTCGGCTTCGCCCTTTAACGCTTCTGCTTCTTTAAGCCTTTTTTCAGCTTCTGCTTGTTCAAGCTGTTTTTGCAGTTCTTCGATTTTGGCTTTCTTTTCATCTGTAGTGTAGTTGTCGCTTTCATTTATCCTTTTAATTTGCTCTTGAAGGTTGCTAATTAACTTATCATGTGAAGATTGCTGGGGTTTAAAAGAACTTACGTTTTCTTGTTCATTCTTTTTGCCAGTAGCCTTCGCATAATTGCTTAAAGTATTAACTGATAATGAAGAAAATTTAACGTCCATATTTTCAGTTCCTCCTTGAAGTTTTTGAGAAGATTTAGAATTGATATAATAAGCCTACATACATTGATAATAAATATATCGGCAAAAGGTAGAATTTACTTAATAAGTAATTCCACCTTTTGCCGATATTTGCATAGGTGAGCCAACTTCCTGTTAGTATGGAACAATTAAACTATTCCAATTTCTTGTATAGCGCCAACCATCTCTTTCCATTGACCAACAGCTTCTTTTAAGTACAAACTGCCTTCTGGGGAAATTTTGTAATACTTCCTTGTAGGAACGTTTGGCATTTCTTGGTTGTACACTGTCAAGTAACCGCCTGCAAGAAGCCGCCGCAAAATTGCGTAAACTGAAGCTTCTGCAACGCTTGGAAAAAGCTTTGTTATGTCTTTCATAATTTCATAGCCGTATGCTTCTTTTTGCGAAACGTAGTGAAGTATGCACATTTGCAAAACACCTTTTTTAAACTGAGTATCCATTAAGCACACCTCTTTTTTTGGTGCTGCATGTAAAAGATAATAGCCAAAATAACCCCTGTACATATCGGCAGCAGGCTAAAGACAAACAGTTTCAGAAAGCTGCTAGGGTCTGACAATTTATGCAAAACGTCCCAAATGCACCATATACTTTGCATAAAACCTGTTAAAATGTATGTCACCAAAAACTTTTTGCTTACTCCTTTTGTGTAAGCTTCTAAAAATTGCTTCAGCAAAAAACCAAGGAATAAAGTATATATCAATTGTAAGTTTATTGAAGCAGAAGGCCCAATTGAGGAAAGTTCCACATTACTTATTTTAAAAAGCCATAGCCAAAAAATTTCACCATTAAAAAACAACCAATATAAGCCCAAAAATACAAAAGGCAAAAATATGATGACGTTTAGCTTCTTAACTAAGCTTAAACGTAAAGGAACGATGTACCTGTTTTTTTCATGCCATTGCAGAAAAATTGCTGGTATTAACGAAGCAATAACTATTGATGCGCCGATGTTGTATGCAAAAATGTTTTGCAGGAACAAAAAAAGCACTACTACATTAAACAGCATTGAATGGCTTATAAACCTCCTTTTCTGAATGTTTTGGTTGACATCTTGCAACTTAAATATTTCTTTTGCAACAACTAGCGGTGTGCCAAACTTAATGCACAGCTCCTGCTCGGACAAACCTTCTTGCATACCAGACTCAAAGTATTCATTGTAGTCGCTAATTATAGACTGAACTTCGTTGTAGTCTAAGTTTTTTATTAATGCGTTTTCTAGCTGGAAAAGATAATCTGTCTTTGTCATAATGACACCCCTTTCTCTTATATACTAATTATAAAACAGTAGTATATATAAGTAAATACTGATTTACAAAAAATACTGTACAAAAAAAGGTGATACTTTTCAGTACACCTTGAGTTAAAAATTATTTTTGTTGTTTTTTGCAACTCCAAAACAAGCAATTCCGCCAAATTCCTTTTCCATTTTCACAACATCAAAATGTTTTGCTAAAAGCACATCTGTGCGCCTGTTTAAGTTGCAGCCACCAGAAACTTTTGACCATACACCGTTAAAAATGTTAAACGCTTTTGTAATGTTGTTTTGTGTTTTTCCTTGTTTTGGGCTGGGCAAAATATGTTCAATAAAAATGTATTCGCCGTTACTTTTTAACACTCTTTTAATTTCTTCTATGCTTTTTTCGGGGTCATAAACAGAGCAAAGAGACAGCGTGCAAACCACTGTGTCAAAGCTGTTGTCTAAAAAGGGCATTATTTCTGCACAGCTTTGCACAAAAGAAACTTTGCTTGTTTGATTTTTTGCCAATGAGTTTGTCAGCTTTTTGTCTAGCCCTACATAGCTATCAATTTTATCAAAGTGGTAATAAGAAAAATTAATACCTTTTCCAACACCTACTTCAAGAACTTTTCCATGGGCGTGCGAAACATACTTTTGCCTTATGCTGCTAAAATTCACATAATACCTCCTTAAAATGGAAGGGGTTAAACCTCTATAAAAAGCTTAACCCCTTAAAGACAAATATCTACATACAATTATAAAACGTCATAACCTTGGTCTTCAATTTCATTTTTAATACTCTCAACGGAAACCTTTTCGTCATGTGTAACAGTAACCGTTTTTGAAGCCAAGTCAACCAAAACTTCTGTTACGCCGTTAAGCGCAGAAACAGCAGTTTTTACAGCATTTTCACAATGAGAGCATGACATGCCCTCGACATTAAGCTTAGTTTGCATTTTTACTCCTCGCTTTCTCCGTGTGTTCAGACTTTTCCTTTAAATCATTTAAAAATTGTTCTTTGTTATCAAAAACTAAAAGCTTGAAATTCACAAGCCCAAAAACCTTTCCAATATGCTTTCCACATTGACCAGTGCAGCCTGTTAAAACGTCAATGTTAGAAACATCTGCAGTTAGTTCGCTTTTTGTAATTCCAGAGCAACGCTCACAAATTTTTATAAGTAAATTATTCATAATATACAAGATGCCAACTTTCTAGTGCAAATATTAATTTGTGCCTATAGGTACTTTAACATAGTTTCTAAATCTCGTCAATTTTTTCTATTTACTATATGGTTTTATTGTGGTATAATTTTCTTATAAAAAAGAGAGTGCTGTCAACACTCTCTTGGTAGTCGCATAGATTGCAGTGCGGCTGATTTTTAATTATTATGTTTGATAAAATAAGCCACTATCTCGCTAAAAAGGGCGGCTTATTTTTTTGTGCAAAAATATGTATAAACATTTAATACAAAGCTACCAAAAACTGCAAAACCAGCAGCAGTTGTTGCAATGTCTTTTAAAAGGTTTAACATACGGCGTCACCTCCTTTCGGAGAATCAGCCCAGCAACCGCCCATCTATGCTTATTAATAATTTATCACATTTTCCATATTTCGTCAAACTTTTCTATTTACTATATGGTTTTATTGTGGTATAATTTTTTTATAAAAAAGAGAGTGCGTCAACACTCTCTTGGTAGTCGCATAGATTGCAGTGCGGCTGATTTTAAATAAATATTTAATAAAAAATAAGCCACTACCTTGCTAAAAATGGCGGCTTATTTTTTTGTGCTAAAATATGTATAAACATTTAATACAAAGCTACCAAAAACTGCAAAACCAGCAGCAGTTGTTGCAATGTCTTTTAAAAGGTTTAACATACGGCGTCACCTCCTTTCGGAGAATCAGCCCAGCAACCGCCCATCTATGCTTATTAATAATTTATCACATTTTCCATATTTCGTCAATTTATTATGAAAAAACTCTAAACAACGCAAGTGCAACAAGAATACTTCCAGAGGCAACAACAAACCCCTTGCCATTTTCGTTAAAGTCTGAGATTTTTTTTCCTAAAGTTCCCCCAAGTGTCAAAAACAAATATTGCGTTACAGCTACAGCAATTGGAATGTACACGCTTGAAATAGAAAGTGCAGCTGCCGCTATCCCTACACCAAGCGAATCAATTGAAAGCGCAATTCCAACATACAACGCTTCAATCGGTTCAATTCGTTTTGAACCGTCCATGTCACCAAGGCTTGGGTTTTTAATTATGTTAATTGTAATTCCTAAAGATTTTATAATTAAGCTAAAAACCGTTTTTTCACACTGCTCCTTTTGCGTTTTTACCTCGTCTTTTCGTGTAAGCCCTCCCCAAATTGTAAAAACACCAATGCAAAACAAAATGATGATTCCAACCCATTTACAAACCCATTCAGGCAAGAAAAGCGTAAGAGTAGAACCAACAAAAAGTGACAACGCCGTAAACACAAGCGCAAAACCTGAAACAATTGCTTTTGCCACAAATGGCACGGTTATTTTTCGCACACCATAAGAAAGCCCCGTAGAAAAGGCATCAATGCTTAGTGAAAATGCAAGAAGTAAAACTGCAAGCATTAAACCACCTCCGTTATTCTATAGCAATTTCATTTTTTAAATATATTGGCAAAGGGAAGCCATTAAAAATAAAATTGTTATAAATATAATATGAACTAACTTCATATTTTGTCCTCATATCTTATAAACTTCATATGGCTGTTAGGGTGTGAAAATATAAGAACCTGTGTTCAGTAATGGTTTACCCAGATTTAAAACAGCAATTTTTCGCCATTCTAGGCGTGGTGGCGAAGGCATAATTGAAAAATTATGTAAAGCCGCCACAACAAAAAATGGTGGAATAATCGCTTTAAAGATGGGTAACAGCTTACTGAACACAGGTTCTAACATGCAATACAACAAAAAGCCGTTTTCGGAAGGACAGGCTTGGCAAGGCAGCAGAACAGCTGTTTAATCAGTTTATAAAAATTCTGCACGAAGTCGGTATAATTAAATATGAAAATATCTTTTGCTTATGCAAATCTTGTTTTTGTAAAAAATATGGCTGTTGCAAAACCACCTAATCGTGAAGCAACAACCCATTTTTTTATAAAATTAACTAATGCCCAAACCTGCACTAGCAAAGCCAACTATTGTATCAACAATTTCTGTACCTGTGCTTGTAAGTGAATAAACTAGCAAGTAGCGGTCGTCAGCAACTACAGGTATAGAAAGACCGTGCAAAGCGCCAGACACTACAGTTCCAATTGTTACAAGCCCAGTTAGTGGCGGTAGTAATAGCAAAGTTCCAGCTACAGGTGTAAAAGTATTGCTTCCAGCAGGGGCTGAAAAAAGCTGCACATTAATTGTAGCAGTGCCTATAATGGTTACGGCAGCAGTTACACTAAACATTGCCGAAAGGTCTGTTATTGTTCCTGCTCTCGGCTCAACAAAAGCCATGTCTAATAAACCTGGTGTAGATAAGTCTATAATAGCCGACAAAGGCACAATGCCTGGTGAGGAATTGCCGAATGCTATAAACGCCGGTATTCCAGCAGCACCAGTAACAAGTGAAGCTAAAGTTACAGGGTCGCCAGAAGCAAATGGGATTATAGCACCTGCACCAGCAACACCCGTAGCGCCGGTAGGGCCGGTAGGGCCGGTAGAGCCAGTAGGACCTGTAGGACCTGTAGGACCTGTAGGGCCGGTAGCACCTGTAGGGCCGGTAGCACCTGTATCACCAGTTGCGCCAGTTGCACCAGTCGCACCGGTTGCGCCTATATCACCAGTTGCGCCAGTTGCACCCGTCGCACCAGTTGCGCCTGTCGCACCAGTTGCACCAATTGCTCCGGTAGCCCCAGTAGCTCCGATAGCTCCTGTCGCTCCTGTATCGCCAGTAG
Source organism: uncultured Defluviitaleaceae bacterium (assembly GCA_964492715.1). Classification (GTDB taxonomy): domain Bacteria; phylum Bacillota; class Clostridia; order Lachnospirales; family WRBF01; genus CAZBLK01. Next base: position 76,195 of record CAZBLK010000010.1, on the reverse strand, counting down.
CACCTGTAGCACCTGTTATGCCATCTGCCCCTGTAGCTCCAGTAGCTCCTGTTGCTCCTGCTATACCAGCTGCACCAGTCGCTCCTGTTGCTCCTGCTATACCAGCTGCACCAGTAGCCCCTGTAGCTCCTGCTATACCAGCTGCACCAGTCGCTCCTGTTGCTCCTGTTGCACCAGTTGCTCCTGTTGCTCCTGTTGCTCCTGTCGCACCAGTTGCACCAGTTGCTCCTGTTGCTCCTGTTGCTCCTGTTAGTCCTTGAACACACAAGCAGCAATCACAGCAACAATCGGGGCAACCAAAATCTTCTTCATAGTAAGAATTGTTTTTTTTCATATTTTTTACTCCTTTACAATTTTAATTACCAACAATTTTTAATCTTTAAGTTTATTGATAAAAACTTAAAACGCACAGTTTAAATTATCTTAGGCTTAAATTATAGCCCATCAAAGCCTTAAACTTTATAGTAATTCCGTTTTAAATGATGCTGTCTGATGCAAAACGCAAAATACATTGAGTTTTTTCGCCATCTACCAATATCTTTTGAAGCGGAATTGCTATAGTTGTCGTTTAACTGCTACGCTGTGAATTTTATCTGTGGAATTTTTTTACTCGAAATTTAAATAACTTGTCTTTATACACAATATATGGTCATATAAACGTTTTTGTGAATTTTTATGGAATTCCTATAGCACATGCTCGTAGCACTCTAACATAAGTAGGACAAAAGCAAAAGCGAACAGAAGTTAATTTGCGTTCATATATTGAGGAGTAATAGTTATTTTTATTTAAGGGGGGCACAAATGGCTACATTAAGCATTTGTATGATTGTCAAAAATGAGGAAGAAGTTTTAGACAGATGTTTAAGCTGCATAAAAAACGTAGCCGATGAAATTGTAATTGTAGACACAGGTTCTTCTGACAATACAAAGAAAATTGCAAAGCTTTATACAGAAAATATTTATGACTTTACATGGATAGACAACTTTAGTGCCGCCAGAAATTTTTCTTTCTCAAAAGCTACAATGGAATATGTTATGTGGCTTGATGCGGACGATGTTATTGACGAGCAAAACCAAATTAGAATAAAGGAACTTTTAAAAAATTTAAGCCAAGATACAGATACGATTATGTTAAGGTACGATGTAGCTTTTGATGCAAACGACAAACCTACTTTAAGCTATTACAGAGAAAGAATTTTTAAAAGAAGCAACGACTACAAGTGGATTGGAGAAATACACGAGGTAATAGCACCTGAAGGAAACATAGTTTATGAAGACATTTCAATTTGCCACAAAAAAATTATTCCTGGTGACCCAAAAAGAAACTTAAATATTTTTAGACGTATGCTAGCGGATGGCAAAACCCTTGACCCAAGGCAACATTTTTACTATGCAAGAGAACTAAACAACAATGGATATACAGAGCAGGCTATTGAAGAATTTAACAATTTTTTGGATAGCGGCGGTGGGTGGATTGAAAACAATATAAGTGCGTGCTTGGACCTTGCAGCTTGCTACAGAAGCCTTGGAAATGAAAAAATGCAAATAACATCGTTGCTTAAAAGCTTAGTTTTTGATGTGCCAAGAGCAGAAGCTTGCTGTGATATCGGCAAATACTTTCTTGAAAGAGGCATGTATGAAGTAGCAATTTTCTGGTATAAGCTGGCAGCCGACAAAAAGTATGATGAAAAAAAAGGAGGATTTCATTCTCCAGACTGTTATGGGTATGTACCTAACATACAGTTGTGTGTTTGTTACGACAAGTTAGGAGATTATGAAAAGGCTAGTTATTATAATGATATAGCAGGGACATATAAGCCCGAAAATGAAAGCGTTTTATATAATAAAAAGTATTTTGAAAGTGTTTTAAATAATTATAGCAAGCCTGTTTAAATATAACGTCTGTCAAAACGCAAATTGCTTTAAGTTAACGACTTACCTAGCCCCTAGGAGATGGTTAAATTTTTTTGGCAAAACAGCCGCCAAAATTTTAAGGTGGCTGTTAATGTAACAATAATACATTATTTCAATAAATCATTATTCAGTAAATCATTAGAACCTGGGTTCAGTAATGGGTTGCCCAGATTTAAAACAGCGATTTTTCGCCATTCTAGGCGTGGTGGCGAAGGCATAATAGAAAAATTATGTCAAGCCGCCACAACGAAGAATGGCGGAATAATCGCTTTAAAGAAGGGTAACAGCTTACTGAACACAGGTTCTAAACAAACGGCGCAGTTGTTTGGCTGATAAGCTTTTTGTTGTATCATCATAACGTATGTTCAAAACCTCACCTCTCAAAAATAATTTATGCTATACTTATTTTTTTGTATTCGGGTCTGATGTCCACTCGCCCTTGTCTAAAGCTGAACCTATAAAAACACGTCGTTGCCCGTTGGATTTTTGCATAAATACATCTTCATCAGTATAATAACAAGTGTCCTCTTTTTCAGTTGTCCAACATCTAAAATAATTAAATTTTCTTCGCTTGGGTTATAAAAAGTGTGGCAAATGTTTTTCCCTGCTGGCTTTGAAATGAAGTCCCTTTTTTTATTGCATATACGTTGTCATTTAACCTCAAAGTTCCTGTTCCAGATAACACCAAAAAAACTCCTCTTGTTGAGTATGGCTGTGGTATTTAGTGCTGTATGCCTTTGAAGGAACGGAATTGCAAGTTAAAATACTGTTGCACAATGTTTAGATTTGCGTTATAAGTAGGCTGGGTGCAAAGAACCCTCCCCTAGGTTCTTGGGAAACATGCCCATATTGATGACCATATGAATTAAATCATAGGCTGCAAAGCTTATAATTATATACTTTACAGCCGCTTTATCTTTTTTTAGGGTGTATCCGATAATTATAAGTTTTGCACAAATCGAGCAGTTTTTTTGTCTGACGAGGCAGAATTTCGCAGGCATAACTAGAAGTTAGACAAGAAATTCTAACGAAGTCAGGCGGAAAAACTGCCGATTTTGTGCAAATTTTATTTGTCGGATAGACACTAATAAAAAGTATTAAAAATAAAAAAAATAATGTAACCTTTAATAAAAATAGGGATTATAGAACATAAGGTATACCAATTGGATGGTGGCGACAGAGTATATGACAGAGCAAGAAGATTGTTTACAAGCAATATACAACAAATACAGTCAAACTGTTTATAAGTATATTTTGGTTTCCCTTGATTTCAATGAAAGTTACGCTGATGATTGTATGCAAGATGTTTATTTGGCAGTTTGCATAAAAAAGGACACAGTTATAGAACACCCAAACCCTGGAGGCTTTATAATAGTTACTGCAAGAAATTTTGTTAAAAAGTATCGTGCGAAAATGCAAAAATCAGCAATGCATACTGTAGCTCTTGATGAGACGGTGGCAAACACATTGACCTACGAGGTAAACTTTAATGAATTTATGGACAATTCAGTTGATATTGACAATTTAAAAAAGCAGTTTTTAGGAATGCTTTCGGAAAAAGACTTGTACCTGTACTCAATGTTCTACGAAAAAAAATATAGCGTAGCTAAAATTTCAACTATATTAAAAATTACCGAAAGCAATGTAAAAGTTCGGCTGTTCCGCTTGAGGCTTACTGTTAAGGAACACGTAAAAAAGGCTTTTACAAGCAATTTATATTAAGGGATGTGTTTGCTTGAACATTAATAAAATTGACCAAAACATATCTAATTCAAAAAATTTACCGCAGCATGAGCAAAATGACTTTATGTTTAAAATGGTAATAGGAAAGCTTGCAGACCAAAGACACAGTCAAGAAACAAGCCACACAAATGCAAACTCAGCCCAATCAATAAATATGCCTATTAACCCTGTAGACATAAAAAAGATTGCACAAATTTCTGAAAAGACTAAAGAGGCTTTCAAAACTTTTCTGCAAGATGCCAACGACTTCTCCACATCAAAAGTTTTGCATGAAATAGACGAAATTTGTTCTGACGAAACAGGTGAAAATATTGATATGGAGCAATTAAACACTTTTTTAGACTTATGTTTTTTTTCAAGGGATAAAGGCGTTTAGTAGAAAAAACTGTTTTTAATAAAGGGAGGATTTAAGCCACCCTTTTATTTGTATGCCTTTTTATAGAACTATACTTCTGGAGTGATACAATGGACGCATTACAGTTAAGCGCTTTGCCTTTATTCAGAAATTACAAAATAAATAGTCAAACATTGGGCAAGGCGTCCTTCAGAGTATCTACAGGTTTAAAAATTAACTCAGCAGCAGATGACTCGGCTTCGCTTGGCGTTTCGGAGCGTATGCGCTCTATTATTCGTGGGCTAGACGTTTCTGAGAAAAACGTTCAAGATGGAATATCACTTATTCAAGTAGCCGACGGTGCATTAACTGAAATACATAACATGCTAAACAGAATGACCGAGCTTTCCGTAGCCTCCTGCAACGGCATAAACACAAGCGAAGACAGGCAAAAGTTAGACGCTGAATATCAGCAGCTTATAAAAGAGATTGACACCATAAGCACAAAAACTGAGTTTAACAAAATGAAGATTTTGCAAGGGCAAACATCTGGTAGTATAAGCAATGTTACCTCGGCAGGTTCAGTAACAGGAAACGGCGGTGCTGCAACTGTTTCAGCTATTAAAAGTGTAACTGTTTCAACATTAGATGGATTGGTGCTTTTGGACACAGATGTACCTTTTAGCGAAGGAAGCTACACCTTTAAGGTAAACGGCGAAAAATTGGAATTGTATTTTAATGGGGTCGTTGACCCTAGCTATCAATGGCAGTTTGGCACTGACATTAATGTAAACAGCGGAACAGTTGATTTAGAATTTTACAATGACGCCACTCTAGGCTTTAAGCTTATAGTTCAGCTTGAAAATAATATAAGTGACAATGACCAGCTTAAAAAGTCATTTGATGGTCTTTCTGTAGATATTGTAAAGAAGCTGAACCACAAAAATGTTAAAGATTCTGCTTTTGTTTTTGCAACTACTGGAATTACTGATGGTGCGCAAAGCAAATGGAACGGTTTTAATCAATATATTTGCACAGAAGTCCTTCAAAAGCTTTGGAACCTTGACACAGCGGCAAACTTATCGGCGTATGAGCCACGAGTAGCCTATAACGGCACAAAAGGCTGCTACGAAGTTTTGTCTAACGGTGTTGTCTTAGCAGAAAGCCAAACTATGGCGCAAATAACAGGTGCAGCTACAATTAACTTTAATAACGACTTTGGCACAATTAAAGTTCATACTGGCGCTGGCTTTAACCCAGCTGACCCAAATGAAGTTACAAGGCTTAGAAACGACCTTTCAAATTGGCGAATTGAATTTTCAAATTTAAACACAATGATTGGCGAAAACGTTAAATTGCCTTCTGTTAACACAACTGGTACAACAACAGGAAACACCGCTTCAACTGTGAACAACCGTTTAGGGCTTTACATTCAATCTTCACCTTACGCAATGAACGGACATTACATTTATATAGACAAAGTAGACAGCAAAACACTTAAACTTAACGGCACAAAAATATTAACCGAGCAACAAAGTGGCAGTGCAAATACATCACTTAAAAAAGCAATTGAGTACGTTTCAAACGTTAGAGCAGAAATTGGAACAAAGCAAAACCAACTTGAACACAGACTAAACTCCAACAACATAAACTTTGAAAACCTTTCCGCATCAGAAAGCAGAATTCGAGATGCCGACATTGCTAAGGAGGTGATAAACTCAGTTAAAGCTTCAATAAAACAGCAGTCTATTACTATACTTTTAAGCCAAGTTTCAAAAAAGGCAGGTGACGTTTTAGATTTATTTGTTTAGAGCTTATCCCTAAATTAAACACAAAGTCAGTTTCCGTTGTCAAATTGAACGAGACGAGGAAGTGGCGACGAGCATACTTACCCAGTGTATGTGATGAGCCGCTGATAATTTACAGCAAATTTACGGATACTCTCTAAGCCATGCAAAAGCATGAAAATAAACTTCACATGGAGAGTGAATTTATGAAAGCATTTAAGTTTAACAAAATTATTGCACTTATGTTAACTTTTTTTGTTTGCTTTACATCTATACCCTTTGGTAGTGTAACAGTAAAAGCCGCAGGTATGCCGTGGGAAGGTGATGGCACTCAAGGTAATCCATATTTAATTTATAATATGGAAGACTTGAAAGCAATTCAACCAACCTCATTAAACAATTATTATAAGTCCGTATTTTTTAAATTAGCCAACGACGTTACTGTAGATAACACGTTTTTACCAATTGGATATACTAGTGATTCTATAGGTGCAGACTTTAGCGGCACTCTTGACGGCGATGGGCACAGTATTTTAGGAATTGACATTACAGGTATTGGCATAGGAGGGATTTTTCATAAGCTTAAAGGTGCTACCGTTAAAAATTTATCGGTTTATGGAAGAATTATTCCAAAAGAGATAAACACAAAGGGATTTGTTGTAGGGGGAATTGCATCTCAATCTGGCTTTTCCTCATTAATTGACAACTGCGAAATGCATATTGACTTTAAAGGCACACCCTCTCGTATCGAAAATTCCAGCGACTCCTTTCTTGGTGGAGTTATAGGCCTACTTACTAGCTCCACGTACATTACAAACTGCCGTATTTATGGCTCTATATCAGCAGGCAAAGATATAGGCTACGCTGATTACGTAGGAGGGCTTGTTGGAAATGCTAATAGTCTTCTTGTGTCTTACAACAACCTTATAGCAATGTCTAAAATTCAAGGATATGACGACCAACCTGCTAAAAGCGTAATTGTAGGTGGCATTTCTGGTCGGGGTACGAATGTTAATTTTTCAAACACCGTTATTGTAACAAAAGACTATTATGCGTTTAACCCAGCTAATAAGAGTGAAAAGGAATACGTATACGAAGATTGGGCTAGTCGTGTAATTAATTCTCATGGTGTATGCACTGTAACTAACTTTGCGGCAACCGTTTCTCCACCTCCTCATGTTTATGTTATAGAAACGCCGCATGACTTTTATACTTCTGCATGTTATATTCCAAATGAAGAAAGTATATCATTGCTCAAGCAATATACCGAAAGCTACATGAAATCAACAGAGTTTATTGATGAACTAAACAACAACCTTAACGTTAGATTTAATGGAATAGTCGTACCTGAACTTTTGCCTTGGAAAATTGGGGAAAACGGTTTTCCAACCCATGAATCAACTACTATTAACGTTACAACAAATTCAGAGGGCAGCGGAAAAATTAACTCAGCTTCAGGTATGGCTGAATACAAGTCTTTTCTTGGAACAAACTTTAATTATACTATTACGCCTTTAAACGGAGCGCATATTCTTGAGGCTTACTACACTTTAAATGGTGTAACACAACCGATTGAAATAAGCAACAATAGCTTGCCGATTACTGGCACAATAAAAGCCACAGGTGACATTGAGGTTTATGCAAGGTTTAGCAATGTTTATACTGTAACTCCAATTTTGCTTGAAGGCGGGACTATAACTCCAAACACTCCCACGTATGTAAGAGAGGGAGAAAGCCAAACTTTTACAATTAAAGCAAACAGCGGATACAGATTGTTAGACATAGCTGTTGATGGAATAAGTATTCCTCATTCAGAAATTAGCGTTGAAAACGGCGAATATGTTGTAACAGTAGATGTAACCGACAATGACCGTACAATAACATCAGTATTTGCACCTGCCGCAGAAGTAAGCACTGTAAAAATTACTGCTGGGAAAGGCGGAACAGCTTCACCTTTAGGTGATGTAAACTTATACAAAGGTCAAACACTTGTTGTTGCATTTAACCCAAACAACGGCTTTAGTGTTTCTGGGCTTACAATTGACGGAAACTATATGCCGTATGACCAAACATTTTACACATTTACTAACATACAAGAAGACCATACTATTGATGTTGAATTTAGTTCCAATTTAAAAACCTTTACAATTTTGGCATCAACATTTGATGAAAATGGCACAATTTCTCCTGTCGAAGGCAGTGTAATAGAAGGCGATAGCCACACCGTTACATTTAAACCCCACAAGGGTTATGCTGTTTCAGCAATTTCTATAAACGGCGAAGAAATAATTCCGTACACTGCAAGTAGTTATACGTTTTCTAACGTAAGCAGTGACAATTCTATCGTAGTTTACTTTGAAGTTGCAGACTTTACAATAAATGTTGAAAGCCAAACAGGCGGAAACATAAGTGTTGACAAAACAGGTGCAAAAGCTGGCGACACAATAACAGTTTTTGCAACAGCAAATAGCGGATACAAACTTGTAGAAGGCTCATTATGCTACAAATATGTAGACGACAATGGTTTAACGCAAACCGTTTCTATTTCTGGAAGCAGCTTTCAAATGCCAATACATGACGTAACAATTGCGGCTTCGTTTGTTGAAGCACCAACTTACAACATTACTGTTTTGGCACAAAACGGCGAAGTACATGTGAACAAATCGGTTGCATATGAAGGTGAGGAAGTTGTAATTACAAGCGTTCAGCCAAATGAAGGATACTCTTATGTGCCGCACAGCTTGAAATACAACGGAACATTAATTAACGATGCGACAGACGCAACTATGGCAAAATTTATAATGCCAGACACAGATGTTACAATAACAGCACAATTTGAACCTTTAGTTACTTATAAAATAACAACAGAGTTTGATAAAACCCAAGGTAATGTTGAAGTTTTAGGCGGCGAAACGGTTATTCCGGGAGAAGCTAGAAAGTTTAAAGTCACTGCAAACCCAGGCTTTGTAATTACTGGTGCATACGTTAACGACAAAAGAGTAACTCTTTCTGCTTTACAAGAGTACACACTTGCAGACATTAACAGTGACATAACTTTTAAAGCAACTTTTATTCCTACACAATACACTGTTTCTTTTATGGACAAAAACAGCGCAGTAATTAGGAAGTACACAGCCGATTACGACACTAAACTTGCTGTGCCAACACCTCCTGAAGTTATAAACCACAGATTTACTGGCTGGGTAGATGCTTTTACAGGAGACCCTGTAGATTGTAGTAATAATGAATATGTTGTGAAAGAAAACAAATTTATAATTGCTACTTACGAAAAGCTTAATACTACACAATACACCGTTCGGTTTACTAACAAAGCTACAACAACAGAAGTTTTGGTTAATGCGGGAATGTCTGTTATACCTCCTGCAATATCAGACCCAACATTTATTGGTTGGTTCACGGCTGAAACAGGCGGAAGCCAAGTAACAGGTGCAAGCTTTGCTTCTGTAAATGCAGATGCCACCTATTACGCAAGGTATAGCCAAACTGGAACAGGGGCAAAAGAAGTTTACGGATATTTGTACTATTACAAAGATGGGGTAAACTTCCCAGCAAGCAACCACAAAATTGTTGCAACAAAAGGCACAAGTACGTATGAAGCAACAACAACAGAAGATGGTTACTTTAAATTTGTTGAACCTGCTGGGTTCTTATCAACTTATACATTAAAAGTGTATAAGCCAAATTCAAACGTACTTGTTGACTACACAGGAAGCTTTAAAGTAGGTACAACAAACCAAACAGTAACAAATTTAGGTAGCTTTGTAATTAAACCTTTGGTGAAAGATGTTGCGCTTTATGTTAAAGAAGAAGGCAAAGTTGTACCAAACGCTACTGTTTCTATGGTAAGCACGGACATGGGTGTGGAAATGGTTGTTAAAACTGACAGCCAAGGAAAAGCCCAGTTTAAGGAAGTGCCTTACACAACAGCCTTACCAAGTTATGTAATAAAAGCTATTCATACAAACGGCGACTCAATATCAACAGGCTTTAACATGCGTGTGGAAAGCGAATACACATTTAACTTTATCCCACGTCTTGAAGTAGGTGGCAAAGTTACGCATATGTTTGGTGACAAAATGCCACTTGTGTTAGTTGAGGCTGTAGAGTTGGATTCAAAAGGTGTGCCTACAGGAATAACACTTTTAACTGCTACAGACGAAAACGGACAGTACCTATTTAAACGGTTAAATAAAGGTAATTACATAATAAGGCTTGCAAACGTTATGGAATATTCATCTACGCCATTAAGTTACAACTTGTTTGTAGGTGATAATTATTATGACAAAGACTTTGAGTTAAGCCTTGCTGTAAACCTAAAGGGTAATGTTACTGTAGACGGCAAATTAGTTTCCTATGGTGGTGTTACGCTTTACAAAGGTGACCAACAAGTTGCCGTTGGAACAATTGAAAACGGCGCTTACAATTTAAAAGGTGCTATAAAAGAGCCAAGCAGCGACTACAAGCTTGTTGTCAACTTTGCTAAAAATGATAAGGGTGAAAACATTGTTTTTACACCTCAAAATGAAGATGAGAAGAAAGTAGCACCTGTAGAAGCTCAAGACTTTTTGGCAGGCAAAAACACAAAGCAAAAGGACATCAGCTTAGTTACAGTAGCAAAGCCGTCAAAGCTTTTGGGCGAAGCAAACTTTAACAGCAACATAGCTTTTGTAAACGAAAAGGACTCTCTTGTTATTAAATATTCTAACACCCAGCCTAATTCTACGATAATTCCAAATGCAACCTTCAAGGTTGAGTATCAGGAGGGGCTTGAAGAATTACAATTAAATGGAAGCTATGTAAGCAAAGCTGTAACAAACATTCAGCCAAACGCCAGCGGAAGAATTGCACTGCCAGTTCAAGTAACAACGAACAAAAACAGGTTTTTAACAGCAATTGTTTTTGTTTCCTATGATAATGGCAAAACATATGAATACTTTGCAAATGCTTCAATTGAAGTTATTAGCATGACATTATCAGGTGCTGAGTATGTTAACCCAACCGAAAAGTTTACTCTTTTTGGAATAGCACCAAAAGACAGCGTTGTTGCAATTAAAAGAGTTGGCGGAGATAGCTCAGGAGAAGTTTTAGGCTATACAGTTGCTTTGGGAAAATACTACTTCTACACACTTTCAGAGCCAAGAAAAGGAACATACACTTACATTGCAGAAAGTGAAGTTGCAGGAAGCACTACTGTTTCAAACACGCACACTGTAAAAATTGATAGCTCTCCAGTGCTTGACTCCTTCAAGCAAAACAGTGTTACTTTTAGAAGAAGTAGTAATCAGGATTTTTACAGTGCCAATATTTTTACAGATTCTTTTGGAATAACCCCTGAATATTACTTTGGAGCTACTTTTAAGTATGTAGGCGGAGAAATTAAAAATGTTGTGTATCAGCTTGAAAAAAGTAGTTACAAAACAGGAAATTCAACACATGAAGGTGATTGGTGGAACAATAAAATTCCATCAGGGAAAACACCAACTGGGCAAGTAATGCTTTATGCTTATGTAACAGACAACTACGGCGAGGTTTTCAAAATACCTGTTTGTCTGTATACAGTGTTGATTGACCCGTCAGGGCAAGTAACAGATGAAGAAACAGACCAACCTCTTGAAGGTGTAGAAGTTGTTTGTGAAGTGCTTGAGGACAGCGGCTGGGAATTTTGGAACGCAGACCATTATTTACAGAGAAATCCTTTGATAACAGACAAAAAAGGGCATTACGGTTGGATGGTTCCAGAAGGCAAGTACCGTGTGCTTGCAAACAAAGCTGGGTACCATAGCTTTTCAACAGATGCTGTAGAAAACCCTGACAACATAAAGGACATTACAGTAATGCCTGTTCGTGACGACGTTCACTTTGCAATGAAGCCATTACAACCAACAACGTCAATTACTTTGCCAAGCTCTATAAAGCTAGGTGTAGGCGAAACGAAGGCTGTAAATGCAGTTGTTGAACCAGTGCAAAAGCTTCCAGCTTTAACAAGCAGCAACTCTGATGTTGTTGAAGTTTTGCCTGGAGGAAAACTTTTGGGTAAAAGCGAAGGTACTGCACAAATTACGGCTAGGGCTGGAAATGTTTCTGCAAGTGTTGCAGTAACTGTAAAAGGAGCTTATACAGGCCCAGCGGAAAGATACCCAGACAACAGCGGCAACGACGACACAGAAAGCACTACGCTTGAAGATACAACAAACAATGCTGGAACAAAAACTGATTTTACGAATGATATGTTTGCAAAAACAGGTTCGGTTTCGCTAAAGCCAACTATATCGAATGGTTTGGGCTTGGCTACTGTTTCAGTAACAGTTTCACAAGTTGAAACAGCTTTAAACAAAATGGCAGAAAACGGCTTAAAGGTTTTTGAAATAATTGCAGAAAAAGCAAATGGTGTTAACAGTTATGAAGTTTCAATTTCTAAGGAAGCTTTTAAAGAACTTTTAAAGTGTGAAGCTACAGTAATTAATACACCATTAGCAAAAATTTCTTTAACTAAATCTGTTTTAAAAGAGATAGAAAAGGTTAAACAAGAAAATGTTAAAGTAAAAGTTACAGAAAATGCTGACGGCAGCTTTTACTTGTCTATATCGGTGGGCGGCTTGTATGTTACGTCCTTTGGTGGAAATGATATTACTGTTTCTGTACCACTGAAAAAAGCTGAAAACAGTGCAACAACAGTTGTATACACTGTTTCTTCCGACGGAAAACATGTTATTTTGCCAATGAGCAAAGTTATAGGAAGCAACATGTTCTTTATAACAAAGCATCTTACAAAATTTGCTATTAAGAACAACGCCGTTAGCTTTAACGATACTAAAGACAGTTGGGCAAACGATTACATTGAATATACCGCTACTAGGGAGCTATTTAGTGGCGTTGGAAACCAAATGTTTGCACCAAATCAAAACATGACACGAGCAATGCTTGTTACAGTTCTTGGCAAGTTAAATGAAGTTAATGCAAGCAACTACAAAAACAAATCATCATTTTCCGACGTAAAGCAAGACATGTGGTATGCACCTTATGTTGCGTGGGCGACTGAAAACGGAATTGTAAGCGGAGTTGGAAACAATAACTTTGACCCAAATGAGCCTGTAACAAGGGAGCAAATGGCTGTGATAATTTCAAAGTTTATTAAAACAAACAAATATTCTTTCAAAAATACACAGCAAGTTGAAAGGTTTAACGACAGCGGAAACATTTCGTCTTGGGCTAAAGATGATGTTACACAAATTCAAAAAATTGGTCTTATGGGCGGAAAAACTGGCAACAACTTTGACCCTAAAGCGTTTGCTACAAGAGCCGAAGTTAGTACAGTGTTTACAAAGTTTATTGAGTCTATGTTAGCTGAATAACCTTTAGCAATAAAAAAGAGGCATTCTCGAAAATGAGATGCCTCTTTTAATTGATAATACAAGACAAAATTAAGAATTGCTACTAACAAACTGATTTCGGTTATTATAAAGGGTTTTATACCCAAGGTTCAACGCACTAAACACCGTCAAGCAAGTCGCCGTAGAAATTGCAATCATAATTGCAATTTGGTACATAATTGCAGTTAGCGGAAGCGTGCCAGAAAGAATTTGACCCGTCATCATTCCAGGAAGCGAAACAATACCCATACCAATCATGTTGTTAAGTGTCGGCAAATATGCCGTTTCAAAAGCATCTTTAATAAATGGCCTTAAAATGCGCTCTGGTGTAACGCCAATGTTTAAAAGCGTTTCAATTTGCTGGCTATTCGCCTTTATGTTTTCGGTAAACGCCCTAATGCCAAGCGTTATTCCTGTCATTGAATTGCCGATAATCATTCCACTAATTGGAATTGCGTACTGTGGGTTAAACACATTTACCTGAATTACGCCACCTATAAAAAACAAAATAACAAACAAGTCGGCAAAAGCAATTGAAAGCGCAACGTAAAGCTTAAACCTTTTGTTAATTTCGGGGCAACGTTTAAACGCACGGCGAATGGCAAAACCAATCATTATAAAAACATACAAAACAGTAAAAACTGGGTGTGGATTTTTAAACAAATATGAAAGAATAAGCCCAGCAAGAACAAGCTGCACAGTCATTCGTGTGCTTGCAACTACAAGAAGCTTTGTCTGGTCGATTTTCGACTTTTTCATAAGTGCAGCTACAATTAAAAGCAGCAAATATATAAGGCTAAACTGCAAAATTGAAAGCTGTACAATTCCGCCGCTTGTTGTTACGTCCTGCATGGCTGCACCCCTTTCTTTAGCTCGACTACATCTTCAGCAAGGCTTTTTGTAAGCTCGTCATTGTGGCTTACAATTATTGGGGTAATTTGTTTTTGCTTACAAAACGAAAGCACGTTTCCAATTACTTCAAGCCCCATTTCTGTGTTTAAGGCAGACGAAGGCTCGTCAAGCATTAAAACTTTTGGAAGAAGCGACAAAAAAATTGCAATATAAACACGCTGACGTTCACCACCAGACATAATTTGCGCGTCTTTATTAAGCGGAAAATCTGCTTTGCAAATGCGAAGATAGTCCGCTGCCTCGGCTTCTGACGGCGGATTGTTTTTGCGGTAATTGTGGTACGAAACGAAGTTTTCAAATATTGACGTTTTAAACAAAAACGGAACTTGACATGCCAACAAAACATCTTGCCTAAGCTTAATTGTGTCAAGCTTTTCGATGTTTTCGCCATTAAAAAATATTTCACCGTGAGAAGGCGAAAGTGTTGCATTAAACAGCTTTAAAAGCGTACTTTTGCCGCAACCGCTCTCGCCTTTTATAAACGTTGCTTTGGTTTTTTCTATTTCAATGTTTGGGTACGTTAGTATGTCTTTGAAGCGTAATGCTTCTGTTTTTATTATTGTTTTCATAACCACCTATTTACTTGAAATTGTTTTTTATAATCTAACCAAGCATCACTCAGCTTTAGCTCTAACAGTTTCCCTAAAAGTCCTTATCAAGCCGTTTTCAACAGTTAAAACACCTTCTGCGTTTGAATATTTGGCGTTTTTCCCTTTTAAAGAAACTACAAATCTGTACTGCTCTATTCTGTCGCTTTCCGTTTCCTTTTTAAAGTCAACTTTGCCAACGGTTATTTCGTCGTTGTTTTTGTATGCCAGTTCGTCAATGTTAGTTATATACATGTTAGCAATTAAAGTGCCCAAAGCTTTTTCTTCTACAATGTCCTTGTAGCCGTCAATATAAGCTTGGAACTGCTTGCCGTCGAGCTGAACTACGTTACTATTATTATCTTTCGGTACAGTAGAACTTAGTAAAACAGCCGTATCTTTTTGCAAGTTTGCATACCTTTCAACATTGCTTGTGTAAAATGTGTTAATGAACTGCTTTTTCACATCGTTACTATTGTTACCACCTTTAGGCAATGCAAAAAAATAAAAAATTAAAATAACAACTACAACAACAATTACTTCTGAAAGCAACTTGCCTAAAAAACTTTGCTTCATAATCATGTCCCCTTATTTTTTAATTTTTATTTTCATTGCTAAATAATAAAGTTACTTCGCCCAACTCGAACCAAACACCGCTTTACAGCCTCGTCCCAACCACTTATAAGAGCTTTAAATAACTACTATTTAAAACCTTGGAGTACATTGTTTATCGAATTCTTTTGCTCATTTTGTGTGCCATCTCCAAACTTCCATTTGTCACCCACGTTAAACCCTGTAATGTAAAGCCCTTCAATGTCTGACATATCAACCTGTGCTGGAAGTTTAAGCATAATTTGCTCTTGAACATAGTCCATTGTGTTTTCGTTCTGCATTTCCCTGTAGTCAAGCTGTTCAAGAATTTTCTTTATGTTTCCAGACAATTCGTCACCATTTATTTTTTTTGCCTTGTTGGATTTTACTTCAACAGAAAAAGTTGCACTTATGTTCAATCCTTTGTCCTCACTTGTCATTAAAAGCACTTCAACAGTAGGTATTTTCACCATAGTCACTGGAGTGTACCTTGATAACATAGGCCAAATTAGCGCAAGAATAACGCCACCTACACCAAGTATTAAAATAACTGCCAAAACAATTATTGTTCCTCGGTTTCTTGAATCTGTTTTGTTGCTGCTATTGTTGTTATTATCACTGCCTGCCATAAAACTCACTCCTTTACAAAAACTAATAAAGCTTTTATACTATTATTTTATCATATATAATTATAAAATGAAACATGCGGGCAAAAAATTTGTGCAATATTAGATTATAAATGGTGGTGGCAGTTAATGATTTTGGGAATTGGCACAGACATTATTGAAATAGAACGTGTAAAAAAAGCGGCTGAAAATGAGAGGTTTGTAAAAAAGGTTTTTACCGAAAAGGAACAGAACTATTTTAGTGCAAAAAGTGCACAGTCAATGGCTGGCGGCTTTGCTGCAAAGGAAGCTGTTGCAAAAGCTTTGGGAACAGGGATTTCTGGGTTTTCGCTTACAGACATTGAAGTTTTGCATGATGATAAGGGCAAGCCTGTTGCTTTTTTACACAACAATGCAAAAATTATTTTTGATAACTTAGGTGCTTTAAAAGTGCATTTGTCAATTTCGCATTGTTCAGAGCTTGCTGTTGCGTATGCAGTTATCGAAGGGTAAAGACCTCTTGGGAAATTATAAACGCCGCCTTTACGGCAAATTCAACATTTCTTAATCGCAAGAAGTCTAATGAAAAAGGTGTGCTTTCGCACACCCAAAGGTTTAAACCAATTCTTCAAACAAACTATCGTCAGTAATTTTTTTTAGCCTGTTATACTCGGCTTCAAGCTTTCTTTCCCTGCGTTCACGAAAATATGCCGCTATTCCGTCTTTAAATGACGGCTTTAAAAACCTAATTATCCGAACAATAAGCCTAATAAGCCAAAAAGAGCAAAATAAAACTACGTACACAGACCTTTCATCTTGGTCATAAACACCTATCATTGCCAATGAAAAAATAATTAACAAGAAAAAGTCAAATATTTGGCTAGTCAAGTTTCGTTTTGCTGCCAAACGCCGCTTCGCTAAGTCAAGAATTTTTTTGTCCTCTGCTTTAGGTGTTTTAGGCACACTGTGGCTGGCACTCATGCTTTTGCTTGGTAGTGGCGTGTTTTCGTTTGGCGCACCTGTATATGGAATTTCAGTTGAAAAATGCTCCATAATTTTCTCCTTTTTGGAGTTATGGACAAGGCAAATTGTGTCAGGCGAAGCCCACGTTGCTCGTCCGTTTTTGACAAGCTGGCGTGCACGCTTTAAGTATGTGGGCTCTAGCCGACCACCGTGACTGTCCACAACTTTAACATAGTTTTGTATAACAATCACCTCGGGTCCCTTTGGTTTTTTGTAATGGGTTTCCTTCCCCAGCAGTACGTTTTTTATTATGGGTGTCTTCCCCCTGCAAATTTATGTTAACATATTTTTTGGGGGTTGGCAAGTGCTGTAAAAAATAAAAACCTCGCCTTATTGGGAAGTTATCTAAATTTGAGTAAGAATGTCTGCACCAACCTTTTGTTCCACCATTTACACCTCAATCCAAAACCGTTTAACCAAAACTCCGTCCTCATCAACAACAATCGAATCCATTGCACCGCCGTTGTTTAAAATAACCATTTCTGAGCCAACGTTATCATGGTTGCACGTTACAAGAATTTTTTTAATTCCCATTTCTTTAAGCTTTTCAATTGAAAGCTTTAAAATTATTGTGCCGTAGCCGTTTTTGCGCTCACTTGGACGAATGCCGTAGCCTACATGCCCACCGCTTTTTAACAAGCCTTCGTTCAGTTCATGCCGAATGTTACACGCACCTAAAATTTTGCCTTCATCATTTGTAAGCCAGTAGGTAGAGCATTTAACTTGCCCTTCTTTTAGGTTTATTCCTGTCTCTAAGTCAGTTAGGTATTTTACCAGTTTTTCAAAGTTTTGGTATTCAAGCTTTAAAACCCACGGAACAGGTGTTTCACCTGTTTTCTCCCATTCCTCCATCATTTCTTTGTATGATAACTCATAGGTGATGCTGGGTTTTGTCAGAAATAAGCTTCTGTCGAATAAGTCGTCCATTTTACTCTCCTTTGTTTTTTAAAACGTAATTTAACCTATCTTTCAAATGACAAACGCCGCAAAATACGGCGTTTGCAAAAACTTATTTGGTTTACATTCTGTTTTTCAAAGTTACAATTTCTCCATTTACTTTCTCAAGCATGTCACTGTAGCCGCTTCGTTTTTCCTTTTCAGCCTCAACAAGCTCTGGGCGTGCCTTTGCAACAAAGCCTTCGTTTGCAAGCTTTTTATCAATTCTGGAAACTTCGGCTGTTAGCCTTTCCCTTTCTTTTGTAAGGCGTTCAAGTTCCTTTTCAATGTCTACAAGCTCGTTAAAAGGCATATAAATTACGGCATCTTTAATTACTATGGAAACAGCGTCCTCGCAAGTGTCGTCACGCCATGACTTAACGTGTACTTCGGAAGCGTTTGCAAGCGAAGCAAAAAATGGCTTTCCTTCTGTAAACAATTTAATCATGTTTTCGTTTTCTGTTACAACGTAAACTGTAACACGCTTCGACGGTGCAACGCCCATGTTCAGCCTTGTTTGCCTAATGCTCTTAACGGCGTCTTTCATTACGCCAATTTCACGCTCCTCTTTAGGGAAGCTGTACTTTTCGTCGTAAGCAGGCCAGCTTGAAAGCATAATTGTCGGCTCGTCGCCTTGTATGCTTTGGAAAATTTCTTCCGTAATAAACGGCATAAATGGGTGCAAAAGCTTCATTGCACGGATTAAAACAAACTTTAATGTCCAAAGTGCGGCATTTCTTGTTTTATCTTCAGTGTTGTAAAGCCTTGGCTTAACCATTTCAATGTACCAGTCGCAATACTCGTCCCAAATAAAGTCGTAAATTTTTGAAATTGCAATGCTTAAATCGTAGCTATCAATGTTTTCTGTAACTTCGCTGGAAACGTCGTTTACTTTTGACAAAATCCACTTGTCTGCTGGTGTCAATTCATCAAGCGAAACTGAAACTTCTTCATCTGGAAGGTTCATAAGCACAAACCTTGTTGCGTTCCAAATTTTATTAAGGAAGTTGCGGTTTGCGTCAAGCCTTTCACTGTAAAACCTAAAGTCGTTTCCTGGGGTGTTTCCAATTATAAGCGTAAGGCGCAAAGCGTCTGCACCGTACTTTTCAATTATTTCAAGTGGGTCAACACCGTTTCCAAGCGACTTGCTCATTTTTCTGCCTTGCGAGTCACGAGCCAAGCCGTGAATTAAAACGTCCTTAAACGGAATTTCACCCATGTGCTCCATAGCTGAGAAAACCATGCGGATAACCCAAAAGAAAATTATGTCGTACCCTGTAACCAAAACGTTTGTAGGGTAAAAATATTTAAGCTCCTTTGTTTCGTTTGGCCAGCCCAAAGTTGAAAACGGCCACAAAGCCGAGCTAAACCATGTGTCTAGCGTGTCTTCGTCTTGTTTGATGTTTACACTTTGGCATTTTTCGCAAGCTGACGGCGCTTTAGCCGAAACCGTAATGTGTCCGCAGTCGTCACAGTAGTACGCAGGAATTCTGTGTCCCCACCAAAGCTGCCTTGAAATGCACCAGTCACGAATGTTTTCAAGCCAGTTCATGTAAACTTTTCCAAACCTCTCTGGAACTATGCGAAGTGCTTCTTCCTTGTAAACGTCCATAGCCGGCTCTGCAAGCTCTTTCATGCGCATAAACCATTGAAGCTTAATAAGCGGTTCAATTACTGTTTTGCACCTTTCGTGTGTGCCAACAGCGTGTGTTATAGCTTCTTGCTTTACAAAAAGCCCAAGCTCTGTAAATTCTTCTATAATGCGCTTTCTTGCGTCGTAGCGTGACATGCCTTCATATGATGCGGCGTTTTTGTTCATTGAACCGTCATCGTTCATTATGTTAATTAAAGGCAAGTTGTGCCTTGCGCCAACTTCAAAGTCGTTAGGGTCGTGCGCTGGTGTAATTTTAACAACGCCTGTTCCAAAGTCCTTTTCAACGTATTCATCTGCAATAACAGGAATTTCTCTGTTGACAATTGGAACTGTAACAGTTTTGCCGATGTATTTTGCGTAGCGTTCGTCGTCTGGGTTTACGGCTATTGCTGTGTCGCCCAAAATTGTTTCAGGGCGTGTTGTGGCAAACTGCAAATATTCGTCTGTTCCGTTTACTTTGTATTTAAAGTGCCAGAAGCTGCCTTCTGTGTCCTTGTGCTCAACTTCTGCATCAGAAATTGACGTTTTACATTCAGGGCACCAGTTAATTATTTTTTCGCCACGGTAGATGTACCCTTTTTTGTACATACGTGTGAAAACTTCTAAAACGGCTTCTGACAGGCCTTCGTCAAGTGTGAAACGTTCTCTGTCCCAGTCGCACGAGCAACCAAGCTTGTGGAACTGCTTTAATATCATTCCGCCGTATTGTTCCTTCCACGCCCATGCACGCTTTAAAAACTCGTCACGTCCTATGTCGTCTTTTGTTACGCCTTCTTCTGCCATTTTTTGAACAATTTTAAGCTCTGTCGAAATGCTGGCGTGGTCTGTGCCTGGCACCCAAAGGGCGTTGTAGCCTTGCATACGCTTTGTGCGAATTAAAATGTCTTGAAGCGTGTTGTCGAGTGCGTGTCCTAGGTGAAGACTGCCTGTAATGTTTGGCGGCGGAATAACAATTGTGTATGGCGTTTTTGTTTCGTCAACTTCTGCATGGAAATATTTTTTCTCTAGCCACTCTGCATAAATTTTGTCTTCAACCGTTTGATGGTTGTAATTTTTTTCTAGCTCTTTTTTCATAATTACCTCCAGATGGATTGGTATATTTTAAACATAAATAAAAGAAAAAACCTTGGCGGCTCTGCCCAAGCTACAGAAAAGGCTTTACACTTAACCAATTTTAAATGCTGCGAAAATATTTCTAATAAATAAAAAAGGTCTTTCGCCCAAAAGGACGAAAGACCGTGGTACCACCTTAATTCCTGAGTTTAAAAAACACAGGCTCTCTTGCTTGTAACGGAGCAACCCGTTTGCAGCTACTTAAAAAAGTGTTCGCCGCAACTGCTCGAAAGCTACGTTCGGAAGCTCTTTTCCAAAGGCGCTTTTCAGCCGACGAACGCCTATCTCTTTTGGCAGTTGCTTCTTACTCCTCTTTTTCATTGCATTTGCATAGTTAGTTTAGTATATTTTACATTGTGCGTGTTTGGTTGTCAAGGTGGATTTTTCGGAAAATGTCATATATAGCAATTTGAGTTTTGTAGTCACCATTTTGCGACAAAAATATCGAGAGGTTCAACCATTTTTTGTCGCAAATTGGTGAACATGTTTATTCAAATTGCGATATAATAATTACGGTGATTAAAATGGTTTATAAACGAATAAAAAACCTAAGAGAAGATAACGACTTAACCCAGCAGAAAATTGCAGACATACTGCACATTAGCCGAAGCGCATATTCTGCTTACGAAAACGGTGCAAATGCCTTCCCTATTGAGGTGTTAATTAAGCTTTCGCACATTTATAAAACTAGCGTTGATTATTTGTTGGAACAAACGGATAATCCAAACCCTTATGAACGGAAATAAAAAACGCACTTGTTTGTTTGGGACGAACCTTTAAATTTTATTGATGTAATTTCTCGTATGCAAATTGAAAATGTGCTGCTTGAATTTAACCCAACAATTTTGTTTGTTGAACATGATAGTGTGTTTTGTGAAAATATTGCAACAAATATTGTTTGTTTGTAACAAAAAAGGGCGGAAACCCCGCCCTTATAAACTACCTCTTAGGTGAAATAACAACATTTCTAAAAGGCTCTTGCCCTTCGCTGTGTGTCGTAATTCCCCTGTCACTCTGCAAAACAGAATGAATAATTCTTCTTTCGTAAGGGCTCATTGGCTCAAGCACAATGTCCTTTTTTGTAGTTTTGGCCTTTTTAGCCAAGTTGTGCGCCAACGCTTCAAGCGTTTCACGCCTTCTTTTACGATAGTTTTCCGTGTCCAAAGTAATTGAAATAAACGGTGCATTGCCTTTGTTTACGATAAGGTTAAGTATGTACTGCAATGCGTCCAATGTTTGCCCACGCTTACCAATAAACACACCCATCTTTTCGCCCTTTAGCTCAACGTGCATTTGGTTGTCTGTAAGCTTTGTAGAAACTTCAACAACCACGCCCATTGAAGTGGAAACTTCACGCAAAAACGTTTTTACAACAGACTGTGGGTCAAACTTTTTTGTCACCAAGACACGGGCTGGCTTGCCGCCAATCCCAAAAAGCCCCTTTGTCGGCTGTTCCAAAACTGTTACGTCTACTTGCTCGTTAGTTACACCAAGTTCTCTTAAAGCAAGCTCCACAGCATCGTCTACAGTTTTACCGAAGCGTTCTATACTTTCCATAAAAAACCCTCCTTGCAAGGTTCTAAGTTACACCTTAGCCTTTTTATCAATCGAATAACGTTTATTCATGAAAAACTGTTGTACAATTTGGAATGCGGTTGACGTAATCCAGTAAAGACCAACACCCGTTGGAAAACCTACTGTCGTAAAGCCAATTAGCAAAGGCATTGCATAAAGCATAACCTTTTGCATAGCCATAGCATTTGGTTCAGTTGATTGCTGTGATGTCTTACTCATAAGGTATGACGACAAGAAAGTAGTAGCAGCCGCTAAAATTGGAATTAAAATTCCAGGGAAAGCGTAACCTGCATTGTCAACAAGGTTTATACCTAAAAAATGGTCAATGTTAACCTTTTGTTCCAAAAGCCCTTGAAGCACAGGCTTTAAATCATCAGGCATACTGTTTACAATTGTTGTCCATTCTAATGAAGTTAGCTTGTTTAAAACCTTTTGCAAGTCGCCTGAAACAGCCAAGTCAATTGAAAAGTTTTTTGGCAATTTAGGCAAAGCAATAGGTTTTAGCACATCGTTTGCAAAATTGGCAAAGTCTGGCACACTGAAAATTGTTTGAGCAAGCTGTTCATAAACAGCACCTATTTTTTTAATAAACAAATAACTATTCTGCATTAAATAGCTTAATGCAAAAAATATCGGCATTTGAATTAAAAGCGGCAAGCAACCCGAAAGAGGGTTTACTTTATGTTTTGCATAAAGTGCTTGAATGTCAGCATTCATTTTTTGCTGTACTTCAGGGTCTTTAGTGTTTCCATACTTTTTCCTAATTTTATCAACTTCCGGCTGAAGCTTTTGCGAAGCCAACATTGATTTCTGCTGTTTAAACGCAAGTGGCAACATTAAAAAACGTGTTACAATTGTCAGCAAAATAATTGAAACGCCCAAAGCGTTTACGCCATCTGTTGTAATTGCGTCTGTAACGTTGTAAATAACATCTATTATCCAACCCAAAAACTTTGCAATTACATCAACTATAATGTTTGGGTTCTTTTGAACCATGTTGCTAAGAAGCGAAGTGTAGCCAAATAAATAATGCACTTAATTTCCTCCGTAGTGTAAGCATTGCTGTATATACAGTTTTAAAAACGCATACAGAACAACTTTAAGGTACAGGGTCATACCCGCCTGGAAACAAAATGTTGCAGCGTAATATGCGAAAAACACCCATTACTACCCCTTTTATCACACCATACTTTTCGACGGCAGTAAACGTGTACTCCGAGCATGTAGGGTAGTATCGGCATGAAGGCGGCAGACAAGGTGAAATGTACCTTTTATACAATTTTAGCAATTTTAAAATAAATTTTTTAATCATAACTTGTCCCATTTATAATTCTTTAGAAATTTCCAAAGAACTGACAAAAAACATATTGCAACGAAAGGCACTAGCCTTGATGTTCCTTTTGTATTATACCATGAAGCTTTAATAGATGTCTAAGAGATTTTTTGACGTCGGCGTATTGTACGCCGCAAATTTCTTTACGAGCAATAATAACAATGTCAAGCCCTGTTAAAACTTCTTCCTCAAGGCTTCTGTAGCTTTCACGAATAAGCCGTGTAATGCGGCTTCTAACAACACTTTTTCCAACCTTTTTGCTTACGGAAATACCAAGCTTGTTGCCTTCTTCATTACTTTTTAGAATGTACATAACAAGGTGCTTGTTTGCAAGCGAGCGCCCTTTGTTGTATACACGTCTGAACTGAAAGTTTTTTTTTAACGATTGTGTGTAGAGCAAAACTATAACCTCGACTTCGCATAAACCTTTGTTAAATGTTTATGAATGTGTATTCATAAACCATCTCACACGACTATAGCGGTTTTACCTTTAATTACCAATTCTTAAAAAGAATTAGCGAAAAAGCAAAACCGCCTTAAAGTTTAGTGCATATAAAGCAAATAAAGGCTTTTAAGCCTGTAAAGTGTTCACTATTAAAACAAATTAAGCAGACAATACCTTTCTGCCCTTTCTTCGTCTTCTAAGCAAAACCTTTCTGCCGTTAGCCGTTCTCATGCGTTTTCTGAAGCCGTGCTCTTTGCTTCTCTGTCTTTTTTTTGGCTGAAATGTACGTTTCATCGAAAGCACCTCCCTTACAGCTTATGTTTCGTTACAATTTTCATCGAAACGCTATTGCTATTATAGTAGATATTATTTTTTACGTCAAGTAGTATAGAAAAAATGTTTATGTATGTTTATGTAAGTTTACAAAGCAAGCCCCCCAAAATACTTTTGGAAGGCTTACCACAAGCTTAAACCTTTAAATCAATAGTAGAAGGCGCTTCTACTGCTGAATTTTCAATCATTTGTGAAATAACTTTACCTTGCTCCTTCACCATGTCCATGCTCTTTTTTAAAACAGCAATTGAAGCCGCTTGCTGAACGTTTGACTGCGCCATAGACATAGAAAGTTTTGGAATATCCATATTTTTACCTCCTGTTTAATAGCTTTCGTACTGCCCCTACTTGCTTACAAGCTGTTCGTAAAGCTCTAAATATTTTGCAGCAGACTTTTGCCAAGAAAAGTCAAGCCCCATGCCGTTTTTGACAATTTGTGCAAAGCCGCTTTTGTTATTATTATACACATCTAAAGCTTGATTAATCGCCCACATCATTCCATTTGCATCATAGTCTTTAAACATAAAGCCTGTGCCTTCGTTTGTTTTTGGGTTAAATTGTGTAACGGTGTCGGCAAGACCGCCAGTTTGGCGCACAATAGGCACTGTTCCGTAGCGCATTGCAAAAATTTGCCCAAGGCCGCACGGCTCAAACAACGACGGCATAAGGAACATGTCCGAGCCAGCATAAATTTTTTGGGCAAGCTGTTCGTTAAAGAAAATGTTTGCGCTTACCTTTTCAGGTGCACGCCAAGCCATGTGCTTAAACAAATGCTCGTAGCTTCCGTCACCTGTACCCAAAACTACAAGCTGAATGTCTTTTGAAAGAAGCTCCTCCATAGCAACGTACAAAAGGTTAAAACCTTTTTGGTCAGCAAGCCTTGAAACTACGCTTATAACAGGCACATCGTCACGAACAGGAAGGTTTAACTCTTTTTGCAGTGCTTCTTTATTTTTCTTTTTGTTTTTCATGTTTTTACTGCTGTATGTTGCATAAATTCTTTTGTCTTCTTCTGGGTTGTTTGTGTCCATGTCAACGCCGTTTACAATGCCGCTAAATTTAAACGCCTGCGAACGCAAAATTCCGTCCATGCCATAGCCATATTCTGGCGTTTGCACTTCTTTTGCATACGTTTCGCTAACTGTCGTAATTGCATCGGAATAAAAAAGCCCAGCCTTTAAGAAGCTTATGCTGTTGTTAAACTCTAGCTTTTCGCTGTTAAAATAGCCGTCGTTTAGGCCAATTGCGCCAAGTACCTCTCTGCCAAAAAGCCCTTGATACTGCAAATTATGAATTGTAATAACTGTTTTAATTTTTGAAAGTGCAACAAAGCCGCTGTAGTTGTCACGCAAGTAAAGCGGAACTAGACCAGTTTGCCAGTCGTTAACATGAATTATGTCAGGCATAAAGTCAACACAGTTTAAAAATTCAATTGCTGCTTTGCTGAAGAAAGAAAAACGCTCAAAGTCGTCGCCGTAGCCGTAAAACCCGTCCCTGCCAAAATAATAATCGTTTCCAATTAAATACATAGGCACGTCGCCGTCAAGCGAATAAACAGAAGCCTGTTGGCTTCTCCAACCCAATGAAACGTTGAACGAATTTATATATTTAAGCGAATTTAAGTATTCGCCTTTAATTGAAGCGTACTTAGGAAAAACAACACGAACGTCAACGCCAAGCTGCTTCAACGCCTTTGGCAACGAACCTATAACGTCACCAAGCCCACCGCTTTTGGCATATGGTGTAACCTCTGAAGCAACAATTAATACTTTAGGCTTGCAAGCGTCAGACATAATTTACCTCTTTTCTTATTGGTTTCTTTTCATTAGTAATTTATACTTTATAACATATTTGGGTTACCTTATTAAGTAATAGACCTCCTCCGAAATTATAAACGCCGCCTTTATGGCAAATTGGACATTTCTTATTTCGCAAGAAGTGTAATTTAAAATGAAGCAAACTTTCGATTATGTCGATTTTAACAATTTTTCTCTACTTAATATTACTTTTTTAATGTAAATATGTCAAGGTGAATTTCCCTAATTGTTTAACACAAATATTGTGCAAATTTCCAGATAATAAATATTGTACAAACCAACCGCCACAAAATTCGGCGTTTTTGGAAAGAGGGGGTTTGGGGGAAAAAACTTTTTTCACCGTTTGAAAAAAGGTTTTCTCCCCCAAGGTCAGACTTATCTCAAAAAAGGCTACTGCAAAGCAATCTCCGCCCTGCAACAGCCTTTTAAAACTACTTCAAGTTTTCAGGGTTAAGCCCCATAAGCTCTGGAATAACAAACCTGCCATCTTCACGAACTAGCACGCCGTCAAAGTACATTTTGCCGCCGCCGTACTCAGGCGTTTGAATACAAACCAAATCCCAGTGGATTGCGCTTTTGTTGCCATTTGGCACATCGTCATAGCATGAGCCAGGAGTAAAGTGGAACGAACCCATTATTTTTTCATCAAACAACGTGTCAAGCATTGGCACTGTAATGTATGGGTTTACGCCAATTGCAAACTCGCCAACGTACCTTGCGCCTTCGTCCGTGTCAAGATACTCATTAAGCCTTGTGTTGTCGTTGCAAGTTGCTTCAACAATTTTACCGTTTTCAAAAGTAAACTTAATGTTATGATAAGTAAACCCTTCACGAAGTGCAGGCGTGTTGTATGTGATGTAGCCGTTAACCGAGTCTTTAACAGGCGCTGTGTAAACTTCTCCGTCTGGAATGTTGCGCTCGCCAGAACACTTTTTGGCCGGTATACCTTTGATAGAAAAAGTAAGGTCTGTTCCAACACCTGTAATGTGAACTTTGTCTGTTTTTTCCAAAAGCTCTTTAAGTGGATCCATAGCCTTATCCATTTTTTCATAGTCAAGGTTGCAAACGTTGTAGTAATATTCAGAAAAGGCTTGCTTGCTCATGTTTGCAAGCTGTGACATGCTGTTGTTTGGGTAACGCAAAACTACCCACTTTTTGGAAACACGTTCGGTTAAGTGAAGTGGGCTATAGTAGTGCTTCATGTACATAGAAAGCTTTTCTGATGGCACGTCTGAAATTTCGGCAACATTGT
The DNA here is from genome assembly GCA_964492715.1 of uncultured Defluviitaleaceae bacterium. Classification (GTDB taxonomy): domain Bacteria; phylum Bacillota; class Clostridia; order Lachnospirales; family WRBF01; genus CAZBLK01. Next base: position 48,850 of record CAZBLK010000010.1, on the reverse strand, counting down.
CTGTTGCACGTATGCCGATGTATGCGTCTATTTGCTTCATAAGCTGAATGTCTACTTCGTAAGCTATTTTAAGCTGTTCTTCTGTTGCGTTCAAAAGAATTTCACGCCTTGAAGTGTCGCTGCTTATCCAAACAAACGGAATTGCGCCAACTGCATAAGCTTCCTTAATGCAAAGGTTAACAAGCTCCAAAGAGTCGTTGCCTATGCCTTCAATAAGTATTTTTTCCCCTTTCTTTAATTTAACTGAGTAGTTAATTAAAGTGTGTGCTAATTTGATGTTGCGTGAATCCATTAATCTCTCTCCTTAGTTTTTTTCATAGAAATATATATAATTCCGCTAGATACAAGCCGCATTGTGCCAACGAGTATCAAACCGTATAAAACGCCAATGCTATTTAAAAGCAAAAGACCAAAAAGCGGAGCTATAAACAAAATAATGTTTGCAAACGAGTTGTACGCTGCAATGTAAAAAATTCTGTCCTCATCGGGCGAAGCCTCTAAAAGACCGTTAAACAAAGTTGTCGTAGTACCTATCAAGCTAAACCCACTGAATATAGAAACAATCGACATGTGAAAAATGGTGGGCGAAAAAGCAAACAAAAGCGTGCTTATGCCCATAAAACCTATCGCAAGAACAAGTGCATACGTGTTGCCCCTTTTGTTTATAAGCCTGCTCCAATATCCAGCACCTAAAAACGAGCCTACACAAGTTCCAAGCGAGCATATGGCAAGCCACATTTCGTTCGCCTTTAACCCAATTATTTGATGAATAGTAAAAAGCGGAACGCTTGCTTGCCAAGCAAAATGAAAAACCATTACAGTAAGCAAAAACCTAGCGAACTTTTTGTTCTTTAGCACAGCTAAAACAGATTTAAGCTTAATTCTTTTTGCAGGCGCTGATGTGCCTTGCGGAACTTTGAACTTGCGGAACATAAAAATTTCAACAAGCCCAATTAAAAAAGCTGCAATAAAAAACAACTGGTATGAAAAAAGCCTTTGGCTGTCTGTTTTTGGCAAATAGCTAATTATAAGCCCTGTAGTAAGGGTGGTTGCAAGCACAACAATGTTTGCAAACTTGCCCCTTAAAGAAATTGCCGTAGCACGCACCTTTGGCTCGAAAACAACGCCCAAAACTGCTTGAAAAGACGACTGCGCCGTTGCTTCTGGCAAGTTCATTAAAGACATTAAAACAACAAAAGCTAAAGCCCGAGAAGGCTCGGGCAGCACGGGAACAAAAGCTGTTAAAAGCAGCACAAAGCGGCTTATTAAAAAAAGAACTGATGTTACCAGCCGTTTGTCGGAAAACCTCGACAACAAAACCGCACTTGGAATTAAAATTAAGGCGGCGGCAAGCCCTGGCAGCGAGTTGTAAAGCGAAATGTCAACTTGTGTTCCGCCCAAGCGCTCCAAAAACTTTGCTGCAAAAGGCTTATACAAATTTATGCCCATGTCAGCCACAAGCCCGTAAGTTATAAAAAGCAAAATATTAGGGTCAAGTTTGTTTAGCCGACTAATATTTGACTTAACGTATGTTAAGCTTTTTAACATATTTAGGAATTGCCTCCGAGGTATAAGAACTAGTTTTAAGACCTTGGGGTGCTGCCCCAAACCCCGCCGCTTTTAAAAAAGCGGACAAACTTTAATTTTAGCATTTCCAATTTTTTAATATTGTTGCATAAGCCTGCGCTTTACAACACAAAAACAAGGCTACACTTTAGCAACGAACGTTTCATAAATTTCTTTTAAAACGCCATCGTTGTTTGCAGCCTTTGTAACATAATTTGCACAAGCCTTTAATTCTTCTACTGCGTTTTTTACTGCAACGCCAAGCCCAGCTTTTGTAACCATAGAAACATCGTTAGCATTGTCGCCTACAGCAATTGTTTGTGAAATAGGAATGTTTAAATGTTCAGCCAAAAAAACCAAGGCTTCACCTTTTGTAGCACCAAAGCCTGTAAACTCAAGCAAATTGTGTGCTGAAAAAAAGATGTTGCAACGGTTTGCCACAAAATCCTTCATATATTTATTAACGCTTACTAGCGTTTCATATTCGCATCTAACAATTATTTTAGAAAAATCGTGTTTGCGTTCGTTAAAGTTTTCTACCTTTAAAATGTTTAGCCCGCTCAAAGCGGCATATGCCGCTGGAACGCCGTCCAAACTTTCTGCCAATAACGTCTCGCCGTCATAAGCCAAAATTGGAACATCAAACTTTTTCAACTCGTTAATTATTTCAAGTGCCAAGCTGTTTTCAAGGCGTACATCACGCAAAACTTCCCTTGTGTCTGCCCTGTAAACCATTCCGCCGTTAAAGCCAATGCCATAATTTCCACAAACATCAAGTGAAAGCATACTTTCATACTTTTGTAAAGAAACGTAAGACCTGCCAGAGCATAAACAAACTTTTACCCCAGCATCTACTATTTTTTGTGCATATTGAACATTTGATAAAACTATAGAAGAATTATCGTTCAGTGTAGTGCCGTCCAAGTCCAGCACCAAAAGCTTATACATGTTAAAACCCCTCAACGTCAAAAAAAGAATACACTATGAAGCCACAAAACGACCCTCAAAGCCTACGTCCATTCTGAACTTGCCATACTCCGTATTAAACGTAATTGTGTACGAGTCCATGTCTGACTTGGAAAGCACGTGCCTTCCAATTAAAACGTTCGGCGGTGCAAGCCTTAGCTTTAGTTTGTACATGTTGTTAATGTTTGTTACGGCGTCGCCTGTAATAACGTTGTTTATTTCCGCAATACCGCCAACAGCTGGCTTTTCGTCCTCGGGAATGCTGTCGTCTTTAAGCATCGCTTCCACCATTTTCATAACAAGGTTTTGCTGTGCATCAAGAATTACACGCCCTTTTATAAGCCCTGCAAATGTAACGATAGATGTAACGCCCAGTGAAAGGGTGTTTGAGCTGTTAAGAACAGGCTCGCTAACGTCGGATATATTGATTTTAGTCATTTCTTCAAACATATCTGTTGTGCTTTTGATAAAAATGTCGACAAGCGCTTCGTACATGTTTAACCGCCCTGCTTCCTTATAATTAAAAACAGTTTAGAACAAAATCTTTGATATGGCATTAACAATTTTATAATCATCAAATGGTTTTTTTAAAAACTGTTCGACTCCTGCTTCCAAAGCTTCATCAGAAAATTCATCGTCACCCATGGCTGTAAGCATAATAATGTGTGCACTGCTATCTAATGCTTTAATTTGCTTAGTTGCCTCTAACCCGTCTAAAACAGGCATTGTTGCGTCCATGAAAACCAAATCGGGCTTCAAGGTGCGGTACATTTCCACACCCTCAGCGCCGTTTTTAGCGTCGCCGCACACCTCAAAGCCTATAGATTCAATAACCTTCCTAAGCAGCTTGTGGATAATTGCAGAGTCATCTACTATAAGCACCTTTCTGCTCATAATATGAACACTCCCTCCTATAGGTACAGAAGCCTCATAGTCAGCGAAATGTTGCTTCCTGAAAAATTGATGCAAGAAGTTTTAACGCTGCGTTTAATAAAAACAGATAAATTATCTGATACTATAGTGTATGGGGAGCTAAGCTCAAAAGCATTAAATTCCCTTGCCTCAACTTTAGCATTTCCAGCAAGAACATTGACAATTTCCGCCATACCATCATATATATCTGTGTCTGAAAGCTGTTCTGTCGGAATACCTGTCATGTGTGCTGTAATAAGTTTTGCCGAGTCAATGTCGGTGTCAACCATAAGCATACAGCTAGCCTCACCAATAAGCATCATTTGCGAAACAATGTGGTTGCACAAAAACTTGCTTGTGCTTTCTATAGGAACAACCTTTGTAAGCTCAAAGCCAGAAATTGTCCTTACAACTTTAATTAGTACGTCTGTAAAAACGGTTTCAAGCTCTTTGTAGCAGACATTTTCTTTTTTCATCTGACACTCCCCCTACCAATACATTCCATAATTTTTTCGGTAAGCTCCTCAACTGTAAATGGCTTTGTTAAGTAATTTATTGCGCCAGCTTTGATGGCAGCAACAATGTTTTCCTTTTGCGCCTCGGTTGTTACCATCATAACAGGTATGTTTTTATAAACAGCGTCTGATTTAAGCCTTTTTAAAACTTCAAAGCCGTCAAGCCCAGGCATGTTCCAGTCGAGAAGTATGAGGTCAACTTTTCCGCCAAGCGCTTTAAGCTTGTCAAACGTTTCATAGCCGTCCTCTGCTTCATCTACTTCAATGTTCAAAACTTCTGTTGCAGCACGAATAATTTTTCTTACAACTGATGAATCGTCAACTGTCAGTATTTTCATAAAGCACCGCCTACCTTTTTATAGTATAGATTATTTCCATAGGTTTCCCTTTGGAACTTTTCCTTTAGCACATCATCAATTTCAGTTGTACCTATAAATAAAACCGCATTGTCCTTCATTGTGTCATACATGCGGTTTACAATGTCCTGCTTTAAAGCATCAGAAAAATACAAAAGAACGTATCTCGTAAAAACAAGGTCAAACTGACCTAATGTAAAGTAACTGTTTTTAAGGTTAAAATGCCTAAAATTAACCATTTGCTTAATTTTATCTTTCAGCACATATACGTTTCCAGTTTGGTCAAAATATTTTTCTTTGTAGCCGGGAAGCATACCTCGCATAATAGAAATTGAGTCGTAACGCCCTCTTTCGGCTATTGAAAGAACAGTTTTTGAAATATCTGTTGAAAAAATTTCAAAAGAATCTGCACTTATATCTGTAATTCCATTTTTTTCTAAATATTCAGAGATGCACATTGCGGTAGAATAAGCTTCTTGCCCAGTTGATGCCGCCGCACTCCAAATTCTAATTTTCTTTACTTCCCTATTTCTTAGCTTTTCAATGAAAGAAGGCATGAGGATATTTTCTAAAACCCTCCAAGGGTATTCATCTCTAAACCAAAGTGTTTCATTTGTAGTAATAGCATCAATCACACGCTCAGAAAGCTCTGTGTCGCCCGATTTCGCAAGCTTATAGTAAAGCTCGTTAAACGACAAAACGCCAAACTCGCTTAAAAAACGAGAAAGTCTTGTTTCAATTAAATAGGCTTTGTCACGAGAAATTATAATCCCTGTTCTATCGCTAATAAACTTTTCAAAAAGCTTGAACTCAAAGTCAGACAAGCTTGGCACATTTCCCTGGCTAGGCGTCATCAATATTCATCTCCTAATCTGTCAGACAGCAAGGATACTAATTGTTAATAAATATATTAACAATTTAGCCGTTTAGCGCATAATTAATGTTCATTTTATTATAACATTAAAATTTAAAATGCGCTATACATTTCACATAAAATTTTTAAATGTAAAGTTTTTAAAATCTATTGAGTTATATATTTGCACTTATAATAGAGCTTATCCTTAAATTCTCTTTATACAGCAATTCCGAAAATAATCTCCAGAAGCTTCAGCATATTTTCACGTTGAAACGTTTGTGAAAATGCTTCGCTTCTATCGTTATTTTCTGGAATTGCTATTGACAAGCTCTAAGTTCAATTATCCTGTGCCGTTTTTAGTTATATAACTAATTCTTTCAGCTAAACTTTCTAAATCGACAATTTCGTCATAAAGATTACGCTCAACAATAACTCTGGACATTCCGTAAACAGTGCACGACTCCTCACTTTGTGCAAGGCAGTAGCACTTACAACTGTTTTTAAGCTCGGAAACTCCTTTAGCCCCATCGCAACCCATGCCTGTCATTACAACAGCCAAAACCCTTGCACCACTGTAAACCTTTGCAACCGACTCAAACAAAACGTCGGCAGAAGGCCGCACACCGTTTACAGACTCACTGTCTTTAAGCCGAACAACTTTGCTTTTAACAAAGCCTTCCGCAACAGTCATGTGAATTCCCCCAGGGGCAATTATCACCTTGTTGTTTTGAACAATTTCGCCGTTGTCACCTTCCAAAACTTGCAAATGCGTTTTTTTGTCAATGCTTTCAGCCAAAATTGCAGTAAAATGCGGCGGCATGTGCTGAACAATAAGCGTTGGCGTGTTGAAGTCTTTTGGCAATTTTGAAACCAAAAGTTCAAGCGCACGAGGTCCACCCGTTGAAGCAGCAATAACAACAATGTCAACACCACTAAGCTTTGTTGCGTTTGTTTTGCAAACAGGGCGCTTTGCCGCAGCCCTTTTGGATTCGTCCAAAGCTCCTTTGAGCATTTTATATTTTTGCTGTAGCTGAGGCAAAATTGTTTTAATTCTTCCTCTAATGCCCTCAAGGTTTGTTGAATAGCTTTCGTCAAGCGGCTTAATAATAAAATCTGCGGCGCCCATGTTCATGGCGTTTACTGTGTCAGACCATTTTTTGCTCAATGGGCTTGAAAGAACAACAACAGGCAGCTCTGGAAAGCTTGTTGCAATTTTTTTCAAAAGCCCAAAGCTTTTTTCTGTGTTCATTACAATGTCAAGTAAAATTAAGCCGTATTCTTCAGACTCAATTAAAGAAAAAGCAGAATCAGAACAGGAGGCATCATGAACTCGAGCTTCACTGCAAACATCTGCAAGTGCAGCCCTAAATATTTTTTTGTATAATATTGAATCGTCTATAATTAGTATGTTCAAGATAACCACCCACTGTCTATTCTACGTAAAGGAGGAAATTTTAAAAGGTGCTTTTCCTTTTAAAATCTCTATATTTCAAAATGTATTAATGTTTTCAAATTCACACCTAACGCAGATAACACTTATAAAGTTTTAAATTGAGAAACAATAGTTTCCAAAGTTTTTGCAACCTCGGCAAGCCGTTTTGCAGAAGCGGTTGTAACCTCTGCTCCAGTTGCAACCTCATTAGTTGAGTTGTAAATTTCTTGTATGTTGCGTGAAATATCAACAACACCTCTTGAAATTTCACCAGTCGTTCTTGAAACTTCGGAAACGCTAACTGCTGCCCTTTCCGAGTTCATAGCTACATCGTCTGAAGCTTTTGCAAGCTCTGCCGACGACTTAGCCATTTCACGCACGCCTTTTGAAGACTCTTCAACATTTCGTGTAACGTCTGTCGCATTTGAAGAAACTTCGCTAATTTCTTTTGTAATTTGATGAACCTTTTCAGCAGCATTTACAGCAGCCTTTGAAATGTCTCCTGTTGTAGCGGACTGTTCTGTTACTGAAGAAGCAATTCTATTAGTTATCGTTGTCATTTCAGAAATTACGCTTGTTATGTCGCTAACAGCTTCGATTGCCGCAGACATGCTGTCTTGCATACTTTCAATTTGCCCAGAAATTTCCTCGGTTGCTTCTGCTGTTTGCTTTGCAAGCTCTTTAACTTCGTTTGCAACGACAGCAAAGCCTTTTCCTGCTTCGCCAGCGCCAGCCGCTTCTATAGCAGCGTTAAGCGCAAGCATGTTTGTTTGGTCTGCAATGTCGTTAATTACGCTTACAATTTTACCAATTTGCTTTGATGAAGTGTTAAGCCTTGCAATAATTTCGTTTGTTTCTTTTGCTTTAATTCCGGCGTCAACCATAATTTGCATTGAAGACTCGCAATTTTTGCTAACTTCGTTAAGCGAAAGGTCAATTTCCTTAACAGAAGTAACTACGTTTTCTACAGAAGATGAAACGTCTGCTGCCGAACGAGAAACTGTAACTATGCTGTGGGTAATGTTTGAAACAAGCCCTGTTGCTTGCTGAACACTAATTGAAGTTTGTTCAGAAGCAGAAGCAAAACTTCTTATGTTGCTGCTTATGCTTTCAACAGCCGAAGCAATGATGCTTATGTTAGAGCTTGTAGACGAAAGCATGTTTGCAGAGCCTGTCATTCCTGCTGAAATTTCTTCAACAGACGAACTTAAAATACTTGTTTTCATATTTGTGCTTTCGCTGTTTTCCGACAAAGTTTCAGAAACGCTAAGCATGTTGTCGCTGGATTTTCTCAAGTCTACCGTTGTATCAAGAATTTGTGTAACTACATTGCATATTTTTCCAATAAACTCATTTAAGGCAAGTGTAAGCTGCCCAATTTCATCTGATGATGTATCGTTTCCAATTACTGTAAGGTCGCCGTTTTTTGCCCTGTTCATAAGCTCCATTAAATTGTAAACAGACTTACTCATAGTGCCAGAAATAAACAAGCCCAAAAGTAGTGAAAGAGAAATTGTAATAGCTATAGTAATAATCATTGCAGTTTTTGCGCTTGATGCATCTTTCGTAATGTCGTCTGACGTATTTGAACCTTTTGTAACGCCTAATTCTATTAACTCGTCAAGTGCTTTGTCAGCTTCTGCAGCGTAAACTGACAACTCGTTCTTTAAAAATATATACGCTTCGTCTTTACTGTTACTTGCAAGCTCAAACAATTTTGGAGTGTTTTTGATTATTGTATCTTGACACTCGACAAATCTAGTCATAAGCTCTTTGCTATAGTCTGTTACAAGTATTGGCTTCATTTTTTCAACCAGAACATTAATTTGTTGATGTTGGGCATCAAGCCTAGACTTGGACTCTTGAAGCAATTCTGGCTCGTCACTGTTTAAAATGACGTTTCTTATTTCAACACGCTCACGCTGAAACGTCTTTGACAAATTGGCAAGGACAGCAAGCGGCTCCACTACATTTGAATAAATGAAGTTTGTTTTTGTGTCCATTTTAACAATGGTGGTGTAGGCAATAACAACTGATAAAACTGAAAGAATTGCCATTATTAGAAAGCCTGCTAGTAACTTGCTTCTAATTCGCATGTTTCTGTAAAACTTCATTCAAATCAACTCCCTTTCCGTAAAGTTATTTATGCGGTATTGTTTGACTCTGTTGTAGTCTTTATATTAGGGGCTGCTTGAAAAACCCACAAAAGAAATTTTAAACATGCCCTAAAAATTAAAAAGAAATAATTTTTTCTGTATCTATAACCATTAAAAGCTCGCCGTTTACGTGTGCAATATACTTTAAATAAGCAAACCTGTGGCTGTCGTCCGAAAGCGGCGGCGCTTCCAAGCTGCTGTCATCAATGTCAATTACATCACCTGTTTTGTCAATTAAAACGGCAAGAAGGCCGCTTTCACCAAACTGCGATTTCAAAATTATGCAAGTACAAACGCCGTTGCATTTGCTTTTTCCAAAATTTAGTGTCATGGCAAGGTCTAAAAGAGTAACAACTTGGCCACGAAGGTTTAAAAGCCCTAGCACATTTTTAGGTGCTGTAGGAACAAAAGAATATTCAACGTTACGGTTAATTTCCTTGACGTTTGAAATTTCAATACCGTAAAGCTCATCATTAAGGCTAAAGCTTAGAATTTTCATTCACGGACCTCCTTTTCCGTTTTTTTATTGCCTTTTCAATTGTAACAGCCAACTTTTCACGGTCCAGCTTTAGCTCGTAAAAGTCAAACCCACTTTCATAACCGCTTTCTACGCTTGCCTTGTTAGACATGCTCGTAACAGCAATTGCTGGAAGGTTTGCAAGCTTAGGGTCGCTTCTTACACGCCTTACAAGCTCAAGCCCATCTATATGCGGCATTTGAATGTCTGAAACAAGTGCATCAAATTCATGCTCTGCAAGTTCTTCAAGCGCCCTAGCACCGTCAGGAACAACGGTTACGTTGTAGCCTACACTTTCTAAATACCTTGCAATTACCTTTTGGAAAAACGGTGTGTCCTCTGCAAGCAAAATGCTGCGCCCAATACCTATATGCTTCAGCCTTTTCGTAAAGTGGCTTGGGTCTGCCTTTTCAAAAACTTCGTACAAGTTGACAATAGTCAAAATTCTGTCGTTGTGAACAATTGTTCCAACAACCCCTTCTGTTCTTATGTCCTCGCTGTTAAGCTTTAGCTTAGTGTTCAAATTGTCCAAAATTTTGTCAATTAAAACACCAATCGGGTGCCTAACAAGCTTAGGAATAAGCACATAAAGCTTTTCCTTTGTATACGAAGCTTTTGTAACAGGCAAATAATCTTCTGGACGAATAATTCTTAAAGCCGAGCCGTTAAGCTTAATAAACTCTTTGTCGCCTATTCGTTCAATGGAGCTGCGCTTAATTTCTTGAACTCTGGAAACCATATTCATGTCAATTGCAAAGGTTTCTTCACCAGAGCATTTAAACATAATAAGGTTTTGCATTTCTGCCGAGAAGCCTTTGTCGTCTACTTCTTCTTCCTCTACTTCCTCATCATCTATGTGGTTGTGCAAAGAGTAGCTTAAAATTCCAGCTGGGTCAAGAATCATTGAGGTTTTTCCGTCACCCATAATTGTAACGCCCGAGTAAAAAATGCAGTTGCCCAAATGCCTTGGAAGCGGCTTAACAAGAATTTCTTCTCTGCCTAAAATGTCGTCAACCAAAAGCCCAAATGTCCTCATTCCAATTTTTAAAACAAGAACCCGCATTTTCTTTTGCGGAAACTCACAATGGTTTTGCTGCATTCCCAAAATGTCGGCAAGCCGAATTATTGGCAAAAGCTTGTTTCTAAGGCGCAAAACTTCTATGTCGTGTATAAATTCAATTTTATGAATTTCATTGTTGCCTTCGCCGTAAACCCGAACAATTTCTTTTAAGTTAATTTGTGGCAAAACAAAGCGCACACCCTCAGTTTCAACAATAAGAGACTGCACAATTGCAAGCGTAAGCGGCAAAAGCAAGCGCATAGTGCTGCCGTGATTTGCGTGAGAATGAATTTCAATTGTACCGCCAAGCTTTTCAATGTTTGTTTTAACCACGTCCATTCCAACGCCACGCCCCGAAATGTCGGTTATTTGGCTTGCGGTTGAAAACCCCGGACGCAAAATAAGCTGTAAAACTTCTTTTTCTGTTAAGGCTTCAACTTCGGCTTCTGTTAAAATGCCTTTTTCTACAGCTTTTTTCTTTAGCTTATGAGGGTTTAGCCCTGCACCGTCGTCTGTTACATCAATGTGAACATACCCTCCATCGTGGTATGCTTTAATACTTATTGTACCTACACGTGGCTTACCTTTTATTTCACGAACTTCCGGTGTTTCAATACCATGGTCTGCGGCGTTTCTAACAAGGTGCGTTAGTGGGTCTGAAAGCCCTTCAATTACTGTTTTGTCAAGCTCTACGTCATCACCTGTTATGTGAAGGTCAATTTCTTTGTTAAGTAGCTTTGACAAGTCGTGAATAACTCTAGGAAACCTGTTAAACACGTTGCTTAACGGCTGCATTCGTGTTTGCATAATTTTTTCCTGCATAGAGCTTGAAAGCCTGTCAATATTTTGCAGAATAGTTTGCAAGCCAGGTATGTGCTTCCTATAATTTTCAAGTGTAGCCAAAAGCTGGTTGCGCCCCAAAATAAGCTCGCTTGACATGTCAATTAAGTCGTTTAAAACCGAAACGTTTACTCGAAGACTGTCGTCAACATGCCTTGGCTTGCGTGAAGCAACTTGCGTCTGTTGAGGTGTGTTTTGTTGTTGCCCAACTTCAACAGAGGCTATCAAAGGAAGCTCTAAGCCTTCAACTTTTGGCAAAAGCGGAAGCTTAATTTCTTCGTTTATTTCTTTCTTTACTTCTTTCTTTACTTCTGTCTTTATCTCTTTCTCTACTTCTTTCTTTATTTCTTTTTCCTCGTCCTCTTTGCTTAACTTAGATTCAGAAAAAACCGCTTTTGCTCTTTTTACAATGTCGTCGTTTTCATCGTTAGCTCTTTTAATGCTTTCTTTAAGCTGAATTTGTTTAATTGAGCTTTCAGGAATATCTGCACCCATTGAAAGAAATTCAACCGTTAAAACGCTTGTAATTAAGAAATAAAAAGTATACGGCGTGTCTGCAGACAATTTGGAAGCTTTTTTGCTGTCTTTTGCATTAGAATAAAGAACTGCCCCGACAGATTCCACCTTTTCGCACAGCTCGTCTACTTCTTTTTTATTAGGTATAATAGTTGCTTCCAGCAAATAAACTTTGTGTCCAAACCTTACGTTTTCTTCCACAATGTTTTTGTTGTTTTCAATTATCTCATAAATATCAATGTCATCAGCTTGGCTAATGCCGTCTTCAAACTTTTGCTCCTCAGATATTGGTTCTTCATACGTTTGTTCTGTAATTTCGCTGACAACTTGTTTTGCGTCAACTTTCGTTTGTTGTTTTAGCGTTAGTGTTTGAATATTTTTTGCTGGAACGTCAACACCCATAGAAAGAAGCTCTTTATCCAAAACACTTGTTAGTAAAAAGGTAAACGCTACAGGAGTGTTATTAGGCTTACCTTCAAATGCTGTGCTGTCGTAAGCGTCGGTATAAAGCACAGTTCCAACAGACTCAAACTTTCCACACAGTTCTTCAACATACTTTTTAATTGGGAAAATACTTGCACTAACTAAATAAATTTTGTGCCCAAACTTAACGTTTTCTTCTACAACGCCTATGTTGCTTTCAATTATTCCGTAAACATCAAGTGTAGTGCCTTCTTCTTTTACAGAACCATCTTCCTTTACAGAATCATCTGCTTTGGTGATATTTTTAGCCGTCTTCTTTGTTCCGCCTTGTTCTTTTGCAGAATTTTCTTCTGCCACTGCATTGTTAAGGCTTTCTACATAAGGAGAAACCTCAACATTTTCGCTTTCCAAAACGTTGTCAACCATATTTTTAAGGCAGTCGTTGCACAAAAGAAGCTCGTCTAAAATTGCAGACGAAATTTTCATACGCCCTGCACGAATTTCCCCGAAAACATTTTCCATTGCATGAGAAAGCGTAACAATGCTTTTTAACCCAAAAAAGCTGGCTGTTCCTTTGATGCTGTGAATTGCACGAAATATAACGTTTACAAGCTCTGGGTCGCTTTGTGAAAGCTCGGGACGTAAAAAGGAAGATTCTATCGTGTCCAAATGCGCCTTGGCTTCGTCCACAAAATCTTGTACAAATTCTTCATTTTCAATCATAGAAACACCTCGCCCCCTGTATAAAATTAATTTTAACTAATGTCATAAATATTAACCGAAAGCTGCTCAATTGCCTTTTCTCGTGGCACAGGCTTGCCCGAGTAGTAGCCTTGGCAAATGTTGCAACCCCTTTGTTTTAACCATAAAAGTTGTGTTTTTTCCTCTACGCCTTCGGCAACAACCTTTATTTTTATGTTGTGTGCCAAATCAATTATAGACGTAATTATTTCTTTGTTTTCGTTGTCGTCAAGTATAGTATCGACAAAAGACTTGTCAATCTTTAACAATTGTATAGGAATACGCTTTAAGTACGTTAAAGACGAATAGCCTGTACCAAAGTCGTCAAGTGCAATTTTTATTCCTGCGTCAACAAGCTCTCTAATTTTTGCTAAGTTAACTTCAATAGACTCCATCATAACCGATTCAGTTATTTCAATTTTAATATTTTTGAAGTTAACGCCTGTTTCTGCAAGCGTGTCAAGCACCGACTTCACAAAGTCTTCTTCTGACAACTGGATTACAGAAACATTTACCGAAATGCAAATGTCCTCGTAACCAAGTGCAACAACTTCCTTTGCAAAGTTCGCCGATTCTTTTAAAGCCCAAATTCCAATTGGCACGATTAGCCTGCTTTTTTCAGCAGCACCAATGAAAACACCTGGCGAAACAAAGCCCCTTGTTGGGCTAACCCACCTAATTAAAGCTTCAAAGCCGTAAATTTTACCTGTATCAAAGTCGTACTGAGGCTGGTAGTACAAAACAAACTCCTCGTTTTCAATGGCAAGCTTTAAGTCTCTGTCAAGAGAAAGCATTGCTAAAAGTTCCTCGTTCATTCTTTGAGCAAAGAACGTAATTCTTGCCTTTCCGCTAGTTTTTGCTTTTGTAAGTGCAATGTCAGCCGACTTGTAAAGGCTGTCAAAGTCAACGCCGTGTTCGTGTGCAATGCTTATGCCTATGCTACAAGTTGTTTTCAAAACAATATCATCAATGACATATTCTTTTGCAGTGCTGTTAAAAAGAATTGCGGCATATTCACCCAAATCGCCGTAATCAAAATAGTTTGTGTAAACTACAGCATATTCATCGCCTGTAAGCTTAAAAAGAAGCTGCTCGTCATCTACAAGTTCAGAAATGCTGTCGCATACGTGCTTTATATATTTATTCCCGAAAGACAAGCCATGTGCATCATTTATCATTTTGAAGTTGTCTATGTTTATAAGCATTAAAGCAAACTGCACATCACGCTTGAAAAATGAGTTCACAGTGTCTTCAAGTGAAAACCTGTTTGGCCTGTCGGTAAGCTCGTCAAAGTAAGCAAGCTTATGAATTTTGTTTTGATATTCTTTCAGGTTTGTAATGTTTGTTCCTATAAATTCAAGGTTTGCGTTGTCGTTTGAAGGCTCTGAGCAGTAGGCGTCCCAAATTAAGTAAATAATTCCGCCGTTCTTTTTCTTTACTGAAAGGTCAATTTCAGAAATAACTCCGCCCAAATTAATTTTGTCAAGATGCGACTTAAAAACCTTCACGTCATTTTTGCTTAGAAAGTTTACAAACTTTTTATTAACTATGTCGTCAGCGTCATAGCCTGTTGTGTTGTAAAAGTTTTCATTTGCGCTTACAATTATTCCAGCTTTTGTAACCTCTAAAATAAAAAGGTTTGCCAAATTAATTGCAAGCAAAGACTTTTTAGCTTCTTCCTGCATTCTTTCGCCAAGCTTTTTAAACCTTAGCATTAAAACGGTAAGCACCGAAAGCATAAAGGTTAAAGTTAAAATCATTAGTACAAAAGCACTTAAAGCAAGCCTGTTCATAGGCGCATAAGCTACTTCCTTTTTAGCTGAAGAAATTAAAAACCAGTTTGTATCTTGAATTGGAATAAAAATTGCAATTTTTTCTTTGTTGTCCTCATCGTAAAACTTTACACCGTAATCTTCGCTGTTAACATAAATGCCTTCTTTCAAAAAGGTTGACAAACCAGGGTAAACAATGTCTATCGTTTTTTCATTTGTTACTCCGCTGCTTCCAGCCAAAATTTCGCCGTTATCTGCAGCTATTACGCAGTACCCGTCGTTTGAAACACTTTTGTTAATTACAAGCGAAAGAAGCATGTCATTTTTAACAGTTGCAGCAACTGCCAAAACCTCGCCGCCTTTGCCTTTGTTGGCTACAGGCACGGCAATAAAAGGCACGGTGCGCCTTTGAGGAGAATTATATGTAATTTCTGAAATAACAGATTCTTTGTTTTGAAGGCTTTTGAAAAATGTTCTGTTTGAAACAGGCTCAGTAATATCAATTTCGGGGTAAACATTGCCTTTTTTATCAATTATAAAAATATCTTCAAACTCTGTCAAATCAACAGATGAAGTAATAAGCTTTAGCTTATCTTCAATAGAAATTTCATCATCAGAAACAATTCCTGCATCAGAAATTGACACAAGAACCCCTTGCTTTTTTTTAATTAAGTCGCTCGCTGTCGTTGCGGTTTTTTTCCCGCCGTCAACTAGCATATCTTTAGCAAGTTGTTTTAACGAGGTGTATGAAAACGCCGAAAAGCCTGCAAACAAAATTACAATTATTAGCAAGCTTATTCCCAAAAAGTAAGGTAAATACGGACGTGTAGCTTTGTTTTTTTGCATAACCAAGCTCCCTAGTGACACTAGCCACAAAATTTTTAAAGCAAGCGAGTGTCTAATGATAATTATTCTCTATGGAGTATATCAAATTATTCATATTTTTACAATAGTTTTATTATGTTAGTGCTAATAAATTAATTTTAATATAATGGTAATAAATGCCAACTTCCACGCAGTTAGGTGTTAAGCTTATAGACAATGTCTACTAAAAACGGAACTGCTAAATTTACTTTCCAAGCAAATCTGGGCGGCGTGCTTTTGTGCGCAAAAGTGATTGTTCCATTCGCCAATCTTCAATTTTTTTGTGATGACCAGAAAGTAAAACGTCTGGAACATTTTTCCCAAGCCAAACAGGGGGACGTGTGTAATGGGGGTATTCAAGGAGTGGGCGGCTGAAACTTTCTTCAATGTGTGAATGTTCCTTGTTTAAAACACCTGGCACAAGCCTTGAAGCCGAGTCAATTATAATTGCTGCGGCAAGCTCGCCACCTGTTAAAATGTAGTCGCCAATTGAAATTTCATGCGTCACAATTTCATCAATAACTCTTTGGTCTATGCCCTCATAGTGGCCGCAAAGTATAACAACCTTCTCACTTTCAGCAATTTTACAAGCGTCACCTTGTTCAAACCGTTTTCCTTGCGGCGACATGTAAATTACTGGCGTGTTTTCACTTATATTTGGTTTTACAGACAAAAACGCATCGTAAACAGGCTGTGCCATCATAACCATGCCTGCACCGCCACCATACGGGTAATCGTCTGCTTGTTTGTGTTTGTTTGTTGTAAAATCTCTTATATTAATTAAGTTTAATTTTATAATGCCTGCTTCCATTGCACGTTTTATCATGCTGTGGTTTACAGCAGAAAAAACCTGCTCGGGAAAAAGGCTAAGAACAAAAAATTCTAGCATACTACTCCTTTAAACAGGTTTTACTACAGTCATTTTGTTTTCGGCTACGTTTACTTTTAGAACATAACGTTTTATTGCTGGTATTAAAATGTCATTCCCATTTTCATCACGCACAATGTAAACATCGTTTGCGCCAGTAAACAAAATTTCTTGGACAACTCCAAGGCTTTCACCTTCTTGAGTAACCACGTCCATACCGTAAAGGTCTGAAATGTAATATTCATCTTCTTCAAGTGGAAGCGCTTGTTCTCGTGGTATTTTTATTGTAAACCCTTTAAGCAGTTCGGCGTCTGTCATTGTGTCAACTTCTTCAAGCTTTAGTAAAACAAAGCTTTTATGGTACGACACCTTTTGAATTTTAACTTCTTTTGAAAGCACGCCTTTTTCGTTAAAAAGCTCTACTGTTTTCAAAAGCTCAAACCTTTTTATGTCGTCTGTTGTTGGCACAACTCGTACTTGTCCGCCTATGCCTTGCGTGTTTACAATTTTGCCAATCGTAAAATATTGTTTGTTCATATTCACCTTTTTATTTATTAATAAATGTAAAGCCCGCAAAAGCGGGCTTTGTTAGATAATCTCAATTATTACACGCTTGTTTTCGTAAATGGCACAAGCCTTTACGAGCGTGCGAATTGCTTTGGCAATTCTGCCCTGCTTACCTATAACTTTTCCCATGTCCTCGCTTGCAACACTAAGTTCCAAAAGGACAGAGTTTCCGTTTACTGTTTCTTTTACGGTAACTGCTGATGGGTTGTCCACTAGGTTTTTTGCAATAATTTCAAGGAGTTCCTTCATTAAATTTCCCCCCCAATTATTCCGTAATAGCACCAGCTTTTTTAAGAAGCGCACGAACTGTGTCAGATGGCTTTGCACCATTTCTAAGCCACTTCTTCGCAAGCTCAACGTCTACCTTAATAACAGCAGGCTCTGCGACTGGATTGTAGTAACCGATTTCATCGATGCACTTGCCGTCTCTTGGTGTTCTTGAATCTGCAACAACAATTCTATAAAACGGAGCTTTTTTAGCACCCATTCTCTTTAAGCGAATTTTAACCATGTTATATCACCTCCTTTAAAATAGGAAAAACTTTACTCTATTTCATAAACGGTAAGTTAAGCTTACCTTTTTTGCCCTTAGACATGTCAGAAAACTGCTTCATCATTTTTTTCATTTCTTCAAACTGCTTAAGAAGGCGGTTTACTTCTTGAATACTTCTTCCGCAGCCCATTGAAATGCGCTTTTTGCGTGAGCCGTTTAAAATGTCGGGGTTTTGCCGTTCGGCTGGCGTCATTGAAAGAATAATTGCTTCAACGTGCGCCATAGCTTTGTCGTCAACGTCAACTTCGTCAAGCTTTGCCGAGTTTAGCCCAGGAATCATTCCAATAATGTTTTTCAAAGGACCCATTTTTTTAACTTGCTGCATTTGCTGCAAAAAGTCTTCCAATGTAAAGTCGTTTGCACGCATTTTCTTTTCAAGCTCTTTTGCTTGCTTTTCGTCAAACGCTTCTTGCGCCTTGTCGATTAAAGAAAGCACATCACCCATGCCAAGAATTCTTGACGCCATGCGGTCGGGGTAAAATGGTTCTAAGTCTTCCTGTTTTTCGCCCATACCCACGTATTTAATTGGCTTTTTCGTAATTGAGCGAACAGAAAGTGCCGCACCGCCACGCGCGTCGCCGTCAAGCTTTGTCATAATTATGCCGTCAAGCCCAAGCCCGTCATTAAAGCCTTTTGCAACGTTTACAGCGTCTTGCCCTGTCATTGCATCAACTACAAGCAAAATTTCCTGCGGCATAACAGTGGACTTAATTTCCTTCAACTCGTCCATAAGTTCTTCATTTATATGAAGCCGCCCTGCCGTGTCTATAATTACAACGTCGTTTCCATTTTCTTTAGCGTGTGTAATTGCCGCCTTCGCAATGTTTACAGGGCTAATTTTGTCGCCCATTTCAAACACAGGAATGTTGTAGCCAGCGCCCACAACTTGAAGCTGTTTAATTGCCGCTGGGCGGTAAATGTCGCACGCAACAAGTAAAGGACGTTTGCCTTGCTTGCGAATTTGCCCCGCAAGCTTTGCCGAAGTTGTCGTTTTACCTGCACCTTGAAGCCCTACAAGCATAAAAACAGTAGGCGACTTTGAAGAAAACGTAAGCTTGCTTTGTGTGCTGCCCAAAAGCGTCGTAAGCTCGTCGTTAACAATTTTAACAACTTGCTGTGCAGGGTTTAGTCCGTTTAAAACGTCGCCGCCTATAGCTTTTTCTGTAACAGCATTTACAAACTCTTTAACTATTGTAAAGTTTACGTCAGCTTCTAAAAGCGCAAGCTTTACTGTACGCAAAGCTTCTTTAACGTCTTTTTCTGTAAGCTTGCCTTTGCCCCTAAGCTGTTTAAAAACTTCGGACAGCTTTTCGGTTAAACCTTCAAATGCCATAATAACGCTTCCTTTTTATTAAACCAAGTCGTTTAACAGCTCAAAAAGCTGTTCCTTCTGATTAAACTCTTTATCATTAAAATTTATGTCGGCTTTTTCCAGCCGATTCTTTAAACAAGAAATAATTTCTATTCTTTGGTTATGTTTGCACAAAAGCCCAAGCTTGCTTTCATAATCAAAAAGGTGTTTTTCCGTCCGCTTCAAAATGTCACGTATAGCTTGCGGTGAAACCAAAAGCTGCTCGCCAATTTCATTAAGCGACAAGTCATTAAAGTAATACATTTCAAAAATTTGCTTCTGCTTTTTTGTAAGAAGCTCGGAATAAACATCATATAAAAGCGTTGCTTTAACAAAGTCATTCATTTTTTTACCTTCAATTGTCTTCTGTAAAGTATTTTTACTTTAACGCTTCGACTTATGTAGTTTACGGTATATTTGTTGTTTTGTCAAGTAATTTTTTATGGACTATTAATTGTACTTGTGCTAAAATTTGCTTACATAAAAAATACAGCGAGGTATAAAAATGAACAAAATGACTACAAAAGATTTGGCGTTGATTGCACTTTTTTCTGCGCTCACTGCCGTTACAGCACAAGTTTCAATTTATCTTCCGTTTATGCCTGTTCCAATTTCTTTGTCCTTTATTGGGGTATTTACAAGCGCAGCAGTTCTTGGGGCAAGGCGTGGTGCAATTTCACAGCTTGTTTACATATTGCTTGGGGCGTTTGGCTTGCCAGTTTTTGCTGGTATGCGTGGCGGACTTTCTGTTTTAGTTGGGGCAACTGGCGGATATTTA
Source organism: uncultured Defluviitaleaceae bacterium (assembly GCA_964492715.1). Classification (GTDB taxonomy): domain Bacteria; phylum Bacillota; class Clostridia; order Lachnospirales; family WRBF01; genus CAZBLK01. The sequence goes on along the minus strand of CAZBLK010000010.1, from coordinate 29,241 downwards.
ATTGGCTATGTGCTTATGGCGTTAGTTGTTGGAATGTTTGTTGACAACAAAAAAGCCGAAGGCTTTTTGCGCCTGTCGGCTGTAATGGCTTTGTCACTTCTTCCTTGCTACGCTGTTGGCACAGCTTGGCTTTCCATTTCTCAAAAGCTTTCGCTTCAAGCGGCGTTTGCCGCAGGAGTTGCGCCATTTTTTGTTTTTGATATTTTAAAAGCTTTGTTTACAGCTTACTTTTCTGTTCAACTAAAGCGTATTATGCTGGAAAAAGTTGGTATATAACCCAAGTTATTAAAGGCATTGTAACAACAAATGCAACGACCGAAATTACAATAGTTTTTGTAGCCAGTTCCGGTAACACGTTGTAACGCTCGCCAAAAATGCCAACGGTTGCCGCCGTTGGCATTGCTGCTATCACAATGCAAACTGTGGCAATTGTTGCACTTACATTTAAAAAGTAAAGTATTGGCGCAATTATTAGCGGCACTAAAACAAGCCTAAATGCCGCTGTTAAGTAAGCAAACTTTTCAGTAAACACTTCTTTAAGCTTAACAGTCCCAAGCATTGCTCCTATAACAATCATAGAAAGTGGTGTAGTCATAGAGCCTAAAATGTTGCACGTGCTTAAAATTACTTTAGGCAGCTTAATTTGCAATGCAAACAATACAATCATTAAAAACGCCGCCAAAACAGCAGGTTGTAGCAAAATGCTTTTTATGTTTGTGCTGTCTTCACTGCTTTTGCTTTGTTTAACAAAAATTCCAGCACCGTATGTAAACAACATTATGTTAAACACAACGTTGAAAATTGAGCCGTAAAAAATTCCAATATCACCGTAAAAAATGCTTAACATTGGAAACCCCATAAACCCAGCGTTTGAAAAAACTACCGAAACTGTGAAAAGGTTTTTCCGCTCGCTTTTAATTGGCAAAAGCTTTGCCGCAAGCATTGCAAAGCCAATTGTAAAAGCAAAGTAAAACAAGCTGAAAGCAAGCATTTGAAAAATGCCCGACACCTTTTCGCTGTCGTATGTCATGGCAGAAGCCGCTAAAATACTTGACGGCATAGCTATGTTTGTTATTATCATTGAAAGCCCTGCACGTACATTTTTGTCAACAAACCCTTTTTTTGAAGCATAAAAACCTACCACCGTCATTAGTGCAAAACTTACGACTTGGCTTATTACTTGTGCTACCATGTATCAAAAAACCTTTCTGCAACAGCTTTGTCCTTGGCTATTTGCTCTTTAAGCTCAGAAACATCGCCAAACTTTTTTTCATCTCGAACCCATTTGTGGAAGTTAACGACAATTTCTTCGCCGTACAAATCATTCCCCGAAAAATCAAACAAAAATGTTTCAATAACACGCTCATTCTCACCAACAGTTGGCTTTACTCCAATGTTTGTAATGCTTTTGTAAATGTAACCGCCGTGTTCTGTTGTTGTAATGTAAACGCCGTTTGAAGGGTAAAGCTTGTCTTCGTGTGTGCTAATGTTTAGCGTTGGAAAGCCGATTGTGCGCCCAATGCTTTTTCCGCTTGTAACTTTGCCCATTGCAAAGTATGGCCGTGCAAGCATTTTTTCGGCAAGCTCAAAATCCTTTTTTTCTATACATTCACGAATTGCTGTAGAGCTAATTCTTCTTCCTTCATAATATATGTCAGACATTACGTTTACGGTAACGCCGTACTTTTCGCCAAGCTGCTTTAAAAGGTTTATGTCGCCTGCTCTGTTTTTGCCAAAGCGGTAGTCCTCGCCGACAGTAAGGGCTTTGCAGCCAAGCTTGTCTATAAGTATTTCTTTAAAAAACTGCTCTGGTTCAACTGTTACTACTTCTTCAAACGGAAATTCCACAAAAAAGTCTACGTCAAGCTGGTTTAGCAAAAGCTGCTTTTCCTCTGATGTAACAAGTGGTTTAAAGCTTCCGCTACGGAAAAAAGCAACAGGGTGAGGGTAAAAACTTAGAACAAGCGTTTTTAAACCGCCGTCAAAGCTTTTGCCGCAACCTATCGCCATTTCAATTAGCTTTTTGTGTGCTTTGTGTACACCGTCAAAGTTGCCAATTGTTATTGATGTATTTTCTTTTATTTTTTCGTTTTCTCCAAGCCTTAATATTGAGATGTTTTTCATTTCATTCCTCATGGTCTATTGAAATTTCAAACTCTTTGTTAAACTTATATCAAATTTATGTCAATAAAAATCTGCCGCTGTGTAAAAAACTGCCAAAGGCTTTAGAAGCCCTTCTTCTTTACGAACTTCGTAAATTCCAATTAAAACATTGTTTTTGTCGTGGACAAACAGCTTGTCAAAGCCTTTTTCCAAATCTTCGCTTTTAACGTCTGAAACAGAAAGTACGTTACCATTGTAAAGCTTTTTGTGGCAAGCTTCCAAAGCATACGCCTTGCCAATTTCTAAAACAGCATCTTCCATTTTGGTAATTACAGTTTCGGCTTGTCCCCTTGCAACAATTTGCTTTAGCTGTTCAAGCGTAATGCTTTTGTCAATTAAAAAACTTCCAGACCGTGCGCGTGTAAGCTCGCCCATGCAAGCAGGAACAGAAAGCTTTTTGCCGATATCTACGCACAGCGTGCGAATGTACGTTCCTTTAGAACAAACAACGTCCATTACAAATGTGTTTGTTTGCACATCTGTAGCCACAATATTAATGCTATGTATGTGCATAAGGCGTGGCTCACGGTTTACTACTTCGCCTTTTCGTGCAAGCTCGTAAAGCTTTTTACCGTTTACCTTTATTGCTGAATACATAGGTGGGGTTTGAAGATATTCGCCGACAAACCCCTGAACTACATTTTTAATTTGCTCTGCATCAAAGTTAACGGCTGACTGCTCTATAACAGCCCCCGTTAAATCTTCGCTGTCGGTTGCAACGCCCAAAACTACTTCTGCACGGTATTCCTTAACGTCTGCCGTAAGAAACGAAGCAATTTTAGTTGCTTTTCCAACGCATACAGGCAAAACGCCTGTAGCGTTTGGGTCAAGCGTGCCTGTATGCCCTGCCTTAACCCTGCCAAGCGTTTTCCGAACAATAGCTACAACGTCGTGTGACGTGTAGCCTTTTTCCTTATGAATGTTTATTACACCATCAAAGCTTTTTTCCATTATTTCAAAACCACCGAAACTACTTCGTTCATCGCTTCTACTGCACCTTTTAAAACGTCACAGCCAGCCGCAAGCTCGTGGCCTCCGCCGCCGAACTTTGAAGCAATTTGCTGTACGTTTACATTTCTTGCACGAAGGCTTACTTTTGTTTTGCCTTCAGCCTTTTCATAGGCAAAAACAGCAACTTTCACTTCGTCAATGCAGTTTAAATAGTTAACAATTTCGTCGCCGTCTTTGTACGTTGCGCCAATTTTTTCGTAGTCGCCCATAGTTACGTATGTGCAGCCTACGCCGTCTTTTACTTCAAGCCTGCTTATTGCAAGCGACAAAAGCTTTGCGCCTTTTAACGAGCGTGCAAGCAAAATAGAGTTGTAAATGTCTGTAAACGGAATGCCCAAGCCTACAAGACGGCTTGCAACAACGTGTGTTTCCGCCGAAGTTGACGAATGTCTAAAACCACCTGTGTCATAAACAATGCCTGCGTAAAGTGCCGAAGCAATTTCCTTTGTAATTGGCACAATCGAAATTAAAAGCTCAAACACAATAGAGCAAGTCGAAGGTGCTTTTTCGTCTACACAATTTATTGAAGCAAAAGCTTCACCGTTTACATGGTGGTCGATAACTGCTGTTTTCTTGTTTGAGTCAAGCAATTCACGCCCATATCCCACACGGTTTTTGGTTGAACAGTCCAAAACAATTACTGCATCAACTTGCAAATTTTCCAAGCTGCCTTTGTACAAAAGCTCTTTTCCTGGAATTACGTCAAACTTGCTGCTATATTGTTCAAGCAAAACAACTGGCTTTTTGTTCATTCCTTTAAGCCCCAAAGCTAAAGCAAGCGTTGCGCCAATTGCGTCACCGTCTGGGTTTTCGTGTGCCAAAAGTGCAATTGTTTCGCACGAATTTATAATCTTTCTAATTTGCTCTAGGCTTTCGTTTAACGAAACCATTTATACACCTCCGTTTTCTATGCTAGTTTTTAGTGCTAGTTTTTTGTGCTAGTTTTCTGTGTCGCTGTCGCTTAAACCTTTTGTAGCTTTGTCAATTAAAGCTTCAAGCCTTGCGGCATATTCTGCCGTATCATCTATTAAAAAAGTCAACTCTGGCGTAATTCTAAGGTTTATGCGCTTTGCAAGCTCCTTGCGTATAAAGCCAGAGGCGTTTTTAAGCGCAACAAGCGTATCCTTTTTGTTTTCCTCGCCGCCCAACACACTTACATAAATTTTGCAAATTTTTAAGTCGTTTGTTGTGTCAACTTTTGTAACGCTTGTCAAAGGCGAAAGCCTAGGGTCTTTTACTTCAAGCTGAATTATTTTTGCGCTTTCACGCATAATTTCGTCATTTATACGAGTTAGCCTTGTTCCTGTTTTCATTTTGCACCTACCTAACGCCGCAAAACGTTACCTTGGAATTTCTTCCATAGTATAACATTCTACAATGTCTTTTTCCTTTATATCGTTAAAACGTGTAAACGTCATGCCGCATTCGTAGCCCGAAAGCACTTCCTTTGCGTCGTCCTTAAACCGCTTTAAAGCTTCAAGTGTGCCCTCAAAAACAACTTTGTTGTCACGCAAAATTCTAACTGGCTCGTTTCTTACAATTTTGCCGTCTGTTATGTGAACACCTGCAATGTTTCCAACGCCAGAAGCTTTGAAAATTTGGCGAATTTCGCCGTGTCCCAAAACCTTTTCCCTAAACACAGGGTCAAGCATACCTTTCATTGCGGCTGTAATGTCTTCGATAGCGTTATAAATTATGCGGTACATTCTTACGTCAACGCCTTCAATGTCGGCAACCGACTTTGCAGAAGGCTCTGGGCGAACGTTAAACCCAATTATAATTGCGTTTGAAGCCGAAGCAAGCATAACGTCACTTTCTGTAACAGCACCAACGCCGCCATGAATTACACGGATACGCACTTCGTCATTTGTAAGCCTTTCCAAGCTGTTTTTAACCGCTTCAACAGAGCCTTGAACGTCTGCTTTAACAACAATGTTAAGGTCTTTAACTTTTCCTGCTTGAATTTGGTTAAACAAGTCGTCAAGAGAAACTTTTTGTGGCGTTTCGCTAAGCATAGACTGCCTGCCTTGTGCAACAACCGACTCTGCAAGAACCCTTGCTTGCTTTTCATTTTGTGCAACGTAGAACATGTCGCCTGCGTGCGGTGCTTCCGAAAGCCCAAGAATTTCAACAGGAATAGAAGGTGATGCTTTGTGAACTTTTCTGCCCTTGTCGTCTGTCATTGCACGAATTTTGCCGTATGTTGTGCCAACAACAACAGGGTCGCCCACTTTAAGCGTGCCTTGCTGAACCAAAACTGTAGCAACTGGCCCACGAAGCCTGTCAAGCGAAGCTTCAATAACTGTTCCCCTTGCTTTTTTGTGTGGGTCGGCTTTAAGCTCTTTCATTTCGGCAACAAGAATTATCATTTCAAGCAAGTGGTCTATGCCGTCACCGCTCATTGCAGAAACCGGTACACAAATTGTTTCGCCGCCCCAATCTTCTGCCAAAAGCCCATGCTCTGTAAGCTCTTGCTTTACACGGTCAGGGTTTGCGCTTGGTTTATCCATTTTGTTAATTGCAATAATTATATCAACGCCAGCGGCTTTTGCATGGTCGATAGCTTCAATTGTTTGCGGCATAACACCGTCGTCTGCTGCAACAACCAAAATTGCAATGTCTGTAACTTGTGCGCCACGCATACGCATAGCTGTAAACGCTTCATGCCCAGGCGTATCCAAGAAAGTAATCGGCTTTCCGTCGATACTGACAGTGTACGCACCTATGTGCTGTGTTATACCACCTGCTTCGCCTGCTGTAACGTTTGTTTTACGAATAGAGTCAAGCAAAGAAGTTTTGCCGTGGTCAACGTGACCCATAACAACGACTACTGGCGGACGTTCTTCCATTTGCGTAGCTACTTCTTCGTCCTCGCTGAAAGCGTCGCCCAAAATGTCAATTTCTTCTTCTTTTTCTACTATTATGTCAAATTCTTCGCCAATCTTTTTAACAGCGTTGTAGTCCACCTCTTGGTTAAGGTTTGCAAGAATACCACGCTTCATAAGGCGTTTAATAATTTCTGAAGCTGGCTTATCAATTTTTTCCGCAAAGTCTTTTACCTTAATTGAACGTGGAATTTTGATAAGCGTTATACCGTCTTCTACGACAACTTGTTCAACTGGCTGCTCCACAACAACTGGTGCTGGCTTTTGCTTTTTCTTTTTCGCTTTAAGAACAGGCTTTTCCAAAGAAGCGTGAAGTAGTGAACGTTTTTTGCCGTCCTTGCCAAAAACTGGCTTTCCGCCTTGCTTGCTGTCCTTGCCGTCATGGGCTGGCTTTGGTTTTGTTTCAAGCCTTCTTGGTTTTTGCGGCGGTGCAGCAGTGGTTGTAGTAGCTGGTTTTCCTGCGCCTGTTCCGCTTCTTTGCGGCGGTCTTCCGTCCTGACGTCTTCCGTCACCACGCCTTTTGTCGTCACCTTCGTCCTTTGAAAAAGGTGCGTTTGAGCGTGCTCCACCTTGCCCAAAGCCAGTGCCGCCTTGTGGCCTACCTTTAAAGTCGCCTTGGCGTTTTTCAAATGGCGGGCGTCCGTCATTGTTTCTTTTTTCAAATGGTGGGCGTCCGTCATTGTTTCTTTTTTCAAACGGCGGACGTCCGTCATTGTTTCTTTTTTCAAACGGTGGACGTCCGTCATTGTTCCTTTTTTCAAATGGTGGGCGTCCGTCATTGTTCCTTTTTTCAAATGGTGGACGGTCAGTTCTTCTTTCCGAATTGTTGTACTGTTGTCTTTGACCATCTGGTCTTGCATCATTGTTGTATGGACGTCTTTCATCTGGTTTTCTGTCATAATGAGGGCGTTGTCCCTCTGGGCGTTGACCTTCCGAACGATATCCGTCTGGACGTTGACCCTCTGGTCTTGGCGGCCTTTGCCCTTGGCTTTGCTGCCCTTGTTGACCTTGATATGGGCGTTTTTCAAAACTGCCCCTGTTGCCTTGTGCGCCTTGGTCTGGGCGTCTGTTTTGGTTGCCTTGCTGTCTTTGACCACCTTGGCTTTGGTTTTGGTGTTGATTTTGATTTTGGTTTTGTTGCTGGTGGTTGTTACTTTGCTGCGGCTTGTGTTGCGGTGCATTTTGCTGTGTATTTTGTTGTCTGTTTTGCTGTGGTTTTTGTGGTTCGTGTTTTTTAGCCGCTGATGCTATGTTTTCACTCTGTGCAAATACTTTTTGTTCTATTGTTTTTCTCTCCTCTTGCTTTGCCGCTGGTTTTTGAACAGGCGGCTGCGCTTGGGGCTTGTCGGTTCTTTTACCCGAATACAAGTCAATTATCCGCTGTGCTTGCTCACCCTCAAGCGTGCTCATATGGTTTTTGGCTTCGATTCCCATGCTATTTAGCTTATCTATCAAAACCTTGCTGTTTACGTTCAATTGTTTTGCTACTTCATGCACTCTCATTTTCGGCATTAAGCCACCTCCGTGCTTCTATACTAACATACTGAAATCTTCCCCTAACTTTTAGCTGCTTTTTGGTTATGTACAAGGTTTTTTAAGACTTTGGGGTGCTGCCCCAAGCCCTGCCACTTTTGAAAAAGCAGACAAAACTTTTGTTTTTAAAGTTCTCGTACACTACCGTTATTTATTCGTTATTGTTTTCGTTATTAACTGCATTTAAAATTTTAATCATGCTTTCTGCAAAGCCTTTGTCTGTAATTGCAACCGACTTTCGATTTTGGCTTCCGATAGCTTTTGAAAGAGTTTCGCTGTCGCCGTAAACAAAGCATGGAACTTTGTAGAAAAATGATTTATTCACAAACTTTTTCTTAGTATTGTCCGAAGCGTCGCCGGCTATTAAAACAAGCTGTGCTTCACCTTTTCGTAAAGCTGTTTCAACGACATATTCCCCTGTTTTTAAATGCCCTGCTCTTTTACAAAGGCTTATAAGTGAAAGAAGCTGTTTATCCACAAATTTCGTCAAGCTCCTCTCCTAATTTTGCATAAATTTCTTTTGGAATGGCTTGCTTAAACGAACGCTCAAGCCCTTTGTTTTTTTCAGCCTTTTTTAAGCAGTCGGTATTTTTGCAGACATATGCGCCACGCCCTGCTTTTTTGCCTGTTAAGTCTATGGAAAAGCTTCCGTCCTCACCACGCACTACACGGATAAGCTCTTTTTTACCTTTCATTTCAAGGCAGCCGGTGCATTTTCTTAGCGGCACTTTTTTCATTCCGAAGCACCTTCGTCCGTTTCGTAGTCGTCGTATTGCTCCTCGTCGTAACCTTCGTTGTATTCTTCGTAGTCGCCGTCTTCTTCGTAATATTCGTCGTCGTCTTCGTATGCGCCGTTTTTATTGTTATAAAAATCGTCGTATGCTTCTTCGCTAAACGCTACGCCGCCTTCTTCACCTGCTTCAGAGTTAATTCCAAAAATGTTCTTTTGCGAAAGAAGCTCTTTTAAGTTGTAAAGGTCGCTGTCACGTGCTTGGCTTTCGCTCTTTATGTCAATGCGGTAGCCTGTAAGCTTTGCGGCAAGCCTTGCGTTTTGCCCTTCACGCCCAATTGCCAAAGAAAGCTGGTTGTCCGGGACAATTACCTTTGCGCTTTGTGCCTTTTCGTTTTCAATTACTGCAATTACTTTGCTTGGGCTTAGAGCCGAAGAAATATATTTACGTGGGTCGTCGCTCCACGTTACAATGTCAATTTTTTCGCCGTTAAGCTCGTTTACAATTACGTTTACACGCATACCGTTTTGCCCTACACATGCGCCCACTGGGTCTATGCTTGGGTTTTTGGAGTAAACAGCTATTTTTGTGCGGCTTCCTGCTTCTCTTGCTATTGATTTAATTTCAACAAGCCCTTCTCGCACTTCTGGAACTTCTTGCTCAAAAAGACGCTTTACAAGCTCGGGGTGCGAACGTGAAACGTTTATTACAGGCCCTTTTGTAGTTTGCTTAACTTCAAAAATGTAAACCTTTATGCGCCTGCCAAACTCGTACTCCTCGCCTGCAACTTGCTCGGAAGGAAGAAGCACTGCGTCTGATTTTCCAAGCGCAATAATTACGTTTTTGCGTTCTTTACGCTGAACAATTCCTGTTACAATGTCACGCTCTTTGCTAATGAATTCGTTGTAAAGAAGTGTTCTTTCGGCTTCACGGAACTTTTGCACAACGACTTGCTTTGCTGTTTGCGCCGAAATTCTGCCAAAGTCCTTTGGTGTAACAACAACGTCGCAAATGTCGCCAATTGTGTAAAACGGGCTAATTGCTTTTGCGTTTTCAAGGCTAATTTGCAAAGTTGGGTCTGTTAAGTCCGCTTCTTCAACAACTTCCTTTTGTGCAAGCACTGAAACGTTGCCTGTTTCTCTGTCGATTACTACTTTTATATTTTGCGATGTGCCGAAGTTCTTTTTGCAGGCTGAAACAAGAGATGTTTCAATTGCTTCAAAAATAACTTCCTTGTCTATGCCCTTTTCTTTTGAAACTTGGTTTAAAGCTTCGATAAACTCGGCACCTGTATCGCCTTTAGACATTTTTTAATCTCCTCCTCGTGTGTTGGTTTTTGTTCGTGGGAGGAAGGGGACGGGCTTTTGCTGCTTACTCCAAACAAAAGTTAATAGCTGGAAAAATCATAAAAAATCAAGACCTTAGGGGCTCTGCCCCTAAAACCCCGCAAGGGGCTAGCCCCTTGACCTTTTTTAAAAGCATTTTAACTTTTGTTGAAAGTAAAACTTTTCAAAAAACCTTCCCTTTACTCCCACGGTTTTTAGGGCTAAAAAAAGAACACTGTTTTGCAAAGCGCAACTTCTGCTTTTTCAAATGAAACAGTTTCGCCCTCATATATAATGGAAATAACCCCATCTTCAAGTCCAACAAGCTCGCCACGGAAAACCTTTTTGCCGTCCTTTGGCTTGTAAAGCTTTACGTCAACTGTTGTACCTGCAAAGCGTGCAAAGTCGACGTCTTTTTTCAGCGCACGCTCAACCCCTGGAGAGCTAACTTCCAAAATGTATTGCTGCTCTATAAAGTCCTTTTCGTCAAGCACAGCTTCAAGCCCACGGCTTACGTTTTCACAATCGTTTATAGAAACGCCGCCTTCGCCCTCCTTGTCAATGAAAACCCTTAAATACCAGTTTGGGCCTTCCTTTAAAAACTGCACATCATACAGAGAAAGCGAATGTGTGGAAAGTATTGGTTGTAAAATAGCTTCCACTTCGCCTGCAATGTTTTTTGCTGCCAATTTATCACCTCATTTTATATATAGAATACGAATAAACAAACCTACTTGAAAAATTGTAAGAAGAAAACTACCCAACAAGCAGATAAGAGTCGGCAAACACCCACTCTTAATAATGACATATATTTATTTATGCTTCTAATACAACAGTATAGCACGCTGTTTTGCAAAGTGCAAGGGCTTTGTTACATTTTATTAATTTTTTTATTAAATTTGTCGATATTATATTTGTAATGTGCTATACTATAAATTAGGAACGTTAACAAGTTTTTTATTCATTATTGTTTTATTATGCTCTTATTATTATTATTTGACCTTGCAAAAAAATACATAGATTCTATGGGGGGATTTTTTTATGAAAGGCTTAATTGCCAAAGCTTTGGCTTTTATTATGGCTTTTAGTGTTTTTGTTAATGTTGTTCAGGTTTCGGAGGTTTTGGCGGCGTCTGGTTTTTCAGCCGACCCAAGCAGCAGGCTTAAACCAAGTAGCATTCCAAGCAACCCGTCACCGACAGTTGCCTTAAATGCAACAAGCAACAATATAAGCTCTGATGCTCTTTTGTCATGGGACGCTACTGGACAAACAGACTTTAACCTTACTTATTTTATAGAGGACATAAGTGGACCAAAAAAAGTTAGTGTTGACTTTAAACTTACAGACAGCAACCACTATCAAGTGGAATATAAATTAACAACTCCAACTGGGGCATCAATTGGTTACACACCAACTTTTAATGTATGGCGTAGGCTTCAAAACGGTGCAGAAGGATACATTAAACCTGTAGCTAACAACCCGTATGCTACAGACTTAACTTCACCAAACACAAACCCTTTGCCAAACACAATAAACGACCTTACAAAGCCATTGTTCACAGTTGGAAAGCAAGATAACAGCAACGGTAGCTACGGTTTTTCATTTGAGTACGACAAAGTTAACGTAAGCTTTATGTGGGATACAACAAACAACAAAATGTATTACACAACAGACGGGCTTAAAGAAGGGTATATTTACGACTTTACGCTTGAAACTTTTGTTCCTAAAACAGCAACAGTGCTTTCAACAGAAACAGCGCATGTTTTAACAAAGCTTGGTGTTACTACTTCACCAACTGCTGATGGTGGTGCTTTAATTGACCTTACGTCTAACACCGACTATACAAAAATAGCTAAAAATGTTGGTATTGCGTTTAACATTGCTATACCAAAGGCTTATAATAACGCCGCAGGAACACAAAAGTTTGTATTAGCTGATGCACACCCAGATAAAGCAAGGTACGGCAATATTACTGCAACTATAAACTTGCGTGATACAACTCCAAACGGTGCAAACATTATGCTTGAAGTTAGTGACTTGCTTGGTGCTGACCCTGCTTCAACAATTCTAAGCACTCAAGCTTTGACACTTGATGATTCTATAGGAAAAACAAACGCAGGGGTTTACACAGTTGTTTTGAAAAACGGTGCAGACACTACTTTGCTCCCTGGCAGAATTTACGGCGGTTCAACAGTTCAAGCTGGTAATGCACCCGGCACAACTTACTTTATTCCGTCAAAACTTACGCCGCTTAGCAAAAGCCCTTACCAAGTTTACACATACCCAAGTTTTACCTTTACATTTGACGCCTTTGGCAATTCTAAAATAGATTTAAGTACGTTTAACTACCCAGGTTGGTATAGAGTTTTTAGAAAAATTGGCGGCAACAGCTTTACAGAAATATTTAGAACAGATGAAGTAACAGGCAGAACTGCTTCTCTTTCAGTTGGCAGCATACCTGCCATTTCGGAATATTACATTGAATTTAGCCCCAACAAAGACTTTACAACTGTAGTTAAATCACAAACAGTAAAGCACCCAATTCAAAATGAAACTATTGGTGCAGCTGCTATTTTTGACATTACCGACACAGAAGTAAAGTATACACAGTCTCCTGTTGGTGCGCCCGAAAATTCTCGTGCAGACGTTAAGCTTTGGTTAAAGTGGGACATTGGTAGCCAATCGCTTATTGACAAGGAAATAAATGCTAGTGGCTCCTATTCTGCAACGTACATGCTTCAACTTGCAAAGTCAAAGGACGACAAAAGCCCTGTTCCAATAATTGGCGACATTAAAGTTAAAGTTGAAAAGGCTACTGTTACACAAGCTGATGGTACTACGAAGTTGGTAACAGTTGCTTCATATGAATATACAGATTTTTTTGGAAAAAAAGTAACAGTTGATGCTGCTGAAATTTCCGCAGAGCCGCTTGCACAAACAGGCTCGAACAGATATATGGCAAGGCTTGCTGTTGTAATACCAGCTTACAGGTTGGGTACATCAAACGCAACTGACGACCCTAACAAGCCGCTTATACTTTCGTTCCCAAGCGTAAACTACGCTAATATTGTGCTTTTAGATACAGCAGGCAAACCAATTGGCGAATCTAACTACAAAAGCTTTACATTAAGCAGCTTAGACCAAAACACAATGTCGCCACCGCAAGACTTAAAAGCTTACGAAGCGGCTTATGTGCCAGCCGATGCCACAAACAACGTAAGCGAGGAAGTTTCGTTTAAAACAAGCTGGACTGTAAACACAAAAGCTTTAAGCGACTATATAAGGCTTTCCAGCTTAATTTTCTTGGGTGATGCTGCAAACCCTGACCATAACGTAGACGTTTTGATGAACCTTTATTTAACACAGGACGAAGCCGCACTTTCTAAGTTTTTGCCCGATGAAAAGGGAAAGGCTACAACCTACGCTTATAGAAGCGGCGAGTCTGTTCCTTTGTTAGATGCAGATGGAAATGTTACACCAGTTGAAGTTAAAAATGATGTTCGTCAAAACATTGACGTAAGCAATGCTATTTTAGACTTGCAAAAAAATAAAATTGTACGCATAGAGTTTGCGCTTAACACTGACGACTTGGAAAAAATTGTTGCAGGCGACACTGCATTTTTGGCTTCAAACATAAACGTTTTGTCAAAGCTAGTTGGGCTTGACAAAAACCAAAGGTATTTTTTGGCGGCTGATATTGTTGTTAAAGAAATTACGCCAAGCAACCCACCACTTGGCGCAGATGCCCTTTCCCCAATAGCTGCAATTACAACAATGAATGCACCAAGTGTTCCTTCAACTATTGACAGAGTGCCATCTGCCCCTAAATTAAATATTGTAGAAAAAGGCGACACAAACGCAACTGTTGCATGGGACAGAATTGGTGCTACGGCTGAAGACGGTTATATCGTTAAAATTGAGTACCAAATTATTAGAACAAAAGACAACCAAATTGACGCAGAATCCCTTGGCAAAGGCGAGTTCCCTGCTGTTTACGACAGCATAAAGGTAACTGCAAACGACACCAAAAACCCAAGCAAGCTTGGTTTTGAAACTAACGAAGATAAGCTTATGCTTTACAATGCTTCCACAAAGAAGTTTGCCGAGCTTACAGACGACAAGCTTTACAAGTATAGTATAGAAGACAAAAAGGCAAACACAATTACAGACAATTCGCTTTTGCCAAACCAGCTTTACTTCTACTATGCACGCACAGTAAAGACCATTTACGCTGACACAGGCACAACTACCCGTGCAGATGAACAACCTCTGCCATTAAAAGTGCTTTATTCATCGTGGGCAAGCGAAACTGTAACAACGTCGCCTGTAAAAGCACCTAAAAACTTGAAGCTTGCTTTTGACGAAAACGAAAAGCTTGCTTCAAAAGCAACTGTTGACAAAAAAACACAAGCTATCGTAAGCTTTGATGCGCCTGTTGCTCTTGAAACAATTAAAGCAGGCACTGTAAAAATGTACTACCAGCTTAAAGAGGAAGGCAAAGAATGGGGCAGCTCTGTTCTTTTTACAGAGTCAATGCGTGTTGACGCCCCTGTTACAGACGTGGGCGAAGGCTACTTCCATTATTTATACAAAATTGCTGGATTAAAGCCAGGAAAAAGCTATAGTATGCGTGTTTGGATTGTAGACCAAACTGGAAGCCAGTCGCTTTTTTCAAACGTTTTAATTTTTAGAACAGAGATGGACCAAGGCGAGTTTGACGACGAAACAGAAAACAAAAACTGGAATGAGTATTTAAAGCAAGAGCTTGAAGCGTTGCTTAAAAACCCATACTGGACTCTTACAAATACAGAAAGCTTGTTTGAAGTTATATATCGTCCGTCAATGTTTTCGCAAGTTATTGCTGAAGCTTCTGATGCTTCCATTGTGCTTCCATCTGGAAGCTCAAAGTCGAGGACTGTTTACTACATTCCTGCAACTGCATTAATGAGCGCAAACGACGCAACAAAAGGGTTTAAAATTTCAAATGGCAGCGTAGAAGTTACAATTCCGCCAAACGCTTTAGACATAAACAAAAATGAAGCGCTTAAAACTATGGCAGAGCGCATTAAAAACAAGTCTATTGCTGACTATTATGTAAAAATTACTGTTATTTGGGGCGGGGCGCTTGGTGGAAGCCTTGAAATTACAGATACAGCAGACGTTTTAATTCAAGCTGTTGGTGTAACTGTTGCAAACAACGTGTTTGAAAATGCAGTTCTTGAAGACTTGAAAAAAGCTGTTATTACAGCTTCGTCTAACCCTGCTGCGCTTGCAGGAATTTTGGATGAAATTAAAAAAGACATTGCACCGCAAGACATGATTAAGTACATTGCAACCCTTGTTAACAAAGCGTACAGTTCAATGGCAACATCAATTTACAACAGGCTTAGCTCGTCAATTAGAACGACAGTTGCCTTTACAAAGCTTGACATTCCAATGACATTGGTTGCTAAAAACATTGACCAGTCGGCAATGGCTAAAGGGTATCAATACATTGACAGCAACTGGACTGAAAAAGAAGTTGTTAACTTAGGCGGCTTCAAAGGAATGTACGCTGATACAACAGGGCTTTACGGCTTTTCACTTAAAAAGCTTGTTATCCCAGGAATTGACGGAGTTGCAAACGGCGGAACAATTACAAGCATTGTTGCAAAGTACGGCCTTGACGACTTCTTTGGAAAAGATAAAAACTTCAAGCTTGAAGCACCAACAACAAAAGACATGATTGTCGGCTCAATGGGCGCAATTTTGGGAATGCCAAAAGGCGCAAACGGTTATGAATGGCTAAAAGCAAACAAGGGAATTTCAGTAACACAAAGGGCAGGCTCTGGAAGCGTTTCAACGCAGGAAGCTATTTTCCTTTCAATGAAGCTTTTTGAAGCAAAGTCTGGTGTAAAGGTTGCAACTGTTAAAATTAGAAACCTTTCGCAAACTGCATCTATAACAGGCATTGACCCGGAATATTTGCAAAGTGTTCGTGCTGCTTACGAACTTGGCATTTATACAGACAAAAATATGAGTCCACAAAATGCTATTAGCATTAAAGATTTCTTGCAGTTGCTTGTTAATATTAATAATAAAGTGAAGCTATAGGAGGTTAAAATAAAATGCAAAGAAAAAACAGAAGTAAAAAAATTATTTCAGCAATGCTTGCTTTTTCAATGGGCATTTGTGCAATACCTCCTATGAACGTACTTGCCGATGTGCAAACCCAAGTTACAGGTGTTGTGCTTACTGACAACAGTAGCACAACAAACTACTCTACTTCGTACACAATTGGTGTACAATGGGAAGACCCTCAAAAAAACGGCGAGCATACTGGCGCTGCAATAACATACGATGTTTTGTACAAACGAGGTGTGTCCTCTACAGGCGGTGAAGATTATTATGCCGCAAATTTCCCTGGCACTGCTGACAAAAGTTATGTCATTCCGCCAAAAGCCGTAAATGGGCTTACAAACGGAAGCATTTACGCCTTTAGAGTTGACGCAACACACCTTAATAAAGTTGTAACAACTGATGCCGACGGCAACCCCGTAGATACTTATGTTCCTTCAAAAGCAACTGGTGCGCCGTCTTTATACCTTACAGACATTCCAGTTGAAGCTATTGGTGCTGGCAACTCACTTACTGTAACATGGGAAAACCCAAAGTTTGACAACTCAAACGTTTTCGACGGGTACCGCATTTATTACAGGAAGTCAACAGGCACAACAATGAACACAATTTATGACGCACCTTATAAACAAATTAAAACTAACGAAGCCTCCGTAACACCTGATGGCAAGCTTAAGTATACTATTACAGACACAATGATAGTTCCGCTTGAATATTATGACGTTGCTATTATGCCAACTGTAGGTGCAAGCAACTACCCTCTTAGAGGTGATGCTTCCACCAATTATGTAGGAACTAACACTGTTTCAGTCGGCACTAAACAATATGCAATTTATTATCCTGCTGCAAAAACAAGGCAGTATGCAACAAACAAAGCTTATGTAAGCTTCCCAATTCACGTTGAGGAGTTTGGTTCAAGCCAAGTAAGAATTTTTTGGGACAAAATTTCTACTACAAAACCAATTAAGCAAATTAATGTTTGGCAAGCTGCCGGTGGTTCAGGCGCAGACAAGCAAATTGGAACAATTTCTTCTTCTGCTGTGTTTGACATAAATTATGCTTTTGCGGACCGTCCTTTGGCAAGAACATCATATTACCTTGAAATTGTTTATGCTGACGGCCTTACAATGAAGTCTGACATTGCAGTTTTTAACCCTGTCTTTAACGACTTCTCACCTTACCGCCCAAATATTGTGCAGTTGGAAGACAACGGTGTTTTCCCTTTAAGGCTTGACGTAACGTGGAAAGCATTTACAAGAGCACCATACGGCGAGGAAAAGGAGACTTTTCCAAACACAGGAATTTACCTTGACAAAGGCGTGTTGTACGATTTTTATATATCTGACAGCTTAACAAGCTTCAGCGACCCTAAGTTTTACGCCAAAGGGCCTATTATAAACACTGTAAACGCTAGCTCGCTTACAGAAGAACCACGTACAACAGACCCTCTAAACCCTTACGTTTATTCGACAGCAAAAAACAACATTAATTTATCATCGTATATGTCGTTTAATGAAACAACAGGCGATTACGTTAAAGTACCTTTTGTAGACAACAAAGTTTACTATGTTAGAGTAATAGCACGGCTTGTAAGTGACGTAACAAAAACCTCGCTTCCGTCCATAGCTTCAATTTACATTAACCCAGTAAACCCAATACCTACAAACCCACAAATGCTCGCAAGCCCTCCTCTTACCATTAAAGAAATTAAAAATGATAAGGGCGTAAACACAATTGACATTCAGTGGGACACTAAGTGGCTTGAAGTTTATGACGATGCAACTGGCACTTGGAACTCGTTAGCTGGCGTTGCAGACGGCAAGTTAGTTTTAGGTGATGCCGCAAAAACAGCTACAAACAAAGTGCTTCCGCTTGAGGCTGGCGCAATTGATAACATTGTGGACGATAAAACAGCGCAGAATGCAATTGAACAGGTTCAATCAAAACTTCGTACTTTGCTTGCAATACCTGACGGCGAACCTAACGTGCCCGTCCGTGTAATCGACCTTAAAAACGCCGAGTATGAAATTCACACTGCAAAGTTTGACCTTGCCGCTGCCGCAGGCACAAACACTACAGTTGCAAACCCTTACATGGCGTACATTAACAAAATTAACACCGACAAAACCGCATGGACAAAAATTAAACCAAACGGCGAAGCTCCGCACCTTACGTTTACTGTAACAGATGAAAATGCACCAAACAAAGGTAAGCTTGCAAACAACACGGCATACATCATTTTCCTTCGCCCTGTTGTAAACGGCATTGCGGCGTACTACCCGTCGTATGTTGCTGGAACTACGCTAAACTACACTGGGCCGCTTAATATAATACCAACAGTGCCTACAGTAAACGACGCCTCAAAGCCAGTTTCGGGCGTAAACATAGACGTTGTACCGCAAACAGACACAGAGCTTACTGTTTTTTGGGAATATAATGAAAATGTAACGTATGAAATTTCTTTCAGCGACCTGTTGCAAAACTACCCGAAAAATGGGCAAAAAATTGCAGTTACAGACAAAAATTCAGTCATAAAATCTGATAAGACGACTGGAAAGAAATATGTTTACATGACGCTTACTGGGCTTTTCCCCGACACCACGTACTACGTTTGGGTAAGGGCAATAGCTGGCAAAAATAGCTCGGATTATTCAAACCCTGTGTTTATAAAAACGCTTGACTTGCTTCCACCTTCACCGCCGTCTGGGCTTGGCTTGGCTTCTGCCGACAGCATTTCAGCGTACAACAAAGAAAAGTCTACAAACCTTGTTCCAAGTGGCAAAGACTACCTTGTTCTTGAGTGGATGTTAAGCCCCGAAGAAAAAAAGGCCGCAGCAACTTCTTCTGTAAAAGGTGGCAGTGCCGAGGTTTTAACAAGCAACGTAATTGTTGCAACGTACCTTGCAAAATTTAACGGTCTTTTGCCAAACAAAGAATATTACGCTAGGGCAAAAACTGTGCTTACAGTAACAAAAGGCGCAGCGGCTGGTGCGTCAACACGCAGTTTAAGCTATGTTGTTCAGCTTTCGCCTACGCCAGACTTTGTTGATTTTATAGAAATTACAATTCCGCCGCTTGCAGCATATGACCCTGACAAAAACCCAAACATGAAGCGGAAGGAATCTGCTTGGACTGCTACAATTAAGCTTGTAACAAATAAAAGCACAGATGAATATGACGGCGACAAAGACCCTAACCGCTACCCTTTGCCTGCCGAAGACTACGAAATTACGTATGACAAGGAAACTGATACGCTGAAATTTACTTTCCGCTCCCACAAAGTAGGCGCAGATGGAAACAACGACAACGGTGTTGACCAGCGGTTTATATCACGGCTTGTTCAAGGCAAAGTGTTTAGCTACAACATTGACTTAACTTCGTATGAAGGAATTACGCCAAAAAATAGAGTGGTTGAAATGCCTTATTCTATTTTCTCTGCTTTTGATGAACGCAAAATTAGCTTTAGCGTAAAAGCCGACAGCCTTTACTACACTTTGTTGCCTGGTGCTTTGCAAACAGCCGAAGTTAAAGCAACAAAAGACGTAGGTAAAAATTCTGTAGCAAAGCTTACGTTTAACGCAAATGCAAGCGGCACGCCAAACCTTGGCTACTCCGAGCTTTACCTTGGAAAACCGCAAAACGTAACAGCGGCTTTAATTACACCAACTAAAACTATTAATTTGCAATCGCTTGAAGTACCTGCAAAGGTTGAGTTTGCCATTGACAAAGCTTCTGTTTCACAAGGTAGAAACGTTTCGGCATACTATAAAACGGCTAATACTGTTGGCTGGGAAATGCAAAACTCTGCGTACAATTCACTTACAGGAATTGTTTCTTCAAGCACAAAAGCTGTTGGAAACTACAGTGTAATTGCAAAAATGACACCAAGCAACGACCCAACAGACAAATATTCAGCCGACCTTGGAAAGGTTAACAAAAACCTTTTGGTTACAGACATGGGTGTGTTTGCACCATACGTTCCTGTCGAGGCAAACCAGTTTAACAGAATTGTGCACGCAATTGCAACAAACAAAAAGAGCGTTGCAATGAACGAAGCTATATCTGATACCGAGGTTCAAACGCTTGGAAAAGCTGGTATGCTTGTAAGCGGAACAACAATTTCTCGTGAAGCTGGAATAAACACGTTGGTACGTCTTTACGAGCTTAAAACAAAAACGTCAATTAAGGGCTACCCAACCGAAGCGTCGTCACGTTACCCCGACACAAAAGACGTTGACCCTAAGTTTAAAACTGCTGTTTTAAAGGCAGAAAGGCTGGGGCTTTTGGGTGACTCAGCAAAGGTTTCACCAAAAGAGCTTTTGACATTTGGTGAAATGTATAGAATATTGGGTTATGTTTTTGATGACATTGAATAAGACTTATTGAGCAAAAAAAGCTTTTCCTTCTTTTGACAGGGAAAGCTTTTTTTGTTTTATATATCGCAATTTGCATATTTACATTATTTTTTTGCAAAAAAGCATAAATTTTTGTTCAATCAGTGCAACTATTTGCAGATGTGATATAATGTATTTGTACAAAATAATTGTTTTAGGAAGGTGTTTATTAATGAAAAGCATCCGCCTTAAAGTAACAATAGGTGCTTTGTCGGCAAGTCTTATAGGTTTAGTTTTAATTGCTTCAATTAGTTACATTATTGCACGCTCTCTCATTGTAAAAGAAACAATTGACAAATCAACAAACCTAATTGCCTACAACTCCGGCATGATGCAAAGTTGGTTTGAAACACAGCAGCAAGTTCTTAATTCAATAAGCGAAGAAGTTTTAATTCAAAATGATTTAACTAACGTAAAAGAAATTCTTGAGGTTTACCTTGGTACTGAAACAGAGCTTTTAGACTGCTACGTAGCAACCGAAAAAAAGCAAACTATTCCTGGCTCCGGCTGGCAGCCATCACCGGATTATGACCCAACAACACGCCCGTGGTACATAGCCGCAATGGCTGCAAAAGGCGACATTATAATTACACAGCCTTACGTGGACGCAAGCACTAAAAAAATGGTAGTTTCCGCTTCAAAATATATTGGCAAAATTGACGGCGTAGATGTAGTTTGCACTACCGACGTTTTGATTGACTCCATTTTAGAGTTTGTTCTTGATGTACACCTTCCCGACGACGGTTACTTGTTTTTGATTGACAGCAGCCATACATTTGTATATCACCCATACAAAGCTTATATGCCAAGCCCAGACAAGGTGACAACAGTACACGAATTATCTTTTTATGACAAAGCAGTTTCGCTGCTTGAATCTGGCGATAAGTTTGAAATTATAAAAGACTATGACGGTGTAAAACGTTACGTAATGCCGTATAGTATTCCTGTTGTTGACTGGACTCTTTACATAGCACTCCCTGTTGGTGTAATTCACGCTGGCGTAAATAACATGCTTTTACTTATGCTTGGCTTGTTTGTAGCAGTTGCTGTTCTTGCGGTTATATTAATGAGCTTAATTATTAGAAGAATTATTGAAAAGCCAATTCAGAAGCTTGAAGGCGCAGCCGTTGCACTTGCAAGCGGCAATTTAAGCGTAAACGTTTCATCAAACTCACAAGACGAGCTTGGGCGGCTAAGCAACAACTTTTCATACGTCGTTGACACGCTAAACCGAGTTTTAAACGAAATGAAAATTATGACAGAGTTCCACGAGCGTGGCGAGTACGACTACAAAGCAGACGAGTCAAAGTTTGAGGGCGCATACAAAGACGTTGTAAAAGGAATTAACAACATGTCGTCAATGTACGTTGAAAATTACCTTGAAATTTTAAGTATCCTTGAGCGCTTTGCTGGCGGCGAGTTTAACGCACCGCTTAGAAAGTTCCCAGGCAAGCTGTCAGTTGGCAACGATATTATTGAAAAGCTTCGTTTCAACCTTAAAAACGTAAACACAGAGATTCATAAGCTGGCGGAATCAGCCGTTTTAGGTCAGCTTTCTGTTAGGGCAAACACAAGCGGCTTCGACGGTCAGTGGGGCGAAATTTTGCAAAGCCTTAATGATGTTATGCAGGCAATTTCTGTTCCGCTTAATGAAGCTTCCAACGTACTTAACGAAATGGCAAAAGGCAACATGAGCGCAAAAATGGTAGGCTCTTACAATGGCGAGTTTGACAACATTAAAACGTCAATGAACTTTACAATTGCCGAGCTTTCTTCGTATATCCACGAAATTTCAAGCGTTTTGTCAAAAGTTTCGGGCAACGACCTAAGCCACAGCATTACTAAACAGTACATAGGCGACTTTGCCGAAATTAAAAACTCTATAAACAACATTATATCTATGCTTAACAAAGTTGTAAGCGAAATTGCTGCCGTTACTTCAAACGTAAACGACGGTGCAAAGCTTGTTACCGCCTCAAGCATAGAGCTTTCAAGCGGTGCAGAGGAACAGGCAGACGCAGTTACAAAGCTTGTTGACGCCGTTTCAGAAATTAGCAACCAAACCCAGCGCATAGCCCACGGCACAAACATAGCTAACGAGCTTTCCGAAAAATCAAAGGAAACTGCCGCACACAGCAACACGCAAATGGAGCAAATGCTAGAGTCAATGGACGGCATAAAAGAAGCGTCGAACAACATTGCAAAAATTATTAAAGTTATTGATGAAATTGCGTTTCAAACAAACCTTCTTGCGCTTAACGCCGCAGTTGAAGCCGCTAGGGCTGGGCAATACGGCAAAGGCTTCAGCGTAGTTGCCGAGGAAGTAAGAAACCTTGCAAACCGCAGCCAACGGTCGGCAAAAGAAATTTCTGGTTTAATTGAGGACGCTATCGAAAAAATAGAAAGCGGAACGAGAATTACACAAGCTACAGGTGAAACACTGTTTAAAATTGTGGAAAACGTAACCGAAGTTTCAAAAACAATTTCCGACATTGCGGACGAGTCGAAACGCCAAGTTGAAATTGTTACTATGGTTTCTGGGAATATCGGTACAATTTCAAATGTTGTACAAAACACAACTTCGATATCCGAGGAAAATTCATCGTCAGCAATTGAGCTTTCAAGCATGGCAGACACTTTGAGCGGTATGGTTAATGTGTTTAAGTTGAAAAATTAGTAAAACAAAAAGCCTTGGGGTTGAAAAACCTCAAGGCTTTAAAAAACAAAAGTGTTGTCCACTTTTTCAAAAGTGGCTGGGTTTGGGGCAGCACCCCAAGGTCTTTATATATCTACTCTACAAACAAACTTCCCCACAGCTTTCTCCGCCACAAGCTCCCCATCTAAACAAACAACCTCCCCACGACAAACCGTGCAAACTGGGTAGCCAGTAACCTTAAACCCTTCAAAAACAGTATATTCAGCGGCTGAATGAAGCTTGCTGCCGTCAAGTGCAACGTGTAAGGCTGGGTCAAAAATAACAATGTCAGCGTCACTTTCAACGGCAAGAGTACCCTTTTTAGGGTACAGCCCAAAAGTTTTGGCTGGGTTTGTTGACAAAAGGTCAACAAGCTTGTTTACGGAAATACGTCCCTTCCCTACCCCTTCGCTGTACATAACAGGCAACAGCGTTTCAGAACCGCCAATGCCAAAAACAGCGTTAAAGCAGTCGTCCGTTTTAAGCTTATCGTTTATGTGAAAAGAGCAGTGGTCTGTAACGACACAACTTAACGTGCCGTCTGCAACTCTTGCCCACAGCGTTTCGCAATCGTCGTTCTTTCTTAATGGCGGCGTCATAACGAACCGCTGTGGCTTTTCACCCTTGTAGCAGTCGTCTGTAAGTGTAAGGTAATGCGGACACGTTTCCCCAAAAACTGCAAGCCCATTTGCTTGCGCTTTTTTAATGATATCCGCCCCGTCGCCTGTTGACACATGCACTATGTAAAGCGGACAGTCCGCCGCCTGTGCAAGCGAAATAAGCCGATTGATAGCAGTTGTTTCCGCAACGTGAGGTCGGCTTTCAGCGTGAAAAGCTGTAGTCGTTTTGCCCTCTTTAATAAAACGCTCTTTAAGCTCTGTAACAATGTCGTTGTCCTCGGCGTGTGCTATGACAAGCATTTTTGCGTCCCTAGCTTTTTCAAAAAGCATGGGCAATTTTTCGTCTTGAAGCTGTGTGCTTCCGTATGTAGTGTAAATTTTCACGCTATTAATGCCATACTCAGCAAGCTGTTTAAGCTCGTCAAAATTTTGCGGAAAAGCCCCTGTAATTTCTATATGGAAGCTATAATCAATGTACGAATGCCCATCAGCTTCGGCATGGCGAATTTTAAGCGAATCTACAAGGCTGTGCCCTTCTACTGGCGAAGCAAAGTCCACAAAGCAAGTTACACCGCCAAAAGCAGCCGAAGCCGAGCCGCTTTCAAAAGAATCGGCTGTTCTGCCCAAAGCTGTTTTCATGAAATAGTGCACATGTGCGTCAATTACACCTGGCAAAACAAGCTTTCCGCTTGCGTCCAAAACTTTGTCGGCTTTTGTTTCTTCTATTTTATCAGCAATTTCAACAATTTTTTCACCCACCACACGAATGTCGGCTTTAGACGTTTTCGTGCTGGTAACTACAGTTCCATTTTTAATTAGAAGTGCCATGTTTTGCCCTCACCATAGATAGAGTTTGAAAGACAAGACCTTAGAGGGTAAAAACTTTTTGAAAAAAGTTTTTACCCTCTAAAACTCCCCTTTTCAAAAACTTTATCTTTTGCCTAAATAAACAAAGCTTTTTGAAAGGGTGGGGTTTGGGGAGGGGAAACTTTTTCCCGAAAAAGTTTCCCCTCCCCAAGGTTTTTTTGCACTTATATCAAGCCGAAGCCACTTCGCCCTTGGGGAAAGAGTTGTCCGTTTCCCAGCTTCCTGTGCCACGCCAAACCAAGTCCAGTGAGTCGTGCAGCCACGGATATTTTTTTAGGAACAGCCCAAAAAGAGTGCTCATTCCGTCAAAGCCAGCCTTTGCATTTGCACTTTCGCCTATTTCTTTTATTTTAACAATTACGTCTTGCAGGTTTTCCTGCCCAGGGAGGACTGAGTCGAACAACTCTTTCATAACTTCACGTGAGGTATAGTAAAACAACTGGTCGTCCTCTACCATTTTGGCAACTTTTGTTTCGACAGTTTCTAAAAGCCATTCCGACGCTGTTTTTTGGCTCACATTTTTTGCCCTTTCCTTTTCGTCGTCGGCGTTCAGCAAAAAGTCGGACACTTTTGCTTTTAAGTGAACGACGCCAATTGAAAAGTCGTAGAAAAAAACAACTGACATAGGGCAGTCACGTTTAAGGCGTTGTTGGTACGTTTGTTCAAAAAAATCCCTCACGCTTTGCTTTAGGTGTTCTTGTGTTTCGCTGTCTACGCCTGTTGCTTCGCTTTTGTAAACGGCAAGGTGCGCCCAGTCCTTTGACAAAAGGCACACAGGCTCTGGGTCAAAAACTGTCATTTCTGTTTGAACAAGGCTTAAAACCATTTCCTTGCCTTTTCTCGATTCTTCAAAAATTGTTGTTTCTAGCTTTTCCTCTGGTGTCGAAATTATAAAAACGAAGTAAAACTCATGCTGTGATTTTTTGGCGAACAAATTCATGGCAATTCCACCTTTTGTTGGTATACTCGTTAATGGCGTGCTGCACGCCTATATTTAAGCTTTGGGGCAGAAATGAAGCTTGCAATAGCAATTATGTTTTTAATCGACATTGTATATCGGTCAAAACGCAAACGGC
This sequence comes from uncultured Defluviitaleaceae bacterium, assembly GCA_964492715.1. Taxonomy (GTDB): domain Bacteria; phylum Bacillota; class Clostridia; order Lachnospirales; family WRBF01; genus CAZBLK01. The sequence continues at coordinate 3,824 of CAZBLK010000010.1, read as the reverse complement.
TAGGCGTTTGGCTTCACTCTGCCAATATCTTTAAAAACTGGAATTGCTATGAAATTAACTTTTTTACCTTTAAATTGTATAGTTTATTTGTGGAATTGTCAAACAAAATTTGTTTTCATGGGGAATATATTAACAAGCAAAAAAACAACCCCCAAAAGGAGGTTGTTTAATTTAAAGACTATTACTTAGATGGGTTGAAGATAGCTGTCTTAGTTTCGTCATCCCAAGTTACGTTAACGCCGAAAGCTTGAGCCATTTTCTTGAATGGAACATAAACTCTGCCGTCTTTGTTTTCAGCCTTGATTTCTTTGCCGTTTTCAGTAATCATAGTTACAGCTGTGCCGTTTACAAGCATCTTGCTGCTGCCTTGAGTAAATTGAACAGTCTTAGAAGGAGTCAAGATTGTAACAGTCTTTTCGTTGCCGTCCCAAACTACTGAATCGTCGTCTACGCCAAGAGCGTTAGCTACGAAACGTACAGGAACCATTGTTGAATCACTTTCAGTTGAAAGGTAAGCTGCAACGCCGTCAGGCATAGCTACTTCTTTACCGTTTTTAACGTAAGTGCTTGAACCAATTTTAACACGTACTTCTTCAGCTTGAACATCAGTTGAAGGAGTTACAACGTTCAAGTATTCAACGCCGATACCAGGAGTTGTGAACCTTGAAAGGTACTTAATTGTAGCAATACCGTTAGTTGCAGTATAGTAGTTGTATACATAGTTAGCAGCTACAGCTGTACCACCAACATAAATTTCATAGTTGTGGTCGTTGCTGTATGGTACGCTACGGTTAATAGTAATAGCTACGTTTGAAAGTTTAAGTGTAGAAGCCTTAGAAGAAGCCTTCTCAATTCTGTAGCCATAACCGCTTGTTACGCCAGCGCCGTTTGCAGCGATAGCAACTTTAGAAATTTGAATGTTACCTTCTGTTACTTCTGCTTTGATGTTCTTTGTGTTTACATCGATACCGTCAAGACCTTCGTTGCCAAGAGCAAGTACAGTGTCCTTCAAAAGGTATCCAGCAGCGTTTTCTTTAATTGTGATGTCAGCAGTTGGAATTACTTGGTAACCAATCTTAATGTTAGTAACCTTTGTGTCAACTGTAACTGGTCTAACAGCCTTAGCAACAACTACAGGGTCAATAGTAGAAAGTTCTTCACGGATACCTGAACCGCTTACTTTAACTTCAACGTCTTGAGATGAACCATCAGCTGGTGCAAATTCTGGGTCGATAGAAACCCACATGTCAAGAACAAAGCCTGCGTTTGCAGTTCCGCTCTTCTTAACGCCAGAAATTGTAAGAACGTTTTCGTTGATTGAAATGCTTCTAGTTCCTGGAATTTCACCAGAGTTTACAACAGTTGACTTGCCAAGTAATGATGGAAGACCTGAGCTTGAGTAAGTTTGAGCGCTAAGGTTCTTGCCGTCTCTTAACTCTGCTTTAAGGAACTTAACGCCTTCTGGCAAAGTGAACTTAGTAATACCTTCTGAAAGCCATGAGTTTGGAGAATTTTCCTTGAAGATGATTGGAGCAGTTTTGTGAACTGAGCCAGCCTTTGTGAAGTCGTTAGTTCCGCCCTTAGTCATGTCGTCTGGCACCATACGGCCAGTAACTAATGTAGGAACAGCCTTAGTTGTGTCTTCAAGTGCGTAAGTTAAGTTACGCTCTACAACCTTAGCAATTGTAAACTCTTCTTCATCGCCACCGTTAATTTCGTATTTAGCAACTAAGTTGCCTGAAGTGTCAAGGTCTGAAAGGTTAGTGTTGTTTGCAACAAGAGTTACATTTTTGATGCTGATAACACCAGGGCCTGTAGTAGCTGTTGTTTTACCAGGAACGTTAGTAAGGTCAACTGTAACTTTGAGCTCACGTTCATCATCATCTTGACCTACAGTAAACGCAGATGCTGTAGCAGCTGAATCATAAGCAAATCCGCCACCAAAAACAACTTGTGATGCAATAGAGCCAGTGTTCTTTAAGAATGTGTATCCCTTTGGAGCAGTAATTGTTAATACATCTCCATCTTGAATTGTACCATAAACGTTTTCAACTACACGAATTTCTTCAATAAAGAAAGAATATTGTGAAGATGGTACTTTTGGTACAGTTACATAGTACTTACCAGTGCCTGTGCCACGTGGTGTAACAACAGGTTTCTTTGTTACTGAACCTGTTCTAACTGTAAGGCCAGGTGTAGCATAGGTGATACGAGCAGTTACTTCTGTATCGTCGTCATCAGTTGTAAATGCAAGTGGAACAGCGATTACTGCGGCACCACCTGACAAATCTTGATTTGAAAGGTCAATACGCGCAAGATTTTTGTTAACAGGGTCTACTGTAATGGCGAAGTCAACATCACCAAATGTCTGTGGGGCAGTAGCAGCAGATGCATCATGATCCCATACCTTAGTCCCTGCATTATAAGTTGTACCAGCCATTGAACCAGTTGCAAGTAACCATTCAGCACCTGTAAGTTCTAATTCAAAGTAACCTACTTCACCACTCAAGTCTGGCGCTGCATCACTAAGGTCGATTACATAGTATGGGTGTTCCCATTCTGTGCTAGCATACCCTGAAGCTGCAACAACAGTATCTTCTGGCAAGTTTGAGTTAATCCAACCTTCAACGTCATAAGTAGTTGAAGTTGCTGCCAAAGCAGTAGTAGGCATAAGCATTGACATAGTAGTCATTGCTAAAGCCATAAATGAAGCAATTGCTTTCTTCATTAATTTTTCCTCCTTATTTTTTATTTTTAGTGGGTTGCACCTTTTCGCCCTTTTACACCGTAGGCAAAGCCTGCTTTGTGCCGTGGCGCAGGGAGCATGTGCGCTTGCTTTTGTTCCCTAGCCGTGTTTTCCCATTTGTGCCGCCTTAAAAAGGGGTGACCTTTTTTCAAGTAAGCAAAAAGCCACAGCCGACTTTTCTTTAGTATGTAAGTAAGTAAAAAAGTACATATGCACCTGTACAAAACACTACGCCTTTTTAAAAAAGCTTGGGGTGTTGCACAGTGCGAGAAATTGTCATGCCTTGGAAAATTCGGCGTTCATTCCCCACTACATGCGTATTATAGCACCTCGAAATTTGGCGGTCAATACGTTTTGGCGTATTGTAACTTAATTGAAATATTATGGGGGAAAGAAAAGTGTTGCCCAAACCCCAAACTGCTTTTTTTGGGTTTTTGTGGGGCTTTTTCAAAAGTTTTTCTTTACAATTGTTTTGGTTGTTGGTATAATTATCACATGAAAAAGAGAGTGCTGGTAACACTCTCTTAGTATCGCATAGGTTGCGGTGCGGCTTTTGTTAAATTTAATTCATAAATAAGCCATACCTTGTTCGGGGCGGCTTATTTTTTTGTGTTGAAATATGTAGCAATTTGTATTACTACACTAGCCACAGCAGTTATAGAAATAACTACTGTTCCAATGCTTGCAATCCATTCATGCAACATACGGCTTCACCTCCTTTCGGAGATTAGCCACACCGCCCTTGTCTATGCTTGATTACACTTTACCATATATTACAAATTTCGTCAAATGTTATTGCATTTTTTTCTTTACAATTGGTAAGTTTACTGGTATAATAAATGTATGAAAAAGAGAGTGCGTCTACACTCTCTTAGTATCGCATAGGTTGCGGTGCGGCCTTTTATTAAATATATTAATTTATAAATAAGCCATACCTTGCTGGGGGCGGCTTATTTTTTTGTGTTAAAATATGTAACAATTTGCATTACTGCACCAACTATAGCAGCTATTGACATAACTACAGTTCCAATGCTTGCAATCCATTCATGCAACATACGGCTTCACCTCCTTTCGGAGA
>CAZBLK010000009.1:0-106653 GCA_964492715.1 uncultured Defluviitaleaceae bacterium | reverse complement strand
CATCAAACTGGGGCTGTTGCCAACCATATTTATGGTTTTGCAACAGCCCCTTTTTCAAACTACAATTATTCAAAATAAGCTTCAAGCCGATAAATCGGCATACCTTGTGAGGAAAATTTCTCCTCATACTCTGTCATAATGTTCCCTTGAAATTCACTTGCATGTAGGTCAAGAGTTATGTTTTTCATTCTCCAGTTGTTTTCAGCAAACTGGTTCAAAGAAAACTCAAAAAGCTCTCTGTTGTCTGTTTTAAAATGAATTTCGCCTTTTTCTTTAAGCAATTCCTTGTACATATCCAAAAAGCTTCTGTGTGTAAGCCTGCGCTTATGCCACTTCTTTCTTCCCGGCCATGGGTCGCAAAAGTTTATGAAAAGCCTGTCAATTTCACCGCTTTCAAAATAATCTCTCATGTTGGTTACGTCGCCAATTATAAACCCAAGCGAACAGTCAAGCTCGGCAGAAGCCCGTGCACCCATCACAATTACGTGCTCCTCACGTTCTAACGCCAAATAGTTTATGTCTTTGTTGTTTACGGCGTTTTGAACGATAAACCGCCCTTTACCACAGCCTATTTCAAGGTAAATGGGGTTTTCGTTGCCAAAATATGTGTGCCATTTACCTTTAAGCTGTGCAGGTTCTTTTATAAACCTTAGATTGTTTGAAATTTCGCTTTCGGTCCAGTTTTTTCTTCTTGCACGCATCATTTTCTCCTTAGTAAACTTATGTAAAATTAATTTTATTTAAACGTTACTTGCATTAGCCAGTAACCGTACTCACCTTCTGTAATCGGAACATTGTCACAGCATTTAAACTGTGTAAAGCCTAACGAGTTTGCCACAGGCTTGTGTGCGCTGCTGTAACAGTCTGGAACACCTAAGAAAAACAATTCTTTCCCATTTGCATCAACATGTCTGCCCAAAAGCAAATGATGGTTTTTCTTTGCACACGACAAAACGAACGGACTTTTAATATACTTCCAAAGCTCAATGTTTAAAAGAGCCAATTCCCTAAAGCGAAGCCGAATCCAGTAAACGTTTTTGTTTTGCTTTGCAAACGGGCGAAGCTGTGTTCCATTTTCAAACAGTGATTTAATTTCTTTTCCCAAGTCAAGAATAGTTTCGGAAGCATCTTGAGTTTCAAGCTTACGCCCCTGCTCTCCTTGAGCATTTGTTTCTAGTGCATTCATCTTTTGTTGGTAGCTTTTTGCAATTGATTTAAAAGCTTCATGCAAATTTAACTCATCAAATTCTTCCTTTGAAAGCTCTTTAAGCAAAGGTTCAATTTTTTCACTTGGCGGCTGCTGCTTTGGCAATGGGTGTTCTTCTTCCAATTCCTGCTCGCCAGAATTTGGAAACTCTGTGTCCGGCTGCCCCGTATCAGGCATATCTTCAAATGGATAATCTTCGGAAGGCTTTTCTTCCGCTGGGTTTTCCTTTGGAGCTTCCGAAGGTGCTTGTTCCGAAGGATTTTCCTCAGAAGCTTCACCGCTTTGCGGTTTTTGTTCAGCCGATTTTATAATTGAATAAAGCTCTGATAACGCTTCTTCAAACGGAATTTGTTTATAAGGAGCTTTTCCTTCTGGCAACTCCTCATAAGGAGCTGGCATTTCTTCTTCTGGCGCTTCTTCAAATGGAGCTTCTTCCGGTGCTTCTTCAAATGGAGTTTCTTCTGAAGGAGCTTCCTCAACAGGCATTTCAAATGGCGTTCCTATGTCTTCTTCTGGTTGCTCTGGTTGTTCTGGCATTTCTGTTTTAGGAGTTTTGCTTTCAGACGCTTCTTTAACCGGAGTTTGTTTTGATGCTTTTTCTGGTGTATTTAAAGGAGAGTCACTTGTTACAGGAGCAAAATTCTTTTTCCACTGAATAGCTTCTTTCCTAAAACCAGCAAGCGGAACAATTAACTCACTGTTTGCTGTAGCAATTACTGCAAACACGTTGAAATCATTTATACGCAAACCAGAGTTTAAAACGTCATTTGTAGTAACAGTTTTTTTAAGCTCGGCTCTGCCAAGTTTGTCTGGGCAAAGAGTTCCAAGCGGCACACCGACAGACTTCATGCTTCCTGCATTAACTAAAAAAACACGGTATGCAACCTCAGGGCGCAAATCCTGAATAAAAACCGAAATTTTGGTGGTGTCTCCGTCGGTTTCAACAATAACTCTGCCCGAAGGCTCTTTTCCTCTATAGCCATAACCAAGCCTGTCTTGTTTAAGCATAACAAACTGCCTGTTGTATTGGTGTGCCATAATTCTACCTCCCGAATAAAGCCTATAGTCAAACTACATATGGCTTTTACTGCATAAGCATTATCGTATTGTAAAATTATATGCACTACAAATATTAATTAGAACAAAAGTTAAACTTTATAATTGGAAAACAAATTAGCAAGCTTTGCAAAGTCTTTAAGCTCTAATGTTTCGCCACGAACTTGCGGCTTATACCCTGCTTCCACAAGCAAAGATTCAATTTGCTCCTTGCTCATTTGAGGAAAACTTTCGGCGGCTTCACTTCCAAAAATGCAGTTTACAAGTGTTTTCCGCCTTTTAGAAAACGCCGCTTTAATAAGCTTAAACATAAGCGAAACGTCAACCGCTTGAACTGGCGGCTCGTCAAAAACAGAAAGCCTAACAACTGCCGAGTCAACGCCAGGGCGTGGAATAAAGCAGTTTGACGGCACGTTTGCCACCAAGTACGGCTTGCTGTAGTAGTTTACAGCAAGAGTAAGTGCGCCATAGTCTTTTGTTCCTGCTTTTGCACTCATTCGTGAAGCAACTTCCTTTTGAACCATAACTGTAATACTTTTTATTGGGTATTTATTTTCGAGAAGCGACATGACAATCGGAGTTGTAATGTAGTATGGCAAGTTTGCCACAAGCTTCACGCTTTTGTAGCCGCTTTTTTCAATTATCCCCGAAATGTCGCACTTCAAAACGTCCTCGTTTACAATTTCTACGTTGTCAAAGCAACTTAGCGTGTCTGCAAGCACAGGTATAAGTGTTTTGTCAATTTCAAGCGCAACTACTTTCCCTGCACGCTCTGCCAAAGGCTGCGTAAGCGCACCAATTCCAGGGCCAACTTCAATTACAAGGTCGTCCTTTGAAATGTCTGCTGCATCAATTATTTTGTTTAAAACATGTTGGTCAGTTAAAAAGTTTTGCCCAAAGCTCTTTTTAACATGAAAGTCGTGCTTTTCCAAAATACTTCTTGTAAAAGCGTTTGTTGCTATGCGTTCTATGGAAATGCCTCCTTAATATGTTTTGCAAAGGGTAATTAACCCTTTACAAAACTCTCATGTATATAGCGATTCCAGTTTTTAACTATATTGGCAGAGGTAAGCCAAACGCCTAGATTTCGGCGTTTTGACCGATAGACAAGTCGATTAAAACTGAATTGCTATATTACTCCACTGTTAACTGCTGGTCGTCGTCTTGCTGCCCTTCAACAATAAAATATTCCCCGTCTTCAATTACAAAATGCCCAGACTCATACTTTCCGCCGTCAACTGTTAAGAAAAAGTTTTTAACTTCGTAAAAGTTTCCAAACGTGTTTGCAATACATTGAAGAACTGCACCTTCTGAACCACTGCCTAAGGACATTTCTGTTAAAAATTCTTTTGAAATGTCAACTGTTACAAGGCTTTTTTCTCTGTCTAAAGAAATTGAATTTATTTTTGTCCCTTCAGTAAAAAGCTTCGCTGTATCTCCGTCAGCTTTTTTAAGTTCTTCTTCAAAAGCCGCCTTAAAATCCATGTTTGTTTTAACCATAAATGTTCTTGGTATAGGGAAGTTTGTATAGTCGTCAATGTTGTATGTGTAAAAGTCTGTCTCAACCCCAACGCCTACATTTTCTTTTATGTCGGCTAGAACGTATGAGTTTTCGCCTTCATCGTTAATTTCTGTCGCTTTAATAAGCCCAATGTCTTTTGCATAGTAAAACTTTGAAGTAAAGCCATTTGGGTACGTTGTAACAACTTCAATTGCCTCAAACGTACCATATGGTGTTTCAACAGACGCCGACATATTTGTTATTTCTGTCGTATCGCCTTCCATCATAGACCACTTAGCCCCAACCTCCAAAGGCTCTTTTAATACTAAAAGGTCAATGTTTGAAGGTTCGTTTGTTACATCTTCATATAAATATTTGTATGGGTCGGCGTACACCAAACGAAGCTCGCCATTTTCAAGCTTCATAACTTCAGTTGTATTTGTTGCAATTTGTGCAAGCCTGCGTTGAATTGTATTTCCGTTAACATAACCCAAATACATTGCTTGGTCATACTTGTTGTTTTCTACACCACTGTATTCGTACACTGTATTTTCCTTAAAAGGGAAATAGCTTGAAATTGTGCTTGCTTCTTTAACCGTTTCGGAAACGGCTGGGCTTGGGCTTGCTGTGTTTACATCAACGTTTTTTTGCCCGCATGATGCTGAAAACACAGCAAGCGTCGTAACGCATATTATTGTAAAAGCTAGTTTTTTCATTAGTACACTCCTTATTATTTCGTAGTTCGTTATTTGCTATATTTTTCAATTACTTTCATTACTTGTGAAATACCGTTGTTTTCATTACTTTTTGACATGTTGTCAACAAACTTTTGTTTATTATTGTAAAGCTCGTTAATTTTTTTTGCAAGTAAGCTTGCGTTAAGCTGTTCCTCCTGCAACACAAGGCTAAACCCACGCTTTTCAAAAGAAGCGGCGTTTAAAATTTGGTCGCCACGGCTTACCTTTGCGCTTAACGGAATTAAAAGGTTTGGCTTTTTAAGCGCCAAAAGCTCGTGAATAGAGTTTGAGCCTGCCCGTGAAACAACAATTGAAGCAGTCGAAAAAACATTTCCAAGCTCTTTGTCAACGTATTCAAACTGCTTGTATCCGCCTGTTTTTGCAAGCTTTTCTTCAACGTTTCCTTTGCCGCAAATGTGTACAATTTGAAAATTTTTAACAAGAGAAGGAAGCGCTTCCCTTACGCAACTGTTTATAACAGCAGAACCGCTGCTGCCGCCCATTACTAGGACAACCGGTTTTGTGCTGTCAAAACTGCATACTTTAAGCCCCTCATCTACGCTACCTTTTAAAACTAAGTCCCTTATGGGTGAACCTGTTAAAAAGGCTTTCTTTTCAGGAACGTTTTTAAGAGTTTCTGGAAAAGTTACACACACTGCCGACGTAAACGGCAGCGAAATTTTGTTTGCAAGCCCTGGTGTCATGTCCGACTCGTGGCTTACAACAGGTATTTTTAAAAAATAAGCTGCTATAGTTACAGGAACGGACACAAAACCGCCCTTTGAAAAAACAACGTTTGGCTTTAGCTTCTTTAACACTTTAATTGCATCAGAAACGCCTTTTACTGTGCGAAAAGCGTCTGTCAAGTTTTTTGCGCTTAAATACCTTCTAAGCTTGCCTGTTGCAATTCCATAGTATGGAATTTTGTGGGCTTCCACCAGGCCTTTTTCCATTCCGTCAATGCTTCCTACATAAAAAACTTCATAGCCAGAAGCTTTTAGGCTTTGCACAAGAGCAAGGTTTGGTGTAACATGCCCTGCTGTGCCGCCGCCTGTCAAAACAATTTTCTTCAATGCGTCTTTCCACCTCAAATTAGTTTTGCCGTATTATTATATTAATATAAAATTGTTAACTGCACAAGGTTTCTTGTACATATTAATTATAATTTTAAAAATAATGAAATATAAACGTAATTTTATAATTTGTATTTATGTTGATTGTATTTTGCAAAGCAAAAATGTAGCTAATTATAATAAAAAAGCGTAGCACCCCAAATGGTTAAAACAGAAGGAAAGTTATTTAGATTTCTTAGGATTGACCTTAGTCAACGAGTTTTCAATGAGCCAGCTATCCCGTTTGAAGTCCAGCAAATGGCTGTGGTGAACGATTCTATCATTGATATCTGCGGTTAGATTTTCATCATAAAAAATATCGTTCAACTTAGAAAACTCAAGATTTGTATATGCTAATCTAAAAATAGTCCAAAAATTTTTTCGGCTACACAAACCTCCACCTCTTCCTCTCAAAAAGCCGATTATTTGTAAAAGGGTTTTTATTCGGTTTTTTTGGAGAGTGAGGGTTTGGGGGAGAGAAATTTTTTTGCCGTTTAAAAAAAGGTTCTCTCCCCCAAAGTTTTTTTAAAAACAATTGGAATATAATTCCTTACTTATTTTAAAATTTTGGTTAATAATATTAGCGTAGCTTATACTAATATTTTGAAAATTGGGGTTAAATTTTCAGACATAAGTTATTGTGCACACTAGAACTTTTAAGCTTGAAAGCCCAATTTCACAATAGTATTGGCCTATAATATTATAGACTAGGGGCTGTTTGAAAAATCCATTCTAGCGTATTTTCGGTAAATTTTTAGAATTGCTTCGTCGGCAAAGTGCCTTTGGGTACGTGTGGCTTAGCTTTCTCGCACTTCAAAAAATTTCCTCGAAAACCCACTAAAAGCTTTTTTTCAAACACGCCCTTGAGCAAACGGAGGAATTTATTTATGAAAAGGAAACTCGTAAGCACTGTTGCTGTAGCACTTGCTACTACTTTGACTTTAAGTGTTCCTGCTATGGCAATGACAGGACAGGTAACAACCCCAACTAGCATTGCTTCAACATTGTTAGGCAGGTCAGCCAACGAAATTAAGTCACTTGTAAACAGCGGACAACTTGAAGCACAGCTTCAAGCAGCAGGAAAGCTTGAAGAATATCGCCAAGCAATTGCTGTAATGCATGGAACTACTGGCACAGCAGTAGGCAATGCAAATAGTGTGGCTGGCAACGCTGGCGTTGGTACTGCCGGTACAGCAGGTAACGTTGGTACAGCTGGGCAGGCTGGTACATTTGGTAACACTGGTATGTCTGGACAGGCTGGTACATTTAATAATGTTGGCACAGTTGGACAAGCTGGTACAGTTGGCAACAACTACAGTGTTAACACAAACCAAAACACAGCAAATGATGTTACAGGCACTGGCAAAGACAGAAACATCGTTGTTGAAATGGGCAATGCTGCAAGAGACGGCGGTGTTGGCTTGCGTATAGTTGCCGCACTTAACAATGGCGCAAATGACAACGTAAAGGTTGAATTTTCTGATGCTACAGTTGGAACAAACGGAAACAGACAAGATGCAACAAAGACAGTTGTTCTTGACAGCAAAGACGGCAACGTTGACGTTGTAATTTCTGATGGCAGAATGGGAAACAATTTAGTGCAAGCTATTGATGGCATGTACAACACTGATATGACTGCTTTGCACGCTGGTTTTCAAACAAGAGCTGGAAACAATGCTACTGTTGCAAACAATGCAACTGTCGGAAACCCAGGTTATGCAATGGCTAACCCTAACGTTGATTACACCGCAGGTGTTCGTACAACTCCTGGTGCTGTAAACAACGCAGGACCTTCTGGACTTGGCGCAGCTGCAAACGCAACAACTGGAGTTGGCGGTATAACAGGAACAGGTAATGCTGGCGCAGCAGTTGGTGCTGGTAGAGCGGGTGCTACTGGTGCAACTGGTGCAGGTACTGCTGGTATGGGCACAGCTGGCGTAGGTACAGCCGGTGTTGGCGCAACAGGTGCAGGCGGCGTTGGCGGAGCAGGTGCAACAGGTGCAGGCGCAACAGGTGCAGGTGGCGTTGGCGGAGCAGGTGCAACAGGTGCAGGTGGCGCTGGTGCTGGTGGAGCTGGAGCAGCTTCTGCTGGTGGTGCTGGTGGAGCTGGAGCAGCTTCTGCTGGCGGTGCTGGCGGCGCTTCTGCTGGTGGCGCAGGTGGTGCTGGTGGCGCTTCTGCTGGTGGCGCTGGTGGAGCTTCTGCTGGTGGCGCTGGTGGAGCTTCTGCTGGTGGCGCTGGTGGAGCCGGAGCAGCTTCTGCTGGCGGTGCAGGAGGTGCAGGTGGCGCTGGCGGCGGCGGAGCTGCAAGTGCTATGAGCATTATAAACACAAATATCTACCCAACAGAAGCTAGAATTTTAGGCATGACTCAACGTCAACTTAAAACTGCACTTGACAACGGGAGCACAATTTATTCTTTAATGAGTGCAGCTGATAAAGTTGATGAATACAAGGGCAGCTTGTATGAATATAATAGGAAGGCACTTGACAAAGCTGTAGAAGAAGAAGTTTACAGCCGTGAATCTGCTGACAAGATGCAAGAATTTTACAACAACAGAGTTGCAGAATGGGACGGAAACGAATCTGTTGAGGACATTAAAGTTCAAATTAAGTAATTAGCTTTTTCTTATTTGAATATAAAAGCATAAAATGCGTTGCCTACAAATGTGTGGGCATACGCATTTTTTTGCGTTAACTATAGATTTAGGGTGTGTTTTGTAAATCCATTTGCATGTCAATATTCATTCTATTTAAATATCACAAAAAAACACCTTACTAAATTAGCTACATTAATTCAACAGCTTCTATACCTAAAATATCAAGATGTTTCATGAGCATCTTTTTAGTCAAAACACACAGCCAAACCCAAGAACTTCTTTTCATATAATCAGTTTCGCTTAAAATGTGATTATCGTGATAAAACTTTGAAAAAAGCACTGCAAGCTGATAGGCGTTTTCGCAAATTATATTTGGTGCTTTTTCATAAAACGCACTCATAAAGGCTTCACCGCTTAAAATAATTTTTAAAAACAACTCACGTTCTACATCTGAATAAATACCATAAAGAGAAGCACTTTCAATTTTTTCTGCCTTTCTTAAAATAGAGTTTATCCGTGCAACAGTATAAAGCAAGTATACCCCTGTTTTACCCTCAGAAGATAAAAACTTGTCAATATCGAAGATGCAATCTTTTGAATGATGATTTATTAAGTCACCAAACTTTATAGCAGCTATGCCAATTTTTTCGGCAGCAATTTGCTTTGATTGCTCGTCAGTAAATATTAATGGGTTTATTCTTTCAAATGCAGCTTGCTTAGCAGTATCAAGCAATTCTGATAATTGCATAACTCCGCCGTCACGTGTTTTGTATGGCTTGCCGTCACTTCCGTTCATAGTGCCAAAACCAATATGAATAAGCTCTGTATCATCAGGTATAAGGTGTGCTTTTTTTGAGCATCTAAACACCTGCTCAAAATGTAGACTTTGCCTACGGTCAACGACATACCAAATTTTTGAAGGCGAAAAATCATTTTTCCTTTGAATGATAGTTGCAAGGTCGGTTGTGGCATAAATACTTGAATTATCCGATTTTTTTATTATTACAGGCGGCATAGGTGCTTTGTCATCATCTTCGGCAATATCAACTACTTGTGCGCCTTGGCTTTCATACAACAAACCTTTATCTTTTAAAATGTTTAAAAGTTGCGGAATGTATTTATCAGCATCACTTTCCCCATACCAATAGTCGAATGTTGTGTTAAGTCGATTATAAGTTTTCTTCATATCCTCAACAGAAATGTGTACCATTTCACGCCATATTTTTGTGTATTGTTCGTGTCCACTTTGTAGCAGTGCAGTAATGCTTCTAGTTTTTTGAAGAAATTCTGCATCTTGTTTGCTTTTTTTACTTGCATATGGATATATTTCATTAAGAAGTTCCGCTGTCAGCAAAGGAATTTCGTCATATCTTTCATAAAGCTCGGCAATAACTAAACCCATAGGAAGCCCCCAATCGCCAAGGTGAACATCCCCAACTGCTTGTCTGCCAGTTGCAGTAACTAGCCGTTTTAATGCTTCTCCAATATTTGCTGAACGTAAATGACCAATGTGAAGCGGCTTTGCAACATTTGGGTTGCCATAATCAAGTACAATTGTTTCTGGTATTTGCGCTTGTGGAATGCCCAAATGGTTATCATTTGATATATCTAATGCAAGTTTAAGTAAACAACTATCTTTTAAAGTTATATTAATAAACCCTGGCGAAGCAACCTCGACCTTTTCAACTATAGCGCTTTCTGATATTTGTTTTGAAATTTCAGATGCAATAAGTATGGGAGAATTTTTATACAGCTTAGCGCAAGTAAAAGCACCATTGCATTGAAATTGGCATAAATCAAGCCTGTCGGATATAGTGACAGTACCATGCTTTTTGTCATATCCGCATTTTTCAAAAGCTTCTTCTACTATTTCTGTCAATATTTTTATTATCATTTTCATGACGACCTCCAATAACATAAAATAAAAAGCACTGTTAGGCTGTGTATGCCTAACAGTGCTTGAAATATATTTCAACTCACTTTTATAGGCACACAGCAAAATTAGCCTGTACCTATAAGATACAAGCTTCATCGTCTGCGTCGAATTGAAAGTGAGTGTATTGGGTGGTTCATGTGTATCCCTCGTTTAATGTTTTGGATTACCTATATTTATATTATGTCATACTAAACCTAAAATTACAACCCCTAAAGCAGAAATATGAACTTCAAAAGCTATACAATCTTTGTAGTAAAATCCTCAATATTCCAAACATCTGTCACAACATCTTGATAAAATTCAGCTTCATGGCAAACAAGCAAAACAGTTCCTTTAAAGTCAATGATAGCTTTTTTCAAAGCTTCTTTTGCAAAAACGTCAAGGTGGTTTGTAGGTTCGTCCAGCACAAGAAGGTTTATGGCTTTTAGCATAAGCTTACAAAGCCTAGCTTTAGCATTTTCGCCGCCTGAAAGAACACGCATTTGGCTTGTAATTTGTTCGTTAGTTAGACCGCATTTTGCAAGAGCGCCACGCACTTCTGCGTTCGTCATGCTTGGATATTCGTTCCAAATTTCCTCAAGAGCAGTGTTTTTAGAATCTGCCACTTCTTGCTCAAAGTAACCAACTTCTGCATAGCTATCTACATTTACTTCTCCGCTAATTGGCGGAATTGCGCCAAGCAAAGTTTTAAGCAGCGTTGTTTTTCCTAAACCATTTACACCTTTAATTGCAACTTTTTTTCCTCGTTCCAAAACAAAAGACATTGGCTTTGTCAAAGGCTCATCGTAGCCAAGAACAAGCGATTTAGCTTCAATAACAACTTTTCCAGTCGTGCGTGCAGACGTAAACGAAAAGGTTGGTTTTATTTTTTCACGTGACAGCTCTATAATTTCCATATTATCAAGCTTTTTTTGGCGGCTTTTAGCCATATTTGCTGTTGCAACACGAGCTTTGTTCCTTGCTATAAAGTCTTCCAGCTTTTCAATTTCTTTTTGCTGTTTTTCATAAGCTTGTTCTATTTGCCGTTTTTTCAACTGATACATGTCCATAAATTGGTCATACGTTCCGCTGTATCTTGTAAGCGTCGCATTTTCAGTATGGTATATTACGTTTACAACAGAATTTAAAAACGAATTATCATGCGAAACTAAAATAAAAGCGTTTTCGTAATTTTGCAAGTAATTCTTCAACCACTCAATATGATTTTCGTCCAAAAAGTTTGTTGGCTCGTCTAAAATTAGAATCATCGGGTTTTCCAGCAAAAGCTTTGCTAATAGCACTTTTGAACGCTGCCCTCCGCTTAATTCGGAAACGTCCTTGTCAAGCCCAATTTCGTTTAGCCCAAGACCATTTGCACATTCTGCTATTTTCACATCAAGCGTATAAAAGCCAGAATGTTCTAAAAGTGCTTGAATTTCGCCAGCTTCTGAAAGTAGGTTTTCCATTTCTTCCTCGGTTGCTTCGCCAAGTGTTTCGTAAATAGAAAGCATTTCACGTTCCAACTCATACATGTACAAAAAAGCGTCTTGCAAAACCATTTGAATTGTCTTGCCGGCAGTAAGCGTAGAATACTGGTCAAGGTAGCCTGTTGTAATTCTTTTGCACCATTCAATGGTGCCTGAATCAGGCATTAACTTTCCTGTTATTATGTTTAAAAAGGTGGTTTTTCCTTCGCCATTAGCACCAATTAGCCCAATATGTTCTCCTTTTAATAAACGAAACGAGGCGTTTTCCAAAATCATTCTTGAGCCAAAGCCATGTGTTACATCTTTAACTGTAAGTATACTCATAAATTCTCCTCTAATATTGACGTACCAATTTGTTTGTCTAATCTCCATTGAGGGGCACTTCCTACGTCACCCCAATATTCGTCCAATGATTTTATTTTACCGTGTTCAAACGTAAAAAACGAAGTTACACGAAATGTTCCGCTGTTGTCTTTTAGCCAAACTCTTGTAACGGTTATTACTAAATCGTTTAATTGTTCAATTCTTTCAACTTCTCCGTCCCAATTACCTGGATACTCACAATTAGCACGAATAAATTCTGAAACAGTAAACTTTTCGTTTGTATTGTGCCAGCAAACTGTAGCATTTTCTTTAAAATAATTAGCCAAGGCATTTTCTGATTGTTCTGCTACGTCTTTCCAGAAGTTACGAATTAATTTTTCTATATCCACTTTTATATCCTCATTTCAAAAACGTTTATTTGGGCTGCTTGAAAAATTATAATTATAAATTGATTAAATGTCAATTACAGCAATTTTGCTGAACTGCTTAACCACGCAATAATAATAAAACCAAATTTATAATGCGAATCAAGAGTTAAAAAACCCAATGATAAGAAGAAAGCAAAAGCCAACCTAGAAGCAACAAAAGAAATGAGTACATCAGAAGAACGAACATTAGAAGCGTGTTGGATATTTGTCTTTACTTGAATCCAATTAAAAAAAGATTCAAAATGAAATAAAAACGTAATTTGCTCTTTTTCATTTATGTTGATATAATTATTATAAAGTATAAACTTTTGAAATCAATGGTTTATTTTTACAAGTTAAGGCTGATGACATATGTGTATCTTGAATGACCTAGCTACATTTTAATATTTAACATTTTATATTTAAATAATATAACAAAAACAAGGACTGATAAAGTGAACGAAAAAGCATTAAACACCCTTGAATACAACAAAATAATTGGTATGCTTACGAGCAAAGCAATTTCGCAAATGGGAAAAGAACGTGCCACACAATTAAAGCCTTCAAGCGAGCTTTCAGACATTTTGCATTGGCAAAAGGAAACAAGCGAAGCTGTAAGCATTATACTTAAAAAAGGCTCTTTGCCGCTTGGCGGCATAAAGGACGTTCGGGCTTCTGTAAAACACGCACTTGTTGGCGGTGTTCTGGGCATTGAGCCGCTTATGCACGTTGCCGACTTTTTGCATGTGTGCAAAAAAGTTGTTTCCTATTCTAAAAGCGAAGGCAAAAACGACAGCTTTCCAATTCTTGAACCGCACTTTCAATCCATTGAAACAGTGCCCTCTCTTGAAAAGGAAATTACACGCTGCATAATAAACGAAAACGAGCTTGCAGACGACGCAAGCCAAGCGTTGTATTCTATTAGAAAAAACATTAAAGTTTCAAACGACCGTGTGCGTGATGCCCTTACTGGTATAATTCATTCGCAGTCGTACAAAACAATGCTTCAAGACAACGTTGTAACAATGCGTAACGGTAGGTACTGTATTCCTGTAAAGCAGGAATACAAAAACGCTTTCCCCGGAATGGTTCACGACCAGTCTTCAACAGGGGCTACTGTTTTTATGGAACCTATGGGCGTTGTTACCTTAAACAACAAAATTAAAGAGCTTTTGGCAGACGAGCAAAAGGAAATTGAGAAAATTTTAAGGAAGCTTTCGGCAGAAGTTGCGGAACACGGAGAACTAATTCTAGCAAACTGTGAAACACTTACGTACCTAGACTTTGTTTTCGCCAAAGGCGAGCTTGGGCTTTCAATGAATGGGAGCGAGCCAATTTTTAACGAAAACGGCTTTATCAACATTAAAAAAGGCAGACACCCATTAATTGACCCAAAGGCTGTTGTGCCAACCGACATTTATTTGGGAAAAGATTTTACTTCCCTTTTAATTACTGGGCCAAACACAGGCGGCAAAACAGTTTCTTTAAAAACTATAGGCTTGTTTACGCTAATGGGGCAAGCTGGGCTTCACATTGCGGCAAACGACCGTTCGGAGCTTGCTGTTTTTGACGAAGTTTTTGCCGACATCGGCGACGAGCAAAGCATTGAGCAAAGCCTTAGTACGTTTTCTTCACACATGAGCAACATTGTGAAAATTCTTGACAAAGTAACGTGCGGTTCGCTTGTTTTGTTGGACGAGCTTGGCGCAGGAACAGACCCAACAGAAGGTGCGGCGCTTGCAATTGCAATTCTTGAATATTTGCACAAGCTAAAAGTGCGCACTGTTGTAACAACGCACTACAGCGAGCTAAAAGTTTATGCCCTTTCAAATGATGGTTTTGAAAATGCGGCGTGTGAATTTGACGTAAACACACTACGCCCAACTTATCGGCTTTTAATTGGTATTCCAGGCAAGTCAAACGCTTTTGCAATTTCGGAAAAGCTTGGGCTTCCCGACTACATTATAAGTTCAGCAAAAGACATTTTGTCACACGAGGACGCTAGGTTTGAAGACATTATAACTGACCTTGAAATAAGCAGAAAGACACTTATTGTAGAGCAAGAAAAGGCAGAACAATACAGACTTGAATCTGAACGACTTCACAAAGATTTGGAGCAACAGAAGCAAAAGCTGAAAAGCCAGCGTGATAAAATTATCGCTGAGGCAAAAGCAGAAGCACGAAAGCTTATGCAGTCAACAAAAGACGAAGCCGACACAATGCTTAAAGATTTCCAAAAGCAGCTTAGAGAGCAAGGCAACACTAAAGCTACCGAGGAAACACGACAAAAAATGCGTGACAAACTTTCAACGCTTGATGCTGATGCGGCCTCTTCTGAATTTGACAAAAGTATGCGCAGCCCAATTACAAAGCCGCTTATAGTTGGCGACAAAGTTTTTGTAAACACGCTAAATCAAAGCGGAACTGTAGTTTCCGAGCCTACGTCAACAGGCGAAGTTTTTGTTACTGTTGGGGCAATGAAAATTAAAGTAAAGCTTGCTTCCCTTTCAATGGACGACAGCCCACAGGAAAAAAAGGCGTACAAACCAAAGGGGCAAAGCCACAGCGTTAAAGCAGACAAAAGCAAGTTTATTTCCCCGGAAATTGACCTTAGAGGGTGCATGGTTGAAGAAGGGCTTGAAAAGGTTGACAAATACCTTGATGACGCTTATTTGGCTTCGCTTGCACAAGTTACACTTATTCACGGAAAAGGAACTGGTGCGCTTCGTGCCGCAGTCCAAAGCCACTTAAAAGGACATTCGCATGTTAAGGCTTTTAGGCTTGGTGCTTTTGGCGAGGGCGAAACAGGTGTTACTATTGTTGAATTAAAATAGAAATTTGCATAAAAAACAGCCCATCATGTATAACATTTTTGGGCTGTTTCTTTGTTAATTTGCTGAATAAAACTCTATACTACGCATCATTTTATTTTGATGATAAAATTCTATTACGCAATAGGTGTCGTCCTCAAGAGTTAAAGCAACATTAACGAGTCCTAATTTAAGAAACTCAGAAAAGTCAATTTTTCTATCATCATAGATGGTTGGAATATCAACTCCCAAAATTTGTGCATTTATTACTTTGCGGCTATCCCCCACTTTTTCCGTGTAAATCTTCTTTGCTTCGCTAACCCAGCTTTCACCACTTGCAATTTCTGAAATTTCTTTTTCCGATAGCTCTGGTCTATCATAGTTAAATAACATTCTTGTAACATCAATAATATTACCTGTTGCCGAGTCAAGTACAACATAGTATGTCCAGTATTTTTCGCCCTTTGCATTTAATGTTCTCGTTTTGATAGGTGAATATTCCACGTACCACTTCCCAGTGTCAGAAGGGTCTAAATGGTCTTTACCGTACCCAGCATTTTTTACTAAATCTGAAATGTCAGCTTCAAAATATTTTGTTACGGCTGCTTTAGCAATAGAAATTGCTTCTTCCCTTGTAATGTCACTTTCTGTAGGAGTTGGCATTTCGTTGCTGCGCTTATATCGTGTGCTTAGAGCATAGTTTACTCTTGCACCCATATCAATTAATTGCAGCAATTCTTCATCAGTCAATTGACTGTCGGGGTAATGATAATGGTCCTTTTTTATGTCGTAATAAAGCTCACCGACTGGTTCAAGGGATAGTACATTTTGTGGTCTTACCCCTTCGTATGTGTACTCATCAGTTAAGAATAAATAGCGAGTTTCTTCATCTTTTGAAAAGCTACGGTTGTTTGAAGAAACTACTGTATGTGCATTGTCTAAAGCATTACACATAAATTGAATGTCTTCTTCTGTAACAACTTGTGAAAGGTATTCGTTAAGCTTTTCACGTGCCTGCTCAACAATATTTTTAGGTTCATCTTCTGCTTCTGGTGAGTTAGAAGCTAATACACCAGGTTCAGCACCTTGAACTTCTTTGGTTTTTGGTTCATAATTTAAAGCAGCAACTTTGCTTTCCTCATTTGCTGTTACAATTTCACTTGCATTTTCAGCACCGCTGCCTGCTTGCGTTGTAAGAAACATTGTACCTATACAAAGCATAAGCACAATACTTGTTACCGCTATTTTATGCCTTCTTTTTTTAAACATTTGCCCTAGCTTAATCATTTTAATTCTCCTTTCAATGTTTTTTTTGTTATCCACCATGCACAACATGCGTGGGGCAAACGAAATGCCGTTATATTTTGCAAGCACAGTAACAAGCGACATGCCGTATTCTTTGCAGTTTTCGTTGCCTATTACGCTTAAAACATAAGCGTCGTTTGCAAGCTCCATGTCTTGCCTTGCAAATTTAAACAACACCCACAACAAAGGGTTAAACCAGTAAACAACTTGAAAAGCAATAAGCATGTAATTAATTAATAAATCTTTGCGCTTTAGGTGTGACAGCTCGTGAAATAATATGTAGCAAATGCTTTCATTATCAAGCCCTTTTGTATATGACGGCAAAATTATAGTTGGACGAAAAAAGCCAATAATGGCTGGGGTGTTTACATAGTCCTGTATAACTATGCGAATTTCATCGTCGATGCAAAGCTTTTGTTTGCATTGCATAAGCAAAGAATTGTATAAACTGTAATCAAAGTTTAAGCTATGTTTTTTAATTTTCACCCTAAGCCTAAACGAAATGACTATCATAAACAACAAAATGCAAACAAACCCTGCAAGCCAAATTGTTGGTATAGCAACCTCTAATATAAAGGACTTTGCATTATCTAAGTTAAATTTACTTTCCAAAGCTAAGCTGTTTTTATCTGCAAATGTGCTGTTGTATAACTGAAGATTATTTTTATATTCGTCAATATTAACATTGGCTGATAATTCATCATTACTAAAAGAAAAATCTTGAACATGCCTTAAATTTATTAACGAAAAGCTGCTCTCTGGCCTAAACGGCATTAGCAAAGCAACAAATGCTAAAAACCACAGCGCAAACTTCCAGTTTGGTGAAATGTAAAAATCTGCTACACGGCGAATTAAAATTATAACAACACCTATACAAATCCCTGTCAAAGACATAAACAAAAGCTTATAAAACACAGGCGCAACTATAGAGGAAATAAATAAATTATGCCACATAATTAATCCTCCTCTATTTGTGCAATTAACCTCTCTATGTCAGCTTTGCTTACTTTTTCCTCACGGATAAAGTTTAGCAGAAGGTTTTGTACCGAGCCGTCAAATACACGCTCTAAAAAGCTTTTGCCAGAGTGTGCCACGTACTCCTCTCGTGTTACAAGTGGTGAGTACATATAATTTCGCAAATTAATTTCCTCCGCTTTTACTGCTCCTTTTTGAACAAGCCTTAACAATTCTGTTTTAAATGTGCTTTTGTTTTTGCCTTCTGCTCCTTCCATGTTTTTATAAATTTCTGGTGAGGTAGCCGAGCCTTTTTCCCATAGAACTTTCATAATTGGAAGTTCTCCGTCTGTTATTTGTACAAATTGTTTCATAGCTACACTTCCTTTCAGGTTTACTCTTGTAATCTCATTTCAAGTTTACATCAGTAAACTCAAAATGTCAATACTTATTCTGAAATGTTTTCCTAAATTTGCCTACAACATCTTTATCAATATATATTTAATGATTATCATAAAAAATATATTGACATTCAAATGTAGTCTGGAATATAATAGGTTTATCAAAATTATCAAGGAGGTATTTTATGAACTTGGCAGGGCTTGAAAATTTATCAAAAGTATTAAAAGTTTGTCTGCAAGTAACCTTTATTATTGGTTTATTAGTTACAGCTTTTTTAAGCATAATATTAAAAAGGTATTTTGGCTGGTATTTTGTGGAAAACAGCCAATATTATTGGGCGTGTGTAGTGCTTCTTACCCCCTCTGGTTTAAGCTCTTTAAATATTTTGTGGCAATTAATTGTGCTTTTAGAAACTATTTGCAACAAAAACCCTTTTCTACAAAAAAATGTTACTGCGTTTAAGCGAGTAGCAGTAAGCTCATTTATAATTTCTGCAATGTTCTTTGCTCTTTTATTTTTCCAAGCAACAATGCTTACTTTTGTAGTTGGATACATTTTTTTAATAGCAGGTTTTTCGTTTACAATTTTAGCCAAACTTTTTCAAAAAGCAGTAGACTACAAAGACGAAAACGACTTAACTATATAGGGGGTGCGAAATGATAGTAGTAAACCTTGACGTTATGATGGCTAAGCGAAAAATGAGCCTTAATGAGCTTTCGGAAAAAACAAACATATCTACAACAAACCTTTCAATTTTAAAAACGGGAAAGGCAAAAGCTATACGCTTTTCAACATTAGAGCAAATTTGCAAAGTATTAAATTGCCAGCCAGGCGCCATTTTGGAATGGAACGGAGAAATTAGCAAGGAGGAAAACAGCAATGACTAACCAGTTGGTGGGGGGCATAGAACCCCCAAAAAAAGAGAAGGCACAATTAAACATAGTTGTCAGCAAAACTGAAGCCGCTGCATTTATTGTTTCAGGGGCAATTGCCGCCATTTTTTATTCAATTTGCTTTAGCGGAATTTCTGTGTTTCCGCAATTATCTTTTGCAGTTTTTTGCCCTGTAACATTTGCAGTTTTAGCATTTACACTAAAACATTTAGGATTACTAAAAAACAAAAAAGCACTTTTTTGGGCTTTACCTGTAATTGCCGTGTCAATGTTGAATGCAGTTTTTAGTATTAATTTATTTACTTATGGAAATGTATTGGTTATGCACATATTGTTTGCAGTTTTTACATTTTCGGCAATGAACGAACAGCATATAGATTTTTCAAAATCTGCACATATTATACAGATAATATTCAGCAATTGGCTTGTTTTTATTGCTTCATTCCAAAAGCTTTCTTTTGGAAAATTTGATGGTAAAAAGTTTACAATGTTTAAAAAAGTAGCTTTTGGAATTATAATAGCCTTTCCTGTACTTTTAGTTGTTACAATGCTATTATTATCGGCTGACATGGTACTAGGTTATCTAACTACTGAGTTCATAAATTATTTATTAAGCTTTGAATTTATAGATTTACCATTCATATTTTCTGTTATTTTAACATTCATGTACTTTACTGGATATGTATACCAAAGCAAAAAACTTTCCAGCGAAAGTTATGGCATTAGCTTGCCCTACATTAAAGCAGATATTGTTATAAGCTCCACATTTTTAACCTTGTTAAACTTTGTTTTCTTGCTGTTTTCAATAGTCCAAGTAGCATACTTATTTAACGGCGGCTTTATGACATTGCCTGACGGTATGGTTTATTCACAGTATGCAAGAGAAGGCTTTTTCCAATTACTTTTTGTTACAGTTATTAACTTTTATGTACTGGTTATCTTTTTAACTGTCTTAAAAGGCTTAAATGAAAGCAAACTTATTCGTATTTTATTAATATCCCTTTGCATCTTCACGGGCATATTAATTGCATCATCATTTTACAGAATGTTTTTATACATTGATGTCTACGGGTATACAACTTTGCGAATGTCGGTTGTTACTTTTTTGGTAATGGAAGTGTTTTTAATTATTATTACTTTCTTTAAACTGTTTAACGGCAAAGCTTCGTTGATAAAATGGTACACGATAACAGGGTTTGTGTTTTACATTATTGTCAACATAACTGGGAGCAACTATTTTTCCACCAAGCTAAACGTTGACATGTTTTTAAGTGGTGAGCTTGACACTATTTCTGTTTATAACATATCACCAGACGATGCTTCTTTAGTTAAACCGTTTTTTGAAAATGATGACTATGTTTGCTATGATTTTTTGATACACAGGAAAATTGGCTCGGAATATAAAACATTTGCACCACAATCATTTTCAGACATTTATCAAGTAGAAACGGAAGAAAATGTTAGCTGGCAAAACTGGACGTACTTGAAGCATAAATCAAACGAGCAGTAACTTAATTAAAATAATAATCCCCGCCGCAGTGCGGCGGGGCAAAGAGATTAAACTCCTAAACTACCAACATACATTTCTACCAATTCCTTGTCTGTAACACCAAAAGGATAATTGGCAAGCCTACTCGGCATTTCCATTAAAACAGAAACGTATTCGTCCACTTCTTCAAGCGTAACTTTTGGCTTTGATGTAATAACGTCGTCAAAAAATGCTTTTACTTCCGTCAAGTTATTAAACCCAAGCCAATTTATAACGTTATTAACCTTTTGTTCATTTTTATTCAGCTTTAAAAACTCGTGCATAAACACACCACAAGCAAAGCCGTGCGGTAAACCTTTATAGTATGTCAAAGCATATCCAAGCTGGTGCGGAAGCGTAGTTTTAGTTTGTGCTATAATCATTCCAGCCATTGTAGAAGCAACTATAAGTTTTTCCCTAATTTCCTTTGTAAACTTGCGGCTTGTAAGTGCTGGTATGCACTGTGCAAAAAGCTTAACTGTTGGTTCAACAAGCATGTCGGTGATTACGTTTGCATTAGTCGCCAAGTATCCCTCTATAACGTGTGAAATAACATCAACGGCTGTGCTTAACGTTACGTTATCTGGCATTCCCTCCATGTAGTCGGCACATAAAAAAGTTTTAGTAGCGAAAACAGGAATTGGAATTGAAATTTTTGTTTTCTTTTCATGGTGAGTTAAAACAGCAAAAGGTGTAGTTTCTGAGCCTGTTCCTGCCGTTGTTGGAATTGCAACAATTGGCAGTGAGGAAATTGACTGTAAACCAAACAAGTCCTCACAGCGTTTGTCGGTGTTTGCCAAAAGAATAGCAATTGCCTTTGAAGCGTCCATAGGAGAACCTCCGCCAATTGCAATTACAAAGTCGCAAGCCTTGCCCTCCCCTGCTTTTGCAGCAGCATTTACATTTTCAAGCGTAGGGTTTTCTTCAACTTCGTCAAAAATTGTGTGGTTTATATTAAGCTCGTTTAACAGATTTAAAACATCAGAGAGCGAACCGTTTTTTGCCGAGGACTTCCCAGTAACAATAAAGGCGTGGTTGCCTAAACCTATAAATTCATTTTTAAAATTAACTGGGCTACCGATAAAAATTTTTGTCGGCATAAAAAATGAATGATTTGACATATTGCCCTCCTTAAAATATTATAGTATAATGTCGTTGCTAAATGTTAGCAAGATTGTTTTAAACACAAAAAAAGCGGATGATGGGAATCGAACCCACGCCTTCGGCTTGGGAAGCCAACATTCTACCATTGAACCACACCCGCATTATGTAATTATAATACATCAATTTTTTTAGTTTGTCAAACATGTATTGAGGAGTTTTTTATGAGTTCGGCAGAAATATTAAAGACAGCAGTCAACGCAGGTTTTCTAATGCTTTCAAACGGCGGAGAAACGTATAGAGTTGAAGACACAATAATGCGTATAATTACGGCAAGTGGCATACACGAAGCTGGGGTTTTTGCCACAACTACAGGTGTTTTCGCAAGCATCGAGGAAGACGGTGGCGAAATTGTAACGCTTGTTAAGCGTGTTAAGGAAAGAACATACAACCTTGAAAAAATTGCTTTAATAAACGACATCTCAAGGGCATATGTAGGGCACGAAATAACAATTGAAGAAACAAACAGAAGGCTGGAGCAAATACCTAACCGAAAAGGCAACTCTGCATTAGTTACAACAATCGCTTCTGGTATGTCGTGTTTTTGCTTCACATACATGCTTGGCGGAACGTTTGGTTCGTCTGCAAACGCCTTTGTTATTGGAATACTTTTAAATTTAGTTCTTATTTTTTTCCGCAAACAAAGAATTTCAAGCTTTATAACAAACATTTTTTCAGGAAGTATAATTGCAATTGCAACAATTTTGCTTATACATTTTGGGTTTAACAAGCCAGAACTTATGGACAGCGTAATAATTGGCGCAATGATGCCGCTTCTTCCAGGTGTCGGCATAACAAACGCCGTGCGTGACATTTTGGAGGGCGACTATTTGTCGGGAACAAGCCGCATTGTAGACGCAACACTTGTTGCTGTTTGCATAGCAAGCGGCGTTGGTGTTGTGCTTAGTGTTTGGTTTTATGTGTTTGGAGGGTTTTAATGTTTTTGCAGCTTGTTAATGCGTTTTTTTCAACGCTTGGCTTTGCGCTTTTAATGCACGTTCCAAAAAAGGAGCTTATTTTGTGTGGGCTTACTGGTGTTTTAAGCTGGTTTGTATTTTTAATTGTTGATAATCAATCAAAATCAGTTGCGGCTGCTACGTTTGCGGCTGCGCTTGCAATAACTTTTGTTTGCCGAATTTTAGCAAGGCGACGCAAAATGCCTATAACTGTGTTTTTAATTTCTGGCATAATTCCTCTTGTTCCAGGTGCGTACCTTTATCGAACAATGTTTGCCGCAATAACTAACGATATTTCAAACGCAACATATTACGGCATACAAACTTTTACAATAGCTGGTGTTATTTCTGTCGGCGTAATTTTAGTTCTTTCGCTTCCAAACCTTTTATTTGAAGTTTTTGATAAAAGATAAGCTACAAAATAATTGTAAATTCGCCGTTTCTTTCAACTTGGATAACTGTAGGAATGATGTTTCCTTCGCTAGTTATTTCAAGCGTGCCAAACGTTGGTCTTTTTAAAAGCTTTGGAAGCCCAATGCTTCCTGGGTTCATAAATGTAATGTTGCTTTCATAAAAAACAGCAGGTATATGCGTATGTCCGAAAAGGCAAGCAGAAGCCTGCTTTTCTATTGCAGCAGAAATTAAACGGCTATTAGTACTTTTTACAGAGTAATCATTTCCGTGCGTTATAAAAATGCGCTTGCCGCCTATTTCAATTTCATCTTCACATGCTTCATTAAAAGACGTATCACAATTTCCATAAACTGTGTAAAATGTAATGTTTTTATATACGCTTTCTAACCGCTTTGTGTCGCCAAAACAGTCGCCTAAGTGAATTACTGCGGAAATACTTTTAGAAAGTTTGTCTAACACTTGCTCCATTAAGTCAATCCTTTTATGTGAGTCGCTGAAAACCGCAATTTTCATTAAGTAGTTCACACCTTTCTATATACAGCAAATTCCTACAGCAATTTTTCAAGCTTTTCAGCCATAAGCCGCAACGCCTTACCTCTGTGGCTAATACTGTTTTTCATTTCCATGTCCATTTCAGACATAGTCATTTCCAACTCATCTACATAAAAAATTGGGTCGTAGCCAAAACCGTTTTCACCCTTTTGCTCAAAGGCAATTGTGCCCTCAATTGTACCTCTTGTTGTAAAAGCTGTTCCATCTGGCAAAACACAAGCTATTACGCTTACAAACCTTGCTGTTCTTTTTTCCTTTGGAACGTCCTGCATAAGCTTCAAAATATGCTTTACTTTTTCACTGTGCGGAGTTTCAACGCCTAAGTACCGTGCCGAATGCACCCCAGGTTTTTTGTCCAAAAAGTCAATTTCAATTCCAGAATCATCTGAAAGTGTAAGCTTGCCAGTTAATTTAAAAACTTCCATTGCTTTTTTCATGGCGTTTTCTTCAAACGTTTCACCGTCTTCAACAATTGAAATTTTTTCTGGCAAGTCGTTTAAAGAAACTATTTCTTCATTTAACCCACTTAAAATTTGCTTTATTTCAACTAGTTTATGCTCGTTCTCTGTTGCAAAGATAATCATAATGCGCTCCATAACAATTCCCCACGTAAAGTGGGGAATAATATTCTTTTAGTAAGTTAACACTCAGGCTCTATAAGCCCATAACCGCCGTCTTTCCTTTTGTAAACAACGTTAATTTCGTCAGTCCTTGAATTCCTAAACATATAAAACCCGTGACCCATCAAATCCATTTCCATAACAGCTTCTTCTGCGTCCATTGGCTTCATTGCAAACTTCTTTGTTTTTTTTATTACAGGGCGAAGCTCGTCAAGTGCGCTTTCATCGCTGAAAACTGTGTCAAGCTCGCTTTTAAAGCGGCTGTCCTTGCGAGACTTTTTGTGAAGCCTGTCCTTGTATTTGAGCATTTGCTTTTCAAGCTTGTCGCAAACCTCGTCAATTGCTGTGTACAAGTCGCTTGCTGTAACTTGCGCCCTTAAAATGCGCTTTTGTAAAGGAACTGTAACCTCAACAGATTGGTCAAGCTTAATAATTGAAAAGGTAACATGTATTTCAGCATTTTCTGGGAATAGCTTTTCAAGCCTGCCAATTTTTAAAGCGGCTCTTTCCTTTACAGCGTCAGAAACAGTAAAGTTTTTACCCGTGAAAACATACTTCATAATATAACCTCCCTGTATATTTGTTTAACCGTTTCTTTTTGGTAAAGAAACAGGTGTTGTTAAATGTAACAAATATTAAAATGGTTTTGACCTTATGCTATACATTATATATAATTTATTCTATACAACAATTGAAAACCCTTTTTTTGCACAAACTTATTTATCAATTTTTCCATCTCCGTGGCAACAGGGGCATGGTTTTTGCAAAAAATGGGAAAGTGGCTCTCTTGTTCGTTTTCTTGTAAGCTGAACAAGCCCTGTACCAAGCATACCAACTATGCCTACATAAATTCTGTCCTTTTTAAGCTCGGCTTCAAGCTCTTTTAAAAGAAGCTGCCTGCCTTCCTTTTGGTCAATGTCTATAAAGTCAATTAAAATCATTCCAGAAAGGTTTCTTAGCCTAATTTGGTAAGCAATTTCCTTTGAAGCCTCACGGTTTACTTTAAGCGCTGTTTTCTGCTGTGTTTTTTTGCCCGAAAACTTGCCTGTGTTTACGTCAACAATTACGGCTGCTTCTGTTTCTTCAATTATTATAAAACCGCCAGATGGAAGCCACAGCTTTTTTTGCAAAGCTTTGTCAAGCTGGCTTTGAATAAAAAACGAAGAAAACATGGGCTGTGTTCCGCTGTAAACATTTATTTCCTTGGAAATGTTAAATGTGCTTAGCAAAAAGCTGTGCAATTTTTTTTGTTCTGCTTCATCGTTTATTGTAACGCTGTCAACTTCACTTCTGAACAAATATTTTAATGTGCCAGCTAAAGCGTAGTCGTCTTTAACTAGAACTGAAGGTGCTGTTCTGTACTTTGCTGTTTCGTAAAGCTTTTTATTTTCATCAATAAGCGTAGATATTTTCTGACAAATTTCTTCCTCGTCTTTATATGCACAGCTCGTTCTAAGCACAACGCTGTACCCTTCTTCAAGAGCTGTCTTTGCAGCAGCTTTAAGCCGCTTTCTCTCTACATTGTCTTCAACCTTTTTTGAAACGCCAACGTCGCTTATAGAAGACCTGTAAACGACAATATCATTGTCAATGATACATACTTGTGACGAAACAGCAGCACCCTTTTCGCCCTTTTCGTCTTTTACAACCTGAACAAGAATTGGCATTTCAGGCTTAAGCGCAAGCTTTCCGTTTTCGTCATAAAGAAGAAACTCTTTGTTGTCGCTTAAATCTAAAAAGGCATTTTTAGAAACGCCAATGTCTATAAAAGCAAATTGGCTTTTTAAAATGTTTTTAACAATTCCCAAATATACGTTGCCTATAATGGAAGCGTCTTTCTTTTTGTCTACAAACAACTCAACAAGTTTACCGTCCTCAACTACTGCTGTTTTTATGCTATCTCCGTCTGAAAAATCAATGTATAAGTTTCTCATAATTGAACAAATTTGCCCTCTGCACCTTGCAAAAGTTGACGCCTTAAATATTTAATATCAACTTCTTCAAATTCAAAACCCAACGTTTCACAAACTTGCTTTGCAACTAATTCCGCTTTTAAATTTACAGTGCTTCCAGCAGCAATTACAGCTTGTAATACAAAGCCTTCGTCACCTTTGGACACTTCAATGCAAAAAATTAGCGGACGAATATCAACAAGCTTTGTTCCCTTTTTACTTTTCTTTTCAACAACAATTTCATTTTGCTCAATAATTGTGTTTACAGCTTTTTCAAGCATAGCCTTTGTAACGCTTTTGTCAAACGTAATTTCATAGTTTGCTGCACAAACAGAAGCTGCCGCATTTTTTTCGCCTATACGAAGAAGCCGTGCTTCTAAAATTTTTAAGCCATTTGGCAGGGCATTGTTTAGGCTGGCAACAATACTTCCGGCACTAACCTCTTTTGTAAGCTCAATTTCAACATATTCGCCAACACTTTCCACGCCAAGCGGCAACGGCAAAGCAAACGACATAATTTGATGAGGGTTAAACCCTTCCGAGTATGCAATTGGCAACCCTGCACGCCTTACCGACCTTTGAAAAATTGTAAGCAAGTCAAGGTGCCCGATGAAACGCATTAAGTCAAGCTTTTCAAAGCGAAGCCTGTAAAAAAGCCTTAGTTCAATGTTATTCGCCAATGCAAACACCCCCTTTGAAAACAGCCGCACCGCAAGCTGTGCAAGCTTCACGGCAGTTTGGTGTCGTTTGCTCGGAAAGTGCCTTTTCACGTTCTTTTATAAAGAACCGTTTTGTTACACCAACGTCAATGTGGTCCCACGGCAAAATTTCATCAAGGCTTTTTCCGCCTGTGTAGAAAGAAACTTCAAGCCCTGTTTCCTCAATTGCTTTTAACCAAAGGTTAAAGTTAAAGTGCTCTGACCAACCGTCAAACCTTGCACCCATTTCCCACGCCTTTATAATTGCGGCACAAACACGCCTGTCCCCACGAGAAACTACTCCTTCAATAATGCTTAAACCAGCATCATGGTAGTTGTACTTAACTTGTCTTTTTGTGAACGACTTTTTTATAATCCTTTGCTTGTCCATAAATTGTGTGTACTCATTTTGCGGCTCCCATTGGAACGGCGTAAACGGCTTTGGTATAAAGCATGACGTGCTCACAACAATTGACGGCGGTCTGCTGCGCTTGCCGTTTTCATAGTATTTTTCAACAATTTTTTCAGAAAGCTGCACAATTCCAAGCAAGTCTTCTTCTGTTTCTGTTGGAAGCCCAATCATAAAGTAAAGCTTAACTCTGTTCCAACCGCCTTCAAATGCTTGCCCGCTTCCAGTAAGAATTTCTTCTTCTGTTATACCTTTATTAATTACATCACGAAGCTTTTGCGTTCCTGCTTCTGGCGCAAACGTAAGGCTAGACTTCCTAACCTCTTGAACTTTGTTCATTAAATCTAGGCTAAACGCATCAATGCGTAAAGACGGAAGCGAAATGTTAACTCTGTCGTCTTTATATTTATCAATAATCCCTGTAGAAAGCTCGTAAAATTGACTATAGTCGCCAGTCGAAAGAGAAACAAGTGAAATTTCCTCATGCCCTGTAGCTTTTACAAGCTTGTCCGCATGGTTTAAAAGCGTGTCACTTTCACGCTCTCTAACAGGCCTGTAAACGTACCCTGCTTGGCAAAAACGGCAGCCCCTCATGCAGCCACGGAAAACTTCAAGTGTAACTCTGTCGTGAACTGTTTCAATAAGCGGAACAAGCTGTTTTTCTGGGAAAAAAGACTTGTCAAAATCATTTACTAAAACTTTGCGAATTGTAGGCTTTGCGTTTTTATGGTTTGGTGTAAACGAAGAAATTTTTCCGTTTTCGCCATAACAAACGTCGTAAAACTTTGGAACGTACACTCCGTCAACCTCAAGCAGTTTTTCAAGGAACATGTCCTTTGTTCCGCCGTTTGCTTTGTTTTCCTTATACAAGTCAATAATTTTATCAAGCATTACTTCGCCTTCGCCGATATAAAAGAAGTCAACTACATCAGCCAAAGGCTCTGGGTTGTACGCACAAGGGCCGCCAGCACAAATTATTGGGCTGTCCTCTCCCCTATCCTTTGATAAAAATGGAATATTAGAAAGGTCTAGCATGTTTAAAATGTTTGTGTAGCTCATTTCGTATTGAAGCGTAAAACCAACAAAGTCAAAGTTGTTTAACGGTGTTTTTGTTTCAAGCGAAAAAAGCGGAAGCTTTTCCTTCCGCATAGCTTGCTCCATGTCGTGCCAAACAGCGTATGCTCTTTCGCAGTATATGTCTTTTCTACGGTTTAAAAAAAAGTACAAAATTTGCATACCCAAATGGCTCATGCCAATTTCGTAAACGTCTGGGAAGCACATGGCAAAACGAACGTCAACTTCTGCCACGTCCTTTTCAACCATGTTTATTTCGTTGCCCAAATACCTTGCAGGTTTTTCAACCCCAAGTAAAATTTTATCTGAAATGTGCATTATTTGCTCCTTAGTTTTTCTTTAGAAAATTTATTGTACTATAATACACTATTTTTGTCATAATATCAAATTGAATTTATTACATCTTTAATTGTCCCTGACAACCCCACTGTTAAAATATAATTTATAAGCTGTTGTTCTGTAATTGTTGCAAGCTCATTTCCGTTTTCAAAAATATGCAAAACAAAATATGTATTGTACGACAACATGTTAATTATTTTTGCAAGCTGAACATCATCTAAAGCAACATGATATTTTAATGGTAAAACACCTTGCGACAGCTTGCCCTTGCCAAACGTCATCACCTTTATAAAAGCCATTTGTCCGTCAATGCCAAACGTTCTGTTTATAAACAAAACATAAAGCCCCATACATAAAAGGCTTACGTTGTAAGGAAACAAAACAACTTGTACAAAACCCAAAATTATAATTAAAACCCCAAACCCATTGCTAATTTTTCGTAAAACATTTGTTGCGTTCATTGCCCCAATAACGTTGTTTGAAAAAATAATAAACAGCCTGCCGCCGTCCAATGGGTAAATTGGTAGCATGTTAAAAAAGAAGATAATTAAATTTGCACTGGCAATAAAGCTGTTTTCTGGTGCAAAAATTGTTGAAGCAATTGCAATAAGCAAATTTGTCAAAGGACCAGCAAGCACAATTGCTGCTTTTTTATATGTAGACAAAAAGTCAAACGCTTTAAGCTTACCAACAAGCCCTATTGGCGTAATTATAACTTTTTCTGTTTCGACACCAAAATATTTTGAAACAACAACATGCGCCGCTTCGTGCAAGCACACCGAAAAAAAGAGAACAAAAAATTGCTCTAAATACCCAAGAGCAATTGAAATTAAAGAAAACGCAATGAACGACCTGTAAACCTTAATTTTTCCAGCTACCCCAAAGCCAAAACCCCCGACTTAAAACTTATGCCTACTGAATTTCATTTGTATTGTAAAAGTCTTCTCGAGAGTTAATTTCGTTTAAAATGTCCTCATCAATACGAAAGTCGGTTGGTTGAGGTGGTGCTGTTTGTGTGTTAGTGTTAGTGTTTGCGTTACCAGCTTCTGGCGTAACTGTTGGCTTTGCTGAAGGTGTTGGCGTGTTTGTTTCTACATTCTGCGTTAACTCAGATGTATCTGTAGCATTTTTATTTCCAAACAGCAATGAAGTTACACTTTTTTGTACGTTGTCAAAAGCTGATTTAAAGACGTTGCCAACTTGCGAAACGTCTTGTATTTTCATATCTGTTTCTATCGCCGACTTTAGGCTTTGCCGCAAATCATGCGTAAAAGGAACGTCCACAAACCTAACAAAAAGAAGAAGTGCCAAAATCATTCCGCTTACAGTGCACTGCATTATGAAGCTGTCAACAAAGCTTGTGTCTTTTCCAAGCCCGTCCAAGGCGTTACGTCTTTTATACCTATTTTTTAAATATTTTCTGGCATGGTTATTTTTTATTGCACTGCTAGAAATTGCATTACTTTTATGGTTAACTTGCTCCATTATTTCCCCCTCCTTTGTAATAATAAAATATATGATAAGGAGGCGGAAATTAGAACAAGCTTGCATTAAGCTAAATTGACTTTAAGTAATTTAAATTCTCTTATAATAAAAATTGCACAAATAATGCAAATTATATAGTCTGCAAACGGCATTGCTAAAAACACGCCATTTAAGCCGAATATCATAGGAATAACAAGAATAGCCGGAATTAAAAGAAAAACCTGCCTTAAAAGATTTAGAATAATAGAAATATTCGCCCTGCCGATTGCTTGAAAGAAGTTTGTTGTAGGAACTAAAAACCCAATTATCGGAAGTGAGCTTGTGTAGAGCCTAAGCCCCTTTGAGCCAACTTCAACTAGCATAGCCTCGTCATTAAAAAGCTTGACGGCTTCGCCTGCAAAAAACTGAATTAGAATAAAGCCAATGACACAAATTATTACGCTATAAACTGTTGACCACAAGTATGAATCACGGACTCGCATGTAATTTTTTGCCCCAAAATTAAACCCAATAATTGGCTGAACACCTTGGTTTATACCAAGTATTGGCATAAACAAAAGCATAAACAAGCTGCTAATAGCTGTCATAGCTCCAATTGCAATGTCACCGTTGCCAAGCTCTAAAGCACCGTAATGTATAAGCGAGCGGTTTAAAATTGTACTAATAAGGCTTCCTGCAATTTGCATTAAAAACGGAGAAATTCCAATTGAAATAATTGCCATTGCAACTTTGCCATCTATCTTTAAGTTTTTAAGCCTAAACTTATAATCCGACTTTTTGCTGAAATAAAAAGAAAATACTAAAACACAAGAAACAAGCTGAGCAATAACTGTCGCATATGCCGCTCCACGTATTCCCATTTTAAAAACAAGAATAAACAAAGGGTCAAGAACAATGTTTGTAACTGCCCCAACAATTTGTGTAAAAGCAAACCTTTTTGAATTTCCCATTGCACGGATTGGGTGGTTTATTGAAAATGTTAAGTAGGCAGAAAGAGAACCAGCAACTACAATTTGCATGTAGTCAAGCGCATACGGCAAAATGCTGTCTGTAGCACCCGTTATTCTTAACAGCGGCTCTAAAAAAATTAGCCCCAGAATTGTTAGAACAATGCCAAAAAATGTAATCATTATAAGTGCATTTCCGAGTATTTTTTCTGCGCCCTCTTTGTCCCTTGCACCAATACTAATTGACATTCGTGATGCAGCACCTATGCCAACTAACATTGAAAATGCAATTGCAACGTTCATTAAAGGCATACAAACACCAATGCCAGCAAGCGCATTAGCCCCAATGTCTGGAATTTTACCTACCCAAAACCTGTCAATTACGTTGTATAGTCCCGAAACAAGCATTGAAATGATAGTTGGAATAGAATACTTTAAAACAAGCGTAGAAAGTTTTTCTGTAGCCATACGTTTTTCAGTATGAGTTAAGCCTTCTAGTTTGTCCGTGTCTGTTTTTTTATCATTTAAGTTTAAATTTTCTTCCATTTCTCACCTCTAAAAATATGTATAGCTTATATTTCGTATACTCAAAATGCCTACAAGGGGACAGTTTGCTTACCAAAAATTTAGTAAGCCAAACTGCCCCCTCTATAAGTTAATTATTAACAATAAACGTAGAATTATAGGTTAAAGAAAACGCCCATTCCTTCGTACTCTGCAACTTCGCCCAATTGCTCCTCAATTCTAAGAAGTTGGTTGTATTTAGCAACCCTGTCAGAACGAGCAGGCGCACCAGTCTTAATTTGTCCAGCGTTAGAAGCAACAACGATGTCCGCAATTGTAGCATCTTCTGTTTCACCAGAACGGTGTGAAACTATTGCAGTCATGTTGTGCTTGTTTGCAAGGCTAATTGCGTTGAAAGTTTCAGTAAGTGTACCAATTTGGTTAACCTTAATGAGGATAGAGTTTGCAACGCCAAGGTCAATGCCCTTTTGAAGCCTTTCTGTGTTTGTAACAAACAAGTCGTCACCAACAAGCTGAACTCTGTCGCCAAGGCGTTCTGTAAGCATTTTCCAGCCTTCCCAGTCTTCTTCTGCTAAGCCGTCTTCAATAGAAACAATTGGGAACTTGTTAACAAGCGCTTCCCAGTAGTCAACCATTTCAGCAGAAGTTCTAACGATAGTTTCGCCCTTCATCTTGCTTTCGCCAGGGAAGTGATACTTGCCGTCTTCTTCGTTGTAAAGCTCTGTAGTAGCTGGATCCATAGCAATTTTAATGTCATTGCCTGCTTTGTAGCCTGCTTTTTCAACAGCTTCAAGGATAAGCTCAATAACGTCGTCAGCAGTAGCAAGGTCTGGGGCAAAGCCGCCTTCGTCGCCTACAGCAGTTGAAAGACCTTTTGATTTAAGAACTTTCTTCAAATTGTGGTAAACTTCTGCACACATGCGAAGCCCTTCTTTAAAGCTTTCAGCGCCAACTGGCATAATCATAAATTCTTGAAGGTCAACAGTGTTGTCAGCGTGCTTACCTCCGTTCATAATGTTCATCATAGGAACAGGAAGCTTTTTAGCGTTAAAGCCGCCCAAGTATTGGTAAAGTGGTAAGCCAACAGCTTCAGCAGCAGCCTTAGCAACAGCAATAGAAACAGCAAGAATAGCGTTTGCGCCAAGCTTTGCTTTGTTGTGTGTGCCGTCAAGCTCTAAAAGCTTGTTGTCAATTGCAACTTGGTCAAGTGCGTTCATGCCAACAACTTCGTCTGCAATAATGTCGTTTACGTTGTCAACAGCCTTTTCTACGCCAAGACCCATGTAGCGGCTGCCGCCGTCACGAAGCTCTACAGCTTCAAAAGCACCAGTTGAAGCACCACTTGGTACAGCGTAGCGACCAACGTATTGGTTGCCATTGTCACCGCCAACTACTACCTCTACTTCTACAGTTGGGTTTCCTCTTGAGTCCAAAATTTCTCTTGCAAAAACGTCTAAAATTTCAATATAACCTTTCATTGTTTTTCTCCTCTCAATTTATGTTATTTTAATAATAGCGACTGCCCTGTCATTTCTGCTGGCTTTTCAAGCCCCATCATGTCAAGAAGTGTTGGAGCAATGTCGCAAAGTTTGCCGCCTTCTTTTATTCCTGCGGCTTCCTTGCAGTTAATTATAACAAACGGAACAGGGTTTGTTGTGTGCGCCGTAAAAGGCTCGCCTGTTTCGTAGTCAACCATTTTGTCAGAGTTGCCGTGGTCGGCACAAAGGAACATTTGCCCATCAACTTCTAAAAGAGCGTTAAGCACTTGCCCAAGGCACACGTCAACAGCTTCAATTGCACACTTTGCT
Source organism: uncultured Defluviitaleaceae bacterium (assembly GCA_964492715.1). Lineage (GTDB taxonomy): Bacteria > Bacillota > Clostridia > Lachnospirales > WRBF01 > CAZBLK01. Next base: position 73,478 of record CAZBLK010000009.1, on the reverse strand, counting down.
GCGTCAACTACACCTGTATGCCCTACCATGTCAGCGTTTGCATAGTTAATTACAATTACATCATACTTTTTCGATTCAATGGCGTTTACCAAAGCACCTGTAACTTCGTGTGCGCTCATTTCTGGTTTAAGGTCGTATGTTGCAACCTTTGGCGAAGGAATAAGAATTCTTTCTTCCCCCTCACTTTCTTGCTCAACACCTCCGTTGAAGAAGAAAGTAACATGAGCGTACTTTTCAGTTTCCGCAAGGCGTAATTGCTTTAACCCAAGCGACGAAATGTATTCGCCAAAAGTGTTTGCAAGTGATTGCGGCAAGTATGCAACAATTTTGTTTGGAATTGTAACGTCATATTCTGTGAAGCAAACGTATTGTGTTTTGAAGAAGCCATTTTCCCTTTTAATTTCAGTAAAGTCAGGGTCACAAAGCGCCCTTGAAATTTCTCTTGCTCTGTCTGGTCTGAAATTAAAGAAGATGATTGAATCGTTTGGCTTAATTACAGCCGTTGGCTTTCCATCTTCTGTAATAACCGTTGGAATGACAAACTCGTCGTTCACAAGCTCGGCATAAGAAGTTTCGATACATTCTTTTGAAGAAGCAGCAGTTTTGCCCTTACCAAGCACCAACGCATCATATGCAAGCTGAACTCTTTCCCAACGTTTATCTCTGTCCATAACGTAATATCTGCCCATGACAGAAGCAATTTTTCCAACGCCGATTTCTTTAATTTTTGCTTCAAGCTCGGCTAGAAAACCTTTGGCAGAAGTGGGCGGAGTGTCACGTCCGTCCAAAAACGCATGAATGTACACGTTTTGTAAGCCGTTTTGCTTTGCAAGCTTTAAAAGCGCATAAAGGTGCTCGTTATGGCTGTGAACGCCGCCGTCCGACAAAAGCCCATAAAGGTGTAAGTCTGAGCCGTGCTTTTTGCAGTTTTCAACAGCCGACAAAAGCGCATTGTTTTCATAGAAGTCGCCATCAATTATTGACTTTGTAATTCTTGTCAATTCTTGGTAAACTATACGTCCAGCGCCAATGTTTAAATGCCCAACCTCGGAATTACCCATTTGCCCATCAGGAAGCCCAACGTCAAGCCCACTTGCATAGCCTTTAGCAAAAGGATATTCCGTCATAATTTTTGTAAGGTTTGGGGCGTTGGCAAGCCTAATTGCGTTTCCGTTTACCTCGTCCGACAAGCCAAAGCCGTCTAATATCATTAATACAGTAAGTTTTTTGTTCATTGTGTTCTCCTTTAAGAGGCTTAAAAGGATTAAAGGGTTAAGACCTTAGGGGCTTTGCCCCTAAAACCCCACCAAAGGACAAGCCCCTTGACCCCAATATAAAAAACCATTACATTCTTGATTTAAACTATTTGTTCCAGTTTACAATTTTTTCAAACTCTGGCTTTAAGCTTGCGCCGCCAACAAGACCGCCGTCAATGTTTGGCATAGCAAAGAGTGAACCAGCGTTTGCACCGTTTACGCTTCCGCCGTATTGAATGCGAATAGCTTCGGCAGTTGCTTCATCATAAATTTCTTTTATAACTTGGCGAATTGCGGCGCAAACTTCCTCTGCTTGGTCGTCTGTAGCTGTTTTTCCGGTGCCAATTGCCCAAATAGGCTCGTAAGCAATTACAACTTCTTTAGCTTGGTCAGCCGTTACACCATTAAGCGCAATTTTAGCTTGCATACGCACCAAGTCAACAGTAATGCCTTGCTCTCTTTGCTTTAAAGTTTCACCAATGCAAACAATTGGCACAAGCCCTTTTGCAATTGCCTTTAAAACCTTTTTATTTACAATTTCGTCAGTTTCGCCAAAATATTCTCTGCGTTCTGAATGTCCAAGCACAACATATTTTACGCCTGCATCTAAAAGCATGTCGGCAGAAAGTTCACCTGTGTATGCGCCGCTGTCTTCAAAGTGCATGTTTTCTGCACCTACTGCAATGTTTGTTCCTTTAACAGCTTCAACAACTGGCACAATGTCAATTGCTGGAACACAGAAAACTACGTCACATTCTGTTGTGTCAACCGAAGCTTTAATGCTGTTTGCAAAAGCTACAGCTTCGGAAGGCGTTTTATTCATTTTCCAATTACCTGCAACTATTTTTTTACGCATGGTATTCACCTTTTCTGTAATTTAGCTTATTTATCTTGAACTGCTACAACGCCAGGAAGCTCTTTTCCTTCAAGGAATTCAAGCGAAGCGCCACCGCCTGTTGAAATGTGGCTCATTTTGTCACCAAAGCCAAGCTGGTTAACAGCCGCTGCCGAGTCGCCGCCGCCGATAATTGTAGTTGCATCAAGCGAAGCCAAAGCTCTAGCCACTTCCATTGTGCCTTTAGCAAAGTTTTCAAACTCGAAAACGCCCATAGGCCCGTTCCAAACAACAGTTTTTGCGTCAGCAAGTGCGTCAGAAAAAAGCTTAATTGTTTTTTCGCCAATGTCAACGCCCATCCAGTCGCTTGGAATTGCGCTTGAATCAACTGTTTTAAACTCTGTATCATTTTTAAATTCTTTTACAATTACAGTATCAACAGGAAGAAGGAAGTTAACACCTTTAGCCTTAGCTTTATCAATCATTTCTTTGGCGTAATCAACTTTGTCAGCTTCTAAAAGCGAAGTTCCAACTTCGTGACCCATTGCCTTAAAGAAAGTGTAAGCCATGCCTCCACCAATAATGAGAGTGTCAACTTTTTCAAGCAAGTTGTTTATAACGTTAATTTTGTCAGAAACTTTTGCTCCGCCTAAAATTGCAACAAAAGGCCTTACTGGGCTGTTTACAGCGTTTCCTAAATATTCAATTTCTTTTTGCATTAAATAGCCAACTGCTGATTCTTCAACAAATGCAGTTACACCAACTGTAGAACAGTGTGCTCTGTGTGACGAGCCAAAAGCGTCGTTTACATAAACGTCGCAAATACTTGCCAAGTCTTTTGAAAAAGCTTCTTCATTTTTGCTTTCTTCTTTTCTAAACCTTGTGTTTTCAAGGAGTATTACGTCGCCTTCTTTTGCTTCTGCAACAGCTTTTTTTGCGTTTTCGCCAACTACAGTTTCATCGGCTGCAAAAACAACTTGCTTGCCCAAATGCTCTGAAAGGCGTGCTGCAACAGGAGCAAGAGTTGCGCTTGCGTCAGGGCCTTTTGGCTTGCCCAAATGCGAGCAAAGAATAACTATTCCACCATCATTAACTAGCTTTTTAATTGTTGGCAAAGCTGCAACAATTCTGTTTTCGTCAGTAATTTTACCTTCCTTCAAAGGTACGTTAAAGTCGCACCTTACCAAAACCTTTTTGCCCTTTACGTTTAAGTCGTCAACTGTCTTTTTTGCCAGCATGTTACTTTCTCCCTTCATTTATGGTTTTTTTATTTTTATTATGATTTTTTAGCTTTATATTGTTTTTCCTTTAAAACAAACTCTGCAATGTTTAAAGCGTGGTCAGAAATTCTTTCAAGGTTTGTCATTGTGTCAAGGAAAATTACACCAATAACTGGCTCACACTCGTTTGCAGAAAGCCGTATTATGTGGTTTTCTCTATATTTTGATTCTAGCTCGTCCACTTCTTGCTCTTTTATGGCTACGCTTTTTGCATAATTTTTGTCGTTAAGTTCAAGAGCCTTAACACTGTCTTCGTAGCATGAAATTGCAGCATTTATAATTTTTTCAACCTCTTGCCTGCCAACTTCGGAAAAATTTAAGTCTTGCTCAATTGTAAGCTTTGCAAACTCTGCAATGTTTTCACTTAAATCGCCAACCCTTTCAGCGTCGTTTACAGTGTGGAAAAGTGACGTAATAACATTGTTTTGCTCGACACTTATTTCTGTGCTTGAAAGCTTAATCATAAACCTTGTAATTGCATGAGCAAGTGTGTCAATTTTATGCTCTCTTTTAATTACGCTTGCAACTTTTTCCTCGTCCTTTTCCAACAAAGCTTCTGTAGCAAGGCGTAGGTTCTTGCTTGAAAGCTTTGCCATAAGAACAATTTCCTTAATACAATTTTCAATTGCAAACGTTGGTGCTTCAAGCATTCTGTCGTCAAGGTGAACGAACGAATCTTTTTCAGGCTTGTCTTTGTCGGCATTTGCAAGCTTAGTTGCAGCTTTAACCAACAAGTCAGAAAATGGGTAAAACAAAACTGTGTTAAGCACGTTAAAGCCTGTGTGAACAAAGCTTATGCCTGTAAGTGTAGCAAGCCCAAGCCCCACCTGCGGGTTTACATATGTGAAAAAAATAACAGCAATAACGCTGAAAATTACACTTCCCACAACGTTAAACAACAAGTGAATGTATGCGGCAGAACGAGCCATTTTTGTCGCACCGATACTTGAAATTAAAGCAGTTACACATGTTCCAATGTTTTGACCCATAATAATGTAAACAGCAGCGTTTAGCGGAACAAGCCCTGAAAGAGCAAGCGACTGCAAAATACCTACAGAAGCCGAACTGCTTTGAACAACAGCTGTAACAAGCGCACCTGCCAAAATACCCAAAACAGGGTTTGAGCCAAGCGTAACAAACAAATGTTTAAATGTTTCAGAAGACCTAAGCGGCGAAACGGCAGAAGACATTGTGTTCATACCTACAAACATAATGCCGAAGCCAGCTATAATTTGCCCAATTTGCCTAATTTTGTCTTTTTTAGGGAAAATAGACATAGCTGTACCAACACCAACTGCTATCGGTGCAATAGTAGACGGGCTTAAATATTTTGCCCATTCAACCGACGAAACGACCCAGCCAGTAACTGTTGTGCCGATGTTTGCACCCATAATAACACCAACAGATTGGTAAAGGTTCATAAGCCCTGCGTTTACAAAGCCAACAACCATAACAGTGGTAGCCGAGCTGCTTTGAATTATTGCCGTAAAACCTACACCAACCAAAACACCAAGAAACTTAGAGCTTGTAATGGTGTCTAAAAGCCTTTTCATTTTTGAACCAGCAGACTTTTGTAAGCCAGTCGCCATAATGTGCATACCATAAATAAAAAGCCCAAGTCCGCCAATGAAGGCAATAATCATTTTAATGTAATCTTCTGTAACCATAATTCCCCCGTGCGTTTTCTTTAGCAATTCCGTTTTTAATCGACATTGTCTATCTGTCAAAACGCCAAACGACTAGGCGTTTGGCTTCCCTCTGCCAATATCGTTAAAAACTGGAATTGCTATATTTGCTTAAAATTAGCATAAAGTATAAATTTAATAATACTAGCTAACAAAAACATGCAAAAAAGCAAGACAAAATTTGCCATAAGCATAATTTTTCATTGTACCCATATTATTCAATTATATTATACAATTTTTTGCAACAAAAATCAAACTATAAACAACAAAAATTTGAAAATAAATTTTAAAACGCATAGTAAAATTAAAAATTACGCTAAAACCGTTACAGTGCAACCATTACAGGCTTTCTGTCCCTAAACAAAGTGTAATACTTAAACCCTACTTGTTTAAGAATAGCTTCTGTTTTGTCAAACGAGCCAGCAAGCGTGCTTGTACAGTGAGAGTCAGAGCCTATTGTTAAAATTTCGCCGCCTAACCTTTTATATGCTTCCAAAATGTCTTTGTCTGGGTGTGGCCTATTAAACCCATATTTGTACCCAGAAGTATTAACTTCAATTCCTTTTCCACGGTAAATAAGTGTCTTAAAAATTTCGTCCAAATGGTCTGAAAATTCAGCATACCTTAATGTTTTGTCTTCATAAGTTCCGTACCTTGAAATATAGTCTAAATGCCCATATACATCAAAGCAGTCTAAAGTTTTTACATTTTCTAAAATTTCTTCAAGGTGCTGCGAGTAAGCTGTTTTTTTATCTTTATTTTCATAAAAAGTTTTTAACCATAAATCCTGCTGGTGTGTGTTGTGTGATGAACCGATTATAAATTCAAATGGAAAACTGCTCGCAAACTTCTCAAGCTTATCTTTTAGCTGAGGCTCCACCCCAAGCTCTACTCCAAGAATAATGTTTATTTTGTCGCCATACCTTGCCTTATGCTGCTTTAACTCCTCTATATATTTATTATAGTCTATATAGTTGTCAGGTCTTCTTCCGTCAGGAATAAAGTCAACGTGGTCTGTAAGTGCAATTTCTGAAAGCCCAAGCTGTATTGCCTTTTCAATCATTTGCTGTATAGTGTTGCTTGCGTCTGGAGAATAGGTTGTGTGCATATGATAATCTGTTTTAATCAAAATAACACCTCATGTTTTTTAGTGAATAAATTTAATATAATTATATCATTTCTACAACTTCTTTTCTTTATAAATTATTAAAAAGTATAAAACTCTCCCTTTTGCATAAAATAATTTTCATGCAAGCACGTTAAACATTAAATTTAGCCTAATATTTTACATATACTAAGGAAATTTTTGTAAATATAACTCTACATTTACTTGCGCTTTAATATTGACAGCATTACATAATATGTTAATATATACATATACCAAATTTTTAATTATAAATTAAGGGGAGATAAAAATGAAATCTTTAAACATAAGCTTAAACTCAATTGAGAAGGTAAAGCAATTTGTAAACGTAATGGCAGCACTCGACGGCGACTTTGACCTTGCTTCAGACAGATACGTTGTTGACGCTAAGTCAATTATGGGTATTTTTAGCCTTGACCTAGGCAAAACTTTGCGCCTTGATGTTCACAACGACAGCGACATTGAAGTAATTAAAAACAGCTTAAAGGACTTCTTGGTGTAATACAACGGTATATGTATCTATATTTTAAAGAATTACAGGCAAAGCTTTTGTTTTTTGCATAAGCTTTGCCTGTTTTTTGTATTTTTTCAAACAAACCTTAAACAAGCCCCCTAAGCATTTCAATAATCCCTTGAACAGTAGGCTCATTCTCAACTTCTAAAAAATTCCCAGCTTCCCCAATGTTCTCCAAATAATGTGCATCAGACGACTGGACAAACTTAAACTTTCGCCCAAAAAGCTTTTTATTGTTGTGCATATACTCTACTGGGTCAACGTGCTTTGAAATTTCTACAACGCCCATAGGTAAATCCAGTGGAATAAACCCAAGGTTTGAAATTATGCTGTAGGACGGTCTGTCAACGTGCGCTGGAATAAAAACACCACTATGCTCTTTTACCAAATTTGACAAACTATAAAGGTCGATAGAAGTTGCAACAACTAACATGCCGTCATGCTCGCCCACTACCTCGTCGTTTTTGTTGTAAAAAAGCTGCGTGCCAAAAATTTCTGGCTTGTTTTTTAAATTGGGTAATCTTTCTCTAATAACTTGCTCAAAGCAAAGCAAGTTTTCCAAACTTGGAAAAAGACACACAACATGAGCTTCCTCAGACGTTTCAACTTCCATTCCAGGCACAACTAAAAGCCCCGTACCCTCTGCCGCTTTCATAGTAGCGGCAACGTTCCCGGCTATGTTGTGGTCGGTTATTGCAATTGCGTTTAGCTCGCAAATTTGCGCCATGTTTACAATGTTGTTTGGTGTCATTTCTGTGTCACCGCACGGCGAAAGGGCTGTGTGAATGTGAAAATCATAATAAAGCTTCATTTAAAAATGCTCCATAAAAAGCTTTGCCGTTTCATACGTGCTTAGCTCTGTTGTTAAAAGCGGAATGTCCTCTTTGTCGGCTTTTACCTTGGAGTCGTCCGAAACTTCTGCGCCTTCGCATACAATTATACAGCTTACACATGTAAGAAGCGCAACGGCAATTACGTTCACATGCCCTTGAATTGTAAGCCAAGCGTTTCCTTCCTCGGCTTTTCCCATAACCCAACTTAACAAGTCGCCTATGTAAACACCTTTTACCTCGCTGTCAGCACCGCCTGCACCCGCAACAAGCTTAAACCCAAACTTTTCTGCAAATTCAGCAACCGTCATAAAATAGCCCCCTCACTTTTCTGTAAAACTGTTAGAAGTTTGAGGCATTTTTGACGAAAGGTCATACATTGCCTCGGCAAGTTCCTTAACCTTTTTACGAAGCATAAAAACACAGTCCTCAATGTTAGCTTCGTTTCGCACAATGTCTTCGGCAAGTGTGCGGCACGTCGGCGAGCCACAAGAACCGCAGTTTATATGCGGAAGAACTGTGTAAAGCTTATCCATTTGTTCCATCTTTTTAAGTGCCACAGAGATGTCTTCATCAAGCTTTGAGCCTTGAATTTTTTCAAGCTTTTTTGTAAACATATAGTTAATTTTACTGTCATCGAAATGTATTTTGCGTTTTCTTTCCTCGGACATTTTTGACATTTCGGTTGCAACTTTCAAAAACCTGTTTTTTGCTACAAAACCGTTTACAACCGTTAAAGGCCCACCAATACAGCCGCCTATGCAAGCAAGCCCCTCAACAAAATCAACGTCAGATAACTGTCCGTTTTCAATTTCTTCGAGAACTTGTTCCACGTTTTCTACGCCGTCAACTGCAATTGCGTTGTCTGTGTAAACGCCTTTGCTTTCGCCGCCAGAAACAGCCCAGTCTATGCCCTCCATGCCAGAAGTTGCTAATACCTCCACGTCTTTTAAACGGCTAATTTTGTTTCTAAGCTCCATATAAATGTCCTGCATAGAAATTACACCGTCAATTTCGGACTTTTCGATGCCCAATGGGTGGATAACGTATGTATTTTTTGCGGCGCATGGGCTAATAAAAAAAACGCCTATGTCTTCACGCCTAATTCCTTTATTCTCCAAATAATCTTTCGCCATTTTTGCTGCAACTTCTGCCGGTGAAATTACATGAAGAATATTTTCAATAAGCGAAGGGTACCTCATGCAAATTAGCCTAATTATTGCAGGGCACGCCGAAGAAATAATTGGTTTTTTCAAGTTCCCCTCTTTTACAAGCTGCCTAGTTTTGTTTGTAACCATTTCAGCCGCCTTTGACACCTCGAAAACCTCGTCAAAGCCAAGTTGTTTTATTGCTGTCAAAACAATGTTTACGTCAGTTATTTTTTTAAACTGGCTGTAAATTGTAGGTGCAGGAATTGCCACCTTGTACTTAACGTCTCTTATTATATCCATACTGCTTGTCGTTGCCTTTTTTGCGTGGTGCGAACAAACCTTAATACATAAACCGCAGTCTATGCACTTTGTGCCGTTTATTACAGCTTTGCCGTCTCTTACACGAATAGCTTGTGTTGGGCAACGTTTTATACAGTCTGTGCAGCCGATACATTTATCAGAAACTAAAGCTACAGAATGTTGATGGTCGTTCATCTTTTCACCCCTTTGCAAAGGAAAAGGTTTGCTTATGGAAGTTCGACTAAAACATTAATAAAATAAAACTTTGGGGCACCGCCCCTAAAACCTTGCAAATAAACTCCCTTAACATACTACAAATTAACCGTAATTTCTATAGTTGTTCCAACGCCAACTTCTGTTGTTACGTTCAAGAAGTCGGAATTTTTTTTCATGTTCGGAAGCCCCATACCAGCACCAAAGCCAAGGTTTCTTGCTTCGTCAGAAGCTGTGGAAAAACCTTCCTGCATAGCTTTGTCAATGTCTGGAATGCCAGGGCCTACATCTTTCAGTGAAATAACAATTTTTTCTGGCAAAACCTCTGCATCAATTACGCCACCATTTGCGTGTATAACCATGTTAATCTCTGCTTCATACATAGCAATTGCAATTTTTCTTATAATGTCGGCAGGTATTCCAAGCTGTTTCAAAACTTTTTTAAATGCGCTTGAAGCTTCGCCTGCGCTTAAAAAGTCGCCGTCTAGCACATCATAGCTAAATTTCATTCATCATCACCACAATTACCAAGTCCTTTCGCATAAAGCTGTCCGCACGCACTGAACATAGGTAAACTAGTTGTCATAATTACTATGCTGCGTTCTTTTGCAAATTCAATTATTTCTGGCGTTGGCGTTTTGCCACGAACAAAGCAAATTGCTTTAATGTCCATCATTTCAGCAGTACGTATAACCTGTGGGTTAATTAACCCTGTTAATAAAACTGCTCTTTCCTTTGAAAATGCCAAAACGTCACTCATTAAGTCTGCACCGCAACCCGAAGCAACTTGCTGGTCAAGGTGTTCCTCACACGCCAAAACATTTGCATTCAACGCTTCTTTTACCTCGTTTAAGCTTAATACCATAATATCCCCCCACTATCTTTGTTTGGCATGATTGTTAAATAAACATCAATCATTCTTTTAAGATATTATAACATAAACATAGCAGTAAATGCGAACAGTATTTTAAATTGTACAAAAAAGGACGTGCACTTAGCACGCCCAAATTGTTATTAATATGACAATCTTTCTTGAAGCCAGTTAACAAGCTCGGAAATTTTTACTCTTTCTTGCTGCATTGTGTCCCTGTCACGAATTGTAACAGCCCTGTCCTCAAGCGAATCAAAGTCAAACGTAATGCAGTAAGGTGTTCCGACTTCGTCTTGCCTGCGATATCTTTTGCCAATAGAACCAGCGTCGTCAAAGTCGCACATAAAATGCTTTGAAAGCAAAGTGTACACAACTTCGGATTCCTCGGAAAGCTTTTTAGACAGCGGAAGAACAGCCGCCTTTATTGGCGCAAGTGCAGGGTGGAAGCGAAGCACAACTCTTGTGTCGCCTTCTGCCACTTCTTCTTCGTCATACGCTTCGCAAAGGAAAGCAAGTGTAACTCTGTCTGCCCCAAGTGAAGGCTCTATGCAGTATGGAATATACTTTTCGTTTGTGTTCGGGTCAAAATAAACCATGTCTTGCCCTGAATGTTGTTGGTGCTGTTTAAGGTCGTAGTCTGTTCTGTCGGCTATGCCCCAAAGTTCACCCCAACCAAACGGGAACAAAAACTCAATGTCAGTAGTTGCCTTGCTGTAGTGAGAAAGCTCTTCTTGCTCGTGGTCACGAATACGCATGTGTTCTTCCTTCATGCTAAGCCCTCTAAGCCATTCCACACAGAAGTTTTTCCAATAAGAAAACCACTCCAAGTCTGTTCCTGGAACGCAGAAAAACTCAAGCTCCATTTGCTCAAACTCTCTTGTTCTAAACGTAAAGTTGCCTGGGGTAATTTCGTTTCTAAAAGACTTACCAATTTGCGCAATACCAAACGGAACTTTTTTCCTTGAAGTACGCTGAACGTTTTTAAAGTTAACAAAAATACCTTGTGCCGTTTCTGGGCGCATATAAATAAGGTTTTTGCTGTCCTCTGTTACACCTGCATGAGTTTTAAACATAAGGTTAAACTGCCTAATGTCGGTGAAGTCTTTCTTTCCGCAACTCGGACAAACAATTCCTTTTTCGTCAATGTAATTTTTCATTTCCTCATTTGACATGCCTTCAGCTTTTTCGCCTGTGTTGTTTTCCGCTATATACGCCTCAATAATTTGGTCGGCACGGAAACGCTCTTTGCACGCCTTACAGTCCATAAGAGGGTCTGAAAAGCCACCAACATGCCCAGAAGCAACCCAAACTTCACGGTTCATAAGAATTGCACAATCAAGCCCAACATTATATGGGTTTTCCTGAACAAACTTTTTCCACCAAGCTTTTTTAACGTTGTTTTTAAGCTCAACTCCAAGCGGGCCGTAGTCCCAAGAGTTTGCCAAGCCGCCATAAATTTCCGAACCTGGGTAAACAAACCCTCTGCTTTTTGACAAGCTTACAATTTTATCCATTGTTTTTTCCATGTAATTCACTCCTTCGGTGCTGCAAATACTTCTCAATTACTTTTATAATTGGTGGTGATATATTTTTCGGAATATTGTCAATTGGGAAAAAGCAAAGTTCTGAAACTTCATGTTTATCTGCCTTTAATTCACCGCTAAAACTTCTGCAAATATAAACTATGTCAATGTTAGAAACTTCGTCACCGTTTGGGTAAACATAATGAAGTTCTTTTCCAGAAAACACGCCAAAAAGTTCTAATTCATTTGCAATCAAGCCAGTTTCTTCAAAAAGCTCGCGCTTTGCCGCTTCTTCCACTACTTCGTCAAGCTCAACACAGCCTCCTGCATAACCCCAGCACCCATTGTCTGCTCGTAATTGTAAAAGAATTTCTCCGTTGTTATTCTCCACAATAACGCTTGCTCCGCAAACTAAAACAGGTGAATTTCCAACATACTTACGAATGTACCTGATATATTCCGTCACACTTCCACCTACATTCGACCGATATAAACATCTACCCCACCAGAAACAACTTCAAACACTTGAGACAGCATCTTTAAAAGCTCACTTTCACACTCGATAAACTGCTTCGCATCTTCATTTAACAGCACATCAAAATAAAGCTTGCTCAATTCCTTTTCTTTGTCTAAAGAAATTTTTTCGTTCCCATGCTCGTTTAAAGCGTGTTCAAGTTGAAGCTTTTTAAGATATTCAATTTTTGCAAGCATTTCATCGTTGCCTACAACTAAAGCTTTGTACTTTTCGTAATTTTTTACACAATCACATTGCTGTATAGCTTCTTTTAATTGTGCTGCTGCCGCCATAACGACTTTTTCGTTATCCATATCAAACCCCTAAACTTCCATTATTATTGGCAGAATCATTGGGCTTCTTTTTGTTTTTTGCCACAAAAATTCTCTTAGAGTGTCCTTTACAAGGTTTTTCATGTATGACCATTCACTAATGTTGCGTTCTTCGCAACGCTTTAAAGCCGACCTTACTACACTACGTGCTTCTTCCATTAAATCTTCAGCTTCTCTTACATAAACAAAACCACGAGAAATAATGTCTGGCCCTGCAACTATAAGCCCCGATTCTCTTTCAACAGAAACGACAACAATCATTAAGCCGTCCTGTGACAAATGCTTTCTGTCACGAAGAACAATGTTTCCAACGTCGCCTACGCCAAGGCCATCAACAAAAACTTGCCCCGACGGAACTGTTCCGTTAATTTTTGCTGTAGTTTCTGTAATTTCCAAAACCTCGCCTATGTTCATTACAAAAATGTTTTCTTTCTTCATGCCCATTTCAATTGCAACGGCTTTGTGTGTTTTAAGGTGTCTGTACTCGCCGTGAATTGGCATAAGGTATTTTGGCTTAACAAGTGCGTGCAAAAGCTTAATTTCTTCTTGCTTTGCGTGACCCGAAACGTGAACCTCCATAAGCCCTTCGTAAATAACGTCAGCTCCTTTTTTCATAAGCTCGTTTATTACTTTAAACACAGTTTTTTCGTTGCCAGGAATTGGTGAAGCTGAAATAATTATTTTGTCGCCAGGCTTAATTTCAATTTGCTTATGCTCCGAAGCTGCCATGCGAGAAAGCGCCGCCATCGGCTCTCCTTGGCTTCCTGTAGTTATAATAACAATGTTTTTGTCTGGATAGTTTTTAATTTCGCTAATTTCTATAAGCACATTTTCTGGAACGTCCAAGTAACCAAGCTCACTTGCTGTTTTTACGGCATTAAGCATACTTCTACCAACAACAGTAACTTTTCTTTTGTGCCTAACAGCCGAATTTATAATTTGCTGAATTCTGTGTATGTTTGAAGAAAACGTAGCAACCATGATGCGCTCATTTCTGCTTTGCTCGAAAATTTCTTCAAAAATTGCACCAACAGAGCTTTCAGAAAGTGTGTACCCTTTTTCTACAATGTTTGTGCTTTCACAAAGGAACAAAAGAACGCCTTGCTTTCCTAGCTCTGCAAACCTTTGCAAGTCAATTGATTCGCCTTTTATCGGCGTGTAGTCAACTTTAAAGTCGCCTGTGTGTACCACGTACCCAACAGGGGTTTTTATAGCAAGCGCTGCCGAGTCTGCAATGCTATGTGTTGTGCGTATAAACTCTACACTAAAGCAACCTACAGAAACAGTTTCGCCACGTGCAACACACCTAGAATCTGCTACAATCCCGTGCTCTTTAAGCTTGTTTTCCATAAGCCCCAAAGTAAGCTTTGTTGCAAAAATCGGAACAGACAAGTCACGCAAAATGTATGGAATTGCCCCTATATGGTCCTCGTGCCCGTGAGTTAAAAAAATGCCTTTTACTTTGTCTTTGTTTTTTACTAAATAGGTGAAGTCTGGTATTACTAAGTCGATTCCAAGCATGTCGTCTTGCGGAAAAGTTACACCGCAGTCAACTACTATAATATCATTACCGTACTCAAAAACAGTAATGTTTTTCCCAACCTCTTGCAACCCCCCCAGTGCAAACACCTTTAGTTTATTTTTTTTTGCTGTCAAAAATTACACCTCCGAAATTATGTGGTGGCTTGGCTTTTAAAGATAAAAAGCAAGCCTAAATATCTAAGAAAATAAAGCCTAAATAAAACCTAATAAGTAGTTATCTCAATTGTTGCAGAGCATTTCACAACATAAATTTATACACATAACAAAACATTCCACCCGTTTGTCGGCTGGAACGTAAGTTTATTAACAACAAAAGTACACCTCGTAAAATCTATTGTTAATAAGCTTCTTTCGAAAAGCCCTAGGCTGTTTGAAAGAAGTTAAATTTTTAAATTTACCTACAGCTCAATATCGTACTCTTCATTTCCGTTTTGAAAAAGAGCAGCCGCCTTTTCAAATTCAGCATCGTCCTCAATTGGTTTGTAATAAGACTCCTCGCCCTCAACTTTAACTTCCTTCAAAATTTCAGCTTCAGCTTCCTCGTCGTCTACAAATTCACTTTCAACTACCAAGATATAGTTTACACCGTCACATTCGCACGCATCAACTACAACAAAATCAACTTCGTTGCCGTCATCGTCAAGCATTGTTATAATTTGCTCCATGCCGTCCTCATTGTCAAAATCATCAAAATCGTTTACGTTATCAAAATCACTCATTGTTATTCTCCTTTAGTCTTTCAATTATTTTATCCATTTCCAAAGTAAAAATGCCCTTGTTTGCGTCAATAAAGCCTTGCAAAATAAAAACTGCCGCCTGCATGTCAATTATCTGTTTATATTCCTTAGAAGAAAGGTACGAAAGTGTCCTTCCTGCACCCACAGTGCTTAGACGTTCGTCCCACAAAACAACAGGTATTTTTTTAAAATTTCGTTCAAGCCGTTCTTTAAAAAGCACAGTTTTTTTGCAACGCTCGCTTTCGGTGTTGTCCAAATTTTTTGGGTATCCGAGAACTATAAGCTTAATTTCATATTCAGCAATAATTTCCGAAAGCTGCTTAACATTTTTTTTAATGCTTTCCTCTTTATCTCTGCGTAAAACGCAAAGCCCTTGTGCAGAAAAACCCAGAGGGTCGCTTACCGAAACACCAATTGTTTTTTCGCCGTAGTCAAGGCAAAGCACCCTAATACATCTTTTAGTTTCACTCAACACGTGCACCCTTATATGCTTCCATTAATGTAAAACTCGAGAATTTCTTCCAAAATCTCGTCACGCTCCAACTTGCTAATTATACTCCTAGCGTTTTGGTGACTCGTGATGTATGTAGGGTCGCCCGAAAGAATATAACCTACAATTTGGTTTATGGGGTTGTAGCCCTTTTCCTTTAAAGCACTGTAGACAAGGGTAATTGTTTCTTTAGTTTTATTTTTAGCAAGCTTGTCAAGTTCTACAAACCTTTGTGTCTGTGATAAATCGTTTCCTTTTCCCATTTACATCACCTCAAAAATACGCCAGAAGCATTTGTTTACAAGCTTTTGTTTACAAGCTTTTGACACCAGCATTTTACATAAAACCAAAATACCAAATATTGCTACGATAATTCTACAACATATAATAATACATAATCAAACATATTGCAACCAAATTTTTCGTTATATCAAATTCATTCTACTAACGCAGGCAAAATTTCGTTTACAATGTTTACGTCAGACTGCTTGCAAACGCTTAAATAATTTGTTGTATGCCCACAATAAATGTTTTCTTCATTTTTTGTTTCAAACAAAACGTCAACCGTTTTCCCAACAAACCTTTGGCGAAACATTTCTGCCATTTCGTCGCTTAAAGTGATTAACTTTGTAGCACGCTCGTTTTTAACAGAGCTGTCGAGCTGGTTTTTAAAACTTGCAGCCTTTGTCCCCTTTTTAGGCGAATATGGAAAAACGTGAATTTTGCTAAAGCCAATTTTCTTTGCAAAAGCAAAGCTTTCTTCAAAGTCCTCGTCTGTTTCACCAGGAAAACCAACTATCATGTCTGTTGTAATTGAAACGTCAGCAAAGCTTTCACGCAAAAGTTTTACAGCACGCTCATACTCTGCTGTTGTGTACCTTCTGTTCATAGCAGTAAGTGTTTTGTCACAGCCGCTTTGAAGCGACAAGTGAAAATGGTTGCAAATTTTGCTCATTTTTGTAAGCTCGTTTACAAAATGTTCTGTAATAAGGTTTGGCTCAAGCGAGCTAAAACGTATACGCTCTATACCTTCTTGCTCATGCACTTTTTTAATAAGCGAAAGCAAGTCAGTGTCTAATAAATCTTTCCCATAAGACGCTACATGTATACCTGCAAGCACCACTTCCTTGAATCCGTTTTCAGCAAGAGTTTTAACCTCGTCCAAAACATCTTGAGGAAGCCTGCTTCTTACGTTTCCACGAGCGTATGGAATTATGCAGTACGTACAAAACTGGTTGCAGCCATCTTGAATTTTTAAATAAGCCCTAGTTCTGTTTTCAAACTTGCCTGCCGAAAGCCGCTCAAACGCCTTTTCCTTCATTATGTCCGAAACTGTGCTTACTATGCCGTATTCAGCCGAGTAAGCTTCTACAACGTCAACTAAGCTTGCACGTTCCTTTGTACCAACAATTATGTTTACGCCTTCAATTTTTTTAACTTCGTCTTGCGCTGTTTGGGCATAACAACCCATTACAACAACAATTGAACTTGGGTTTTGCCGCTTCGCCCTACGAATTAGCTGGCGTGACTTTTTGTCCCCAAGGTTTGTAACTGTGCAAGTGTTTATAATATAAATATCGGCTGTTTCTTCAAAATCTACAACATCATATCCACGCTCTGAAAACAACTTTACAACAGCCTCTGTGTCATATGTGTTTACTTTGCAGCCTAATGTAAAGGCTGCAAGTTTTTTTTGCTCGTTCATTTTTTACGGGTTACCCCTGCTCCTCTTAATAATCACAGTCGATTAACGCTTTGCTACTGTCAGTTTCAACCAAAATTATGTCGCTTCCTATCTGGCGAACTTCGCACCACGGAATTTTGTACTCTTGGTCGTGCCCAAACATGCCAAAAACCTTGCCGGGCCCCGGAACAACAATTGCTATAACCGCACCTGTTTCTATATCAATTTCCAAGTCACAAATAAAGCCGAATCGGAAACCGTCTTTAATGTTTATAACTTCTTTTTGCCGCATGTCGTATATTCTAACCATAAGCTCAACTCCATATATTTATATACGCTTGTGTAATAAAGTAATTCAAGTAATATAAATATATTATAATTAAGCAAAATTTAGAATATGCTTTACGCTTTCAGCTTGTGCATATATCCAACACCAAGAACTGTTGGCCCAACGTGCGCTCCAACTGTAACACCTACACGCCCTATAGGCTGTGCAACGTTGTACCCATAGTCGTTTTTAAGTGTTTCTGTAAATGCAGTTGCTTCGTCAAGGCAGTCACTGTGCAAAGTAAATACAACGCAGTCTTCTTTATTGTAGACAAAGCTTTCATTAAAAATTTCAATTATTGATGAAATTGCTTTTTTGCGCCCACGAACCTTTGAATGTGAAACAAGAACTCCGTCTTTAAGCAAAATTATAGGCTTTATGTTTAAAAGCCCTCCTGTAAAAGCCGCCGCTTTTCCAATTCTTCCGCCACGCTCCAAGTAGTCAAGCGAATCAAGCGTAAAAACAATTTGCGTTTTGTCCTTTACTTCTTCAATAGCTTTAGCAATTTTTTCAATAGGCACACCTTCGTTTTTAAGCCTGTTAGCTTCTAAAACTAAAGCTTCCTGCCCACTTGTTGCATTTTTGCTGTCTACAACAAAAATTGTGCAGTCGCTGTATTGCTCACGCAAAATGTTTGCTGCGTTTACAGCAGATTGATACGAGCCGCTAAAAACTGCGCTTAAACAAAAACAAATTATGTCGTTGCCTTCCTTTGCAAACTTTTCAAAAACTTCTAAATAGTCAGCTACAGAAGGAAGCGAAGTTTTTGGAAAAACTGTTTGTGTTCTAAGCGTTTTGTAAAAGTCGTTTGTTGTAAGCTCAACTTCCTCTTTTAAATAATTTTTTCCGTCCGTCGTAACATAAAAAGGCACAATATATATGTCATTGGCTAAAGCCACTTCCTTTTGCATATCACATGCGCTGTCGGAAATTATTTTTATATTTCTCATATGCACATCTCCACTTTTTAATAATATATAGATAAAATTAAACTTTTATTACAAGCCTTTATAACAAGCTAACGCTGTAGCCTGTAAAATATTGTAATATTAAACTTGCAATGTGTCAATGGACTTGCTTAAATCTCATAAAAGTGTAATTATTACATGCTTGACAATATACGTAGTTTTTTTAATAATATAATTAGAGCAAGTTAAAACAAAAGCTTAAAAAATTTAGAAACATTAAAATTATTTGGAGGAAAACAATGTACAAAATTGGAATAGACCTTGGTGGAACAAATATAGCTGTAGGCTTAGTTGAAATAAATTGTAACGGCGAAAATGTGTCGCTTGTTAAAACAAACAGTGTTCCCACACTTAAAGACAGGCATTATACTGAAGTAATTAAAGACATGGCAAACGCTGTAAGCACACTACTTAAAGAAGCTAATGTGTCCGCTTCAGAATGTGTTTCAATTGGCGTTGGCAGCCCAGGAACATCACACGAAGGAGTTGTAGTTTACTCAAACAACATTCGTTGGGACTATGTTCCGCTTGCTGAAGAACTAGGAAAATACTTTGACCTCCCAATTTTTTTAGACAACGACGCAAACTGTGCCGCCCTTGGCGAAGTTTTTGCTGGTGCTGCAAAAGGACATGCTAATGCTGTAATGCTTACATATGGTACTGGCGTTGGAACTGGAATTATTATTGATGGGAAAATTTATTCTGGCAGTTTTTCGGCAGGTGCAGAATTTGGGCATTCTATGTTGATTTTAGGCGGTGAAAACTGTACGTGCGGCAGGCGTGGCTGCTATGAGGCTTATGCTTCTGCTACGTCATTAATTAGAGATGCTAAACGTGCGGCTTTAAAAAACGCCGCTTCACTGCTTAACACTCTTTCAGAAAATGACCCCGAAAAAATTGACGGCGCACTTGTTTTTAAAGCGTCAGAACAAGGTGACGCTGTAGCTACAGAAGTAATTGACCAATACTTAGTGCACATTAGCGAAGGTATAATTGACATTGTAAACATTTTCCGCCCAGAAGTAATAATTATAGGTGGCGGAATTTGCAACGCTGGTGACAGAGTTCTTGTTCCTGTAAATGAATATGTAAGCAAAAATTGTTACGGAAGCGGCACAACACCTACCCCACCAGTTGTTCGTGCAACTCTTGGCGGTGATGCTGGAATTATTGGTGCGGCTTTGCTTGGTTAGTAGTTCTATATGTAGGTTGTAAAAATTTAAAGAGGTGACATTGAGAATGATAATTTACTAAGGAAGGTTTTTTGACTTGTAAAACTTCGGCATCTTCCGTAGAAATATACGGCATCACAGATTGAAGGTGATATGCGTGTCACAAATAATGATTAATAGTTTGGAATTTTCGTATAAAGAATATGTGAATCCAATTTTTAAAAATGTTAATATAAATATTGACACTTTATGGAAGATTGGGCTTATTGGGCGTAACGGAAGAGGTAAAAGTACGCTGCTTAAACTTATTAACGGCGACTTGCAACCCGACAAAGGAACTATTGTAAAAAAGTCGAGACTGAAGTTTTCCCATATGATTATGACAATAAGTTTCAAATGACTTATGACATAATTCTGGAAAATATGGGAAACTTAAAGTCTCTAGAAGATGAGATGGAAAGACTTTCCAACGATACAAACCCTGAGTCAATATCAGAATACAATAACTTGTTATCCATTTATATTGACAATGACGGATACACAGCTGAAAGCCGAATAAAAAAGGAATTACCTTTACTAGACTTGCCAGAGGAATTGTTGTGGCGTGATTTCTCATCATTATCTGGCGGAGAACAGACAAAGATACTTCTGCTTGCATTATTTCTGCGCTCAAACTGCTTTGTTTTATTGGACGAACCTAGCAACCATCTTGATATTGCTGGCAAAAGGGTTTTATCAAGTTATTTACAGAAGAAGCAAGGCTTTATTCTTGTCTCACATGACAGAGAATTATTAGACATGGTAGCAGACCATATCATTTCTATAAACCGAAGCAACATTACTATTGAAAAAGGTAATTATTCAACTTGGAAAAATAATGTTGAACTAACGGAAGCTTATGAACTAAGAACAAAAGCAAGACTGGAACGTGAAATTAAATTTTTGGAACATTCAGCACAAAGCAGCAGAAACTGGTCAGGAGCAATTGAGAAAACACGAAGTGAATTTGCAGGCCATGCTCGTGGGCATGATTCACGCTCGGCCGCATTAATGCGGCGTGCAAAAAATTCTGAAAGAAAAATACAAAACAACGTCGATGAGAAGAAGGCACTTCTTAAAAATTATGAACATGTTGAAAAAATAAAGCTGGAACAGGAAAAGTGCTCAAAATGTTTGATAACTGTAAACAACATTTACTTTTCGTATGGAAGTAATGAGATTATTAGCAATTTTTCTATAGAGATTAATTCTGGTGATATCGTATGGATAAAGGGAAAAAATGGCACTGGAAAGTCTACGTTGTTAAAGTTGATAAGCGGCGAACTGCCTGCTATGGCAGGTTCTATTTCCAGAAATAGCAAGCTCATTATGTCTATGTCCTATCAAGCTTGTATGTACACAAAAGGTATGATTTCTGATTTGTTTGCTACAAAGGAAGAACTGTTAAAATGCAAGAGAATTTGTGCCTATTTCGATATTTCAGGCGAACAATTTATGCGCCCCCTTGAAACGTTCAGTAGCGGCGAACTTAAAAAGTTTGACATTGCTAGGGCTATGGCAGTAAAAAATAACCTGTTACTAATGGACGAACCACTTAACTACATGGATATTTACTTTCGGGAGCAATTGCAGCAAGCTGTTTTGGAATACCAACCTACAATGATTTTTGTTGAGCATGATGAATGGTTTGGAAATAGTATTGCCAATAGAGAAATTTCATTATAGTCAGGCATTTTTAGAAGCTGAAATAAACAGCTTGTTGAAAAGGTACGAAGAAGGCAGAAAATGCATAAAATAATGTCGATTAAAAGCGGAATTGCTATAGAGGATACAAATAAAAATGCGGTGAATGAAATACTAAAAACGTTGGGGTACAAATAACAAACTATGGCAATTAACTTAGTAAACAGCATTACGCAAAATCACTATACGAAAGCAGATGAAAAGACTTGCCGTTATCGTGGCAAGCCTTTTTTATTTTATAGTTTCAAGCAGTGTAATTATCATAAGCCTAACTTTGACCAGTTTAATTGGACAGCAATCATTAACTTTCGCTTTTCAAGCTATAAACTTTATGTTAGAATTAAAGCAATTCATTATAACAGTAATCGGAAGTTGTGCAGCAAATATTATTTTTTTTGATGGGGAGATGTTATGAAAATAAATTACGAGTGCTTGCCATGTTTAGTAAATCAAATTGTCCGAGTGGCAGATATTACAAAGGCTGACAACAAAGATATATTATTTAAAAAAATTTTCGCTTGTTTAGGAGATATTGATTTTTCAAAATCAAATTCTGAGGTTATAGGCTCAACTTTTAGATTATTAAAAGAACATATAAAAAATGATGACCCGTACCGAGAAACACGAGAATATTATAATAAATTGTTTTTGGATATGATTGATAAATTTGAAAACGAAATAAATATTAGTTTCAACCCCTTAGAAAAGGCTTTAAAGTATGCAATAATAGGCAACCTAATAGATTTCAACCCTATCCATAATAGCAGTTTAGAAGAAATAATGAAATGTTTTGAGGAGGTAGATAATTTATCTCTTACAATAAATCATACAGAAAAATTGATTAACGACCTTGCATCAGCTAACATCCTTTTGTATCTTGGTGATAATTGCGGCGAAATATGTTTAGATAAGCTCTTAATCAAGAAAATTAAGGAGTATAATCCCTCTATTCATATTTACTTTGGCGTAAGAGGAAAGCCTGTTGTAAACGATTCAATTGAAGATGATGCTTATTTTGTAGGAATAGATGAGTATGCAGATATAATTAGTAACGGCGATGATTCAATGGGGACGGTTATTAGTCGAACAAGTGATGAATTCAAGCACATATATCAAGCTGCCGATATAGTTATATCTAAGGGGCAAGCAAACTATGAGAGTTTAAGCGAACAAGTCGGTAAAAACATATATTTTTTGTTAATGACCAAGTGTGAAGTGATTGCAAAAGATATTGGTATTGCACAAAAATCTATTGTTTGTATGAACATTAACAATGACAATGCGACAAAATAAGGTTGTGAACATTAATTATGACAATTCCGTTTTTAATCAATACTGTATATCGGTTAAAAAGCCAAACGGCTAGGAGTTTGGCTTCCTTCTGCCAATATAGTTAAAAACTGGAACTGCTCTTAGTTAACCTAGCCATCGCCTCGTGCTCACTTACAACAAAGAAAAAGCTGTTTCCTTTGTTGCTTTCACCAATGAAATCGTGGAGAGGCTTGCTAGTGTATACCGAAAAATCTCCAACAACAGCAAGCCTTATACGATAGTTTACATATTTCTGCAAAACATCGCCCAAAAGCCCTGTTGAAAGTTTGAAAAAATCTTCATGAATGTTATCTTTGTTTATAATAATTTGGTTGCACTGCGTTTCATACTGCACCGTCATAGCAAGGTCAAGTGCTGACTGTGAGTCTGTTATAAGTAGTTTGTCGCTTTGCAGTACAGCAACGTTGTTTTTTTCTGTGATGTTCATGTTGCACACCTTTCCTTATATCCAATTGCTTCTTTAAGTAGCCACCGCAAAACGTAGGCAAACATGGCAATGGCAAACACAATACCCGAAATTGCCATACCAAGAAAGATTACACCGGGAGCCTCGTCCATTTCGGCTATCATATAAAAAAACGGCAGGCCGCCTATGGTACAAACCGCAAACACCACAAGTGTGCTGCGGATGATTGCTGACAGAGCGTTAATAGACTGTTCGGAGAATACACGCCCACGGTCAATTATGCTAAGGAGCTTTGCCGATTGAAACAGAGTAATGAAGAATGGAACTGCTGCCGAACAGGTACCTATAAGCAGAATAATACCCACATAGCTATATTCAGAGTTCGACCTGCCCTCGGCATTCACCGTCCAGCCAATTCCAAAGCATATGCCAAGCATAACCACAGCCATTGCTAGGAGCGCAAGCCTCAAAATAATTGTTGATGCCTTTTTCATAATGGTTCTCTTGACAAAAGCCAATCCTCAGCTTTTTCCATATCATCAAATATTTTTAAATTACTGTTGCTCTTTAGGGCTGCAAGTGTCTTTTTGAATTTTCCTTTGTAGCTGTCGGCATCAGCCAAAACCGCAACATAAACGGAGTAATTAGAAAGCCTTTGCAAAAACGACGGGGCAAAACCGTTTTCAAGCCGAAAGAAATCTTCCGGAAGCGTTTGTGGGGACAGTATAACTAAATTGCAGCCACTTTCGGCGCAAGCCTCCAAAACAGACAGTCCGGCCGTTTCATTATGGATTTGGGAATTAATGAGGATATAGCTTCCATTCGGTTTGCTTACCACCTCGTAGTACAGCAGTTTCTTTTCAGGCAGAGCTTCATTATCACATTGTATTACGTTGCCTTGCAACACAATTTTCTCTAAACCTTTTTTTAGTTCCTGCACCCACGCAAGCTCGCATTCGTACATGTTAGCGGCATTTTGATAAACCGCTGACAGTACAAGGGCTTCACGCCTTGATTGTTCGGTAGCCAAGGCATTGTTTTTTGTGTTTTTGCAAAGCATACACTGTAATTTTACCTCTGTTTCATACCTCGTTAATAAATCGAGTAACTCTGCTTCGTCAAGTGCGTCTGAAAAGGCAAGCCGTATCAGGAACGGGTTTTTAAAGCTCGGCATATGAGGGGGCGACAAGATAAATCGTTTAAGCGCCATTTTTCCATCGGCAGTGATATGGTATAGCTTTTTGTTTGGCAGGCTGTCCTGTTCTTGTACCTCCGAGGTGACATATCCCTCGTCTGCAAGCTCTAACAAAGCTTTGTAAATTTGATTGTTATTACCCGACCAGTGCATAAAATCAGTTGTTTGCATCAGCTTTTTTATATCATACCCACTCATCGGAGTTTTCCCTAAAATACCTAAAATTGCGTATCCAAGTGACATATTCACACCTACCTTTCTATGAATTCCATCATATCCGCCGACAATCCATATAGCGAGTGTCCAGCATCTGGAAGCATAATAGTTTTTGCATTAGGAACGCACTTTGCAAAGCGTTCCGCTGTTTCCTTAGAATTTAGCATAATGTCTTTTGCTCCGACGATAAGCAAGCTGGGCATTGTGATTTTATTTAGCTCCTCATCGGAAAAGACAGGTATAACCTCCTGCCTTGCATTGAAAACAGCTGAGATTAGTTTGTTATAGTTAAGAATAGGTTCAGGCACATCCACACCGCCGTTAATTTCTGCAAATAAAAGATTTACACCCATCTCACCTTTGGAAAGAAGATTAAACGCAATTTCTTTAAACGCATGGTTCTGCGAACCAATACCAGCAGGACACAGAAGTATGAGCTTTTCTACCATTTCACCGTAATTAATTGCAAACATCGCCCCAAGCCACGCACCAAGAGAAGCTCCCGCTAAAACAGCCTTTTGTATACCTAAGCCATTCATTACGTCATACAGCCAATCGGCATACGCTGTGGTTTCAAATGACTGCTGGGTTTCACAGCTTTTCCCAGGTTCACCTGGCATATCAGGGGCGTAAACCCTGTAGCTTTTTGCAAGGTCGCTTATATCCTTAACCCACATAGTAGCGTTAATACTGCTGCCATGCAGCAAAACAATGGGCGGATTTGACTCATCACCTGCCGTTATAACAGAAGTGCTTCCGCAGCACGTTTCTACGGTTGTTTCCTCATAAGGCACGGTAAGATTTTTTAACAGCATGTCGTAATAAGCGATTACTGCTTCTCTGCCCTCAGATGTTTTAAATGCTTTGTTCATAGTTACCTCCCAAATATTTATTTTATTAACATATGTTAATAGTAACATATGTTAATTGTGGTGTCAAGTAAATAATTAGGTTATAGCAATTTGAGTTTTTATAGTCACCAATCCATTTTTCGGCAAAATTAATTAACGCTTCAACGATTTTTTGACGCAAAATGGTGAACAGTTTATTCAAGTTGAGTTGCAAATACATGAGCGTTGTGGTAGGAAAAATAGTTCTCTGTCGGCTTATAGTCATTTAACTTTAAAACTGGAAAATAAGCCGTCGTATTAGGCTGATTTTTATATTATATAGATATAAATAAAAATAAAACTAAAACTAGTGTTATTCTATTTCACATAAATAACAGTTTTAAAAAAAATATGTACTTGCTATGACAAATTGTTTAGTTATTTTAGTTGACAAAACCTTATATACTATATATTATTATTCTATTCAAAAAAAGGGGGCAAATATATGGCAAAAAAACCAAATTCATCTTCAAAAAGCTTTACTGAAAGAGCTCTTGACGGAATTGAAGCTGTTGGCAACAAGCTTCCTCACCCAGTCACATTGTTTGCTATTTTGGCTCTGGCTGTTATTATAATTTCTGCTTTGTGTGAAGCGGCTGGGGTTTCTGTTTCTGCAGACATTTATGATTCAGCAACAAAAGAAGTTAGCTTGCAAACAATTACGGCTGTTTCTCTATTAAATGGGGCAGGCATAAGTTACATACTTGAAAATGCCGTTAAAAACTTTACGGGCTTTGCTCCTTTGGGTGTTGTTCTCGTTGGTATGCTTGGCATTGGCATCGCTGAATCTTCTGGTTACATAGGTACATCACTTAAAAAAATTGTTAGCATCACGCCACGTCAGCTTCTTGCTCCAATGGTTGTTTTTCTTGGAATTATGTCAAACATTGCAAGCGACGCTGGTTATGTTATTTTAATTCCGCTTGGCGCACTAATGTTTATGGCTTACGGCAGACACCCGCTTGCTGGGCTTGCGGCGGCTTTTGCTGGTGTTTCGGGCGGTTTTAGTGCAAACCTTTTAATTGGCACAATCGACCCAATGCTTGCAGGCATTACAAATGAAGCTATACACATTTTTGAACCAAACGTAAACATTGCTCCGACTGCAAACTATCTCTTCATGTTTGCTTCCACTATTTTAATTACAATTCTTGGTACTTTAATTACAACAAAAATTATTGAGCCACGTCTTGGAAAATATGAAGGCTCTGACGGTGGAGATTCAAGCTTAAAAGTAATTTCGGACAGAGAGAAAAAGGCACTTTCAGCTGCAAACTGGACACTCGTAGGTTTAATTGTTGGCTTAATAATTCTTATTGCATTGCCAAACTCTTTCCTTAGAAATTTGGAACAACCCGACTTTTTAAACTCACTTATAAACGGTTCAACGTTTATTAACGGTTTAATTCCTATTGTATCTTTGCTTTTCTTCATTCCTTCGGTTGTGTACGGAAAAGTTGCTGGTACAATTAAAAATGAAAAAGAAGTTGCGTCACACATGACATCTGCAATGAGCAAAATGGGCGGATACCTTGTTTTGGCATTTGTTGCGGCACAGTTTATCAACTATTTCAGCTACTCAAAGCTTGCTACAATAATTGCTGTTTTGGGCGCAGACTTTTTGAAAGCGGCAAACATTGGAACAATTCCTCTGTTAGTTGCATTCATTTTGATAACAGGGTTTATAAACTTGTTCCTTGGCTCTGCTTCTGCAAAATGGGCTATTATGGCGCCAATTTTCATTCCTATGTTTATGCGCCTTAACATTGACCCTGCTGTTGTTCAAACTGCATACAGAATTGCAGACAGTTCAACAAACATTATTTCACCGCTTATGAGCTACTTTGCAATGGTTATAGTGTTTGTACAAATTTACAAGAAGGACGCTGGCATTGGTACTGTCATTTCTATGATGATTCCTTACTCACTCACCTTCTTGGTTGGTTGGACTGTATTTTTCGTTGCTTGGATGCTTCTTGGTATTCCAGTTGGTTTTTAGTTTTTATTACAATAAAACAAAGGCGTTCCCTGTTATGGCTTGCCATATGGGGAACGCTTTTTTATTTGGTTAATTCAACAACTTTATCAAAAAGTATAGGCGTAATTAAAGGGTATGTTAAGCAATTGGGCAGAGTTTCAAAAAACTGTACCTCTGCCATTTCACTTTCTGGTATTTGGGACAGTTCTTGTACTTCGGCATAAAAAACTTGACCACTGGAAGGTGGATATCCGCTTGGTTCCACAAGGTAGTCAAAAAGTGCACGTATTTGAAATTTCGTTGCACCTGTTTCCTCATAAAACTCACGCTTTGCAGCTTCTAAAGGTGTTTCCCCTTTTTCTATGTGACCACCTGCTGTTTCAAACGTCGTTCGTTCTTTATGTCGTGGATAAAGCCACTTGTTTTGGTATTTAGCAAAGATAACTGCATACTTATAATTTGATAATGTGTTTAAAGGGTACGTTGTTGTGACTTGGTTGGTCTTTATCATTAATTTAAACCACCTCTATGTAAAGAATATAACAAAAAAACGGCTAAACAGCCGTTTTTTGTTATTTAATGGGAAGCCCCAATTATGCTTTAATAGTAACAACTGAACCAGCACCTACAGTTTTGCCACCTTCACGGATAGCGAAACGAAGACCTTGTTCCATAGCTACTGGAGTGATTAGTTCGATAGCCATTTCAATGTTATCGCCAGGCATACACATTTCTACGCCTTCTGGCAAAGAAATAACACCTGTAACGTCTGTTGTTCTGAAGTAGAACTGTGGACGGTAGTTGTTGAAGAAAGGCTTGTGTCTGCCACCTTCAGCTTGTGAAAGAACGTAAACTTGTGCAGTAAAGTTTGCGTGTGGTGTAATTGAACCAGTTTTTGCAAGAACTTGACCACGCTCAATGTCTGTACGTTGAACACCACGGAGCAAAGCACCAATGTTGTCACCAGCTTGAGCTGAATCAAGAAGCTTACGGAACATTTCAATACCTGTAACAACAACTTTACGGCGTTCTTCAGTGAAACCAACGATTTCAACTTCTTCTTGAATTTTAAGAGTACCACGCTCTACACGACCAGTTGCAACTGTTCCACGGCCAGTAATTGAGAAAACGTCCTCAACAGGCATAAGGAAAGGCTTGTCAGTGTCACGCACTGGGTCTGGAATGTACTCGTCAACAGCAGCCATAAGGTCACAAATTTTGTCACCCCATGGGCATGATGGGTCTTGAAGTGCTTGGAAAGCTGAACCACGAATGATTGGAGTGTCATCACCTGGGAATTCGTACTCGTTCAAGAGGTCACGAATTTCCATTTCAACCAAGTCAAGAAGTTCTTCGTCGTCTACAGCGTCGCACTTGTTCATGAAAACAACAATGTAAGGAACGCCTACTTGCCTAGCAAGAAGAATGTGCTCACGAGTTTGAGCCATTGGGCCGTCTGTAGCAGCAACAACGAGGATTGCGCCGTCCATTTGGGCAGCACCAGTGATCATGTTTTTAACATAGTCGGCATGTCCTGGGCAGTCAACGTGTGCATAGTGACGGTTTGGTGTTTCGTATTCAACGTGAGTTGTTGAAATTGTGATACCACGTTCTCTTTCTTCTGGAGCCTTGTCGATTTTGTCGAAAGGAATTTCTTCACCAAGTTGGTATCTGTTGAGAAGAGTTTTTGTAATAGCAGCAGTAAGTGTAGTCTTACCATGGTCAACGTGACCAATTGTGCCGATATTAACGTGTGCCTTATTTCTTTGGAATTTAGCCTTAGCCATTTAGATTTTCCTCCTTAATATACGGCGGTTGTATTCAACAGCCGAAAATTAACAGTCAATGGATATATTATAAATAAAAGGAAGTTATTTTGCAATAGGAAATTAGAATAAGCTCTAATTATTCCTTGCCAGCAACAACCTTTTCTTGAATACTCTTTGGAACTGGCTCGTAATGGTGAACTTCCATTGCGTAAACGCCACGACCTTGAGTTTTTGAACGAAGGTCTGTAGAGTAACCAAACATTTCTGAAAGCGGAACGTATGAATGGATAACTTGTGCATTACCAATGTTTTCCATACCTTCAATACGTCCACGGCGTGAGTTTACGTCACCCATAACATCGCCCATGTATTCTTCTGGAACAGTTATGTCAACCTTCATTATCGGTTCAAGAAGCACAGGGTCTGACTTTCTCATAGCTTCTTTGAAAGCCATAGAACCAGCAACCTTAAACGCAACTTCAGATGAGTCAACTTCGTGGTAAGAACCATCGTAAACTGTTGCCTTAACGCCGATAACTGGGTAGCCGCCGATAAGACCAGACGTCATAGCTTCTCTAATACCCTTTTCAATAGCAGGAATGTATTCCTTAGGAATAGAACCGCCTACTACGCTGTTTACAAACTCGAAAGGCTTGTCGGCATCGTTGTGGTCAAGTGGTTCAAAGCGAACTTTACAGTGACCGTATTGACCGCTACCACCAGACTGCTTAACGTATTTTCCTTCAACGTCTGCTGGCTTACGGAACGTTTCTCTGTAAGCAACTTGTGGCTTACCAACGTTTGCCTCAACCTTAAACTCTCTGAACAAACGGTCTACGATAATTTCAAGGTGCAATTCACCCATGCCTGAAATAATTGTTTGACCAGTTTCAGCGTTTGTAAATGTTTTGAAAGTTGGGTCTTCTTCTGCAAGCTTTTGAAGCGCAATGCCCATTTTATCTCTGCCTGCTTTTGTTTTTGGCTCAATAGCAACCGAGATAACAGGTTCTGGGAAGTTCATTGATTCAAGAACAATTTCATCTTCCTCAAAGCAAAGAGTGTCACCAGTTGTTGTAATTTTCAAGCCTACAGCGGCAGCAATGTCGCCTGCGTAAACTTTGTCAATTTCATCTCTGTGGTTAGCGTGCATTTGAAGAATACGTCCTACACGTTCACGTTTACCCTTTACCGAGTTGTAAACGTATGAGCCCGATTCTAAAACGCCCGAATATACACGGAAGAAAGCAAGCTTACCAACAAATGGGTCGTTCATAATTTTAAAAGCAAGTGCTGAGAAAGGCTCGCTGTCTGAAGCTTTACGCTCTGCTTCTTCGTCTGAACCAGGAAGAACACCCTTAATTGCAGGAATGTCTGTTGGTGCAGGCAAGTAAGCAACTACAGCATCAAGAAGCCTTTGCACACCTTTGTTTTTGTAGGCAGAGCCACAAAGAACAGGTGTAATAGTTGTAGCAATACAAGCTTTACGGATTGCAACAACAAGCTCCTCGTTTGTTGGTTCTTCACCGTTTAAATATTTTTCCATAAGGTCGTCATCAGTTTCTGAAACCGATTCAACCATGCTTACCCTGTATTGCTGTGCTTTTTCAAGCATGTCGGCTGGAATTTCTTCAACAGAAATGTCCTTGCCTTCGTTATCTTTGTAGATATATGCCTTCATCTCGAGCAGGTCGATAACGCCTACAAATGTATCTTCAGCGCCTATCGGAAGTTGAAGTGGAACTGGGTTTGCACCAAGGCGCTCACGGATTTTATCAACTACGTTGAAGAAGTCTGCACCCATGATATCCATTTTATTAACAAATGCAAGCCTTGGAACGCCGTACCTGTCGGCTTGACGCCAAACAGTTTCAGACTGTGGCTCAACTCCGCCCTTGGCACAAAAAACGCCAACAGCTCCGTCCAAAACTCTCAATGAACGCTCTACCTCAACGGTAAAGTCAACGTGTCCTGGTGTATCAATAATGTTTATCCTGTTGTCGTTCCATTGAGTAGTAGTAGCCGCAGATGTTATTGTAATACCTCTCTCTTGCTCCTGCTCCATCCAGTCCATAGTGGCTGTACCTTCGTGGGTATCGCCAATTTTGTAGTTGCGACCAGTGTAGTACAGGATACGTTCGGTGAGGGTGGTTTTACCTGCATCGATATGTGCCATAATCCCGATATTTCTCGTTCTTTCGAGTGGGAAAGCTCTGTCTGACACAATTATCCTCCTAATCTTTAGAAAAAAACGTTTTTTGGGTAATTATTGCACAAAAAGTGCAACATGTTGTAGCGGTTTTCTTTTATAAATAAAGAAAACCGCAAGCATTTTATAAAAAATGCTTTACTACCACTTGTAGTGGCCGAAAGCTCTGTTTGCTTCTGCCATCTTATGCGTTTCTTCTTTTTTCTTAATTGCACCGCCAGTGTTGTTCAAGGCGTCAATAATTTCATTTGCCAAACGATCTTCCATGCGCTTTTCGCTACGTCTTCTTGAATACGTAACTAACCAGCGAAGACCTAAAGCTTGGCGTCTTTCTGGGCGGATTTCCATAGGAACTTGGTATGTTGCACCGCCTACACGTCTTGCTTTAACCTCAAGAAGTGGCATAATGTTATTTAAAGCTTCTTCAAAAGCTTCAAGGGCTTCTTTGCCCTTTTTTTCGGCAACTTGCTCGAACGCAGCGTAAACTATTCGTTGTGAAACGCCTTTTTTGCCGTCGTACATTATTGTATTAATAAGTTTTGAAACCAGCTTGCTTTTGTAAAGCGGGTCTGGCAAAACCTCTCTTTTAGGTACATGTCCTTTGCGTGGCACGATTCTTCCCTCCTTAATCAAAATTTTTCACATAAAAATGTGAAAATAATTATATCAACGGTACTCGTTTTCACGATTCATGCCTTCACAATTATATCCATATTTTAAGGCAGATAATATTGCTTAGGCACTAATTATTGATATTTTAAGTTTATTACTTCTTCTTTGGACGCTTAGCGCCGTATTTAGAACGTGACTGCATACGCTTGTTAACGCCTGCTGTGTCGAGAACACCACGCACAATATGGTACCTAACACCAGGAATGTCTTTTACACGACCGCCTCTAATAAGAACAACGCTGTGCTCTTGAAGGTTGTGGCCTTCACCTGGAATGTAGCTAGTAACTTCCATACCGTTTGAAAGACGAACACGGGCAATTTTTCTAAGAGCCGAGTTTGGCTTTTTTGGTGTAGCTGTTTTAACCGAAGTGCAAACCCCTCTTTTTTGTGGGCTTGGTTGGTCGCTAACTTTGCGCTTCAAAGTGTTAAGGCTTTTTTGAAGAGCAGGCGCAGTTGACTTTTTCGCAACTGATTGGCGGCCTTTTCTAACTAACTGGTTAAATGTTGGCATTTCTTGCACCTCCTTACAATTTTATCTGCCTGTAAATTTTTTAATAGCGCTGAAAACATTTTGCAAAAATATAATTTTCGCATTTAATCAGCATACTTTGTGATTTTAGCATTGGTTTTTGGAAAAGTCAAGGGGTTTATTACTAAATTTGCAGAAAATTAAATATATTTGAATATATGAAGAATTGAATCTGTTTCATTGTGTCGTTACCGCTTGCCTAAATATTTTAACAATGTCCCTTTCTTTTTCAGTTAAATTCCCTTCTGTCAATAGTCTGTCAAATTTTTCAAAAGATTTGTCATACTTTTTTTGTTCATACAAGTAGAGATATCTACAATTATAATTATTAATAGGAGTCAATGCAAGCTGTATAATCATCAACTTTAAAATAAAAAAATACGTTAGCAGTTTTTTTCAATTTTAAAGTTGAATGACTATACACCAAATTTTAATCCTCAATTATACATTTAGGCTTACCTAGTTCAATTTTAGGTTTAAGATATTCGCACAAAGAAGAAATACCCATAGCCCCTAAATCTCCGTCCTTCCTGCTACGAACGGAAAATGTATTTTCTGCAACTTCTTTGTCGCCTACAACAAGAATATACGGAATTTTTTCAAGCTGGAATTTCTTAATTTTGTTACGCATGTTTTCATTATCAGCATTTAAAGCAACACGGAAACCTTGAGCTTTCAACTCTTTTGACAATTTTTTTGCGTAATCAAAATGCAAATCCTTAATAGGAACAATGCCAAATTGAACAGGCGAAAACCAAAACGGAAAGTCACCCTTGTAATGTTCAATAAGCAGCGCCATAAAACGCTCCAAACTACCAAACAATGCTCGGTGCAGCATAAACGGTGTATGCTTTTGACCGTCTTTTCCTATATAAAACATATTAAATCGGCTTGGAAGGTTAAAGTCAAATTGAATTGTACTGCACTGCCATTGCCTGTTTAAAGAATCACGCAGCTTTAAGTCAATTTTTGGGCCGTAAAAAGCACCGCCGCCCTCGTCTATTTCATATTCAAGCCCTGATGAAACAACAGCTTTTTTCAGCACTTCTGTTGCCATTTCCCAGTCGCTGTTCTCACCTATCGACTTATGCTTGGGCTTTGTTGAAATATAAGGTTCAAACTTATCCAACCCAAACGAACGAAGTGTATACAACGAAAATTTTAGAGCGTTAGAAACCTCTGTTTCCACTTGTTCTGGAGTACATATAATGTGTGCATCGTCTTGTGTAAAGCCCCTCACCCTAGTTAAACCGTTTAGCGCACCCGAAAGTTCATACCTGTAAACAGTGCCATATTCTGCAAATTTTATTGGCAAGTCACGGTATGAATGTATTTCGCTGTTGTAAATGTTTATGTGAAACGGGCAATTCATCGGCTTTAAATAATATTCCTCATCATCAATTACAATTGGGCTGTACATAGAGTCCTTGTAAAAATCCAAATGCCCAGATGTTTTCCAAAGCTCTGCCCTGCCAATGTGCGGTGTGTACACCCATTCGTAGCCGTTTAAAATGTGCGCTGTTTGCCCAAAGCTTTCAACCAGGTAACGCATCATTGCACCTTTTGGGTGCCACAAATTCAACCCCTGCCCTATTTCGTTAGAGCTTGAAAATAGCTTTAATTCACTGCCGAGTGTTTTGTGGTCACGCTTTAACGCTTCGGAAACAAAGCTTTTATACGCTTCAAGTTCAGCAGTTGTTTGAAAAGCTGTTACATAAATGCGTTGTAGTACACGGTTTTCTGCATTGCCGTCCTCATAAACGCTGGAAAAACCTTGTAATTC
This sequence comes from uncultured Defluviitaleaceae bacterium, assembly GCA_964492715.1. Taxonomy (GTDB): domain Bacteria; phylum Bacillota; class Clostridia; order Lachnospirales; family WRBF01; genus CAZBLK01. Next base: position 39,390 of record CAZBLK010000009.1, on the reverse strand, counting down.
ATAAGCACATTGTATTCCACTTGTATCAATGCTTTTTGATATTTCTGCAATCAATGTTGGGTTAAGCAGCGGCATGTTGTAGTCACAGAAAAAACCGCTTTCGCTTTCCTCAAAATATATAAGCTCAGCATTTATATAAGACTGTTTTACTGCAACCAAAAGCTTTTCTGCCAATAGTTTTTTGTAGTTTTCCATAGTCGTATCTCCTTCATTTTAGTTAGTTTTCAAATGAAGAAAATACGGTGAGCCGCCCCTTAGAACATTGTTCAAACATTCCTTTAGACATCGGAGCAAACACCCCCTTTCAAAAACAAAAACACCTTGCACACTTTTATAAGTGACGCAAGGTGTTGTATATACCTTGCAACCACACGACTAATAGGGCTTGCCTTTGTCGCTGGTTGCTTAAACAACATAGCTCAAAGTAGCCCTAAGTAGTGGTGGTGGTAGTTGCAAAGTTTAGTCTAATCATGTTCTGTCCCTCTTGTTTCTGAATTTAATTTTATTATATCATGAATTATAAAAATTACAAACCTAATTTGCAATTTACTTTATACAATCTTTACCGCCCATATACATTCTAAGAGGTTCTGGAATTCTAACCGAGCCGTCTTCGTTCAAGTTGTTTTCCAAAAACGAAATCAACATTCTTGGAGGAGCAACAACTGTGTTGTTTAAAGTGTGTGCATAATAGTTGCCAGCTTCCCTGTTTCTTATGCGAATTCCAAGGCGGCGTGCTTGTGCATCGCCTAAATTTGAGCAGCTTCCAACTTCAAAATATTTTTGCTGCCTTGGCGACCATGCTTCAACGTCAATGCTTTTAACTTTAAGGTCTGCCAAATCGCCAGAGCAGCACTCTAAAGTGCGCACAGGAATGTCAAGCGAGCGGAAAAACTCTACAGAGTTTTTGCACATTTTTTCAAACCATCTTGGGCTGTCTTCTGGCTTGCAAACAACAATCATTTCTTGCTTTTCAAACTGATGAACACGGTAAACGCCACGTTCTTCAATGCCATGCGCCCCAACCTCTTTGCGGAAGCAAGCAGAGTAGCTTGTTAAAGCTTGCGGAAGCTGTTCTTCGTCAAGTATTGTGTCGATAAACTTTCCAATCATGGAGTGTTCGCTTGTCCCAATTAAGTATAAATCTTCGCCTTCAACTTTGTACATCATGTTTTCCATTTCGGCAAAGCTCATTACACCTGTAACAACGTTGCTGCGAATCATGTAAGGTGGTATGCAGTAAACAAACCCTTTGTCAATCATAAAATCACGAGCGTATGAAAGAATAGCTGAATGTAAACGTGCAACGTCCCCAAGAAGATAATAAAAACCGTTGCCGCTTGTTTTTCTTGCACTGTCCAAGTCTATGCCTTTAAGCTTTTCCATTATTTCAACATGGTACGGCACTTCAAAGCTTGGAACTACAGGCTCACCAAAACGCTCAACCTCTACATTTTCGCTGTCGTCTTTGCCAATTGGCACAGATGGGTCGATAATGTTTGGAATAACAAGCATAATTTCTTTCAATTTGGCAGAAGTTTCTTCTTCCTTGCCTTCAAGCCCAGCAAGCTCTTTTGCAATTTCTGCAACCTTTGCTTTTGCTTCCTCTGCCTTGTCCTTTTCACCCTTTGCCATAAAGCCACCAATTTCCTTGCTTATTACGTTCCTTTGGCTTCTAAGAAAATCGCAACGAGCTTTCATTTCTCTAAACGTTTCGTCCAATGCAATTGCTTCGTCTACTAAAACAAGCTTTTTGTCTTGAAACTTCTTTTTAATATTTTCCTTCACAATTTCAGGGTTTGAACGCACAAACTTAATGTCTAACATTTTATCCTCCTAAAAATCAAAAATAAAAACTCCCCAAGCCCACAAAAAACATGGGACGGAAAGTTCCGTGGTGCCACCCAAATTGCTGGCAAAGCCAGCCACTCAAAAAAGGGGTTACAGCTCCAAAAGTGGAAAGGCTTAACATTTCACTGGTTCGCACCACCCACCAGCTCTCTGTAGAAAATTATAAACCGTAGCTTTTATCATTGCTGTATATATGTTTATTTATATTATATACCTAAATTTAGAAATTAAAAAGACTAATTTGTATATTTATAAATTTTTTTAGAAAAAAAGGTATTTCTCAAAACAAACTGAGAAACACCTAAAATTAATTAAAAGTTTAAACTACTTTTTAGCAGGCACTAAATAAACTTCGCCCTTATGAGTAACATCAGTAACGTACCTGTTTTGACCAGGCAAGCCTGAAATGTGAGGCATAGCAGCACCGTCATAGTTTGGTGTAGCAACTTCAAGAACGTCTGTTATGCTTTTTACAACTTTGCCATCTTTGTCAAAAGCAACAGCTGCGTATGATTCGTTAAAGCTGTAAACAGGAGTTCCGTCTTCGCTTTTACCTGGGCCTTTTCTAAACACGTTGTTGTACCCAATACCAAAAGAAGCAACTTCGCCAGAAACAGCCTTTTTGTTGTTGTAAGCTTCAACAATTGCGCCTACAATGTCGCTGTGTGCATCGTTAAGGCTCATAGTTGCAGAAGATGTAACGTCTTCAATTCTTTCTCTTTCAAAATAAGTTAATGAAGACCATTTAGCAATGTCATATTCATTTGTAACAGACTTTGTAAGAGGTTTGCCTGTTTGACCAGTGTACTTTTCATACCAAGCTTTTACTTCTGGAGCAGTCATACCAACGAAAAACTTTTCAAAGTTGTTCATTTGAACATACCATTCATTTTTAGTTGTAGCTGCTCTTGCCATGTTGTAAGCGTCGCCACGGTCACGCTTTGACTTAATACTGTTAAAAGCTTTTTCAGAAGCGTCAACTGTAACAGTTTCGCTTGGCCAGCCTGGCCAGTTTGTTTCGTTTGTACTTACTTCAACAACGTCAACAATTACGTCAACAATTCTATCTTGTTCATCAAATAAAACAGCGGCTACAGTAGTGTTAAATTGTGCATAGCTTCCTCTGTCTCTAGGAACAGTGTTAATTCCAAAACCAATGTATGCAGCTTTGTTTCCGTTTACATTTCTCTTTGTTTCGTATGCCTTTTCAACTGCACCTAAAAGGTTTCCGTGTGAGTCGTTAAGGCTCATTGTAGCTGCTGAAGTTAAGTCAGCGAGCATAGCTTTGTCAGCTGCGCCTAAAGCGTCATACTTAGTTTTGTTGTCACCAGTAGCAGAAGCTGTTAAAGGCCTGCCGTTTGAAGCTGTGTACTTGCCAAACCAAGCTTTAAGCTCGGCAACAGTTTTGCCCTTGTAAAGCTTTTCTTGGAAAACTTCCATTTGTGAAGCCCAAGTGCCTTTTGCAAGCTTGTAAGCATCGCCTTTTTCAAGCTTGGTTTTCCAAGAGCTAACTTCCTTTGCAAAGTCAGCATATGTAATTACATAATCATCTTCAATTAACTTAAATGTTTCTTCTGGTTCAGGTTCAGGAGTTGGAGCAGGTGTTGGGGCTGGAGTAGCAGCAGGCTTTGGAGTAGCGGCAGGGGCAGCTACAACTACAGCCTTTTTAACAGCTGCACCAACTGCGTTTATAAGAGCCTTTGATGTAACAGTAGCACCAGAAACTACGTCAACCTTTGTGCCGCCAGCCTTTACAAAAGCAGCAGGAAGCTTGTCAATTGCGTTTGAACCAATACCTGTTGTTTCATCTTTGCCTGTAGCCTTTACAGCTGTAATCTTTCCGTTTGAATCAACTGTAACTTCAACTGAAACGTCGCCGCCATAGCCCTTTGCTGTAGCAGAATATGTACCTGCCTTGTAAGTTGTAGCAGCAATTTTAAATTGATTAGAGCTTGTTCCTGCATATGCCGCTAGTGGTGAAACAACTGCAAGCGAAAGTGCAAGTGCCATAACACGAGAAGTGTTAAATAAGCGTTTCATAAAATCCCTCCTGTGATTGATTGATATTTAACTAACTATATCATTATCTGGTCTTTTAGTCAAGAAAATGTTATAGTTTTGACACAATTAATTCGCAAAATTAGTCAAAGTGCTAAAATAGATTTTGCTTATTTGCCAAGTCTATTACAGTTTATACAATATAAAACTTATACATGCCCTACCTACTCTTTTGTTTTATATAAAATTTGCCATACCCTGTCCTCGTTATCCATGTGCATATACAAAGTGTTTTTTTCAAAGTTATATAAAGCAAAAGGTAAGTCATACATGTCACTCTTTTCCTCATACACGTCAGGAGAACCTAAAATATCCTTTACATTTTGAAATGTAGTTTCCCCCAAAGCAATTCCTAAAAAGTTTCCGGTTGTTTCAGCACCTAATGCTTTTAGTTGCTTAGCTTCATCAAAAATTAAATATGTGTCAATGTATTTACCGCTTTTTAATTTACTAATCTGCCCACCAGAAAAATATTCATCTGTTTCATAAGCAAGCTCACTGTCAAATTTGTCGCCTAGTGCAAACCCAGTAAGTGGCTTTGTGTTCCCATCTTTTAACAGCTTTAAATTTTTTTCTAACTCGCTTTCACTTCGCATGAAAATCACTGCAAGCAAGCTTAAAAGAATAGCTGAAATTGTTATAATACTTAGTTTGTTCTTCATTTTAACCTCCTAGGTTTAAGTAATGTCACTAAAATTAGAATTTCTATGACATATTATAACATAAAACAACAAGAAAAAACCTCCCCAATTTCTTAGGGAAGCTTTTATCATTCATTTTATTCTTTTATTTAAACGAATCCTTTAATTTATCAAAAAAACCTTTTTTATGGTCTTTATATTCCTCACCCATGTCCTCGGCAAACTCTTTTAAAAGCTGCTTTTGCCTGTCAGAAAGAGAAGTAGGTACAGTAACTTTAAGCGTAACAATTAAGTCGCCAACGTTTCTGCTGTTTCTAACATTCGGCACGCCACGCCCTTTAAAGTTAATTACAGTTCCTGTTTGTGTTCCAGCTTTAACTGTGTAGCTTTCTGTTTCTTCCATTGTAGGAATTGTAATGTCACTACCCAAAGCCGCCTGCACAAACGTAATTGGAACTTCTATGTGAAGATTGTTTCCTTGCCTTGTAAAAAGCTTATGCTGTGAAACATTTACTGTAATTAATAAATCCCCTGTAGGGCCGCCCTTATGCCCAGGCTCTCCCCTGCCAGAAAGCCTAATGCTTTGTCCGCTTTCAATACCTTTTGGAATGTTAACTTTAAGGGTTTTCGTTTTCTTAACACGTCCGCTTCCACGGCAGCTACCGCACGGCTCTTTAATAATTTTTCCTTCGCCGCCGCACACGCTACATGTGCGAACGCTTGTCATTGTGCCAAGAATTGTTTGCTGTTGGAAACGCTCCTGCCCAGAGCCGCCGCATTGACGGCAATTTTCAGCATAAGTACCAGGCTTTGCACCGCTGCCCTTACATGTGTCGCACACTTCTTCCATCGGAAGCTGAATTTCACGCTCTACACCAAAAAAAGCTTCCTCAAACGAAACCTGCATGGAAGTATGTATGTCAGAACCACGTCTTGGGCCGTTTTTGCGCCTGCTACCACCGCCAAAAATGTCGCTTCCGAACATGCTTTCAAAAATGTCTCCCATGTCACCAAAGCCGCCAAAACCACCGAAGCCGCCGCCGTAACCACCGCCACCAGCCGTTTGGTCAAAAGCTGCGTGCCCAAACTGGTCGTACTTAGCACGTTTTTGGCTGTCGGAAAGAACATCGTAAGCTTCGCTTACTTCTTTAAACTTAGCTTCTGCGGTTGCGTCGCCAGGGTTGGCATCAGGGTGGTACTTTTTAGCCATGTTTCTATACGCTTTTTTTATCTCATCGTCGTTTGCACCCTTTGAGACACCAAGCGTTTCATAATAATCTCTTTTATCAGCCATTCCATGTACTCCTTGTTAAGCCAGTATTCCCCCGCCAAGCAAATGACAGGGGAAAATTAGGATTTCAATAAAATTAAATTTCCTTAGCCTCGCCGTCTACAACGTCGTCGCTTCCGCCATGTGCTGCGCCGCCGTCTGCACCAGCCGCACCGCCAGCTTGTTGGTAAATCTTTGAACTAATTTCGTAGAACACGTTTGTCAAGCTTTCTGTAGCAGCTTTAAGAGCTTCCGCTTCACTTTCGCTCATAGTTTCAATGTTTGCAGTTTCGTTAAGCTGTTTAAGCTTGTTGAATTCTTCTTCAATTTTTGCCTTGTCAGCTTCTTCAAGCTTTCCTTCCATGTCTTTAAGAAGCTTTTCTGTTTGGAAAATCATTGAGTCTGCGCCGTTTTTGGTGTCGATAATTTCTTTGCGCTTTTTGTCTTGCTCTGCGAACATTTCAGCTTCTTTAACTGCTCTTTCAATGTCTACGTCTGAAAGGTTTGTGCTTGCAGTAATAGTAATTTTTTGCTCCTTGCCTGTTCCCATGTCTTTTGCAGAAACGTGAACAATACCGTTTGCATCAATGTCAAATGTAACTTCAATTTGCGGAATACCTCTAGGTGCAGGCATAATTCCGTCAAGCCTAAATTGTCCAAGTGCCTTGTTGTCTCTAGCAAGCGGACGCTCACCTTGAACTACTAAAATGTCAACAGCAGTTTGATTGTCGGCAGCAGTAGAGAAAATTTGCGACTTTTTAGTTGGTATAGTTGTATTACGCTCAATAAGCTTTGTTGCTACGCCGCCCATAGTTTCAATGCCGAGTGAAAGCGGAGTAACGTCCAAAAGAAGAATACTTCCTGCACCCTCATCACCAGCAAGCTTGCCGCCTTGAATTGAAGCACCAAGAGCAACACATTCGTCTGGGTTAATACCCTTGAACGGTTCTTTGCCGGTAAGCTTTTTAACCGCTTCTTGAACAGCAGGAATACGAGTAGAACCACCAACTAAAAGCACCTTGTGAAGCTCGCTTGCGTTAAGACCTGCGTCATTCAAAGCTGTTTTAACAGGGCCTATTGTTGCTTCAACCAAATCAGCAGTCAATTCATCAAACTTTGCTCTAGTAAGAGTAATGTCTAAGTGCTTTGGTCCATCCTGATTCATTGTAATGAAAGGGAGGTTAATGTTTGTAGTTGTTACGTTTGAAAGCTCCTTCTTTGCCTTTTCAGCGGCTTCTTTCAAACGTTGCATAGCCATTTTGTCTTGGCCTAAATCTATGTTTTCAAGCTTTTTAAATTCGCTTACTAAATGCTTAATAACTCTTTCGTCAAAGTCGTCACCGCCGAGGTTGTTGTTACCGCTTGTTGCCAAAACTTCGATAACGCCGTCACCGATGTCAATTATAGAAACGTCAAACGTACCGCCGCCAAGGTCGTAAACCATTATTTTTTGTTCCTTCTCGTTGTCAAGACCGTAGGCTAAGGCAGCAGCCGTAGGCTCGTTAATAATACGCTTTACGTCAAGACCAGCAATTTTACCAGCGTCTTTTGTTGCTTGCCTTTGTGCGTCTGTGAAGTATGCAGGAACTGTAATAACAGCTTCTGTAACAGTTGTTCCAAGGTAGCTTTCAGCGTCTGACTTCAACTTTTGAAGAATCATAGCAGAAATTTCTTGTGGTGAATAAGCTTTGTCGTCTATGTTAACTTTGTGGTTTGTACCCATTTTACGTTTAATTGAAGCAATCGTTTTGTCTGGATTTGTAATAGCTTGACGTTTTGCTGTTTCGCCTACAAGCCTGTCGCCAGTTTTTGTAAAGCCAACGATTGATGGAGTAGTTCTTGCGCCTTCTGTATTTGCTATAACAACAGGCTGTCCGCCTTCCATTACTGCTACGCATGAATTTGTTGTACCTAAGTCAATACCAATTATTTTTCCCATAAATATCCTCCTTATATATACAATAAAAACTAGTTTGCCACTTTAACCATGCTTGGTCTTATTACTTTGTCGTTAATCTTATACCCTTTTTGAAGTTCCTCAACAACTACGTTTGCTTCCAAATTGTCGTCTTCAACGTGAGCTACTGCAAAATGAACGTCTGGGTCAAAGCTTAACCCTACAGTATCTATTGGTGTCACACCTACGTCAGTAAGCATTGTATTAAACTGCTTTAAAATCATTTCAATGCCTTTGTAGAAATTGTCGGCCTTTGCTTCGTCTGGTGTTGACAAAACAGCCCTTTCAAAATTATCTAAAACAGGAAGAAGCTTTGCAACAGTGTCAGCCACACCGTTTGCGTACATGCTGCTTTTTTCCTTTGCTGTCCGCTTTCTAAAATTGTCAAAGTCTGCAAGCGTCCGCATATATTTATCCATTAATTCGTCAAACTTTTTTTGCTCGGTTTGTTCTGCGGTGTCAGCTTGCTGCAAAGCCTCCTCCTGTGTTGATTTTTCATTTGTTTGCTGCTCATTTTTATTTTCGTTTTTTTCTTCAGTCATTTCTTTATTCTCCGTATTAAGTTTATCCTTATTCAAAGGTTTTTCGTTATTCAATGGCTTTTCCTTGCTCAATGATTTTTCATCAAACTTACGCCCACGCATATGTTTCTCCTTTCCTGCGGTGAAAATGCTTTTCATTAATATATACTACCCGCCAGACAATTTGCCTATTACGGTGTTAATGTTTTTTACAATTCCGCCTAAAATGGAAACAACCTGTGCGTAGTCCATTCTTGTAGGCCCTAAAATGCCAATGCTTCCAGGCGTTTTATCACCCAAAAAGTAGTTTGCTTTAATAAGGCTGCAATCACGTATTTGGTCAACGTCGTTTTCAGTGCCAATTAAAATTTGAATAGCCTCAGGCTGTATTGCTTCATTGCCCTGCTGCTGCAAAAGCGTAATTAAAACCTCGTTTTCTTCAAGCGTTTGGAAAATTGCTCTTGCTTTTTCTATGTTGCTAAACTCTGGGTAGGCAAGAATGTTTTTTGCGCCGCTTGTGTAAACCTTCATGCCGTCCTGTGTCCGCAAAATTTCGGAAATTGCAGTAAGAACAGGCGGCAAAACGTAAGAATATTCACCAAACCTTCCAACCAACTCGTTAAACTTTGCTTCGCTAATTTCTTCAAACGTGATTCCGCTAAGCGTAGAGTTCAAATGAATATTAAGCATTGCTAAAACTTCTATGCTTGGAGGTTTTTGTATTTTTATAATGTGGTTTTTAACTGCATTTTCATCTGTAATAACAACTAAAACTATAGCTGTTTCATCAAGCGGAATTATCGAAAGTTGTTTAATTTTAATTCGGCTAACTTGGGGTGATGTAATAATTGTCGTGTAGCTTGTTAAAGCCGAAAGAAGCTTTGCTGTTTCCTGCATTAAATAGTCAATTTGGTTTATATTATTAATAACTAAGCTGTGTAAAAAATTTACTTCGCCGTTTGAAAGCTCTCGGCATTGCATAAGCTTGTCAACATAAAGCCTGTAGCCTTTGTCAGAAGGCACACGCCCTGCGGAAGCGTGCGGCTGAATTATAAGCCCCATATCCTCCAAATCGCTCATTTCATTGCGTATCGTAGCAGAGCTTATGCCTAAATCATATTTTTTGGCTATTGTGCGAGAGCCTATAGGCTCGGCAGTTTCTATATAGTCTTTTATAATAGCCTCTAAAATTTTAACTTTTCTGTCGTTTAAAAGCATAAAATCACTTCCTATGATAAACATTTTCATGAGAAACGTAAACTAAACCTTTGGAAAGCGGTGCCCTTCACGCAGAAGAAGGACACCCTTTGACAGTACTCGCAGCTTACGCTTTATGAACGTGGAGCAGTTCATAAAAAATGGTTGTTAGAACAGGCGCTTCATTTGTTAGCACTCTTAATCAATGAGTGCTAACACCTTTAAAATAACACTATTTTATACTGTTGTCAAGATAGTTTTTTTATTTTTTAAAAAAATATAGGTGTACAGCAAATTTATTTGCCATACACCTACGTTTATCTACTTCAATTCATTGTTGTTAAAAAGTGGAAGCGCTTTGTTTATCGTTGTTAACCAAAAGTACCTCAAAATCTTCAATAGGAACAGGCTTTGAAAAAAAGTATCCTTGAATTAAATCTCCGCCTACTTGCTTTATAAATTCAACTTGCTCCTCGGTTTCAATGCCTTCGGACACAGTTTTTAAATTTAGCTCTTTAGCCATTGTTATAATGTTTTTAATAACGGCTTTTCCACGTTCGTTTGTTTGCAAGTCGTTAAAAAATTCTCTGTCTACTTTAAGCGTGCTTACTGTTAGTTCTTTTAAAGTGTTAAGCGTAGAGTAACCTGCCCCAAAATCGTCAATGGCAACAGAAATTCCATTTTCGTCAAACTGCCTTAAAAGCTCTGTCAAAAATTGAGAGTCGTTTGAAACAGCAGACTCTGTAAGCTCTAGCTCTATAAGCACTTTTGGAATGTTATATTTGTCAATAATACCTAAAATTTCATGAACAACATTTTTGTTTTCCAAATTCCTTCGAGAAAGGTTTACAGCAATTGGAACTACAGTAATGCCCTTGTCTATCCAGCCCCTTATTTGTTCACAAACCGTTTCAAACACATACATGTCTAGCTTTAAAATGAAGCCGTTGCTCTCGAAAAGAGAAATAAACTTTCCTGGGGGGATTAGCCCAAGCTCTGGGTGGTTCCACCTAACAAGAGCTTCAGCCGAGCTTATCCTTGAAGTTTTAACGTCATATTTCCCTTGATAATGAATTATAAACTGGTTTTCTAATATAGCTTGCTCCATGTTGTTTTCCAAAATTTTTGAATACTCAAATTCACGTTTAATTTTGTCGTCATAAAACATGTAAATGCTTTCGTAAGTGTCTTTTTTAGAACACTTTGTAAGAACAAGCTCTACATTTGAGTTTATTTCTTCAAACGCTTCTGACGAATCTTTTATAACATAGCACCCAAAAGCAAGCTGAATAACAAAGTGGGAAATAGCTTCGTTATGGAAGTCTGTAGCGTCTGAATTAATATGCTTTAGGCGGTTCAGCATGTTTTCCATTCCGTCAAACTTTAAAAGCAAGGCAAAACGTGCACCAGATGCTCTGCAAAAATATTCGTCTGTTGAAACATTGCGTTGAAGTGCCGAAGCTATGTGTACAATTAGTTCGTCACCAGCTTCAGTGCCAAGCATTTGGTTTAAAATGTTTAAATCAAAAATTTTAATAAGCACGTAAACATATTCCTGTTTATTAACTTGCTTAATAATATTTTCAGCAATTTCTTCAAAGCCTGTCATGTTTAGAGCGTTTGTCAGCCTGTCTGTTCTAAGCTCTAGCTGTGACTTTAACTTGCTTAAGCTGCTCATTATAACCCAAATCAAGCCAGCTATATACGACGCAAAGCAAAAAGCAATAAGCAGCCATTGTGCAACATTAAACAAATTTGAAACCCTGCTTATATAAGTAGAGCGTGTGTTGCTAAAAACAAGCCGCCAGCCAGGAACTATTGTTTCTTTTATTGTTGTAAAAAATTCTGAGTTATTTGCAAAATAATGATATGTACCAGCTTCTTTATTTATCAAAGCATTGTTTACTTCTTCAGAAAAAGCATCATCATCATTTTCAGCTTTGTATCTTCCCTTTATATTAAAAATAACATTGTTGTTGTTAGTTATCAGCTTCAAAAAGTCATTATCGTTGTCTATAAGCTTGAGGGCATAGTCATTAAAGTGTTCGTTGTTAAAGCCAAGCCCAAAAAGCCCTATAAGAACACCGCCTTCGCTGTACAGCGGGTTTATAAAACTTACGTAATTAGTTTTGTCTGTCCCTAAAGTGTAAGGTTCAGAAACAAACGCGGTTTTATTTTCTGACAACTGTCTGTAAAATAAATTTTCCTCATCAGATATATTTAAATCTTCAACTTTGCCAGTATCAAAAAAAACAAATTTTCCTTTTGGGTCTGCAACCCAAACTGAACGTATAAATTCACTTGAGTTTTTAATTGATTTAAGAGCATTTACAGTAACTTCAAATTCATAATTGTTGTTTAACTCGTCTTTAGAAGTTACATTTGTTAAAAATTGCTTTATAAAAATAAAATGGTTAGACTGTTCAGAAACCGTCAAGTACTTGTCAAAAATATTGTTTATTGATGTTACGTATTTGTTTGATTCGTTCTCAACGATTTGCTTAATTTCGTTGTTTATTGAATTAGAAAAAAACAAATTAATTGCTATTAAACACGCTAAAAAAAGCAAGGTTATTAAAATAATTTTAAAAGATAATGTGCTTTTTTTTATTCCTTTACTTGTACTTTGTTTTGCTTTTACACTTAAACGTTTGTTGATTTTGTTTTCGGACATGCTAACCTCCAAAGTAATATATTACACTGCATTATGTCAGAAAATCAATTGTCATGGTTTCACCTGTAGCAATTATGTTTTAATAATTATGTTAATATATGTGTTTTAATCCGTAGGTCAATCAAAACAAAAAACGATTAGGCGTTTGGCGTCCCTCTACCTGTATCGTTATAAAGTGAACTTGCTGTAGGTGTTTGTGGCAAAGTAGTAAGGCTGTTAATGGCACTTATACCATTATGCAAAAAATAATTGATTTTGTAAAGATATAAAATAATAAATATTTTATATCTTTTGTTTTTGAATACAATCTATTGCAATTTCTTATTTATTGACATTTCTATAGCAATTCCGTTTTTAATCGATGTTGTCTATTGGTCAAAACGCCAAACGACTAGGCGTTTGGATTCCCTATGCCAATATCGTTACAGCACTTCCGAAAACAATCGATATAAGCTTCATCGTATTTACTTAAATTGCTATAAAAGCTAGAATTGCTATAATATAATAAAAATTTTATATACCCCCAACTTTTTTTACTTGCATATGTCTTACTTTTATGCTGTAATAAATTAGGGTGGTAAAGTGCAGATAAACAGATTATTTGAAATTATATACGTGCTTCTTGACAAAAGCACTGTCACAGCAAAAGAATTATCTGATAGGTTTGATGTTTCTGTAAGAACAATTTACCGTGACGTAGAAACTTTGTCTTCTGCTGGCATTCCTATTTATATGAGCAAAGGCAAGGGCGGCGGCATAAGCTTACTTCCTGAATTTATTTTGAATAAAGCTATGCTGTCTGAAAAAGAAAAATCGGAAATACTTTCTGCATTGCAAGGGCTTAATGCTGTTGATTATTTGTCTGATAATAAAACTCTGTCAAAACTCAGTTCTCTATTTGGAAGCACCTCGCTTGTAAGCTGGGTCGAAATTGATTATTCCGGATGGAGCAACACTAAGCGTGAACAGTTTGAAACAATTAAACAAGCTATAATAAATAAAGAAGTAATTTCCTTTACTTACTACAATTGTAGTAGCCAATCATCAAACCGCAAGGTAGAACCTTTAACACTTTGGTTTAAGGAAAAAACATGGTACTTAAAAGCGTTTTGCCTGCTAAAGCAAGACTTTCGTACTTTCAAGCTTACCAGAATGAAAAATGTTTCGTGCACTGATGAACATTTTGCAGAGCGAAAAACCTACGATTATTCAAGTTCATATGAAGTGCCTGCTCCGATGACAAAAATTAAAGTTAAAATTGATAGCTCTCAAGTATACCGTGTGCATGACGACTTTGACGAAAATAACATTGTCAAAAACGAGGACGGAAGCTTTACTGTAACTATGGATTTTATTGAAACTGATTGGGTGTACGGGTACTTGCTTTCGTTTGGCTTTTATGCCGAGGTTTTAGAGCCTTTGCACATTAGAGAAGCTATAATAGAACATCTTAAAAAAAGTTTAGATAAATATTTATAATATGACCCACTGTTGTCATATTAAAACTGCTAATATTAATATATAAAAGATTTAAAAACATATACAAAAAAATAATTTGGAGGAAAAGAAAATGGAAAACATGAATTTTTGTCAAAGCTGTGGTATGCCAATGGGAGAAACAGAAGAAATGTACGGGCTTAACGCCGACGGAAGTAAAAACGAGGATTACTGCAAATATTGCTTTACTGACGGACACTTCACCACAGAGGGAGCTATGGAAGAAATGATAGAAACTTGCGTTCCGTTTATGGTTAATGGCGGCATGTCTGAAGAAAAAGCAAGAAGCATTTTAACCGAACAATTACCAAACTTGAAACGTTGGAAAAACAACTAGGGCGTGTTTTCTAACAAGGAGGGCTAACATGGAATGGAACACATTGTTCACAGCGGTACATCAACCAACTTACGAAGATATAGAAAATTATATCGGCGGTGAAGGAAAAATTTTATGGCAATGTCTTTTTGAATATATGGAAAGTACGTATAAATGCAAGCCAAAAATGACATACAGCGGTTGCTCTGGAAAACCTGGCTGGAACATAAAATTTCAGAAAAGTGGTCAGTCCTTTGGCACGTTATACCCCGAAGAAGGCGGCTTCTCTGTTTTTATGGTAATTGCTTATAAGTTAGAGCATGAAATGGAGCTTGTTAAGCACGAGTTGTCGCAAAAGCTTAGGGAATTGTACGAAAATTCCGAAGACTTTATGAAAGCTGGAAAGTACTTTATGTTTCGGGTTGAGAATAAGTCGGATTTAGAAGATTATAAAAAGCTATGTGCTGTAAAGCTAAAGCCAAAAAATATTTCATAACAATATAGCAATTCTGCTTTTTAAATATAGTCATGGGTAAGCCAAATGCCAAACCGTTTGGTGTGATTAAAAACAGAATTGCTGTAGTACTTTTGGACAATGTCTAATAAAACAGAGTTTCAATAAGGAGGACATTTCAGTGGCTAATTTAATTAAATTTGAGGTAGTTGAACTGCCAAAGCTTTATTTAATAGGAAAAGAATTAAGGTATAGTATGGAATTACACATGAAAGGTGACAACCGCATTGGTGCTTTTTGGGACAAGTGTTTTGAGGAAAACATTTTTGCTACTCTTGAAAAACAAGAGCAAGTTCTTTTTGACAAAGCTTATGTTGGTGTAATGATTGACTGGGACAAAGGCGACGGAGATTTTTCTTACATTTGTGGTATGCTTTTTAACGAAGGCGCATCAGTGCCTGATGGGTATGTAATGAAAGAACTTGATGCTACAAAAGCAGGTGTAAGCTGGATTCAAGGCAAAAATGTAGAGGACGTTTGTATGAACGCCCACAAGCTTACAGAGGAAGCTGTAAAAGAAAACGGCGGAAACTTTGACAACTACTCTTGGTGCATGGAGCTTTATAACTGCCCTCGCTTTACAAACCCAGACGAAAACGGAGATATTATTTTAGATTATTATATACCTGTAAAGTAGCAACCAACATCAAGAAATTAAACTTACCTTTTGCTATACTCTTTACAGAGGTGATAACTTTATGGAAAACAGTAGTAAAGTCGAAGCCGTACAAAAAATGCAACACTACATTAACACGCATTTAAACAAGCCGATAACACTTCGTCTATTAGCGAAAGCAGCTGGATACTCACCATACCATTCAGCACGCATTTTCAAGGAGCTTACAGGCAAAACTCCGTTTGAATACATAAGACGGTTGCGGTTGTCAAAAGCTGCGGTGCTGCTCCGAGACGAAAACGTTAAAGTTATCGATGTAGCGCTTGATTTTGTGTTCGACTCTCACGAGGGTTTTACAAGGGCTTTTTCTAAGGAGTTTGGAGTAACACCAAAAACCTATACAAAAAATCCAAAACCAGTAAAGCTTTTTATGCCCTATTCCATTAAAGATTATTACTTACTTAAAAGTGGAAAAGAGGAAAAGTTTATGACTGAATCGTCAAAATTTATTTTTGTGCAAGTTGTGGAACGCCCAGAAAGGAAGCTCATCTTAAAAAGAGGGCAAAAGGCAAACCATTATTTTGATTACTGCGAAGAAGTTGGCTGTGATGTTTGGGGGCTTCTTTGCAGTATAAAGGAAGCTTTATATGAACCAATTGGAATGTGGCTGCCAAAGAACCTGCGCCCAGAAGGAACTTCATATTACGCTCAAGGTGTTGAAGTTCCGTTAAATTACGAAGGCGAAATTCCCGATGGTTTTGAGCTAATTAAGCTTCCTGCCTGTAAAATGCTAATATTCCAAGGCTCTCCTTACGATGATGAAGAATTTGGAAGCGCAATTGAAGAATTTTGGAACCAAATAAAAACTTTCAAGCCAGAAATATATGGGTATGAATGGGCTGATGAAGACGCTCCAAAATTCCAACTTGAACCACAGGGGTATCGTGGCTACATTGAAGGGCGACCTGTAAGAGATATTGCCAAACCACAATAACAAATTAAATAAAAAAGCTGTGGTACTTTACCACAGCTTTAAATGCCGGCGAAGGGACTCGAACCCCCACATACTTACGTATAACAGATTTTGAGTCTGTCGCGTCTGCCATTCCGCCACGCCGGCATGTATAATATTTCGTTCACGAGTGATAATATACCACAAACTAGATTTATTGTCAATTGTTTTTTTGTTTATAATATAAAAAGCCCAAAAACTTAACACAACAAAGTTTTCGGGCTTTCAACTTTTTTAAATCTCTTTTAAATCACTTTCTTTGAACTTAAAAATTCTTCCTTTATACTATTTTTAAGGTCACTGTCACTCATTATGCTTGCCCCTGTAAGCGCAAGAGCCTTTAGCGTAATAACCATTTGCTCGTTAGCATAAGGTGTAACCGAAAAGTCGGCAAACTCTTTTGTATGTGCTGGAGTTTTTTCATCTCCGCAAATATCAAAGTATGGGTGGATAGATGGACACACTTGGCTAACGTTACCCATGTCAATTGAGCCAAAGTTCTTTCGTGGCTCAAATATTTTTTTGCAGCCCATCTCCAGAAGCTTTTCGCAATATACATTAGAAAGTGTTTCGTTTGTAAGCATATTGTCATATGTGGCTTCATAGTTTGAAATTTTTAGTTCTGCCCCACACGCAAGCGCAGAACCTTTTGCACAGTTTTTAATGCGCTCTATAAGCTCGTTCAAATACCCTTTTGTAGTTGCACGAACGTAAAAGTCTGCACAGGCGTAGTCTGGCACAATGTTGGCAGCCTTGCCTCCGTCTTTTATTATGCCATGCACTCTAGCATCACTTCTTATGTGCTGGCGCAAGGCATTTATTCCGTTAAACAAACCTATAGCACCATCAAGAGCATTAATCCCTGCCTCTGGAAATGCGGCAGCATGTGACGGCTTGCCAAAATACTCAAACCGTAAAGCTTGCATAGCAAGTGAGTATCCACTTTTACTATGTTTGTTTTCCGGGTGTGCTACAAGTGCAGCGTCAACTCCGTCAAAAGCACCCATATCAGCCATTTTCACCTTTGCACCGTCTGTTTCTTCTGCTGGGCAGCCAAAAACAATTACACGTCCGCCAAGCTCTTTTGCAACGCTTGCAAGTGCAATGCCTGCCCCAGTGCTTGTTGCTCCAAGAATGTTGTGTCCGCAGCCGTGCCCTACTCCTGGAAGCGCATCGTATTCAACCATAAAAGCAATAGTTGTGTGGGCATTTTCGTCACCATAAACAGCCTTAAACGCTGTAGGCAAGCCCAAATATTTTTCTTCTACGTCAAAGCCATACTTTTTTAACAGCTCTACATGCTTTAAATAAGAAGAATGTTCTTCATTTGAAAGCTCGGGATTTTCGTAAAGAGCACGACTTAATTCCACAAGCTCGTTTTTAATGTTGTCCGCTGATACAATAATTTTTTCCATAATATTAGAATGGACCGTAATTGATGATGTTAGCTATAAATACAAACACACCGCCCATAACAAGCCAAGCAATCATCAAAGGCCCTAAAAACTTCACCCATTTCTCATAAGGAATTTTTGCAACCGACAAAATAGCCATAAGTGTACCAGAAGTTGGAATAATGTAGCTTGTGAAGCCGTCACCAAACTGGTAAGCCAAAACAGCAACTTGACGATTAATGTTTAATACGTCTGCAAGCGGAATCATAATTGGCATAGTAGCAGCAGCCTGCCCTGTACCCGATGGTATAAAGAAGTTTATTACAACTTGAACAATGTATATTCCGATAGCAGAAATAGCTACTGGCATTCCGCTTATAATACCAGAAAGCCCATGAACGATTGTGTCAATAATAGTACCGTCTTGCATAACAACGAGTATTGCACGTGCAACACCAACCATTACAGCACCGCCTGCCATGCCCCTTGCACCAACAAGAAACTCTTTTACAATGCCGTTTGCACCAAAACCACCAATTATTCCAGAAGCAATGCCCCCGATAAGAAAAAGCGAGCCAATTTCAACAATACCCCATTCAAGCTTGAATATACCGTAAACCAAAATTGCAAAAGTTGCAAAAACAGCGAGCAAAACTAATTTTTGACGGCCGTTCAAAGGCTTTACTGAACTAATGTCAATAATTTGGTCAGCTTCTGCTTTTTCAAGGTCACTTACAAAGCTTTTGCTTGCATCTTTTTTAACTTTTTGAGCGTATCTTATTACATAGAACGATGTAATTACAATCATAACAGCCCAAATAACAAAACGCAACCCCATACCAGAGTAAATTGGAAGCTCTGCCATTTTTTGTGCTATACCAACTGTGAATGGGTTCATAATGCCTGAACAAAAGCCACAAGCTGCACCTAGCGTAATCATACCCATGCCAACCATTGCGTCATAGCCTAGGGCACGGGCAAGCGCAATTCCTATTGGCACAAAGACAATGTTTTCCTCTGCCATGCCAAAAGTTGCTCCGCCAATTGAAAACAGCATCATAATAAGCGGAATCATCAGGTAGTCCTTGTTTTTAAAGCTGACGGCAACCCGCCCTATACCTGTTTCAATTGCTCCTGTTGCCGTAATAACTTGAAATGCACCAGCAACAATGATAATGAAGAAAATAATTTCCTGCCCTGCCGCCATACCACGTGGAATAGCTGTAAACAACTGTAAAAATCCAACTGGGCTTTGCTCAACGTACTGGAAGCTTGCTGGGTCAACAACTTGCCTGCCTGTGTTTGGTTCTTTAACCCTTTCATATGTACCTGCTGGCAAGATGTACGAGCAAATAGCCATAATCACAATTACTATAAACAACGTGACTATTGGGTGCGGTACTTGAAACTTTTTCTTTTCACTCATTTTTTCCACTCCTTAAAATTATTTTAAACTTCTTTTGACCCAAGCCTTGGTTTCAAAAGTAAGTTTCCTTTTTAGGTTATAGTCATATAACTTCAAAATCAGCCAAATACGCTCGCCGTATTTGCCAGTTTTAAAGTTAAATGACTATATGAAAGAAATTTATTAGAATTATACCCTATTAATAAACTTCCCTTGGGAATGTGAAACAATTTCTCCATTTGCATATGCCACTTTGCCGTTTACAATTACATAGCTTATGCCGTCTGGGGCAAGCTGTGGGCTTTGAAAATCTGCCCTGTCTATAATTTTGTCGTAATCAAACACAACAATGTCTGCATCAAAACCTTCTTTTATTTGCCCTTTACAATTGTTTAAACGCAACCTTCTTGCTGGTAAAATTGTCATTTTTTCAACTGCTTTGAAAATATCAAGTACACCTTCGTCACGAGAATATCTGCCCAAAACTCGTGCAAATGTTCCTGCCCCTCGTGGGTGGCCGCTGTGGTTGTTGTAACCGCCGTCGCTTCCTATGCTTACATAATCTTTTTGTAAGGCAGTTTTAATTTCACTTTCGTTCATAACCATAGCTACGGCGTACATTGTTGGATATTCACGCCTTGCCTTGTAAAACAATTCCTTGTCGCAAAAAACTCCTTTGTAAGGTTCTTCCGCAAGCATAATTGCAGAATAATCTTTATCCCAGTTTTCAAAGCAACCTTCATCAAAAACCGAACTTCCAATTTTACAGCTAAATGCACCATAAGGGTAAGCATCACACTGAACATTAAGCTTTGAAGCTATCATTTTGTCTATGCGTTCTAGGCACTCGTTCATGTTTCCATAAGCGCACAGGCTGGAAATGTGAGAAATTTGTACAGGAATTTTAATTTGCTTTGTAAGCTCCTCAATTTCATCAAGAGCATTTAAAGCATTCTTTGCGTCACTGCGAGCATGTATAGAAACAAGCAAATCATCTCTGCCCAAAACTTTGTTGCAAACAGCAACACTTTCCTCCATGTCAATTCCTGGACAATATTCTAACCCATAAGAAACACCTAAAGCACCAAACTGAACAGCTTTTTCTACTTCGCTTGCAATAAAGTCAAGCTGTGTTTGAGAAGACTTTTTGTAAATATCACTGTTTCCTGCAAGGTTACGCAAATAATTATGCCCAACATATGTCATAAAGTTAACTGGATAACCATTTTTGTTTATAAACTCAATAAACTCGTAGAAGTTGTTGCGGTTAGAGCCGCAGTTGCCACCAACTGCTGTTGTTACCCCACCTCTAATCATTACCTCGGAAATATCTAGCTTGCCTTTTGAAAGAGCTATATCCTCCTCGTGCATATGTATGTCGATAAACCCAGCGGAAACAATTTTTCCGTCTGCATCTACTACGCTTTTTGCACTTAAATCGCCGCCAATGCTTACAATTTTTCCGTCCTTTATAAAAACATCTGCTTCGACAAAGCATTTGTTCTCACAGTCAATAATTTTACCGTTTGTAATTTTAATATCAAGCATTTTATCACACTCTCATTTTGAAATTACCAATTTCCAGCAATAACATCTTTAGGAATTGGCGATTCATATTTTATACCGCAACTCTTATGTTCCTCCAAAGATTTTTCTACGATAGCTGGGTTTTTAAACAATTCACAGGCAGCTAATGCAATTGTTGAAGCGGCTGTTTTAAGCCCTTTGTGTGCAAGTGCCGACTTTCCTTGCGCAACCGTTTGCCACGAGTGAGAAGGCGTGCCAATTGCGTAACATGCGACATAAAATTGTGCTGTAGGTACTACATGGCTTACGTCACCTACATCTGTCGAACCAAACATTGGCATGGACGGATAAAGAAGCGTTGCCATAGGGCTGTTCAAAACCTCCTCTGCGTGTTCTGGGTAATCGTCAAACTGTTCTGCACGTTTTTCAATTACGCTATGCTGCACCGTTTTTTTAAAGCCACTTGCATATGCAAGTTCCTCGTCGGTATATTCTGGCAAAACACTTTCAAGGCTTTGCTTCAGAACAGAAGCAAGTGTTTTGTTTGACACAAAGTCGGAATATCCGCTTACTAAACGCCTTTCAAACGTAGTGCCAGTCATAAGTGCCGCCCCTTTTGCAATGTCATCTACTCTTTGAATAAGCTCTGACAATTGGCTTACTTTTGGAGTACGCACAGCGTATAAAACTTCTGCCTCCTTTTGAACAACATTTGGTGCAGTTCCGCCTGCATTAGTTATGGCGTAGTGGATACGAGCATCTGTGGGCATGTGCTCACGCAAAAAGTTTGCTCCAATATTCATAAGCTCTACAGCGTCAAGCGCACTTCTTCCCAAGTGCGGAGATGCCGCTGCGTGTGAGCTAATGCCCAAAAATTTATAAAACACACGCACGTTTGCAAGCGAGCCTGTTTTCATTACAGCGTTAACATCAGATGGGTGCCACGTTAGCGCAACGTCAACGTCATCAAATGCGCCGTCACGAGCCAAAAATGCCTTGCCTGCGCCGTCTTCTTCCGCAGGGCAGCCATAGTATCTAACTGTTCCTGGCAAGCCGCTGCATTCAAGAAAATCTTTCACAGCAACTACTGCAAGCATTGCAGCAGCACCAAGCGTGTTGTGCCCACAGCCATGACCAGCCGCTTCCTTTTCAAGCTCTTGCTTTTCAAGCGAATCTGAAACTTGCGAAAGCATTGGCAGTGCATCAAATTCTCCCAAAATTGCAATTACAGGAAAACCGCTTCCGTATTCTGCACAGAAAGCTGTTTCAATTCCGCAAAGCCCTTGTTTAATGTTCATACCCTCAGCGGAAAGTGTACGTATTTGCAGTTCTGAAGAATTATACTCTTTAAATTTAAGCTCGGCAAAGTTCCAAATTTCGTCATTAATCTTACAAAAAGCAGACAGATTCTCGTTTATTGATTTTAAAATTATAGTTCTCATAAAAACCTCATTTTCATAAAATCAAAGCAAAAATAAATGTACTTATTGTACAGTCAAATTTTAACACACCCCAAATTACATATTGCATAATTACTAATAAGCTATGTACTAATATTAGTTTATTTGTTGAAATAATATCATAGCATTGTTGAAAAGAAAAATATTTTTTTGTTATAGGTATATAGAAAAAATCTATATTGAATATAGAATGTGAAAATGTTATATTATATAAAACAAAAATAGTAACTGGTGATAGGCGTGAGAGAGAATGAATCTTAAACAACTGAAATATATTTTGGAAATAGAACGCCAAGGAAGCATTTCTCGTGCGGCGCAAGTGCTGTTTGTTTCACAGCCTAGCCTTAGCAACTCTATACGTGAGCTTGAAGATGAGCTTGGTGTAACAATTTTTTTGCGCAGCCAAAGCGGAATAAAAACTACACCAGAAGGTAGTCAAATTTGCAAATATGCACGTTCGGCTCTTAGCCAGCTTGACAACATTACAAAGGTTTCTTTAAATTTGCAGTCAACAGACTTTCGCATTTCAACCGAGCAGTATTCATTTGTTATGGAAGCTTTTATTAAGCTTTGCTTAAAATATGAACAAAATAACGAAAGCCTAAACTTTACAATTCTCAACGCTGAAATGATGGAAGTTATAAATTCTGTTGCTAAACTTGAAAGTGATTTAGGTTTTATTTTAATTAACAATTCTGCACAAAAAGTTTGTACAGACATTTTGCAGGCAAAAAACATAGACTGTGTTTCAATTGGCGACTTGTCGCTTAACGTTAATTTGCGCAGTAACCACCCTTTACTAGATGAATTGCCCTTCCCATTTTATAAATTAAATGAATATATGTTTGTTAAATATGCAAACGAAAAAAATTATCCGCTTAGCTATATGCCTGACTTAACGACTTTAAAAATAATTAACCCACGAAAAATTGTTTCTGTAAACGATAGGGAATTGAAATGCAACATAGTTTCACAGACAAATGCTTTTAGCATTGGCTGTACGCTTCACCCAGATTTTATGTGCAAGTTTAATATAGTTTCAATTCCAATTCCTAATAATTTTGCAAGCCTGTGCTACATTAAAACAAAAAACAGTTATCTTTCACCTGAAGCTATTAGCTTTATTGAGCTTTTGAAAAAGGAGCTTGTTGGCATAAAGCAAGTTTAACAGCACATGGTAAAATTCATAAATGCTATATTTTCAAATTGATATAGCACTTATAAAACGAAACAAAACAGAACCTATTGCAAAACCAAAAATTGCACATAAAAAGGCAACAAATACAACTTTGTTTTTTTCATGCTCTGGCAAAACGTACCCACAAGCTGAATAAATTGTTAACCCTCCGAGCATAGCAATAAAAAAAGCCGTAACAGCTGACATAAGCCCCATAAAAACCAGTCCTATTCCTACTAAAAAAGATAAGCCCATAATCAAAGTATTTTTAAAAAAGCTTAGTTCTCCAAATTTTTTCTCTAAATAAAGCATTATCAAAACCCCTACTATAATTCCAGATATGCCCATATAAAACCATTTGCTATAAAATGCCACAGGAAGCATTACCAAAAAAACTAAAGCAATAAAAAGCCCCGAAACAAAACCCATTACTCCCTTTGAAATTGTGCCAGACATAAAAACACCCCCAAAAATATTATATTCTTTAGGGGATGTGAAATAGACTTGTTTTATGTTATGGCGTTTAATTATAGAATCGGCGAAATAAGCCTTGAAACAGACTCCTTAATTTTTGTAATTTTAGAACGTTTATAATATTTATCAAGTGTAAGCTCGTGGCAATCTTCCAAGTCCTCAAGAAACTTTTGTTGAAGTGCTGTCGCTACACCCTCATCATAAATGAAAGCGTTTGATTCAAAGTTAAGCTTAAAGCTTCGCACGTCCATATTTGCCGTTCCAACTGAGGCAACTACTCCGTCAATTATCATTAGCTTGCTATGAACAAACCCTTTTTCATATTCGTAACACCGAACCCCTGCTTCCAAAAGCTCTCCCATGTATGAAAGTGCAGCCCAATAAACAAATGGGTGGTCGGGCTTTGCCGGAATAATTATTCGCACGTCAATGCCGGAAAGCGCCGCAACTCTAAGCCCTTCTAAAATGCTGTCATCTGGAATAAAATACGGTGTTTCAATGTAAATTCGCTTGTCTGCTTCCGAAATCATTTTGTTGTAGGCGTACTGTATGCTGTGCCATTTTGTGTCTGGGCCACTTGAAACAATTTGAAGCTTAACGTCTCCACAGCCCTCGTTTGCTTGCGGAAAATAAAATTCGCTTGGGGAAATAGGCGTTGTTTTACAAAAATTCCAATCCATAATAAACCTAAGCTGAATTTCATTTACTGCGTCACCTATAAGCCGAATGTGTGTGTCACGCCAATAGCCAAACCTCTTTGACTTTCCCAAGTATTCGTTGCCTATGTTAAGCCCACCGATATAACCAATTTTTCCGTCAATTACAGCAAGCTTTCTATGGTTGCGGTAATTAAGGCTTACAAGATACGGCGGAGAAAAAATTGCAAGCTTGCCGCCAGCTTCAATAAGCGGCTTAAAAATGCGTCGTGGTGTGCTATAGTTACCCATTCCGTCTATTAAAAGCCGTACTTCTACACCTTCCCTAGCTTTTTCTGCAAGTGCAGAAACTAAATCTCGCCCCAAAGAATCGCCGTGCATAATGTAATATTCAAGATGAATATATTTTTTGGCGTTTTTTATGTCATAAAACAAAGCCGCAAACTTCTCATTTCCATCATAAAAAAGCTTCACGCTGTTGTTTGATGTAAGCTGCCCTGCTCCCGAAATATTGTTTAAATAAACCATGTCGTTAAAATGCCCACCGTCTGCAATTGATAGGCAATATTTACTTTTGTCTTTGCCTGTGCTGTTGCTAAACCCCTTAAAAAATGGAGCTTTCTGCACACATTCTGTAAAAATCTTTTCATCTTTGCGTGATTTTGCTAAAAAAACTCGGTGCTTTCTTCCCTCAAACCCCAGCAGTAAGTAAATTAAAAACCCAAAGTATGGAATAATTAAAACGACCATCAGCCACGCCCATGTGACGCTTGCGTTTTTTCTTTCAAAAAATACAATAAAAAATGCAAAAAATATGTTTAAGACTGTTCCTATTGTTAAAAGAATGTTTAAAAAGTCTCCCATTAGTTCACCTTTGTTTGACAAATTCTATAGCAATTCCGCTTTTAATAGACATTGTCTATCGGTCAAAACGCCAAACGGCTATGTGTTTGGCTTCCCTCTACCAATATCGTTAAAAACTGGAACTGCTATAAGATAGAATAAAATTAAGTACATCTTCAAAAACTACTTTGTTTTCAATGTCGTTTAAAATTTCATGCCTTCCGTTTTTATAAAGCTTAACCTTTACATTTTTCATTCCATTTGCCACGAGCTTGTTGTACACTTTCATAACGCCTTTTCCATATTGGCCCACAGGGTCTTGCTCACCACTTATTAAAAACATATTTAAGTTTTTGTCAAGCGAATTATACCATTCATTTGACGAAACAAGCTTTAAAAGCTTCCCTAAGTCGGCAAATGCACTTGTTGTAAAAATGAAATTACATAAGCTGTCATTTATATATTTATTTACTATTTCTTTGTTGTTTGTCAGCCACTCAAAGCCTGTGTTGCCGTCTTTAAAACGTGAATTGTACGATAAAAATGCAATCTTTGCTAACAGCTTGCTTCTGTACTTTTCGCCTTTAATCTTTCCCAAGAGCTTTACAATAAAAATGTTTGCATCAGGAAAGGGAACGCCGCCGCTTGTGCCGCAAATTATTGCACCTGCAAGCCCTTTTGAATATTTCATCAAATATTCCCGTGCAATAAATGAACCCATGCTGTGACCAAACAAAAAGTACGGCGTTTTTGGATATTCCTTTTTTATTATTTTTGTTAGTTTATGCACGTCCTCGCTTAAATGCTTATATCCGTCTTTTTTGGAAAAATAGCCAAGCCCCGACTTATCAGAAACCGACCTTCCATGTCCCAAATGGTCATTTCCGCAAACTAAAACGCCATTTTCACATAGAAAAGCTGCAAAATGCTCGTACCTTTCCACATACTCACACATACCATGAGAAAGCTGTACTATTGCTTTAATTTCTTGCTTTGGTGTGTATGTATAATATTTTATATCGTTAATTCCGTTTGAACTTTTAAATTCCGCTTCTTTCTTTGTATAATTCATTTTTCACTTCCTTAACTATTTTTTGCCTAATACACCCAAATAATATTATAACATAAAAAAGGTTGTGTCAAAACTTTTAACACAACCTTTTTACTATTTATTTCCAAATACTATTCCACGTTTCCGAAAAATCACTGTTCCTTAAATAATAATGTGCGTTCGTTGCTTCCATTATTTCAAAATAAGCCCAGTGGTCTTCGTTCAAATCGTTAAACTGCCTTACTATATCTTTGTTTTTCCTTACAAACACCTTGTCAGCCTTGCGCTCTAGCATACGGTTTGCAAGCGTTACAACTTCGGCTCTTGTTATGTTTTGCTCTGGTCTGAATGTTTTGTCAGAGTACCCAGAAATCCAGCCTTTTTTGGAAGCAAGGTGAATTTCTTGTGCTGCCCAGTGGTTTTCTGGCACATCTCTGAAAACTGGCTCATAGCTTCCGCTTAAACGCTCGAAGCCTGCCGCAAGCACTGCAAACTCGGCTCTTGTAATTGGGGCGTTAGGTCTAAATTTGTCTCCCTTTTCCTTAATTATGCCAGTAAGCTGTAAATAGCCTATGGCGTTTGAGTACCATGCACTTTCTGGAACGTCTGTAAATGATGACTCAAAAGGCTTTGGAATGATTGGCTGTTTTAACATTAGCTTTGCAAACATCATACAAGCTTCAGCTCTTGTCATATTGCCAGACGGTTGAAACGAATTATCTGGGTACCCAACCATAAAAGCAAAATGGTCAAGCTTGTTCAGCTTTGGAGGGTTTCCTGTGTTTATAGTTACTCCGCTGCTTGTTCCTGTTCCAGAAGCATTTCCGCCTGCTCCTCCGCCAATAGTTCCGCCATTTGTTCCGCCGTTTACTGGAGGAACTGGTTCGTTGCTGCCGTTATGAATCCACCTTGCTATTAGTGTAATGTTAGTGTAAACTTTGTCGTTTTCAAAATTCCAAAGCTTTGCAACTTTTCCTTCCCTTACTTCCCAACCCATAAAAGAGTAGCCTTGCTTTGCTGGGTTTTCAGGTTTTGTTACATAGCTGCCTTCTAAAACTAATTGGTCGTCGTATTGGCTTGTCGGTGCTTTGCCTGTTCCTCCATTTAAATCAAATTTAACAACAAATTTTTCACGCTCATGTATAATTACAAATGGGCTAAAGCTGTCAACTGTAAAAGCAATGCCTTTTTCAAACATAGCAGGGGTAAGCTCGTCATAATCAAATTCTAAAGGCTTGTTTATCCCTCGGTTAATTTTGTAAAAGTGAAACACCTTAAAATGTGTGCTTTTGTCTGCCCCTTCAGGATATGGGTAAAAAACAGTTACAGGTTTGCTTGGCGTTACTATAATATTTCCGTTTTCATGGTTAACCATGTTTAAGTATGACATGTAAACCTTGTAGTCGTTGAGCTGCAACTGCTGCCCCAAAGCTGCCAAAATTCCTCGCTCTGCATCTGGCATTACTGCGTCCACCATTAAACGAATGTCTGGCTTATAGTGTTGCGTTTCAACTGGTATACCTGCTGAGTTTGTAAAATTTGTCCCTGCTTCTACAAAAGCTGTTGGTTCATTTAAGTTAGTTAAATCACTTGGTGCGCCTTCTATATAATTTGTAAAAACAGTTGGCTTTTCAAGGTATTGTGGACGAACTTCAAGAGTTGAATTTTGGTAAAACCTAAAGTCGTAAATGTTGTTTTGGTCGTCCATCGCTGTTGAATAATAAACATGTCCGTTCATGTCCCTTGTTGAAAGCCGAATTGTGTAAAGCCCCATGTCGTCTGTGTGAATTTGCTCGGCTGGGTCGTTGTGTACTTCGCCAGTTTCTGTATTCACAAAATATGCTCTAAACGGATATTCATAAATGAAAAATTCATGCTCATACGGCACATGCGGAACTCCGTCGATATAAAAAGTAAGCTTATCAAGTTCATCTTGTGTAAGTGGCACGCCTGAACTATCTCTAATTGAGAAATAAGGCCGTGGAAAGCTGTTTCCAGAAACCGACTGTCCACCTTGATAAGCCACCATATCAATTGGCAAAACTTGCAAAAACTTGTCGTTTGTAGAAGCACCTCTTACAATTGGAACTTCAAACTCAAGTGATTTTTTTTCATTGTCCGGCGAAGCCGCTTGATTAAACAAATAATCCAGTGTTGTTGTTTTATTTGTTTGGTACGCCTTGTCGTTTTCAAAGCCCATGTCATTTGACTGTAACACAATTTTGTATGAAAGGCTATATTTAAACCTGCCGTCGTCTGTAAGCTGTGGTGTTACATTTGCGTCTAGCAAGTTCCAAACAAGCGTGTTTGTGGCGTTGTTAAATGACACGCCAGGTGGTGTTTGTGCTTGTGGAAAACCATCAAACGAAACAAAGTCACCCATAGGGTCTACAACTTTCCACAGCTTTGTTTTGTTTATAATGTCTTGCTCAAGCTTATAAAACAAGTCGGAAAGCCCTGCAATGTCGTTTAACTCGTGATACTGTCCGCTTGTTGCAACATTCATCATTCCAAACACGCCTTCATAATACTCACTTTCTGGTATGTTTGGATTGCTAAAAAACACTGAATAAACGTCAATGTCGTAAATTTCCTTTGCAATTATTGCTTCAGAAATTGTAGGTATATAATGTTCAGAAACTGTGTAACCGTTTACATTATAACCTTTTATGGTTGTTTCTTTGCTATAATCAAAATCAGTTAATTTAAACGTCATGTCAAAATATTGGCCTTTAGGGGACGTGTACGGGGTTATTAACGTTGCGCCTATAGGCTCTGCATTTGTTGCAGGATACGAGTAGTTTGCTGCACCGTCACTAAAAACAATTATATATTGTGGGTTGTCTGATGTATCAGTTTCTAAAATTTTGCGTGCTTTATACAAACCAGCTTGAATGTTTGTTTGTCCGTTAAACGTTCTCATGCTGTTTACTGCGTTTACAAATGTACTTGCATCGTCAGTAAATGAAGGTGAGTTTGGAACATAAGGGCTGCTTATCTCGTCAGTAGCTATGTTGTCGTAAGACACAAGCCCCATTAAATTTCCTTTATGCCCCTGCTTCAAAAACTCGGTTGCAAACCTTGCTGCTGCTTCTTTTGAATAAGACAAAAGTGTTCTTCCTTCAGGTGTAACCCTTTCCATACTTTCGGAAATATCCATTACCAAAACAACAGATGCGCCTACACCTTTTTCTATAATGCTCTTTGTAATTACGTCTAGCGTAATTATAAACTCGTCCATTCCTGTGTTTTCAATTGATTTTCTATATTCTACCATTCCATCTTCAGAAATTTGTGCTTCTGGGTTTTTAAAAACTTGGTCAACTCTTCCTTGGGCTGGGTTGTGCCAATCGTCTTGGGCCACAACATTTACTGTGCTATTAACTGACCCCAGCAATAATCCAATAACCAGTATTGTTGATAATAAAAATCGTTTAGATTGTTTAATATTTATTTTGTTCATATAGGTTCACCTCTACATATTATCTTAATTTTTACTTATATCACCTAATTTATACTGCATTAAATTATCATAATTCCTATCTGATTAATGTATTATTAAACGCAAAAAAAGCAGGCTACTTTTTGCCTACTTTTGCAAACCGTGTTGCAAAAAATTAAAAAGCAATTAAAACTCTCGTTTTTCTGCGCTGTTTATGGCAATACTTATTAAATCATCTAACCCTTCAACTTTTGCTTCGATTTTTTCAATAATGTCAGCCCGTGGCTTTGTTTCTGGGTGTTTGTCAACAAAAATTGTGCAACAATCTTCAAACGGCCTTATGCTAATGTCAAACGTATCAAGCTGCTTTGCAATTGCAACAATTTCGCCTTTGTCCATACCAGAAAGCGGACGGATAATAGGCAAAGAGGCTGCGCTATTTACTGCCAAAAGTGCAGCAACAGTTTGGCTTGCCACTTGCCCAACGCTGTCGCCTGTTATAAGACACTGGCATTTTTCTTTTGTTGCCAATTGCTCTGCGATTTTTAGCATAGCACGTTTTAAAAGAATAGTCAACTTTTTCCCAGCAACTCCCTTATACAGTGCAAGCTGAACGTCTGTAAAGTTTACTACATACAAAGAAATTCCGCCGGTAAAATTTGAAAGCCTTTTTGCAAGGTCGCAAACTTTTATTAATGCACGTTCAGACGTGTACGGCGGCGAATGAAAGTACACAGCGCAAAGCTCTACACCACGTTTTGCAAGCATAAACCCAGCCACAGGGCTGTCAATTCCACCGGAAAGAAGAAGCATTCCTTTGCCCGAAGCACCAACAGGAAGCCCACCTAAACCTTTTATACTATCTGCAAAAATGTATGCGTTTGTTCTAAGCTCTATGTTTAAAATAATTTGCGGTGTATGCACATCTACCTTTGCATTTTCCATATGCTCCAAAATGTAACCGCCAACTAAAGCCGAAACTTCCCTTGAAGGAGTTGGGTAATGTTGGTTTGCACGCTTTGTTTCAACTTTAAAAGTAAACTTCTTGCCGTTTGACGTGCTTTGCAAGCTTTGCATATAAAAAAGCCCAAGCTTTTGCAGTGTTTCAACACTTTGCTCACTTGTCATTATACAAGGGCAAATGCCGACAATCCCAAGAACAGGCTTAACCTTTTCGGTAATATATTCATAATCAAAGTCGCCCAAGCGGTTTTCAATTAAAAGCCGCCCTTGCTCCTTTGTTACATAGTAACCTTCTTTGTCTATATTTTTACGTATTGCGCTAATTAGACGGTTTTCATATAAATGGCGGTTGTTGCCCCTAAGAGCAATTTCGCCGTATTTTACTAGCATTACATTTTTCATTATGTTACCTTTCTTAGAGCTTTAAATATTTAAGCCCTTGCTCAAGCATTTCTATACAATAATCAACTTCATCAACTGTATTATACCGTGAAAAGCTAAACCTAACCGCAGAGCGTGCCCTGCTTTCATCAAGCCCATAGCTTTTTAAAACGCCGCTGCTTTTCCTTCGCTCGCTGCAAGCACTGCCTGTAGAAACGTAAATTCCTTTGCTGTCAAGAAAGCGCAAAAGCACTTCACCTTTTATACCCAAAAAGCTTACGTTTAAAATGTATGCGCTTCCGTTTTCAAAGTCACCGTTTACAACTGCTACAATTTCATTTTGTTTAGCAGACTTAACTATTCCATCAAAAAGCCGTTGCTTTAAAATTGACACATGCATGTAGTTTTCTTTTATATTATTAAAGCACTCGCTGGCTGCTACCGAAAAGCTTAATACGCCTAAAGTGTTTTCTGTTCCAGAGCGTGTTCCTTCCTGCTGGTTTCCGCCGTAAAAAAGTGGGCAAAGCTTTGTTCCCTTTTTTACATACAAAAGCCCAAATCCTTTTAAACCATGTACTTTGTGCGAGCTTGCACTGTATAAGTCAATTTTTTTTAGGCTTACTGGTATTTTACCAAAAGCTTGCACGCCGTCAACATGAAACATAGTTTTTTTATTTTTTTGTTTTATTAAATCAGCAATTTTTTCAACTGGTTGAATTGTACCAGTTTCGCTGTTTACATGCTGAATTGAAACAAGAGTTGTTTCATCATTTAAAGCATTTTCCAATTCATCAATGTTTACATATCCTTTTTCATCAACGTTTAAATATGTCACGTTAAAGCCAAGTTCTTCAAGCCGTTTGCAAGGTTCTAAAACAGAAGGGTGTTCCGCTTTAGTTGTAATTATACAACGTCCGCTTCTTTTATACGCTTCGGCAACGCCAAAAACAGCCAAATTGTTCGACTCTGTTCCGCCAGACGTAAACGTAACCTCGTTCATTGCCGAGCCTATGTAAGAACAGAGTGTGTTTTTGGCTTCAATAATACTGTTTTCGGCCTGCAAACCCAAGCTGTGAAGCGAAGCAGGGTTTCCGAATTGGCTTAAAAGTGTGCTTTGCACAATTTCAAAAACCGCTTCGGAAGGCTTTGTTGTTGCGCTGTTGTCAAAATAAACGTTTCTCATTTGCTGCATAGCGTGCGTATAATACGAATTAAGTTTTCTTTTCTATAAGGCTTTGTAATAAAGTCGTCCGCACCAAATTTCACAGCAGATATTAATTTGTCATGGTCTTTTTTAGGGTCGGCGCAAAGAACAACCTTTACTTTTTCGTTTATATTTTTAATTTCTTTTACAATGTTATCAATAGACATACTGCCCGAAATTTCAACTTCAAGCAAAACAATGTCTGGCTCTGCTTCTTCAAGCATAATTACACACGCTTCACCTGTAGCTTCTTCTCCAACAACTTCCATTTCTTCGCAAGTGCTTAAAACGTTTTTTAACATAGTTCGTGCCACAGGTGAATCGTCTGCTATAAAAACTTTAATTTTTTCCATAAACACCCTCCGTAATCTTATTTGCTCTACTTTGTACCTATATAAAATTACATTGCTTCCGCAACAAATAACAAAACAATAATTGCTGTAAAGGCGGCTGTTTCTGTGCGTAAAATTCTTTTACCCAAAGACACGGGCTCTACACCTTCTTTTATGCACTCACTAACCTCACTGGGAGTAAAGCCACCCTCTGGCCCAACAAACACCCCAATCGACTTTCCGCTTATGCCAAAAAGTTTTTTTTGGCTTTCGCTAGGCTCACGTTCAAAAGCTAAATATGCCTTGTCTAGCGATTTCATCATTTTCAAAGCTTGCGAAAACGAAACAGGCTCGTGAACAAAAGGAATTATCCCTCGCTCCGACTGCTTTGCCGCCGCTTCCGAAATTTTCCTAAACCTTGCCGTTTTAGAGTCAATGCTTTTTTTATCCTTTAGCTTAACAACGGTGTTTTCAGTTTGAACAGGTACAATTTCATAAACGCCAAGCTCTACACACTTTTGAATTATCAATTCCATTTTGTCGCCTTTTGGCAGTGCCTGAAACAGAGTGATTTTTATTTCCGGCTCGGCTTCACACGGCTGGCTTTTTACAACTGTAAGCGTAACATGCGTTTTTAAAATGTCGTCGATTTGGCAGAAGTAGTCTATCCCACTTCCATCGCACACAGTTATTTCGTCACCAGCTTTTAGCCTAAGCACAGAAACATGCTTTGCATTTTCACCTGTTAAACATATTTTGTTTTCCGAAATTTCTTTGTTAAGCTCGTCGCTTGTAATAAAAAACTTTGGCATAATAATCCTTATTTAAAGCACGAAACGACACAAACCCAGTCGTCCATGTAAAAAGTGTCAACAACTTCAAAACTGTTTTCAGAAAGAGCGTCATAAACATCTTGAAGCCGCTCTTTTATAATGCCTGATGTAATGAAAATACCATTTTGTTTAATACAGCTAGTAACAATGTTTGAAAGTGCAATTACTACGTCAGCAACAATGTTTGCCACAACAATGTCGTACTTGTTTAGACAAATTGTTTCTCGAAGCAAGCTGTCAACCAGCACGTTTCCAGACACAACCGTGTACTGCTCTTTATCAATGTTATTAAGCGAAGCATTCCCATATGCCACCTTAATAGCTTCTGGGTCAATGTCAACAGCAAATGCTTTTTCTGCACCTAAAAGCAGCGACGTAATAGACAAAATGCCGCTACCACAGCCCAAGTCTAGCACGGTGTTTCCGCTTTTAACGTGTGTTTCAAGCTGTTCCATACAAAGCTTTGTTGTTTGGTGAAGCCCTGTTCCAAAAACGTGCGCAGGGTTCATGCTTATAACAAGCTTGTCTTCCTTGTTTTCGTACTGCTCCCACTCGGGGCGCACAACAAGGCTTTTACCAACTGGAAATGGCTTGTAATATTGCTTCCAAGCGTTTAGCCAGCTTTCGTCATTAACATTTTTAAGTTCAAGCTTAAGTGTGCCAAGCGCAAGCCCTGTTTCAGCATTTTTAAGCTGTAAAATTGCCGTTTCAATGCTTTTAATTGTGTCGCTTAAATATTCATTTTCAGGAATATATGAAGTAACGCAAACTTCTTCGCTTTTGTTTTTAAAAAGCTCGTCGTCAACATAGTCCCAATGCTCTTTGTTTGTTTCTATAAAGTGTTTAAATTCATCAAAGTCTTCAATTTGTATGCCGTTTATGCCACATTCCATAAGCATTGCAGCTACTGCTTCCGTTCCTTCGGAAGTTGTGTATAGTTTTGCTTCAATCCAATTCATTTGTAAAAAAACCTCCAGAAGGATAATTAAGATTAATATAACATATTTTGCAAGTACATTCAATAGCTCATTTGCACAATTGTACAAAGTCTTTGTAATTTTAGTGCAAAAATTGAACAAAAAAAATATGGGGCATACTAGGGGCTGTTTTAAAAATCCACTAAAAGCTATTTTTAAAACAGACTATATAAAAGTTGTATACCCCATATAATCTATTTTATT
Source organism: uncultured Defluviitaleaceae bacterium (assembly GCA_964492715.1). Lineage (GTDB taxonomy): Bacteria > Bacillota > Clostridia > Lachnospirales > WRBF01 > CAZBLK01. The sequence continues at coordinate 4,943 of CAZBLK010000009.1, read as the reverse complement.
TGTTGAAATGTATTATACAAATCAAGTTCGCCAAACCCCCAAATATTGTTTGGGTAAGTAATGTTTCGCTTTCGCCTTGCTCCACGTATTAAATAGTTTTTTGCGGTAGAAGTGTTTATTGACGGTTTGTTGCCCTTTATAATACCCCATTCAAGAATAAGCGCACACGCACCTGCCGTAATAGCCGTAGCAACACTTGTTCCGTTCATAGTGCCGAACCCTGTTGGAAAAATTCCGCCAACATTTACACCCGGTGCAACTAAATCAGGCAAATTTTCAATTGCCCCTCCGTCCCCACGAGATGAAGAAACAAAAATGCTTCCATCTAAGCTGTTGTATGCGCCGCAGCATATAGCGTTTGATGCAGTCCCTGGAATTGTTACTGTAAAGTTTGGGCTAGAAGCAAGAAAATATGTGTCTGGCTTTGCAAACTGATAAATCGGTAGCCACGCATTAACAACTCCGTTTAAAATTTCGTCGCCATGTGCTGTAACTGTCCAAATACCTGGAGTTGGGTCTTTTATTTGAATAAACGTAATTTGTGTACCTGTTTTTACTTCTGGGAACAAATATCCCACAGTAACTACCGACTTTTCTAAAATTAAGTTGACCACCCTATATGTATCTTGAAAAGGCGGCAAACGGTTTATAACTTCACCTGTAGGCGACTTTAAGGAAACAGAAATTTGGTCTGGTGCACTGTTTGTAAGGAATACTGAAAAGCCAGTTTCATTTGTTCCCGATTTTATTTCAAAGTCGAAGGTATCACCTGTTTTTGCAATTTTTCCTTCTGCATGCCGCCTTACATTGCTTTCATTTCCTGCTGCAATACAAATAACTGCACCTGACTTTGCTGCTATTCTATTTATAAATTGCTCAAGAATTGAAGTGTCATTATGCCCTCCGCTGTTTGTTCCTAAACCAATGCAAATAGCCACCGGCCTTTTAAGAAATGAAGCCCTTCTTCTTACATATTCAAGTGCAAGCATTACGTCAGAGGATAAATATGCTTCAGTAATGTTGTTTGATATTCCGAAAAAAAATTTATTGTAAGCTTTTGCAGGTTTAAGCTTTACAATAATTAAGTCTGCGTCGGGTGCAGCTCCCAAGTTTCCCTCGTATTCACGCCCTGCCGCAACAGAAGCCAAAAAAGTTCCGTGCCCTACATCATCTTTATGAGGAACTACTGTTAATGGGTTGTCAGAACTTAATGCCTCATTTATTTGTGCATTTGTATACTCTGTTCCGAACAAAAAGTCACTAGGTATTTTTGTTTGAATGGATTGGTCCCATAAGTATTGAATTTTACTTCTGCCGTCTTCATATATAAACGAAGGGTTTCTATAGTCTATTCCTGTATCGATGATTGCTATAAGTGTGCCGCTTCCTCTTAAATTTAAAATTGGGTTATTTTGAACAATTGTTATTCCAGAAGCATCGAGTGCTTGTTTGTCCATTAGCCCTAAAACTGTTGCCTCGTTACTTATAATTCTTGTACTAAATGTCTTATAAAACTCATCGAGGGCATCTGAACGTACATATAAAATGGCATAGCTGTTGTCAAGCACCGTTAAACCCTTTATATAATCTACTGTATTTACAAAATCTGAAATGTATGGAGCATAAGCTAAAATTATATCAACATAGTTGTCTGACAAAATGTCTTTTGCTAAAGAAGCATCGGATTGAGCTGCTTCAACTGCTTTGTTTTCGACAATTTCTTTTGTTTCTTCAAATTTAAAACTACCTTCAATATTGTTTGTATTATTTGCCATTGCTGTCAATTCCGCCCTTTCTAATAAGTTAAATTGCTTTAAATAGTCAAGGCTGTTTTTTACACATAGCTTGCCATAGCCCCATTCTTTGTTTGGATAAGGTATTGCCTTGTCACGGATTGCCCCAAGCTGTAGGTATGCCTTTAGCCGCTGGCCATAAAGGTAAGGATTGTTGTTTTTCACAATACCCCATTCCATTAAAAGGGCAGCACCCCCTGTAACATGCGGTGCTGCAAAGCTTGTTCCTGCAAACGTGTCGTACCCTCCGCCAGGTGCAGATGTTTTTATGTCTGAAGAAGGCGCAACTATGTCTGGCTTTACAACGTTGTAATACCATGTGTAGCCCCTTCCCGAAAAGTCGGAAATGCTGTTTAATTCGTCGCTGTACCCACCAACGGTTATAACCTCGTCAGTTGTAGAAGGAATTGTAAGAGTAGTGTCTGCGTTTGGGCGAAGAAAAGCTGTTTCCCTCGTTACAGCCTCTGTTATAGGAAGCCACATGTCAAACTCGCCAGAAACAACCGAAACGCCAGTTACTTTAATTGTCCAAACTCCAGCATCAACATAGTCGAACTTGTGTAAAAATTGAAAATAAACTTCTTGCTGCCCGTTGTAATAGTTTGGCTGTCCATGAATAATATACAAAATTGTGTTTCCAAGCACAAATCTTCTCAGCCTTTCTGCAGATGTTACAACACCTGTTGACATTCCGTTTGGCGCAATTACTTCAAAGTTAAAAATGTCAACAAAGTTTTTCCAGCAAACTACATAAAGCGAGCTTAAACTATTTACAACTGTAAATTCTACATCAATCGTTTGACCTGTGTTGACTTTGTCCCTAAAATGATGCCCTGCTCCGCCTTCATTTCCTGCTGCAACAACAATTACTGTTTTCCACATTTGTGCAATTTCGTTTATATATGTTTCAAAAATTGATTTTCCGTCATGCGCTCCGTCGTTTGTTCCGTAGCTTATGTTTATTGAAATCGGCATTTTAGCATTTAGTGCTGTGTCAACGCAAAACTTTAGCGCACGCATAATTTCTGTTGTTCTAGCAAAGGATTCCTGCCCTTTTCTTCCAAGCTTTACTACAACAATGGAAGCTTCAGGCGCTGCCCCTACAAGTTCTTCTTTGCTGCCACGTCCGTTGCCTGCAGCTATGCCTGCTACTGCTGTTCCATGCCCAATTGTGTCTTCTTCTGGAACAATTTCAAAGCCTCGTTCCCCCATTGAAATAGCTTTGTTTATTTCCTCACTGCTGTACACAGAGCCTTGTGTAAAACCTTGCGGCGGTGTTCCGCTGCTGTTCGACTGGTCCCACATTGACAAAATTCTTGTTGTTCCATCTTCATTTATAAAGTCGGGGTGTCTGTAGTCTATTCCCGAGTCAATTATTGCAACTATTACCCCTTTTCCTTTTAAGCCGCCTTGTGGTAAATTTTGAACACTATATATGCACGAGCTAACCATACTTCGGCTTAACATTATACCCAAGTTTTTCGGTTGCTCCATATATTCTACTTCTGGGTACTTACCAAGCAAGTTAATTTTGCTTGGCTCCAAAGTAACAATTGCATAGTTTGGGCTTAAAATTTCTATTTTAACACCAAGTTCATATTCAATGTACTTTATGTCGCCACTGTACTTTATAATAACTTCCCACTGCTTTTCGTCCTCATCAAATCCTACTCCAAGTTCGCTGCCATTTAGTTCGTTAACAGGAATTTTATCAACTTCTGCAAGCGGCTCCTCAATTTTGGGGTTTATAACATTTTCTTCAGAGTTTTGCATTGTTTTTAGCAAATAAATTCCCCCTTTTTAAGCTTGGAACGCTTTAAACCATGTAATGTAGCAATTTTGTTTTTTAAAGTAGAAATTGCTACAATATGTAAGTAAACTACAAGGTGTTTAGGGTCTATTTCAAAAATAGCTATTAGTGGATTTTCAAAACATCCCTTAGGTAAAAAGCAGTCCACCGCCTTTAATTTTCATATCTTATCATTATATGCATGTGAGAGAATAATAGTTTATATAGCAATTTGAGTTTTTATATAACTATATCAACTTGAGTCTTTGCAACTTGAATTTTCCAATAATAATTAAACTGTAAATTCATTACATTTTTACCTTCAAACCACATGTTTAAGTAAATTAATACTGCATAGTCTACCTACTATAATTATAAATTTAATGGAGGTATTTTATGTACAATCGAATTAACATACACTCGCTTGTTAATTTTTTAGTTATAGCAATAATTTCATTTTCCTTTTCGCTTACAGCAAAAGCTGTTCCTGGAAACTGGGGGCTTGGCTACCCAAAACTTGGCGAAACACCACAAGGGAACGAGTCTCAAGAATTTTTGAAAAAATATGATGCCTACTATGCTGGCGACCCAAACGAAAAAGTAATTTATTTAACTTTTGATGCTGGGTATGAAAACGGCTGCACTCCGCCAATTCTTGACACATTGAAAAAGAACAACGTGCCTGCAGCTTTCTTTTTGGTTGGGACGTATATTCGTGACAATCAAGAGCTGGTTAAAAGAATGATAGACGAAGGACACATAGTAGCAAACCACACAATGCGCCACCCAGACATGTCTAAAATTAGCACCGAAGAAACTTTTTTAAAGGAGTTGCAAAGTGCAGAGGAAGTTTTTAAAACTGCAACAGGTACAGACATGCCAAAGTATTACAGGCCGCCCCACGGAAAATATAGCGAAGCAAACATGCAAATGGCTAAAAATTTGGGGTACAAAACAATTTTTTGGAGCGTTGCTTACGCCGACTGGGACGTAAACAAGCAACCTTCAAAAGAAGCGGCCTTTTCAAAGCTTATTCCTCGTGTTCACCCAGGTGCTGTTTTGCTTTTGCATAACACTTCTAAAACAAACTCTGAAATATTAGATGAGTTGATACAAAAGTACCGTGAGATGGGGTATGAGTTTAAAAGCTTGCATGAGTTGGTGGATTGACGTACATTTTAAAGAATACAACCTAAAAGATTAAAACCTTGGGGGCTCTGCCCCCAAACCCCCGCAAGGGTTTCACCCTTGACCCGTTTTTTAAAAGCGTCATTTCCTACTTTTTATTTGAAGGAAAATGACGCTTTTATAGTAATTTTTATAGCAAACAGTAACAAAATATGGTATAATAAAAAAATGAG
>CAZBLK010000008.1:0-108458 GCA_964492715.1 uncultured Defluviitaleaceae bacterium | reverse complement strand
TAACCACGGCTTTTATTTTCATTGCCGTCTGTGATTTTCGGTTCATGGTACGTTGACAACTGGTAATAATAGGAATTAAGAATTACTATATACAAAACAATTTTTTTCTTGTATTATAATAAAAAATGGGTCAAGGGTGAAACCCTTGCAGGGGTTTGGGGGCAGAGCCCCCAAGGTCTTATCTTTAAGCCATTAATGTCCCTATGCCCACAAAAAGGAGGTGACAAAAATGGACATGTACGAAAAACTTACAATACTAGCGGACGCCGCAAAGTATGACGTAGCTTGCACATCAAGCGGTGTAGACAGAGCAGGCAAAGCAGGAAGCATAGGTAGCGCAGCCAAAGCCGGCATCTGTCACTCGTTTTCTGCCGATGGGCGGTGCATTTCACTGCTTAAAGTTTTAATGAGCAACGCCTGTGTGTACGACTGTAAGTATTGCTTCAACCGCAGAACAAACGACACAAAACGTGCAACGTTTACCCCACGAGAAGTTGCGGACCTTACAATAAACTTTTATAGAAGAAACTACATTGAAGGGCTTTTTTTAAGCTCTGGCGTAGTCAAAAACGCAGACTACACTTGCGAACAGCTTATAAGCGCACTCGAAATTTTAAGAAACGAGTACAACTTTTTAGGCTACATTCATGTAAAAGCAATTCCAGGGGCAGACGACAAGCTTACGCAACGTCTCGGGCTTTTAACCGACCGCATGAGCGTAAACATAGAGCTTCCTTCAGAAAAAAGCTTAAACCTGCTTGCACCACAAAAACCAAAGGACGTAATTTTGCGCCCAATGAGCCTAATAAAAACAGGTATACAAGAAAACAAGGCAGAAATTGTACAGTACAAGCACGCACCGCAGTTTGTTCCTGCTGGGCAAAGCACCCAAATGATAGTTGGCGCAACACCAGACACAGACTATCAAATTTTAAGGCTAACTCAGGGTTTGTACAAAAAATACAGCTTAAAAAGGGTTTTCTTTTCGGCATACATTGCTTTGCAAGACGACAAGCTTCTTCCGGCAATAGACACAAAGCCGCCGCTTTTGCGTGAACACAGGCTTTACCAAGCCGACTGGCTTTTAAGGTTTTACGGCTTTGACGCAAACGAAATTTTGGACGAGCAAAACCAAAACTTTAACCCAGTGCTAGACCCAAAATGCAATTGGGCTATAAACCACATGGAGCTTTTCCCAATTGAGGTAAACAAAGCACCGTATGAAATGCTTCTTCGTGTGCCGGGTATTGGTGTAAAAAGCGCACAGCGCATAGTTGTGGCACGGCGCACAGGTACGCTTGATTATAATGGGCTTAAAAAAATTGGCGTAGTTCTAAAAAGAGCGCAATATTTCATTTTGTGCAACGGCAAGCTTATGGACGGGCTTAAAATTACAAAAGGCGGCGCATTTAGGGCGCTTGTTTCAGAAAGTGGTCTAAGCGCAGTAAACCAAGCACAACAGCTTTCACTTTTTGACACAGATGTGAATTTGCTTCAAACTAATAACTTGCTGGAAGTTAGGTGATAAAATGCTAGAGGAAAGAAACGTAGTGTACGTTTATGACGGAAGCTATGAGGGGCTTTTGTGCTGTGTTTTTGAAAGCTACACCTTCCGTGAAACGCCAATTAAAATTGTTTCAGCCGAAAGCAACGAGCTTTTTTTGTTTGACACAAAGGACATTGTAACAGAGCAAGCAAAGGCAGACAGAGTTTACAAGTCGTTGTCAAAAAAAATGGGCAAGGAAGCAAAAGAGCTTACAGAAACAGCGTTTTTAATTGACCGTGACGACAAAGCAGATGTGCTTTACCGTTTTATTTGCCTTGGGTACAATGTAGGCGCAAAAGTTTTTTACATGTTAGGAAACGAAATTGTTTCAGAAGTTCACAACATGAGCAAAGCTGTTATGTTTGAAAAACACCGTATAATAGAATTTGTAAGGTTTTCGGAATTTAACGGCGCATTAATTTCAGTAGTCGAGCCAAAGCACTTTGTTCTTCCGCTTATCGAAGAACACTTTTCGTCACGTTTTCCCGATGAGCAGTTTTTAATTTACGACAAAAAGTTCAAAGTGGCAATAGTTCATGCAAGTGGGCGAACTATGCTTGTTTCAATGGAAAGCTTAGAGCTTCCGCCTGTAGAAGAAAACGAAATGTTTTTCCGCAAGCTTTGGGCTGGGTACTACGACGCTATCGCAATAAAAGAACGCATTAACCCAAAATGCAGAATGAACCATATGCCAAAAAGGTTTTGGAAGCATTTAACAGAGATGAACGTAGAGCTTAATGGTTTTGATGCTTTAACAGAAAAGGAACGGAGGGCAATTTGCAAACGGTAAGAGGGGTTATATTTTTTTGCTTTTTAATAACGAAAAAGTTGTTGACAATCTGAATTAAAACGAATATAATAGTATTTAAAATACAGGGCTTAAAGGAGAAAACAAAATGCACGAAGAAATTATTGCAAGAGCAAGCGAAATTATTAATAATAATTTAGGTGAGGGTGGGTATTGTGCTTTAGGTTTAATTGACCTTGACGGTTGCCCCACAGTTTCAACGATTACTGCATCAAAGGCAGACGGCATAAAAAGCATTACTTTTTGCACAGGATTTAGTTATAAAACAGAACGAATTGAAAAGTGCAACCTTGCAAGCGTATGCTTTAATTCGCCAGAATACAACATTACGCTAAAAGGCACAATTGAAGTTTTGACAGACCCTGTAACAAAAATTGAAATGTGGTATGAAGGTTTAATAAACCATTTTAGCGGCCCAGACGACCCTAATTATTGCGTGCTGCGCTTTAATACAGAAAGTTACAACCTTTTTGTTGACTGGAAAGAAGCTAGAGGTTCTCTATAAGCCATAGCAGTTCCGCTTATAACTTATAAGTGGTGGGCTTTTAAATATATAGGGAGGAGGGGAAAACCTGATGAAAAAGGTTTTCCTCTCCTTTTTTAATTTTTGTAACCCTTTCAATTATTTTGAGTAAAATATAATATAACCAGCCCCCAGCTTACATAAGAGCTTGTATTTTTAAAATCAAGCTCTGCTTAGAATAGAGTCTTTGCAAGGTCTATTAAAGGGAGTGCTGCATATGTATATTATGAAGCGTATTTTTGGAATAGTTTTCATGTCCATGGGCTGCGGAATGTTGGTAGTTTTAATTATACCAGGTTGGGGTTTTTTGCTGGCTGCACTTTTGGTTGTTATTGGTTTTTGGATGTTGTACATGTGTTAAATTTTTGGGGGTGCAATTATGAAGTTTAAAGTTTATAAAATGCCCAAGTTTATTAGCGTTATTTTTAAAGGCATTTTGGGAATTCGCAAGTGAAATTTTTAAAGGGGACAGTTAAACTATTAGGGTGTATCCGATAATTATAAGTTTTGCACAAATCGAGCAGTTTTTTTGTCTGACGAGGCAGAATTTCGCAGGCATAACTAGAAGTTAGACAAGAAATTCTAACGAAGTCAGGCGGAAAAACTGCCGATTTTGTGCAAATTTTATTTGTCGGATAGACCCTAGTTTAAACGTCCCCTTATTTTTTAATAATTTATTATCTTCTTTGTTCATCAAGATATTTTTCAAACTCCGAAATGCTCATAGGCTTTGCATACAGGTAGCCTTGTGCCATATCACAGTTTAAAAGCTTCAAAAGGTCGGCTTGCAAAGATGTTTCAACGCCTTCTGTAACGACAAGAATTTCAAGCTCTTTCGCAAGCTTAATTATTCCTTCAAGAACAGTGTGGCTTCTTTGGTCAACCTCAAAGTTAGACAAAAACTCTTGGTCAATTTTTAAAACGTCAACGTTAAGCTCTTTAAGCAAGTTAAGTGAAGAATACCCTGTTCCAAAGTCGTCAATCGAAATTAAAAACCCTTGGTCTTGCAGCTTGCTAGTAACGCCTTTAAGCATTTTTATGTTGTCATGAACAACAGTCTCAGTTAATTCAAGTTCAATTAAGTGCGCGGGCACTTCATACCTTTGAACAATTTCTATAACTGTGTCAATGTAGTCATTGCAGTTTATCAAAACTTTAGACTGGTTTATAGAAATTGGAATAAGCTGCTTTCCTTCGTCAATAAACTTACGTTGAAGCTTACAAACTTCCTCTAAAACAAACAAGTCTATGTGAATGATAAACCCATTTTTTTCAAAAAGCGGAATAAACTCCATCGGAGAAATAAGCCCTTTTTCCGGGTGATTCCAACGAATTAAAGCTTCTGCTCCTTCAACAATGCCCTTAGCTAAATTAAACTTAGGTTGAAGGTACACAACAAACTCTTTGTTTTGCAGTGCTTCAATCATTGAGTTTTCAATTTCGCTTACAAGTAAAGCCTTTTCACGCATACTATCATCGTAAAAAACAGGCACTTTTGAATTTAATTGCCGTGCGTGCTGCACAGCCATACCTGCTTTTTCAAGAGCAAGCATTATGTCAACTTGTTCTTCTAATTTATAAATGCCAATGTTAAAGCTTAGCTTGTGGTTTGGCAAAAGCAGCTTTTGCTCCTCCTGCAAAAGGTATTGAAGCATGTAACCCCTGCTGCTAAGTTCGTCTGAGTCTTTAAAGCGTGATAAAAACACAAAGTCGTCGTTTGCAATTCTTGCAAAAATTTCGTCTTCATTCATGCTGTCTTCCAAAGCGTTTGCCACTTCGATTAAAACTTTGTCACCAACGTCAAAGCCAAAAAGCTCATTTACAATTTTAAAATTGTTTATGTCAAGAGCAACAAGAGCAAGGCTTTTTTGCGAAAAACCACTTTTAATAATTTCATTGGCTTCCATTTTAAACTTGTTTAAGTTGCGTTTGCCTGTCAACGAGTCGGTGTACGCCATAACTTCAAGGCGTTCTGTTGCTTTTTTGTTCAATGAAAAAATGTACCCAAAAATTACAAGCAAGGAAACAACGCCAAGCGTAAACATGCCGAACAAGTTAAACACAATTTTCCTTTGAATATCTGTAGACCTGTAGTCGGGTATTACACAAAAAACATACCAATCGTTTACACCTTTAATTGGAGCATAGCTTACTATTTTTTTGCTTTTATTTATGCTGTAATTAATCGCACCGCTATTTCCTTTTTTCATGTCGTCAATAAGCGTAGCTGAAAGCTTTGCATTATTACTTTCGGCCTCTACGTACTGTACATAATTATTTATTGTTTCATCAAAATCAGTGTTGCTTGGAGCAACTAAAACTTCACCGTTGCCGTCTGTAATAAAGGAATACCCGTTGCCGTAGAAAAAGTCACGGCTCAAGTTGTAAACAACCGAATCAAGGTAACGTGCGCCTGAAATGCCATACTCCATTTTGCCGTTAAGCGGAACGGGGGCAGAAAAAACAATTACCCTATGTTCGCCAGCTGTGTCAGTTGTAGGTTTTGAAATGGCAGGAAAGCCCTCCAAATTTCTTTTGAAGGAATATGTGTCAGATATGTTTCCTGTAACGTTGTCCGTTCCTGTAAGGTTGCCTTCTAAGTCATAATAAGAAAACCTAAGATAATTATTTTTGTCGGAGTAAAACTTTAAAAATTCAATAACTTCATTTTTATACAAAGCTTTTTCGGACAACGAATAGGAAATTGAAACAACTTCTTCAAGGCTCGACATTAATTCAATCCCAAAAATGTTTGCAATATCTTCAGTTTCTTCTGATATTTTTATTTCAGCTTCTCGAAAAAGGTTTTTTTCAACGTCAATTATGTAAGCTACATATATGGCAGCAAATAAAACAATAAAAACTATAAAAATTGAATATTTATGAATTGATTTATTCGCCAAACCTTTTTTCATAATGTATCCCCCTAGTTTAAAACTCCAACGTTCATACTGTTTATATGTTTATAAGAAATTCAAACAACTAAACTTACTCTTAAACCCAAGCTTGAGTTTAAAAATAGGTTTCACTAAATACTTTTATATTTATACCTTTATAAGTATAATAAAATGAAACAATTATGTCAAATATATGTGGGCAATATATTTTATAAAAAATAAAAACTTGTAATCGTCCAATTTTCTTTTGTGTTGCGAACAAATAAAACATAGTATATAATTGTAGTTATAAATAATTATAACTATTCTGTAAATAATTGGTATCAGCTTCATTATACTCTGCATTTCTGGGTTTGCAACATAATGGTGCTTCCGCCATTATTTACTGGAATTGCTATATGTATTAAGGCTAAAAATTCAAATTTATTTCGCTTAAAATTATAATATTGCGTAATAATAATTGCAAATTATTTTTTTGGCAAATTTGGGTTTTATTCGTATTTATTATTTAGAAAGAGGTGTTTACTATTAAAATTAAAGACCCTGTATCTGCACTTACACATATGGTTGGAGTTATCGCAGCTATTCCAATTACAGTAATGCTAATTTACCTTGCTGTTAAAAACGCTACTATTTGGCACGTTGTTTCGTTTTCAATTTTTGGAGCAGCGTTATTTTTGCTGTACTCAGCAAGTACAATTTACCATATGCTACCAATTTCGGAAAAAGCGACACGCATTTTGCGGCGTATCGACCACATGATGATTTTTGTGCTTATAGCTGGAACGTACACTCCAGTTTGCCTTGTACCTTTAAGGGGAGTTTGGGGCTATACAATTTTGTCTTTAGTTTGGGGCGTAGCTCTTTTTGGAATTATTTTAAAAGCTGTTTGGATAGACGCACCACGTGGGCTTACTGCTTCAATTTATGTTGGCATGGGCTGGCTAATAATTGTTGCGTTTGTTCCTTTGGTAAATTCTATTCCACTTGCTGGAATAATTATGCTTGTTCTTGGCGGCGTTACGTACTCTTTGGGTGCTGCAATTTATGCTTTTAAGTGGCCTAAGTTTAACTTTAAGTGGTTTGGTTTTCACGAGGTTTTCCACTTGTTTGTTTTAGGAGGAAGTGCCTTCCATATTATTTTTATGTTTAGGTACGTTATGCCTGCTGCTGCGTAACATGAAATTTTTTACAAATTTTGGGGGATAGTTAATGAAAAAACGTTCAATAATTAAATTTGCTTTAGGTGCAGCAGCACTAATGTTAATGCTTTCAGGGTGTCAAGGAAATGCGGCATCAAACGAAACATCAACACAAAGCGAAAACTTTACTATAGAAATGTCGTCGCCAAAACCAATTACATTGCCAGAAACTTCTGAGGAAGTTGCTGTTTCAGAAACGCCTACAGAAGTAACAGATGAAACAGAAAAGGAAACGCTTAATGTAACTGTTTTAAAAGGCCCAACTGGGCTTGGCACGTTAAAGCTTATGCAGGAAAACGAAGACAAAACAGCTTTAAACAACTACAACTTTAACATTGCTGGTTCTCCAGATGAAATTGTTGCAAAAATTGCTACAGGTGAAATTGATGTTGCGGCTGTCCCTTCAAACTTAGCTTCTGTTTTGTACAACAAAACCGAAGGCAAAGTAAAGGTGCTTGCGGTAAACACGCTAGGCGTTTTATACTTGCTTGAAAACGGAAACGAAATAGAAAGCTTTTCCGACTTAAAAGGAAAAACCGTTGAAATGACAGGTAAAGCTTCTACTCCGGAGTACACATTAAACTATCTTCTTAGCAAAAACGGCTTGGAAGTTGGAAAAGATGTAACTGTCGAGTTTAAGGCAGAACATTCTGAGCTTGCGGCTTTAATGGCAGAAGGAAGTTCTAAGCTTGCAGTTTTGCCAGAGCCTTTTGTAACTACGACAATTACCAAAAACCCAGACGTTCGCATTGCTCTTGACTTAAACGCAGAATGGGAAGCTATCGAAGGCGAAAGCTTAATTACAGGCGTAATAATTGCTAGAAGCGAAGTTGTGGAAGGCAAAAAAGAAGCTGTAGACAGCTTTTTAGACGAATATAAAAAGTCAATTGAATTTGCAAACTCAAATGTAGATGAAACAGCAAAACTTTCGGCAAAGTTTGACATAGTTCCAGAAGCTGTTGCAAAAAAAGCAATTCCACGCTGCAACATCGTTTTCTTGGACGGTGACGAAATGAAAAGTACAATTTCAAGCTACTTAAACGTGCTTTTTGCAGCCGACCCTAAGTCTGTTGGGGGTAAACTTCCTAATGAAGATTTTTACTATAAAAAGTAATAATAAAAACAGGCTTTTTTTAAACCTTTTTATTTTAGCTTTTTGGGTTTTAATATGGCATTTTATAAGTATAGCTGTTTCATCAGCTATACTTTTGCCATCACCAACTGTTGTTTTAACAGCTCTCCTTGAAAAAATTTTTGTAAAGCATTTTTGGGGCACAGTTTTAAATTCGCTTGCCAAAATAATGCTTGGTCTTATTATTGCTACTGCTTCTGGCATTCTTTTAGCAGTTGCTTCAAACGCTTCTGGTACTTTTTATCTTTTTATTTCACCACTTATTTCTGTTATTAAAGCAGTTCCTGTAGCTTCTTTTACAATTATTGCTCTTGTATGGGTGAAAAGCGCATATTTATCAATTTTAGCTTCGTTTTTAATGGTGCTTCCCATAGTTTATTTCAGCATTTATGAAGGAGTAAAGTCTGTAGACAAACTTCTTTTAGAAATGGCGCAAGTTTTTAAAGTTAAAAAGTACAGTTTAATTGTTAAAATTTACGTGCCGCAAATTATGCCACATTTTATTTCGGCGGTGTCGGTTTCTTTTGGGCTTGCGTGGAAGTCGGGCGTTGCGGCAGAAGTTATTGGTCTTCCGAACAATTCTATAGGTATAAACCTTTACAATGCAAAGGTTTACTTAGAAACGGCAGACTTGTTTGCTTGGACTATCGTCATTGTTTTGTTAAGTGTTGCTATGGAGTTTTTTTTGGCAAAGGTTTTGAAAGTATACAATTTAAAGCGGTGAGTGTGAGTACATGAGCGTTTTTTTAAATAATGTTACAAAAAGTTATGACAACACATTTGCACTGAAAAATTTTTCAGCAGAAATTAAAGGCACTGGTGTAACGGCTTTTTTTGGGCAGTCTGGAAGTGGAAAAACGACTATTTTAAAAATGCTTTTGGGGCTTACGTCACCAGACAGCGGTACTGTGGAAGGGCTTGCAGGTAAAAAGGTGTCTGCTGTTTTTCAAGAAGACAGGCTTTTGGAATGGGCAACTGCCTTGGAAAATGTTTTGCTTGTAATGAAAAAAAGGAACAAGGACAAAGCCTTTAGTTTACTAAAACAAGTGTTTCTATCAGGAAGTGAAAACAAGAAAGTAAGCGAGCTAAGCGGAGGAATGAAACGCAGAGTTGCAATTGCACGGGCTTTGGCTGTGGAAAGCCAGCTTCTCATACTTGACGAGCCTTTTTCTGGGCTTGACGATGAGCTGAAGCTTAACATTATGAAGTTGATTAAAGCTTGCTCAAAAAGGCAAGCTGTTGTTTTGGTAAGTCACGACATAGATGAAATTAAATACTTTGACTCTGTAGTTTATAACGTAAAACATTACAGCAATTTGAAATAGACTTCTTGCGGAATAAAAAATGTCGAATTTACCGTAAAGGCGGCGTTTATAATTTCGCAAGAGGTCTAATGTAAAAATTACTTCCACCTCTGCCAATATCTTTAAAAACTGAAATTGCTATATATTGACTTATTTGGCTGAATCTATATAATTATTGTTATAGACTATTAACATGGGGGGTGAAGCTGCTTTTGCAGCAAAGTATGAAGCTATCACGCATAAATGCAATTACGACTGCACTTGTTTTTATCAACATAGCCATGCTGTTAGTGTCTTTATTTTTTGTTTTAAGTTCACACAAAAAGGTAGTTAAACTTGAAGAAGATAGGTTTGAGCTTATAAACCAAGCTAAAAGGCTTATTGAAACTTCAAACTATTTAACAAACGAGGTTAGGGCATATTCACAGTTTGGGGTGAAACGGCACTACGACAACTACTGGAACGAAGTAAACGTGCTTAACAATAGGTCTGACGCTGTTGAAAAAATGAAAGCTATAGGGCTTTCGGCAGAGGAAGAAGACATTGTCGAGCAAGTTAAAGCGTTGTCCGACAGTTTAATTCCGCTAGAACAAGAAGCAATGAAGCAAGTTGAAGCTAAAAATTTTGAAGCAGCTCGCCATGCTGTTTATGGTGATGAGTACCAGCAAGTGAAAGACCAAATTACCGCCTTGACAGATTCATTTCAAACGCAGTTAGAAGAAAGAGCATATTCGCTTGTTGGAGATGAAGAATCTAAAAACAATTTCTTAACATTTATGTTTGTTGGAAACATTGTTATACTTATTGCAATACAAACGTTTGTAGTAATTTTTAATAGAAGAAAAGTTGTTAAACCAATTACAAGCGTAAGCAAAGCAATTAAAAACCTTTCTATGGGAAACATTAGCACAGAGCTTGAATTAAAGCCGTCAAACTCAGAAATTGGCCAGCTTGTAGACGCCTACTATGACATTATTAAAACTATATCTGTGCTAGTAAACGAGTTTGATACTTTGCGTTCTTCTGTTGTTTACGGCAAAATAAACGATAGAGCAAAAGGCGACGGGCTAAACGGCTGCTTTAAAGATGTAATGACTGGCGCTAACAGCATTGTAGGTTCGCTTGTAAACTACATTGACAATTTGGCTTTGCCGATTATTACTGTTGATAAAAACTTAAAAATTAATTATTGCAACACAGCAGTACAAAGTTTGCTGGAAAAAGATAAAAAACAAATTTTAGGCGTAAGTTGTAGCACTTTATTTAATACAAATGACTGCAACACCTCAAGCTGTGCCGTTAAAAAATGTATGAACAGCGGATTTATTGAAAAGGCAACGACACAAGCAAAAATTGGTGGCAAAGTTTTGGACATTGAATATACAGGCATACCAATTAAAGACGACAAAGGTGTAGTTGTTGGTGCTTTGGAGTACGTTGTTGATTTGTCAGAAATACATAATGCACAGCGTGCTGCGGCTACAACACGCTCTCTTTACCAAGACAAAGAAATTGACAAGCTTGTTCAACAGCTTGAGCGTTTGGCAAACGGCAATCTTGACTTAACGTATGCACCAGAAAAGCCAACATCAGGCACAGAGGACTTGTATGTAAACTTTGAAAAAATAAGCAACAGCTTAACTTTAAGCAGCAAAACTATAAAAGGTTATATTGAAGAAATTTCAAGTGCATTGAAAAAACTCTCAGGAAAAGAGCTTACTGTTTCTATAGACCGTGAATATTTGGGTGATTTTGTTGAATTAAAGCACTCTATTAATTCAATTTCTGAAAGCTTAAACAGTACATTTTTAGATATACTCCAGTCGGCAACACAAGTTGAGTATGCGGCAGAGCAGTCGTCTGATGCAAGCCAAACACTTGCGCAAGGTGCTACGCAGCAAGCAAGCGCAGTTGAAGAAGTAAACGCAACTGTTGAAAGTGTTTCGTCACAAACAAGGCTTAACTCGGAAAACGCAAACCGTGCGAAGGAGCTTTCTTTAAGCTCTAAGGCAAACGCTGAAAACGGAAACAAACAAATTCTTGAAATGGTTTCTGCAATGGACGCAATTAAAGAGTCCTCAAAGGATATTGCTAAAATAATTCAAGTAATTGATGAAATTGCATTCCAAACAAATCTTTTGGCACTTAACGCATCTGTTGAGGCGGCACGTGCAGGGCAACACGGAAAAGGCTTTGCCGTAGTTGCCGAGGAAGTGCGAAACTTGGCAGCACGCAGCGGAAAAGCTGTAAAAGAAACTACTGTAATGATTGACAATTCAATTGCAAGGGTAGAAGAAGGCTCGAAAATTGCAGGAAGCACAAAAGAAGCGTTGGACAAAATTGTTGCAAGTGTAGTGGACACAGCCGAACTTGTAAGCACAATTGCAAACTCATCGCAAGAGCAAGCTGCTGCAATTGAGCAAATTGAAGAAGGCGTTTCACAAATATCAGCAGTTACAATGAGCAACACTTCAACCGCAGAAGAAAGTGCGTCTACTAGCCAAGAAATGTCGGCACAGTCGCAAATTTTGAAGCGAATGATTAGTGAGTTTAAGTTGAAGCATTAGGGGCATTAAAAAGGCAGTATTAAAACATAATGTGTTTTGATACTGCCTTTTTATACTAATCCTGATTAAAATCTTGAAATGCTGTCGGTCAAAACGCCTCACGCCATCTGGCGTTCGGCTTCCCTCCGCAATTTCAAGTATTAATCTAGGTAGTATTATATAGACAAAATTACGGTTAAGAAGGTACTGACATATGCAAAACCTCGTATTTGACAACGTTGGGGTTTTTTAATTCTTCATATACAAGATGTTCTACCAAGTAAAATTTTACTAAAGTCCAATTAGTTGGGTTATACCCAACTATGCTAGCTTTTATTCTTTCATCTTTTATTAGGTTTTCATGAAAAAGTGTTTCCTGCTCTCTCAATTGTTTAAGATTAGTGTAATCATTTATAGAAACAATTTCTGAAACAGCATATACTGCTTTTTCAATTTCATTGCTATAAAAGCAAAACACAGGGTAAGTGTCAATTTTTTGCCAACCAAAAGAAGAAACTATCCCAGTAAAAAAGTCGCCAAGCACTATGTCATTCATTCCTTTTTCGTTATCCCAAACGTAAAAAGGCGCATAATAATTTGAGTTGTTACCAAGCTTACCTTTTTCAGAAATTATAAATGCCTTAAACTTTAAAGATTCCAAATTATCAGCTTTATGTCCGTTTAAGCGCACTCTTTCACGAATTATACCCATATCGTAATCGCTTGGTAACAAAATTCTATATTGCATAGATGTCATATATTCACATCCAATTTGATTTGAATTTATACCTATTTCTTTACTAGGAGCTAATTCCCAACAGTAAACTGTTGAATAAGCTGCTCTAAGTTTTCGGCAATAGAGCCCAAAGTTTCCACGGACTTTTTCGTAGTGTCCGAAATTGAAACTATGCCCGAAGTTTCTTTGCTTATTTGAATAAGCGTTTTGGAAATTTCTGTAACGCCATAAGTAATTTCCCTTGAGGTGCGGTTAATTTCCGACAGGTTTACAGCGGCACGTTCTGACATCATAGCAACTTCGCTTGAAGACGACGAAAGCTCTTTTGCAGACTCGGCAATTTCCTTTACACCCAAAGCAACTTCCATTGCGTTTGCACTTACGTTCTGAGAGTTAGAATGTATTGTGTAAATTTCGTTTGAAATTTCATTAAGCATGTTTTTAGCACGCTCAAAGTCATGGTACATTTTTTCGTTAAGGTTCAATTGTTCGGCAGAAGACATTGTTACTTCTGCTGTAAAGTTGCTCATGTCATTTACAATGTCAATTATTCCAGCAACTGCAGAAACAGCTTCTTCCATGTTTCTTTGCATGTTTTCTATTTGCTGGCGCACCTCGTTTGTTGCAGTTGATGTTTGTTTTGCAAGAGCTTTAACTTCGCTTGCCACAACTGCAAAGCCTTTTCCAGCTTCTCCTGCACCAGCCGCTTCAATTGCGGCGTTTAAAGCAAGAAGGTTTGTTTGGTTTGCTATGTCGTCAATTACGCCAACTATTTTTCCAATAACTTTAGACGACTTGTTTAACCTGTTTATAATTTCGTTAGTGCCGTCAACCTTTTCTCTTGCGCCTTTTACAGAGCTCATTGCGCTTGTGCACCTTGTGTTAAGCGAAAGCAAATCTTCGTTAATATCTTTTGAAAAGTTTGCAACGTCACTTACAACGTGTAAAACGCTAGTTGTGTTTTCAGACGCAACTGAAATGCTTGTTGCAATGTTGTCAACAAGGTTTGATGCCGCTTTAACACCGCTTGAAGCTTGCTCTGAAGAAGACGCAAGCCCTTTAATAGTTACACTCATTTGCTCTATAGCTTTTGCAATTGACGTAATGTTTTGGTTTGTTACATCAAGCATGTGCGACGTTTGCGTCATTCCAGCAGAAATTTCATTTGCAGCAGAGCTTGCTGTGTTTGTTTGCTTGTCGGTAATCTCGCTGCTGTTAAAAAGCTCTCTTGAAGTGTACATTATTTCTGTTGCGGCAGTTTGCAAGTTTAAAATTGCTTGCATAATGCGCTTTATCGTCAGCGTATTTGATGTTAAAAGGTTGTTGTAAGCCGTAGCAAGCTCACCCATGTCGCCGCCGGTGTTGATTGTGTAAAGTGCTGTAAAGTCGCCTTGTTCAGCCTTTTTAAGAAGCTTTTTAAGCTCCGAAATTGGCTTAGAAATACTGTGTGAAATTAAAGCTGCAAGCAATACAGAAATGATAATGCCTAAAATAAGCATAGCTATCATCAATTGGCGTGTAACCACCGCTGTTTTGTCAATGCGCTCTGCGGCTTCAAGCGCATATTTAAGCTTTAGCCTTGATAGGTTTTCAAGTGATTCACCAGTTATAATATCTTTTTCATTTGCTGTATTAAAAAAGTACCCATACGAAGTTCTAGCACTTTCTCTTTCACCTTTAATTAGATTATAGTAACTTTCATAATGAGTGCTTAACTCTGTAAAGGTGTCTATAAAAATTTTGTACTCATCTTTTGCTTCTTGTGTAACAAGGCTTTTTTCAAATAAATTTGACAGATGAAAAATTTCATCTTTATATTTAATAATGTCTTCGTAAGATTTTTCAAAAGCTGAGTCTTCCTCAACAAGTGCCATGTTTCTAATTTCTACTTTGATTTTGTTGTAGTAGGCAACCATTTGAGAAACTTCATTTAAAGGCTCGCTTGACTTATGGTAAAGGTCAAGAGCCATATTATTCATTGTAGAAACATTAAAGTATGCTATAAGGCAAATGATAGCCGAAATTATACTTATAACAAGAAAGCCAATAAAAAGTCTTGTTCTTATGCGTAAATTTAAAACAAGCTTCATTTATTTATTCCCCCTAGATTTTTATAACAAATTATGAAGATATTTATAGTTTATGTGCTTTTAAAATTAATCAAATTCTGTTTTTATTTTAGTCAATTAATAGTATAAATTAATTTATTGTAAAGTTCAACACCATAAATTATGCAGTTAAAGTAGTAATTATAATAAAAAGGGATAAAATATAGCAATTCCAGTTTTTAACGATATTGGCAGAGGGAAGCCAAACGCCTAGTCGTTTGGCGTTTTAACTGATAGACAATATCGATTATAGTCATTTAACTTTAAAACTGGCAAATAAGCCGTCGTATTTGGCTGATTTTGAAGTTACACGACTATTAAATACGGAATTGCTATAGCAAAACAAATATAATGGACTTCCCACATAGATATGATGTGAAAAGCCCATTAAATTTATTTTACAACTAGAAGTACAATGGTGAAAACAAAAAGCAACACACCAAAAATTTTTGTCAACCTTTCAAGGTTGCCTTCAAGGGAGCGGCCTTTATTTTTGTCCCAATATGTTTGGGCGCCGTTTGAAGAACCAAGTGTTCCTATACCCGACGAACGCTTTTTTTGCTTTAAAATTACAAAAACAAGCGCAACGCATAGCACTATATAAGCTACAGACAAAATTACGAAAAGTGTACTCATAAAACACCTCTTTTCATTTACGTTTTATAACACACTTGCAAAGCCCTAATAGGGCTTTGCAAATAAAATTATTTTATTCTTCAACCAATTCTGCGTTTACCTCAGCATTTTCTTCTTGCGAAGAAGCTTCTGTCTCAGGCATTTCTGCCGCCTTTTTAGAAAGGCTAACACGCTTGTTTTCAGCATCAACAGCAAGAACTTTTACTTCGATAACATCACCTGTTTTAAGAACGTCTTGTGGCTTTTCAACGTGTTCGTTTGCAATTTGCGAAATGTGAACAAGACCGTCAAGGCCTTCTTCAAGCTCTACAAAAACCCCAAAAGGAACCATGCGAACAACTTTGCCTGAAACAACTTTTCCAGCAGGGTACTTTGCTTCAATGTTTGCCCAAGGGTCGGAATTGATGTCTTTTAACGAAAGCGAAATTTTGCCTTTTTCCTTGTCAACGCCAAGTACAGTAACAACTACGCTGTCGCCTTCTTTTAAAACGTCGCTAACTTTAGTTACTCTGCCCCATGAAAGCTCGGACACATGCACAAGCCCGTCCACTCCGCCAAGGTCAACAAAAGCACCAAAAGTTGTAATACGTGAAACTGTGCCAGTAAGCCTTTGACCTACTTCAAGGCTGTTTAACACACGCTCTTTAGCTTCCTTTTGTTCAACGGCAGCAAGAGCTTTTCTGCCTGCAACAATGCGGCGTTTTTGCCTGTCAAACTCTATAATATTAAAGTTAAATTCTTTTCCTTTAAATTGAGTTAAGTCTTCAACAAACCTGTTTGAAATTTGTGACGAAGGAACAAAAACTCTAACGCCTTGAATAGAAGCCAAAAGACCGCCTTTAATTACGTCAACAATTCTACCTGAGATAGGAGTTTTGTCGTTGAAAGCAGCTTCAACAAGAGCATAGCCTTTGTTTGCCTCAATTTTCTTTTTTGAAAGCATTACGTTTCCGTCGCCGTCGTTTACACGTACAACAAAAACTTCAATTTCATCGCCTGCTTTAACACTTTTTTCAGGCTCTACTGTTGGGTCGTCTGAAAACTCGTTTCGTGGAATAATTCCGTCGGACTTGTAGCCGAGGTTAACCGACACTTCTCCGTTTACAACTTGGATTACTGTGCCAGTGACAATGTCGCCTGTATGCAAAGTGATGAACGAATCATCAAGCATTTGTTCGAATGTTTGCATGTTTAATGCTTCTTCAAAATTGTTATCAACATGGTTCATTATATCAATTGCCCCCTTTATCGTTTCCGGTGGTGTTGATGCACCAGCAGTTATACTAATTTTATCATTAGAATTAAAATTGTACAATAGTAAATCATCAATTGTTTCTATAAATAATGTTCTTTCGCAATTTTTTTTACAAATTTCGTACAGTTTTTTTGAATTAGAGCTTTGCTTGTCGCCAAAAACCAGCATTACATCAGAAGCTTTTGACAACTCGTCGGCTTCTTCTTGTCGGTTTTTGGTGCTTAGGCAAATTGTGTTTTTTGCGTCTACATCAATTCCACTTTTTTTGATTATGTCTAAAATTTCAGAAAAAACTTCTTTAATAAAAGTCGTTTGTACGACCATGGAATATTTTTTTTGTGCGTCAAACATTTGTGTGTCAGAAAAATAAGCTTTTGCTTCTTCTGGAGTTTCAAAAATAATTGCAGTGTTTTCGCAAAAACCGTTTATAGAAATTATTTCTGGGTGCTTTGGGTTTCCCGCAATTATAATTTGTTTGCCCTGCTCATACTCCTGCTGAACAATTTGCTGAATGTTTTTTACTTTAACGCACGTTGCGTCAATGTATTTTACGGAAGCTTTATCCATTTCTTCATAAAGGCTTTTTGGTACACCGTGCGCCCGAATTACAACGGTGCGCCCGTTTGCTTCTTTAATGTCCGAAATGACAGAAACGCCGTTTTCCAAAAGCTTTTCAACAACTTGCTTGTTGTGGATAATTGGCCCATATGTACATATGTTTTCCAGTTTCATGGAATTGTATACCGTGTTAAGAGCATGTGAAACACCAAAACAAAACCCAGCTTCTTTACCTACAGTTATTTTCATTTTGTAAGCTCACTCACCTTGTCCATAATTTGTGAAGCCAAAGTGCTTAAAAGTTCTGATTTTATTTTTTCGTTTTCGTATTCCTTCAAAGAAATTGGTTCGCCAAATTTTATTTTAATCCGCCGCATAAAGCCGTAGCTTCCAGAAATTCCAGCAGGCACAACTACAGCACCTGTTTTTAAAGCAAAAAGTGCAACACCGCCCTTAGCCGCCTGTGCATCAATTTCTTTTATGCGAGTGCCTTGTGCAAAAATGCCCAGCACTTCATCATTTTTTAAAAGCTTAATCGTTGCTTTGTAAGACGCCATGTCTGCTGTTCCACGTTCTGTTGGAATTGCTTTCATTTGTTGCAAAAACCAACCTATAGCTTTGTTTTTGAAAAGCTCTTTTTTTGCAATGTAATTTATTTGACGTTTTATAACAATGCCTACAAAAACAGGGTCTAACAAATTGATGTGGTTTGCACAAACAATTGCAGCACCGTCTTTCGGCATGTTTTCAAGCCCTTCAACTTTAACACGAAATATAACAAAAAATATTACTTTTACTATTCCTCGAACAATCCAATAGAACATTTTAAGCCCTACCTATACTATATACTTTATAATTTCCGCAACAACTTCATCAATCGACATTCCGTCTGAAAAAACAGTTACTGAATCGTCTGCTTTTTTAAGCGGAGAAATTTCTCTTGTTGTATCCCTTAAATCTCTTTTTACAATTTCATCGCAAACTGTTTTTTCGTCACAGCAAACACCGTTTTTTGTAAGCTCGGCTATGCGCCGCCTTGTGCGTTCCTCTGCGCTTCCATCAAGGTAAATTTTAAGTGAAGCGTTTGGAAGAACTACGCTTCCAATGTCACGCCCGTCCATTATGACGTTTTCCTTTTTTGCAATTTCACGTTGCAGTGAAACAAGGCGTTCTCGAACTTCGGAAATGACAGCAACAAGTGATGCGCCTTCTGCTACGTCCTGCGTGCGAAGAAAGTCTGTTACGTTTTCGCCGTTTAAAAACACAGCCTGAACGTCGCCTTGCTTTTCAATTGTAATGTCAATTTTTTGCAAAGCATTTACAACTTCTTTTGTATCGTGCAAAGAAATTCCGTTTTGCAAGCAGTAGTATGCCACGGCACGGTACATTGCGCCTGTGTCCACGTAAATGAAGCCAAGTTTTTGTGCAATTATTTTTGCAACTGTGCTTTTGCCAGAACCGCTTGGGCCGTCAATTGCAATTGCAGTCATTTTTGTTTCACATTTACCAGCTAAGTCTGGGCGCAAAACTTTCGCACCATGTAAGTATACGTGCTGAATTTCCTTTTGTTTTTTTTCGCTTTCAACAAGGATTAATGAACGAACACAAAGCCGTAAGCTGTCTTTTACTTCAAGCTCGCTTAGGCACAAAAGTCCTGCGTTTAAAACACCAAGCTTTCTTGCCGCAACTGCCGGGTAGCAAGCTGTAACGTCTTCTGTTGCAGAAAACGTAATTGAAATTATGTCGTCTATGCAAACGTCATTTAAGCGGAACGCTTCCTCCAGCATTTCGCTAGTTTTGGTAACAATTTCAGCTTCTGTGTTTTCACAAATTGTTGTTGCGGTACGAATCGCACGTGTTGGCATGATGTTACCGCCTCCTTTATTACTTGCATACTTTAGTTCCTGCAACGTATGCTGTTGCAAAGGCTATTTGTAGGTTGAAGCCGCCTGTATATGCGTCTAAGTCCAAAACTTCGCCCACAAAAAACAGCCCCGAAACTTTTTTCGACTGCATAGTGCTTGGGTTAATTTCGTCCACGCAAACGCCGCCTTTGGTTATGATTGCGTCGTTAAACCCTGTTGCGCCTTTAATTGTAATAGTAAAAGCTTTAAGCGTTTTAACAAGTTGTTTTCTCTCGTCTTTTGTGATGACGTTAACTTTTTTTGTTTTTTCAATACCGCTTGCTTCTATTATAACTGGAATTAGCTTTTTTGGCAAAAGCTCATCAAGCGCATTTATCAAATCTTTGTTAGCAAATTTTGCAAAGTCTTTTAAAAGTCTTTTGTCAAGCTCGGCTTCTGTAAGGGCTGGCTTTAAATCAATTGCGATAGTTGGCTTTTTGTCAAACTTGTTGTGCAAATATCCACTTGCCGACAAAATGATTGGGCCAGAAATGCCTATGTGTGTAAAAAGCATTTCGCCAAAGTCAGTGTAAACGGATTTTCCGCCAACAAACACTTCTATTCCAACGTTTTTAAGGCTTAGCCCTGAAAGCTCGGAAACAAAAGTTTCATACGTTCTAAGCGGTGTAAGCGAAGGAAAAAGCTTTGTCACTGTGTGGCCTACAGAGCGTGCAAAGTTGTAGCCGTCGCCTGTAGAGCCTGTAGCAGGGTAGGACAAACCACCAGTTGCAACAATTACACAGTCGAACCTTTCTTGTTTGCCGTTTTGCGAAACTACGCCAGTTATCTTTCCGTTAGTTTCTGTAATTTCCTTTACGCCGCACCCAAGCCGAACGTTTACGCCGTTCTTTTTAACAAACCGTTCCAAAGCTTTTACTACGTCGCTTGCTTTATCGGACGCTGGGAAAACACGGCTTCCACGTTCAACTTTTGTTGCCACGCCCAAGTTGTTAAAAAACTCAATTGTTTTTGAAGTGTCAAACGTGTACGCCGCACTGTACAAAAAGCTGTGGTTTGAGACAACGTTGTCCAAAAACGTTTGTGCGTCGCAATCGTTTGTTATGTTGCAACGTCCTTTGCCTGTAATGTAAAGCTTTGAGCCAAGCTTGTTGTTTTTTTCAAACAGCGTTACAGAAAGCCCACGAGAAGCGGCGACGCCAGCCGCCATCATTCCAGCCGCACCGCCGCCAATTACACAAACGTTTTTCATAAGTCACCAAGCACCCTAAGCGCATTTTGTGCTGCGTTTTGCTCGGCTTCCTTTTTGCTTTTGCCTTTGCCTTTTGCAAGCACACGGCTTCCTTCTGTAACTTGCGCTGTAAATTCTTTGTCGTGGTCTGGGCCCGACTC
This sequence comes from uncultured Defluviitaleaceae bacterium, assembly GCA_964492715.1. Classification (GTDB taxonomy): domain Bacteria; phylum Bacillota; class Clostridia; order Lachnospirales; family WRBF01; genus CAZBLK01. The sequence continues at coordinate 87,953 of CAZBLK010000008.1, read as the reverse complement.
TTTTAAAATTTTATACTGAATTTGTGGGTTGCCCTGCTTTTGAAGCTTGTCCTGCAACTGCCCTTTAAAATCGTTCGGCGAAAAAGTAGCGTCCGAAAGGTCTGCAAGGGGAGTGGCAAACTTCATTATAAACTTGTTTGCGTGTTCAGAGCCGCTGTCAAGGTAAATTGCGCCGATAACAGCTTCAAACGCATCGCAAAGGGTAGAGCTTCTTTCCCTGCTTCCAGCAGTTTGCGAAGCACCTACTCCAAAAATTAAATGCTCGCCCAAGTTTATAACTTTTGCCGCCTTTGCAAGGTTGCCCTCGCAAACTACAGTAGCCCTAAGCTTTGTTAAGTCGCCTTCAGAGCATGAAGAAAAGCGGCTATATAAATAGTCGCTTATGCAAAGTTCCAAAACAGCATCGCCCAAAAACTCAAGCCGTTCATTGCTTAAAACCGCTTGGCTTTCGTTTGCGTATGAGCTGTGTGTAAGTGCTTGTGCAGCCAAGCCCTTGTCGTTAAACGTGTAGCCTATTTGTTTTTCAAGCGTAGCAATGCTTTCGGTAAGTCTAATTCTGCTTTGCTCGTCATATCCTTCGTGCATAATTAAGCCCGCTCTTTAATGTAATTTACCGCATCAGCAACGGTTTTTATTTTTTCTGCGTCCTCAACAGGGAACTCCATGTCAAACGCTTCTTCAAGCTCGGAAATTATTTGGAAAAGGTCCAAAGAGTCTGCCCCAAGGTCGTCTGCAAAAGAAGTTTCCATATGAATTTTGTTTTCGGGTATGTTCATTTGTTCAGAAATAATAGTTCTAATTTTTTCAAACTCCATAATATCCCCCCGTACTTGCTCAGCTACCAACACTAGCTGTTATTTTTTCAACAATATCGTTTTCTATAAAAGTTTTGCATTGGCGAAGTGCGCCAAAAACTGCCTTTGCGTCCGACGAACCGTGCGCCTTTACAACCAAGGCGTTTAGCCCAAGAAGCGGTGCGCCGCCAATTTCTCTGTAGTCAAAGCGTTTCTTAATGTTTTTAAAAGCACCTTTTGCCATTAAAGCACCAAGCTTTGACATTGTCGTTGACATCAATTCTTCTTTTATTATATTCAATATAGACTTAGACAGTCCCTCTGTATGCTTCAAAATTACGTTTCCAACAAAGCCGTCACAAACCAAAACGTCTGCCGCACCGACAGAAACGCTCGATGCCTCCACATTGCCAACGAAGTTTAAAGCCGATTCGCTTAAAAGCTTATGTGCTTCTTTCACTGTGGCGTTGCCTTTTTCAACTTCTGTTCCAATATTAATAAGCCCAACTGACGGGTTTTTTATTCGCATAACGTTTTCCATGTACAAGCTTCCCATTTTTGCAAATTGCAGTAAATATTCAGGCTTTACGTCAACGTTTGCGCCACTGTCTAAAAGAAGTGTAAAGGTTTTGTTTTCGTTTGGCAAAAGTGTAGCTATCGCTGGGCGGTCAACACCTTTTATTCTTCCTACAATAAGCGTAGCCCCTGTAAGAAGTGCGCCAGTGTTTCCAGCCGAAACAAAGGCGTGGGCGTTTTTTTCTTTTACAGCTTTAAGCCCTACGACCATTGACGAATCTTTTTTTTGTTTAATTGCAACGGTCGGCACGTCATCACCTGTAACAACTTGCGTTGTGTTAACAATTTCTATGACGTTTTTGTCGTGGTTATGCTTTTTTAATTCAGCTTCAACTTTTTTTGCGTCGCCAAAAAGCAAAAGCTTTGCACCGCCTGTAAGCGAAAAGTCGGCACAGCCCTTTACAATTTCTGCTGGTGCATTGTCACCACCCATTGCGTCTATGGCAATAATTGCCTTTTCTACCATAATATTCAGCCCCAAAATTATACTACTTTACACCTAAAGCAGTATAGCATAAAAAAGCTATACCAAAAACAACTGTCTTTGACATAGCCCTTATATTAACTATTTTGCTTAATTAGCTGCCCATTGCAATTACTTCTTTTTTGTTATAACTGCCGCAAGCTTTGCAAACTCTGTGTGACATCATAAGCTCACCGCATTTGCTGCACTTTACAAGCCCTGGCATAGCAATTTTCCATGATTGCGCGCGTCTTTTATCACGTCTTGCTTTTGAAATTTTACCTTTTGGACAAATAGCTCCCATTTACTACACCTCCTTAGCGTAATGCTTTGCACATATAAATGGTACAAAATAAGTATAAATAACGCTTGTATTTATTTTCGTCATTTATATATGTTTTTAAAATAATAAGTATTAAAATAATAAATAAAAATAATAAATTAAAATAATAAATATTAAAATAAATATTTTCTAGAAAATAATGAAAACTAAAAATCATTATACTTTTTACAGAAACTTTTGTCAAGCATATGGGTTTTTAAAAATTGCATTTTTCCTTTATTTTTTTACCCCTTGACATATTGTTCCAAAAGTTTATATTTAATTTGGAGGTGCAGCATGAGAGATTATTTAATTGAAGTTGAACAAAGAGTAATGTGGATAAAAGACGTGCTTAAAAAAAGCGGTGCAAAAGGAATTGTTTTTGGAAACAGTGGGGGGAAGGACAGTGCGGCTGTTGGAATTTTGTGCAAAATGGCTACAGATGAAGTGCTTGGCGTAATTATGCCATGCGGCTCAAAACAAAACTACTGTTCGGACAAAGATGACGCAACAAAGCTTGCCGAAAAGTTTAACATAAAAACGGCTGTTGTTGACTTGACAGAAACTAGGGAAGTTCTTTTAAGCCAGCTTGAACAAGTTGAAAAAGTTGCAGACAACGCCAAAAACAACATAAACCCACGGCTTAGAATGACTACACTTTACACAATTGGGCAAACGCTTGGCTACCTTGTTGCAGGAACAGGCAACAAAAGCGAAGGTTATATGGGGTATTTTACAAAATGGGGTGACGGTGCGTATGACTTTAACCCTATTGCCGACTTAACAGCGACAGAAGTTTTTGAGCTTTTAAGGCATTTGGAAGCGCCGCAATCTATTGTTGAAAAAGCGCCATCTGCTGGGCTTTTTGACGGACAAACTGATGAAAAGGAAATGGGCGTTACTTACAAAGCTATTGATGAATACATTGAAACTGGAACAGGCAACGAAGAAGATGTTTTGAAAATTACAAAGGCGCATAGGGCTACTGAGCATAAGCGGAAAATGCCGCTTAGGTTTGGCGAGTAGTTTTATGACTATATTTTAGGCTTCTCCGCTTGGTGGGGAAGCCTTGTTTTTTATAGAATTGCTTGCCACACTTTTATTGTAAACATCTTTACAAATTTGTAAAAAAATGTTACCATCTAATCAAACGAAATAAACTAATCAAACGAAATAAACTAAAATTTAGGAGGATAAAATGAGGATATTCCCTAAAATAATACTTTTTGCCGCAATCCTTATTATATCAACATCGTGCAAAAGCAAACAGCCAGAAGTACAAGTTGAAGCAGAGAAACCTGTAAGCAGTGTGTTGCAGTCAGTGAAATCACCTGCACCAACTCAAACTGTTCTTCCTGAAAATAAAAATATAGTTGTCACAAAAACCCCAAGCCCCAGCGAAATTACAACGCCAACACCTGTTGCAGAAAAAACTGTGCAGCAAACAACCGAAGCACCATCTACGGAGGTTGTAGAGGGCGTAACCGAACCGGCAAGTGAGAATTCTCATATTACTGTTGGAACTTTAGTCATACCAGCGGAAAAACCAAACCTAAATGAAATTGTAGAGGGTTTGGGCTTGAGCCTGGAAGCACAATCACAATTGTTAGAATCGTCTGCTTCGCCTACGCCGTCAACTGTTGGGCTAAACCGCATTTTTAAGCTTGCAGAAAATGAAAAGCCGCTTTACACAAGCTTTTTAACAAAGCTTGACATGAACGTTTTTTCAGATGTTGAACCAATGACCGTTGCAAAAATTTTTATTCAACTTGGAATAGACGACAAGTGGGAAGCGTGCTTTGCTATGTATGAAAAGAGCAACATCAGCATGACAATAGACGAATACAAGCAAATGAACGAGGAGCAAATTTCAAGCGTAGACCCGCTTATAAGAAGGGCAATTGCAAACCAAGCCTTTGGCACACTTTCACAAGGCGAGTTTGTAGAAAACGTTGACGGAACAGGCTTTATAAAGTACCTAGACCAAAACGGAAGTGAGCGCAAGTTTCACTTAATAAAGGCTGATGACGGCATTTGGTATGTTAAATTCCTGCCGTTTGAATAAATTTCCAAATATAATAATGAAGAAATTTTTCTATACAAAAACTTCGGAGGTGTTTGTGTGTATTCAAAAGGTAACAAAACTACATGGACTTTGTTTTTGTTTGTGCTGGCAGGGATTGTTGTAGGTGGCGCTTTAGGAAGCTATTTGGGCGTTTACAAATATTTTGACTGGCTTGCATTTGGCAGCAGCTTTGGGCTTTCAGAGCCTTTTGTTTTGGACTTAGTTGTTATTAAGATTTCTTTTGGGCTAATGTTAAACATTAATGTCGCCAGCTTAATTGGAATTGCACTTGCTATTTTCATTTATAGAAGAATGTAGCTTTGAGCGGTAGTGGGAACATGCCCTAGAGGTGCTTGAGGAACATTGTGTTTCACAATGTTCCAATTTTATGTACTTTTATGTGCTATTTTTTAAAAAACAAATAAACAAAAAACGGTGCACCAATAAAAGCCGTAACAGCCCCAATGGGCAGCTCCATAGGCGCAAACAGCGACCTTGCTAAAAGGTCTGACACCACCATTACAACGCCGCCAATAAGTGCAGTAGCAGGCAGCAAAAGTACATGCTTCGAGCCAAAAAGCCGCCGTGCAATATGTGGTGTAACAAGGTCTACAAAACCAATTACGCCGCAAACAGCAACAGAAGCTCCTGTTAAAACGGCAGCAATTGTCAAAAGAGCAGGAGTAACAAAGGCAGTGTTCACACCAATGGAGCGTGCCTGTTCGTCACCCAGTGTCATTACGTCAAGTTCTTTGTTAAAAACAAAAGCAGCCAAAAAACCAAATACAAAAAAAGGAAGCAAAGCATAAAAAAACGCCCAGCCCCTCAACGAAAAAGAGCCCATTTGCCAAACAACAATTTGTTTTATGTCGTCAGGTGAAAAAGAAAAAATAAGCGTTTGAACAGCGTTGTAAAATAACGAAAGCACCATTCCTGTTAAAACGACTGCGTTTCCAGTTGTCACCTTGTCAATTGCAACAGTAATTGTAATTACAACGGCTACAGCCAAAAGCCCAGCCAAAAAGCCGACAAGCGGCTTAAACAGTACGCCCAAAAACGGCACCGATATTCCAGTGACAATTAAAACGCTGACAGCAAGCGAAGCACCAGACGACACGCCCATAGTGTATGGCGAAGCAAGTGGGTTTTTTAAAACCGACTGCACAATTGCGCCGCCTAAAGAAAGCGCACTTCCAGCAAAAAAAGCAACGAGCACACGAGGAAGCCGTATGTTCCAAATAATTTCCTTTTGAACGTTTGTTATGTCAGAATTTGAAAAACTAGGCATAAGCTTTTCTCCAACAACTTTGAAAACGTCAAAAAAGCCAATGTTTGCACTGCCTATAAACACTCCAAGCGCAAGCGACAAAACAGAAAGCAAAAATATAAGCAAAAGCCCATTCGGTTTTAAAAGAGGTTTATTCATAATCTATTCAAAAATTTCAGGGTACAGAAGCCGTGAAATCTGCTCAATTCCTTTAACAACGTTTTGTGACGGCCTGCTTGTAGGGTTTGAGTCTACTTGAAAAACGTTTCCGTCAGCAACCGCCTTAATTGCCGAAAAGCCAGCCCTTTCTTTTATAGCACCAACAGCATTCTCAACATATGAAACATTTGTAATTATAACATCTGGGTTTGCTTCAATTATTGCTTCTTCGCTTGGTTGAAACCATGCGGAACTTGATGAGAAAATGTTGTCACCACCAGCAAGCTTTAAAATTTCGCTTTGAAATGTGTCACCGCCAAAAGTAAAAATGCTTGGCGCTGGTGAAATTTCAAAATAAACAGTTTTGCGCTTTTCAACTGTAGAAACTTTTTTTGTTATGTCATCAATCTTTTGTTCCATCTCAGACACAAGCTGCTGCCCTTTGTCTGGAACTCCTGTAACGTCTGCAATCGTTGTAATTGTCATTTTTAATTCCTCAATTGACTTTGGTGTGTCAACTACAACAACTTCAATTCCTGCGTTTTTTACTGCCGCAAAAGGGTCGTCGCCAGAACCTGTGCCGTTTATATCAGAGGCAATTACTAAATCTGGCTCAATTGAAATTATTTCTTCAACATTTAATTGATAAAAGTCAACCAATTTAGCTTTTTCTCCAAGCCCTTCAATGTCTGAAGAATATATGTCAACAGCAACTAGCTTTTCTGCAAGCCCAAGCCCTACAACAATTTCTGTGTTGCTTGCTGCTGTGCATATTATTTTTTGAGGTGTTTTTTTTGAAGCTTCTTGTGCAGAGCCTTCTTTTTGTGAAACATTGCTGCCGCACCCAGCCACAGCAAAAATAAGCAGTGTAGTAAGTACAAACACTGCTGGCTTAATTTTAAAAGTCATTTTATTCTCCTCTAAATATACAACTAAGAAACAAATTACTTAAGAAACAAATTACTTCACAATAATTCTCCAGTCCAAGTCGCCACGGTCAAGCGCAAGAAGCAAAGCTTCAGCCGTTGCAAGGTTGCTTGCAAGAGGTATGTTGTGAATGTCGCAAAGCCTTAAAATGCTGCTTATGTCAAGCTCGTACTGCTTTTGCGACAAAGGGTCACGCAAAAAAATTACAAGGTCAATGTTGTTTAGTGCAACCTGCGCCGAAAGCTGCTGCTCGCCGCCCAAATGCCCAGCCAAATATTTGTTTACAGGAAGCCCTATTGCTTCTTCTATAAGCCGCCCAGTAGTACCTGTTGCAAAAAGTGTGTGCTTGCCCAAAATGTTTCTATATGCAATACACAAGTTTTCCATAAGCTTCTTTTTGTTGTCGTGTGCAATGAGTGCAATGTTCATTATACCACCCCTAAATTAATTATTGTCAAAAACCGATTTTCGTTTCGTCATTCCAACGTTTATAACAAGCCCAACACCTATCATACAAACCCAAAGCGAGCTGCCGCCGTAGCTAACAAAAGGAAAAGGCATACCAGTGTTTGGTATAAGCCCAGTAACAACGCCAACATTTACAAAAGTTTGAAACGCAAACATGGACGCAACCCCCGTTGCTATAAGCCTTCCGTTTAAGTCAACTGCTTTGTGTGCGACAAGCAGGCATTTTGCAATTATTAAAAGCATTAGTATAAGAAGCGTAACGCTTCCAACAAAGCCAAACTCCTCACCTAAAACCGAGTAAATAAAGTCGTTGTAAGAATACGGCACGTAGCGCATTTGGGTAAGTGTGCCGCTGTAAAGCCCTTTTCCAACAAGCTGCCCAGAGCCAATTGCATTTATCGAACGAAACGTTTGAAAATAAAGAGGGTCGTTTGGGTCTGGGTTAAGCCAAGTTAAAATACGGTTAATTTGGTAAATGTCTAAAAATTTGTCAATGAACAAATAATTAGGCGAACGAGAAACGTCATAAATAATTAGCCCTGCTGCTGGCAAAATAGAAAGCATTGCAGGCAAAATGTATTTATAGCTTAGCTTTGCCACAAATAAAATGCCCAAAGAAATGGCAATTATAACAAGGCTTGCTGAAAGTGACGGTTGTTCTTTTATTAAAACAAAAGAAACGACAACATTCAACAAAATAAAACCAAGCATAAGTATATTATTCAACTGCTTTTGGTTTTTGTCAATAAGCTTTGCCAAAAAAATTATGGTAAATATTTTTGAAAACTCAGATGGCTGGATACCCCTTTCGCCAATTATTTGAAGCCACCTGAAACTTGTGCTTTTGCTAACTACCAAAACAAGGAGCAGCAAGAAAATATTTACACCATAAATTACAATATAAAAGCGGCTTATAAAATTGTAGTCTAAAAAAGCTGCAAACAATAAAAGCAACAGGCCGGTTCCGAACCAAACCGCCTGTAGCATAGAAAGATTAGATATAGCTGTTGAATCTGCATTCATAGTGGCACTGCGTATTAACACAATGCCAAAGATTGACACAATACAGACAAGTAAAAACAAGAAGAAGTCAAATGATTTATACTGTCTTTTCATTTATCACAAACCCTATTCAGATAACCTTACAAAGAAAAGACCTTGGGGCGTTGCCACAAACCCTGCCACTTTTGAAAAGGTGGCTAAATCTTTTTTAAAAAGCAACATTGCAAGAGTTAAATTAACATTTCTAAAACTAATTCTATTTCGACGCTTTGCGCATTGCTTTAATAGGAATGTTTGCGCAAAGCATTGGCACGCTTCCGTTTGTTTCGGACGACGTTTGCGAAATTTGAATATCCAAGTCTTCCTCGTCAATTTCCATGTAATTTGAAATGACACGAATAATGTCAACTTTCAGCATTTCAAGAAGCTGCGTCGAACAGTTTACTCTGTCATGTATAAGCACAAGCTTAAGCCTGTCCTTTGCAATTTCTTTTGACGAGTTTTTTCTTGAAAACAAGCTTAATATATCCATTTTATCATTCCTTTTTATGATTCCACTAGCTGCCGAAGCGGAAAAGTTTTTTAAGTTTGTCAAGGAAACCCGTTTCAACCGACAGCTCCATAAGCGGAACCGACTCGCCTGTAATTCTTTTTGAAATATTTCTAAAGGCTTGTCCTGCCCTTGAATTTTCGTCCAAAACGGCTGGCTCACCTTTGTTTGATGAAATTACAATGCTTTCATCGTCTGGTACAATGCCCAAAACGTCAATTGCCAAAACTTCTGTTACATCATCAAGCGACATCATGTCACCACGCTTTACCATTTCCACCCTAATACGGTTTAAAACCAAGAGGGGGTTTCTAAGCTCGCTTGCTTCTAAAAGCCCAATAATTCTGTCAGCGTCCCTTACAGCGGAAACTTCAGGCGTAGTTACAACAATAGCACGGTCGGCACCTGCAATTGCGTTTTTAAAACCTTGCTCAATGCCTGCTGGGCAATCAATTATTATGTAGTCAAATTCTTCTTTCAGCGACTGGCTAAGCTTGTACATTTGCTCTGGGTTTACGGCAGTTTTGTCTTTTGTTTGTGCCGCTGGAAGAAGGTAAAGCGTTTGAAAACGCTTGTCTTTAATTAAAGCTTGTTTAAGCCTGCAATTGCCCTCTATAACATCTATTAAGTCGTAAACTATGCGGTTTTCAAGCCCCATAATTACATCAAGGTTTCTAAGCCCAATATCGGCGTCCACCATTACAACTTTATGCCCTAAGGAGGCAAGCCCTGTTCCTATGTTTGCGGAAGTTGTCGTTTTGCCAACGCCACCTTTGCCTGAAGTTACAACAATAACCTCGCTCATTATTTATCCCCCTTTTTATAAATCTATATTAACAGAAAAAACGGTAAATTGCACCAATTTTTTTGTTGCAAATTGTTACATAAAATTACAGCTTTTTTGAACTAAAAGTTATAGCATTTCAACGTATATTTTACCGTCTTTAAAATAAGCATAAGAAGCCATAGACTTGCTGTCGCCGTTTACTGGAATTGAAGTAATAACGTCGGATATACGTAGCTGAATAGGCGTAAGCCTAATGGCTGCAACAAAAGCGTTTTGCGTTCCGCCGCAACCTGCGTGGATACTACCTTTTGCTGAGCCCAAAATTATTACGCTGCCGTCAGCAATTACTTCTGCGCCAGGGTTTACGTCACCAATTATTACAACAGAGCCGTTGTACCTAAGCGACTGCCCAGAACGAACGCTTCCGCTGTAGTAAAAAGTGTTTTCAACCCTGCCAAGCTCCTCAAAAAACCTGCTTTTAAAACGCTTTACGCTTTCCTCATTCATGGAAGAAGCTGTAAACGGCTGTTCAATTTTTTCTTTAGGCTCGCTTTTTATGTCAGAAATAACAAGCTCCGAACGTTCTTTTAATATAGCTAAAAGCTCGGCTTCCTCGTTTTCTGAAAGGCTTCGCCCTTGAAACGAAACAGACGACTTTGCCCCAGAAAAAAACTTTTTCGCATTGTCAAGCTTTTTAATGAACACATCTTTTAAGGCAGAAAAGTCGGCAGAGTCGTCAAGAATTATAGTAATGCCGCTTTTCTTGCCTTTAAACACAACTATGTTTTCACTTGCTTTCATTTCAGCACCCCCCAACAATTTATGACTGTAAACATCTGGGCTATACCCAAAGGCTTTTTCTTGCTCGTTTACTGCACTAAAGTGTTAACATCTAAAGGTCTTTCGGCCTCGGCATTAAGCCCAAAATATTCTTCCAAAACCTTTCTTGCAGCTTGCGAAGCGGCAGCAGGCGTAGACTTTGTGTCGCCAAAAGGAATTACTACATAAATAGCAATTTGTGGGTCTTCAAAAGGTGCAAAACCGCCGAAAGACGAGTGGTCGTTTTTGTCGTCACGCTCTTGCGCTGTTCCTGTTTTTCCGGCAACCCTAATTGGAAAGTCTTTAAAAGCTCTGCCTGCTGTGCCGTTGTCGCCCTCTAACACAAGAAGCATTCCATCGTACACAGCTTTAAGCGTTGTGTCGGAAAGTTGAACTACAGTTTCCAAAACAGGCTCGTAAGTTTTTACGTTTTCACCTGCTTGTGTTTCAATTTTGTCGAGTAAGTGGAACTTGTATCTTTCGCCACCTGTTGCAAGCGTTGCAATGTATTTTGCCATGCTTGCAGCTGTGTAGTTGTTTTTGGCTTGCCCAATTGATGTTTTAACTGTGTCACCGTCATACCAAACTAATTGGCTTTTTGGTGCGTTTGGGTCAACTCTTAACTCTAAGCGTTCCTTGTATTCAGGCGAAGAAATGTAAAGCTTGCCTTTTTCAAAGTTTGTGCCCCACTCCGAAATTTCAACACCTGTAGGCTCGTTAAAGCCAAAATCTATCATGTACTTATTCATTGCGCCAATGCCTTCAAGCTCTGTGCCTTCCTTCATATTGCCCATTGAATACGACATTTCTGTAAAAAAGTAGTTGCACGAAACTTCAAGCGCATGTGAAACGTCCAAAAGCCCATGGGTAACGGGCGACCAGCACCGAGTATACGGTGAACCTGCCTTTGTGAACGTAGTATAGTCATAAATTTTTGTTTTAGGCGTAATTGTGCCAGTTTCAAGCCCAGCAATTGCCGAAATCATTTTAAAAGTAGAGCCAGGCGCTCTTGCTTCCGAAAATGGGCGGTTGTTAAAAGGGCTTGTTGGGTCGCTGTTTACTTTGTTGTAATACTCACTGTTAAAGTTGTTTACAAACTGGTTCGAGTCATACGAAGGGTAACCTACTGCCGCCAAAACGTCGCCACTTTTTACGTCTGAAACAACGATAGAGCCTGAGCTTGGGTCAAGCCCTGTCATTTGCGGCGTAATAGTGCCGTTTTCAAGGCAGTCTACCAAAACAGAAACTACACCCAATTTGCCACGCAAAAGCTTGTCGATATAATCTTCGTCGCCTTTAATGTAACCTTGCTCGTAAAGCAAAATTAGCATTTGGTTTAGCGTAATGTTTCCGTCGTCAATGCCTTTTTTAAGAACGTCCTTTACAGCTTTAAGCCCGTCAGACGTTTTTATATCAGCGTTTTCAACTGTTTCGACAACGTATTCTTTTATTTTATAGCTTGCGCTGTCACGAGTTCCGTTACTGAACATGTCTTTAATTGAAATTGTGTTGCTTTCTACAAGCGAAATAAAAAACTGCTTTGGTGTAATTGGAATGTCTTCCTGTAATGTCGTTTTTAAACGTCCAATTAAAATTTGCTTTAGCACGTCTTCCAAAATTTCGTAAGACTTTTGCTGTAAGCCAGCGTCAATTGTTAAGAAAATTTTGTTTCCTTGAATTGCAGGCTCTGTGCTAATTGTTCTAAGCTGCTTATCAAGGTCTGTCATTTCAACGTATTTAGTGCCGTTTACACCTTTAAGCTCTTTTTCAAACGAACGCTCTATGCCCGACTTGCCCACAATGTCGCCATACTTGTAGCCTTCGCCAAAAAGCTCCAGCTCAGATTCTTCTGTAAGCCCACGGATTGTACCAATTATGTGCGCCAAATATTTACCTTGTGGGTATCTTCTAAGAAAGTCAACGTCAACATAAACTCCGCTAAACAGCTCACTGTTTTCTTCGATAGAAACAAGCGTTTCGTTTTTAATGTCGTAGCACACAGTAATGTGCTCGTACTGTCTGTAACGCTGCATAAAAACCGCACTGCGTAAAGACAAAAGCTTTCTTGCTTCAAGAGATGGCAAACCTTCATCTATTTTAAACTTTTTGCGAAGTTGTTTAATAGCTTCGTCTGCTGTAGCATCTTCCGTAATTTCCATGTCAAGCTTCCACGTTTTCTCACGTGACTCGCTTCCGTCAAACAAAAAGTTGTACGGCTCGTAAAGAGAAATTGGGAAGTCGTCCGAATATTTTTCGCCGTTTTTTTCAAGCAGCTTTAAAAGTGCGTAAAGCGTTTTATTAATGTCGCCCAAGCTAATTAAGTTTGGGTCGATTTTAAGCGTGTAAGACGATTCGTTTACGGCCAGTGGTCTTCCATACCTGTCGTAAATTGTCCCTCTGGGTGCTTGGATAGTAACAGGTTTCACAGTTGTAGCAATAAATTTTTGCTGGTAAATTTCACCGTTTACAACTTGCAACCAAAAAAGGCGTGCCACAAGCAAGTAAAACGACACCGCAACCGCAACAAACAATATAAAAAGCCTGTTTGTAAAAAAGGCTATAATTTTCTTCCATAGTTTTTGGTCTACTTCGTTCATAACTTCACCTCGGATTAGGCGGCTTTTGGTTTGGACTGGCTTTAAAAGATAAAACCTTGGGACTCTGCCCCAACTACCCCCACCACTTTTGAAAAAGTGGACAAAACTTTTAATTTTGTGCAGTTTATTTTTATGCAAATAGCATACGAATAAAAAAATGGGTCAAGGGGCAAGCCCCTTGCGGGGTTTTAGGGGCAGCGCCCCAAAGGTCTTTGTTTTTTCCCTGGCTCTTAAACAGCGCTAAAAAAGCTTTCTCCTGCTTTTTTCAAAAGCTTCAACCCGTGAATTTATTCCATAAATAATTCTATAAATAGGCACAGACAAAAGCGTGCTGTATGCAGCTTCGGGTAAAATTACACCTATAAAATAATTAAAAATGTCAACCTTTCCCCTAAACAAAAAGTTGCTTGTGTAAAAAGCAAATTCATACAAAACTATGCTTACTGCAACCAAAAAAAACGGAAGCACAAAGTTTTCACTGTAAAAGTTTTTAAACGGCTTTCCGCAAAAATAGCCAGTAAGCATACCCAAAAGTGCATAAAGCCCAATAAACCGCCCAAAAAAAATGTCTTGCAAAAGCCCTGTGAAAAAGCCAATTATAGCCCCCTCAACGTCGCCCCTTATCATGGCAAACGAAACAATTACAATAATAGCAGTGTTCGGCTTTATGCCAACTATTTGTATATATTCATTAAGTGATGCCGAAACTAAAAAGTTAAATAAAACTACTAAAGTTGTAACAAAAATTCTCACTTTATTCTCCGCTGGTGGAAATTGTATTTGTGTTCGTGTCAGCTTCAACTGTTTTTTCAAAAACTTGTGCAATGACAAAAACTTCTTCCAAGTGCTTAAAGTCAACGTAAGGCCTAACAGTAGCTTCCTTTGTGAACCCACGTGAGTCGGTAGCAACGCTTGTGACGTAGCCAATTGTAAGCCCGGGTGGGTAAATGTCGCTTAAATGGGAAGTTACAAGCTCGTCACCTGCCATAATTTCAGCCGAAAGCTCAATGTAGTCCATGCGGCAAAGCCCTTCCTTCATCAAAACCATGTCGCCCTTTAAAACGCCTGTGTCGCCTGTTCTTGTGCTAATTACACTTACAGAGCTTTGGTCGTCTATTAGCGGAATAACTTTAGAGTATCCACGCCCTGCTTCAAAAATGCGCCCAACAACGCCGTCTGCACCCAAAACTACCATGTTTTTTTGCAAGCCGTCGTCAGAGCCTTTGTTTATTAAAAACATGTTGTACCAGTTGCTTGGGTCTTTACCAATTACTCTTGCGCCAACTTTTTCATAGTCTGGAAACTTTTCATCAATTTTAATTAATTCTCTAAGCTTTTCATAATCGTCGGCAACAAGCTTTAAACGCTCGTTTTCAAGCCTAAGGCGTGAAACTTCTTCTTTAAGCTGTTCGTTTTCGGCGTTTACAGTGCTTGTGTTTCTAACAAAATTAATTTTTTCAGAAACCCATGAAAAAGCAGCAGAAAAAGCACCTTGAACAGGTACAATAACAAAACTCAAGCCGTCCTCCACGAGTGTCGGCTCGTATCTATAAATTCCTGAAATGATAACCGCAATAATGCAAATTACAGTAGCTGTTGTAACAAAATACTTTTTCCATTTATGCAAAAATTCCAATGGCATCACCGTACTAAAAAATATAAAACTACATTCTAAGTTTCCTTGATGTTATTAATACGTTCTTTAGGCTTTGAATATTCTCAAGAACAAGCCCTGTTCCAACAGCAACACAATTTAAAGGCTCGTTTGCAATTCTTACGTCCATGCCTGTTTCATGCGTAATAAGCTTGTCCAAACCTGTAAGAAGCGCACCGCCGCCTGTTAACATAATGCCCGACTCCATAACGTCAGCCGCAAGTTCTGGCGGGGTTTTTTCAAGCGTAAACTTAATTGCGTCAATAATTGCGTTTACAGGTTCTAAAATTGCAACGTTAACTTCGTATGAAGAAATTTCAATTGTTTTTGGCAAGCCGGTAATAAGGTCACGCCCACGTATACCCATTTTTAAATTTTTGTCTGAATTGTACACAGAACCAATTTTAATTTTAATTTCTTCGGCGCTGCGTTCACCAATTGCAAGGTTGTATTCCTTTTTAACGTAGCTTACTATGTGCTCGTCCAACTCGTCGCCTGCAACACGAAGCGACTTGCTTGTAACAATACCGCCCAAAGAAATTACTGCAACTTCGCTTGTGCCGCCGCCAATGTCTACAACCATGCTTCCAGTTGGTGCTTCAACAGGAAGCCCCGAGCCAATTGCCGCCGCCATAGGTTCTTCAATTAAATATGCGTCACGTTCCCTTGCGCCTGCTGCAACAGTAGCTTCCATGACAGCACGTTTTTCAACTTCGGTTACGCCAGAAGGCACACAAACAACGACCCTTGGCTTGCTAGAAAAAAGTGACTTTTTGTGCGCTTTTCTAATGAAATATTTTAACATTTGCTCAGTTGTGTCAAAGTCGGCAATTACGCCGTCTTTCATTGGGCGAATAGCAACAATAGAGCCAGGTGTGCGCCCAATCATTTGCTTCGCTTCGTTGCCAACAGCAAGAACTTCCCCAGAATTTGTGTTTATAGCAACAACCGATGGCTCGTTTACGACAATACCTTTATTCCTTATAAAAACAAGCGTGTTCGCTGTACCTAAATCTATGCCCAAGTCTTTTGAAAACATCTATTTTCTCCTCCCAAATTAACAATTCAAAAACAACTTATACTAGTATCAGTAGCAATTCATCAAAGAATCGCTAAACATATTATCACCATTTATTTCCAGTTTAACACAGCAGTGCAAAACTTTAGAATCAACTGTAATTAAAGCCTAGGGCATGTTTGAAAATAGCTTTTAGTGTATTTTGTGGGAAACTTTTTGAAGTGCGAGAAAGCGAAAACAGCACGTACCAAAAGGTAAGTAAGGTTTTTGCTGACTAAGCAGTTCTAAAAATTTACCGAAAAGACACTAGAATGGTTTTTTCAAACAGCCTAAATATAAAACTTAAAATGCAATCGAAATGTATGTAATAACAATATAATACAATAAATAACAAATTAATTCAATATAGCTTTTGCAAACAAATCAAATTTTTTGTTTATTAAATATAATTTATTAAATATAATTTATTAAAGTCAAGCGGAAAATTAAAGCTCCCCAAATTATAACTTGGAAAGCTTTTGCTTTAATACATTCTTCTATACATTGCTACAAACACCATAGCAAAACGCCAGTGCTTGAATTTATTTTTTGGGCGGCACGTAAAAAGTCACGTCCGCCATTTTGGTTGCCGTTGCTAAACTAATGTATGTGCTATCGCCAAGCATGTTGTTTACAACAAAGCTTTCAAGCTCAAAACACGTTTGTCCTTTTATATACTCGTTAAATTGATGGCAAAAGCTGTTCATGATTTGCATATAGCATCTAGCCAATTCGTAGAATATGCCAAGTTAAATTTCTATAGTTAGTTTATCCATTTAATTTGGACTGCAGTTGTTTATAGTTTGAAGTTTGTGTGAAACTTAATAAAAAAATCCCATGAGGATTCCCACGGGATATAAAGAATAAAAACTAATTAACAATAGTAAGCTCAGTAGCCTTATCAAAAATATGTATCTTATTTTTGTCAATGGCAAGCCTAAGTTTGTCGCCAGCTTTTGCCTTGCTGCGTGGGTCAACACGAGCTGTAAGGCTAAAGCCTTCAAATGCAAGATAAAGGAAAATTTCTGCGCCAAGCATTTCAGTAACTTCAACAAGAGTGTCAATTGTGCTGTCTTGTGAAGATTCAATGAAAATGTCCTCGTCGTGTAAGTCTTCAGGGCGAATACCCATAACAACTTCTTTGCCAATGTAGCCAGCATCTGAAACAACTTTTGCTTTTTGCTCTGGAAGCTTAATTTTTGTTCCGCCGATAACAAGAACAACGTCAGAGCCTTGTTTTTCAACCTTTGCGTCAAGCATGTTCATTTGCGGAGAGCCAATAAAGCCAGCAACGAAAAGGTTTTTAGGGAATTGATAAAGGTTTTGAGGAGAGTCAACTTGCTGAATAATACCGTCCTTCAAAACAACAATTCTTGTACCAAGTGTCATAGCTTCTGTTTGGTCATGCGTAACGTAAATGAACGTAGTTTGCAAGCGTTGGTGAAGCTTTGAAATTTCAGTACGCATCTGAACACGAAGTTTTGCGTCAAGGTTTGAAAGCGGCTCGTCCATAAGGAAAACTTTTGGTTCACGAACGATAGCACGACCCATAGCAACACGTTGGCGTTGGCCACCAGAAAGTGCCTTTGGACGCCTGTCAAGCAAGTGAGCTATATCAAGAATTTTAGCAGCTTCACGCACACGTCTGTCAATTTCATCTTTAGGTGTTTTTCTAAGTTTCAGGCCAAACGCCATGTTGTCATAAACTGTCATATGAGGGTACAAAGCATAGTTTTGGAAAACCATTGCAATGTCTCTGTCCTTTGGTGGAACGTCGTTCATTACCTTGTCGCCGATGTACAGTTCGCCACCCGAAATTTCTTCCAAACCAGCAATCATGCGGAGTGTAGTTGATTTACCGCAGCCCGACGGACCGACAAAGATAATAAATTCCTTGTCCTCAATGTTCAAATTAAAGTCCGAAACAGCAACGAACCCGTTTGAATACTTTTTTTGGATATTTTTGAGCACTAATCCTGCCATAAAATGATTCCTCCCTAAATTTGCGGCAATCATATTTTCTTTATAATACATCACTTTTCGCTATATAGCCATAGGCTAAACTAACAAATGTATTGTTACAGTTTTGTTACATTTGTACATCAGCACAAATTATTTGCACAATAAAATATGCAGTTGCATAAATTGTATTAAAAAATTCTCTTTTTTACTATTTATGCTTTAATTTTGCGTAATATTCTAATGAAAAATTCATAAAAATTTTGTTTTTTTGTACAAACATTTTTTTGCAAAATTTTTGTATTTAATTTTTGTTAACTTTGTAAAATTATTGGCTAATGCTATTAAACCCTTCTCCTAAAACTTCTCTTACATCAGCTACAATTACAAAAGCAGCTGGGTCAATTTCGTGTACAATTTGTTTTAAAGTAACAATTTGCTTTGCCGAAACTACGCACATTAACATGTCTTTTTGGGCGTTTGTGTACATGCCTTTTACAGAAATTGCAGTTACGCCACGGTCAATTTGCAAAATTTTAGCGGCAATGTCATTTGAATTTTGAGAAATTATAAATGTGCATTTTGCAAAAGTCAAACCTTCTAAAACTGCATCAATTACTTTTGTCGAAACAAAAATTGAAACAATTGCGTACATAGCTTTTATAGGCCCAAAAATAAAAAGCCCCAAAATTACTACCGCCGAGTCAAGCACAAGCATTATTTTTGCCATAGATATATGTTTAATATACTTATGAATTATGTTTGCTGCAAGGTCTGTTCCGCCAGTTGTTGCCATGCTTTTAAAAACAATGCCAAGCCCCAAGCCACCAATAGTTCCGCCAAAAATAGAAGCAAGAATAAGGTCTGTTTTAATTATTGGAATTAAACTTGTGAAGTAAAGTGCAAACGACAAAAACACAGTTGCAAAAAGTGTTTTAGCAATGTTTTTAAACCCTAAAATTCTAAAACCTAAAATAAAAAGCGGTGAGTTTAAAACAGCGTTTGAAAGCCAAATAGGAATGTTTAACCCACGCTCTGACGCAAGCTTTTCAATTATAATTGAAAGCCCTGTTATGCCGCCTGTTATCATGTCGTTAGGCGAATAAAAAACCGAAATGCCAAACGCCATAATTGTCGTTCCAAGCATTATCATAAAAATGTCCAGCACTAAGTGCTTGTTGAAGCTCATTTTAAACTCTCCCTTTAAACCTTTCTAAAATTACTTTAAAAACAAACGAAGGAAACACGCCAAGCCGAAAAATTCTTTGGGGCTGTTTTATAACACGGTAAAGCCACTCTAGCCCAAGCTTTTGATAAATTTTAGGCGCACGCTTTACTGTGCCTGCAAGTATATCTATGCTGCCTCCAAGCCCTGCACTTATGCGTACAGGAAGGTTTCGGTTTTCGTAAATCCATTTTTCCTGCCGTGGAAAACCTAAGCCTACAATTAGGATATGCGGCTTTTTCGTTTTTATTTCTTCTAAAATTAAACGTTCTTCTTCCTTATTAAAGTATCCGTGGTGCAAGCCAACAACGCTAATGTTTTTGTACCGTTCATTAATGTTTTTTTTGGCAAGCTCGGCAACGCCATTTTGTCCGCCAAGCAAATAAACGGTTGTAGGCGTTTCAACGTTTGCAAAAAGCGTTTGAATTGTGTCACAGCCTGTTACACGCTCTTTTAGCTGTGCACCTTTTATGCGTGACGCTATTACGATGCCGATTCCGTCTGCAATTACAAGGTCGGCCTGCTTTAAAATGCTTTTAAAATGCTCGTCCTTTTGCGCACGCATTACAATTTCTGGGTTTGGCGTAAACAGCATATGGTTTTTGTCTTCTTTTAAAAACGACTTCAACTTATTTATAGCTTGGGCGTTTGTAACTACGTCAAACAGAACGCCAAGTATATGTGTTTTCATTTTATACTCCCTTCATAGAACAGTTCTTTCTTAACTGATTGTACTTATAGTAAAAAAAGCCTATTTACAATTATATTAAAAAAGTATATTATGTAAAGTAAATTTTAAAATATATTTATAACAATGAGGATTTTTTATTTATGCGTGCATTAAACAAACTAAATAAGTATCGACTAAAGTTAAACTTTTGGGTTTCAATACTTCTTATTTTTTTGGCATCTCTTGCGCTTGGCTATCTTTCAGTCATTGCTGCCCCTGCAGTCAGCGTTTCTGTTGCATGGGAATATTTTGTAAACTCAAGTTTTTTAATTTATTTTTTCAATGTTATTCCTATACTTTTACTAATGCTTGGGCTTTTTTTTGTTACAAACAAGGTTGTAGTTTCGGGCGGTACAGTTGCACTTGTCGTCGTTACAATGTCAATTGTAAACCGCTACAAAATTCTTTACAGGCAAGACCCTTTCAGGCCGTGGGACGTGCGCTTGGGCGGCGAGGTGCTTTCAATTTTTAAAGGGGCGCAGTGGTTTGCATTTGCTGCTGGGTTTTTGGCTATTTTGCTTTTGGTTTTTATAATTGGCGTAGTTGCATTTTTCTTTGGCAACAAACCAGTTAACTATAAGGTTAGGTTAGTGTGCTTTGGTGTTACTGCTTTAGCAATTCTTTATGCAAACATGTCAATTTATACAAACCAATCTCTTAACAACAGCTTTCAAATTTACGGAAACAGGTACAACCAAGTAAACATTTACAATAGCCGTGGTTTTTTGTACAGTTTTTTGTATGACTTAAACACAAATAAGGTTAAAAAACCAGAAGGCTACAAAGCAAAGGAAATCGAGGAACTTATAAAGGCAACAGAACAACCAGCAGTTTTAAGTGCCACAGAACCAAAAAAACCTCATGTATTTTTTATTTTAAGCGAATCTTTTTCGGAAATGGCAAACGACCAAAATTTCAGCTTTTCAGGGACACAACCACTTGAAAATTATAACAGGCTTAAAGCCGAGTCAATTTCTGGGTACATCGTTCCGTCTGGCTTCGGTGGCGGCACGGCTGACACAGAATTTGACATTTTAACAGGCCTTAGCGCAAGGGATTTTAGCGGAGTTCCGTATGCAAACTTGCTTGTAACTAGAGAAATGGAGTCTTTGGCTTCAATTTTAAAGAAAGTTGGCTATGAGAAAAACGTAGCAATTCACCCAGGCTTTGGCTGGTTTTACAACCGTAATAACGTGCTTAAATTTTTTGGCTTTGAAAAGTTTTTGGAAAGAGGAGTTTTTGATGCCAAGGACGAAAAAGGGTATTATATAAATGAAAAGGTAACGTTTGACAAAGTTATTGAGGAGTTTAACGAGTATAAAAAAAGCGGAGGAACTTCACCATTTTTTGAGTTTTGTATAACAATTCAAAACCACGGCCCTTATACTGACAAGTATCCGACAGGGCTTGAGTTTGAAAGCCAGCTTCCTTTAGCTGACTCTGACAAAAACGACTTGGCGAACTACTTTGAAGGTTTGAAAGACGCTGACAGGGAGCTTGGGCGGTTTACAAACTTTTTAAACACAATTGACGAGCCTGCTGTTGTTGTTTATTTCGGCGACCACATGCCTTATCTCACTTCGGCAGCCTACGACTTAATTATTCCCCCAACTGATGAAGTAGACCCTATAAGGCTTCATAAATCGCCCTACATTGTTTGGCAAAACAATGCCGCAAGAAATGAAGGTATAATTGAAACAGATGAGAAAGACATGGGCGTGATGTCAGCGTTTTATTTGGGGGCGTATGTAACAAAGCTTTTGGGCTTTGACAGTGCTTCGCCTTACTTTAGTTTTTTGAATAAGCTTAGAGAGCAGTACCCAATAATTTTGAAAAATGAATTTTACGACAGAGAAATGAAAATTCATAACAGGCTCGAGGAAAAAAGTGATGATTTAAGCTTGTTTGAGAAGTGGGAGTATTTTAAGATTTTTGAGAAGTAGGGTAGGGATTTGTTTTAATTCTTTGCCCGTACTACTGATTGCACACAGCAGTAAAATTTATGATTACGCTAAAAGAGCCTTTAATTAATAAACTGCTGAAAGGATAATGCCATAAGAACAGCCGCCTGAGTTTTATAAGGCGGCTGTTCTTAATTGATGTTTATAAACCTACTTAACGTATAGCGCCGTTTTTAAAAATATCAAACCACTTGTTCAATCCCTCGTCGCTATCAACTTTTAGAATTTTAAAAATTTCATAGGCAAACTCAACAGCGGCAGTTTCGTTTGCAGTAATAAAACCGCCATCAACAACTACTTGGGCCTGGACATAAAGCTTTTCACCTTTGTACGCTTGTACACTTTGAAAAAGCTCTAAACAATCGCCAGTGTGTTTTACATTATTAAGGAAACCATGCTTACACAGGAAGTAGGTTGAGCCGCATATTGCCGCAATTGGAATTTTATGTGCAACAACTTTTTCAAGAAACTCTGCTATTTCGGTGTAATCGTTTTCTTTCCATGAAAGGCCGCCAGGAATAATTACTATTGCAAGGTTATCAAATTTTTTGTATTCGCTAATTGCTAAGTCAACTTGTGCTTTAATGCCGCCCATTGAAACTTTTGGAATGGTGTCAATAGCAATAGTTTTTACTTCATAATCAAAAAAAGAATGTGCTGAAGCAATTGCGTAGCTTGCTTCCCAATCACTCCAACGGTCTGTTAAAAGAACAATAATTTCTTGTTTATTCAATAATATCACCCCTAAATTAATATGTGCACATCATAGTTACTAAAATCAAGTATAGCGTACATAAACAAAAATTTCAATTAAAAACAAGAAGTTTTAAACACAAAAAAAGCACCGATAAACCGATGCTTAAAAATGGGAACTATAGGACTTGAACCTATGACCCCCTGCTTGTAAGGCAGATGCTCTCCCAGCTGAGCTAAGCTCCCAAAGCGAACCAAAAGGGGCTCGAACCCTCGACCTCTGGCGTGACAGGCCAGCGCTCTAACCATCTGAGCTATTGGTCCATTTATATGTCGTAGGCCAAGCCTGAAAACTTTCAAACCTAACCTGCCGACAAGAGATAGTATATAATATTTGTCCGAAAATGTCAAGCATAAATTTGTAATTTTTTTGGGAAAAAACATATAAAAAATAAATGTACTCTTACTACATATAGCAAATTCTTTTTTCCTCTATTGGTCGACACAGTAGTAAAGCTAAAAAGCAAAATCGCTATAATAAAACCTTTCAAAAAACTCCACAAAGCTCTGCCCAAGTATATACCCAACTTCCTCCTCGGACAGCCCAAGCAAAAGCAAACGTTCTGTAAGCAAGTAAACTTTGTCGTGCGATTTTATTATGTCGTGGTCGTATGCGTTCCCTTCATATGGAAGCGAAGTAAGACCCATTTCGTCACACATGTCAAGCCCAAGCCCAACATGCTTTGCGCCTACAAGCTTTACAAAATGAAGTATATGTTTGCAAAGCATACCCAGCCTGTCATGTGTGTTTTTTTCACACAGCAAAATATCCACACCGCAAACGCCAATTATTCCGCCACTTTTTACAACTGCACACGCCATTTCGTCAGTTAAGTTCCGTGGAGAGTTAAAAACAGCTCTGCTCCCAGAGTGCGAAGCTATAAACGGTCTTTTCGCCGCCCTTGCCACGTCCCAAAAGCCAACGTCGTTTAAATGGCTTACGTCAACTATCATGCCAAGCTTTTCCATCTCAGATATTACTGAAACACCAAATTCCGTTAAGCCACCTTCTGTTCTTTTTCCGTCGCCAAAGCTGTAGCCACAGCCGTCGGCAACAAAGTTTCGCCTGTTCCACGTAAGCCCAGCAGCCATTACACCAAGCCGCCTAAATGCCTTTAAAAGGTAAAGTTCATTTCCAATTGGCTCTAGCCCCTCGAGCGAAAAAATAACAACAATTTTTCCGCTTTCAAGCCCTTTTTTAAGCTGTTCACCATTTGTTGCAATTACAAACTCATCACAGCCTTCCAAATCCTCATAAATTGCTTCAATTTGCATAAGTGCAAGCTTTAAAGCCATTTCAGGAACATAAGCCGTGTCTATAAAAATTACTGCCGTAATTAGCTTTAAGCTTCCATTTTTAAAGCTTTCCAAATATTTTCTTTTAATTACAGAGCCAAGCCCAAGCTGCTTTTTTGAAAGAACAAAAGGTCCCAAATCCATATGTACATCAATTACGCCAATTTTCTTGTGCAATTTCGTCGCTACATCAAAATAATTCATTTTTTGCGCTTCCTTTATTGTTTATGATATAATTATATTATACAATTTTTGGTTATGCTACATTTATTCATTTTATAGCAATGTTGAATAAAAATAAAATTGCTATACTTAACGTTAAACAGTGGAAATTGAGAACAGAGTTGCTATAAAACAGGGGGAGAATTAATGCCAAATAATGAAGAACAGCGTATCAGCCGCAACAGAAAAGCAAACATTTCGCCAAAAAAAGTTATGGGTTTTTCTATTGTTTTAATTGCTTTATTAATAATTTTTTTAACGTTGTACGACAAATACATGCCAAATTTAAAGGAAATTAGCCAGCGTGAATTTTTGGGCAAAAGCAAAAATGAAATAATTCTGATTTATGAGGATAACGTTTTGCCAAACGACTCTGCAAAACCGCTTGTTGTTAACGGGCAAGTTTATTTGCCAGTTGATTTTGTAAAAGAAAACGTGGACAAATACATTTTTTGGGACGAAGGCGCACGCCGACTTACTATAACTACGGCAAACAAAGTTATTCACATGAAAACGGACGAGCTTACTTATTACGTAAACAACAAACCACTAGAGCTAAACTTCCCTGTTTACGAAGAAAACGGAACTCCGTACATGCCGCAGTCAATTATTGAGGAAATGTACATGGTTAAGCTTAACTATGACGAAGCCGACAACACAGTTTTTCTTAAATTTCTTGACAGGCAATACAAAAAGGGCAAAATTTTAAAGGCGGCAACAATGCGCTATGAGCCGACAATTAAAAGCCCTATAGCTTCAAAGCTTCTTATGGGAAATGAAGTTTTTATTTACACAGAAGACATGGAAGAAGGTTTGGAATTTACAAGGGTAACTACAGAAAATGGCATAACAGGCTTTGTTAAAACAGAAAGTGTAGGCGAAACTTTTATGACAGAAGCGGTAAAAAGAGAAACGCAAAAGCCGCTTCCGCCCAAAAAACCTATAGACGGAAAAGTAGTCATGGTTTGGGACCAGCTTGAAAACGCAAAAGCAAACGAAAATGACGAGCGTTTTGTTAAGCATGAAGGCGTGAACGTGCTTTCGCCAACATGGTTTGCTTTTAACAAAGAAACTCTTTCAACCGACATAATAAACATTGCTGACAAAGAATATGTTGACTGGGCGCACGAAAACGGATATCAAGTGTGGGCGTTAGTTTCGGACAATTTTAACAAAGACATAAGCCACGCAATTCTTGCAGAAGCAGAAGCACGTGACAGCGTAATGCGCCAGCTTTTAGCATTTGTTGCAACATACGGGCTTGACGGAATTAACATTGACTTTGAGCAAGTTAGAAAAAGCGACGCTGAAATGTACTTGCAGTTTATAAGGGAGTTTGCGCCACTTTTGCATGAGCAAGGTGCTGTGCTTTCGGTTGACATGTACGTGCCAAGCCCATGGTCAATGTATTACAACCGTGCAGAGGTTGGCAAAGCCGCCGACTACATTTGTGTAATGACTTACGACGAGCATTATGCAGGCTCGGAAACAAGCGGCCCTGTTGCATCAATTGGCTTTGTTGAAAAAGGAATAAAAGACACGCTTCGTGATGTACCACGGCAAAAAGTAATTATGGGTGTTCCGTTTTACGTTAGAGTGTGGCGTGAAGAAAAAGTTGACGGCGGCGAAATAAAGCTTTCAAGCCGTGCTGTAGGTATGGATTACGCCTATAGAATATTCAACGAAAAAGGCGCAGAGTTTGAGTGGCTGCCCGACAAAGGCTTAAATTACGCCGAGTACACAGAAACAGAAGACGGAAACGAAGTTACTTACAAAGTTTGGCTTGAAGACGAAAAGTCTATTGAGGAAAAAATGAAAGTTGCAGCCGAGCTTGACATTGCTGGTGTTGCAGGGTGGAAACGTGGGCTTGAAAAAGACGGAACTTGGGAATTGATTTCAAAATATATGGGGAAGATTAAGAAGTAATAATAAAAGGTGCTTATAGCGATTCGACTACAAGCACCTTTTTCCATTTTAAATTAATAAATATATTTCTGTTTGCAAAAAAAGCCTTTCCCATTGGAAAAAGCTTTTTTTCCAAAAGCCTAATGCAAGTTTAAAAAAATAAAGTTCATATCGCTAAATACAACCTTTAAAAGTAAAGTAGATTATGATATTTACAGCGTTGTTATTCTTCATCACGAAACTGTAAAAGTTTAAATTCTTTAACTTCTAAAGCCTCAGCAATTTTAAAAAGTGTGTTAAAAGTAAACCCTTTGTACATGTTTGGGGCTTCTATGTGTCCAATTACTCCACGGCTTAGCCCCGTCTTTTCGGCAAGCTCTTCTTGTGTTAAGC
This sequence comes from uncultured Defluviitaleaceae bacterium, assembly GCA_964492715.1. GTDB lineage: Bacteria > Bacillota > Clostridia > Lachnospirales > WRBF01 > CAZBLK01. Next base: position 62,002 of record CAZBLK010000008.1, on the reverse strand, counting down.
CCTTCAGCTTTCGGTAATACGCAATGTTTAAGCCTATTTTTACAAGCTTGTCTCCATATGATTTTTTCAATTTATACACTCCTTTATTTAATTGTAGTATATGAAGTGATTGCATAAATCCGATTAGTAGTAGTGTTTGATAACAAATCAATATCAAATTTATTGACATTATTAGCAGAAATATTTATAATTAAACATAAACCGCTATGTTTTCCTGTATAGTGGCAGAAAATAAAAATTCTTTTTAATCTAACGTAGCCCACAAACGACTAGGAGGAGTAACTTTGGCAAGCCAAACTAGGACAATATCTGACGTAATTTTGTTAAACCACTTTGAAAAATCCGATTTATACAACTCACCATCATATATTAAAAATAAAAGCCAGTTAAAGGAATTGGAAAATTTAATTGAAAAAACACTTGGTAATGAAAGGTTTAATGAATTTAAAAAACTTCTCGCAGAAAATGAGCAGTTGTGTTACAAATTTGGGTTTGTAGATGGGGTTAAGTTTTGTACAGAGCTTTCTTCTTTTTTTACACCTGAAATTTTTGAGGGGCATATTTAAAAGTTTAAAATAAAAATCGCCTGCAAATAAACTACAGGCGTTAGACTTTTTCTTTATTTGTTTAATAAAACTTCTGCAAGCATGTCGGCCAAAGGCTCCATAGAGTTTAACGCTTCTTCCTTCGTGTTTGTTTGCGCACCTATTTCAATTAAAAGCGACTTGGGCAGCATGTGAAGGCTGTACCTGTATGCACGCAAAAATATTTTTCTTGCAAAGCCAGGGTAAAGCTTTGCAGCCGCCATTTGCATTTGAAAGCTAAAGGCAAGGTTTGTTTTTAAGTTGGGGTTTGGAAGCCACTCAATGTCTTTTAAAACGCCGTCTTCATAAATTTTGCTCATGCCGTTAAAAAACATTATTTCAGCGGTTTCTTTGCCGTTAATCGTTGTTACAAGCTTTTTGTCACCCAAAACCGCATCACGGTGAAGGTCTATTACAACTTCAATTGAAGGGTTTTCCTGCAAGAGCTTAGTAATTTTCGGCTCCATTCTTTCATATGCGCCTGTTACTTGGGGCTTGCCATCAACCGTGTCAAAATCTCCTACGGTGTAAACTGCTCTAATTCCATACTTGTTGTTTAAAATTTCACACAGCTTTTTACTAAGCATTAAAACACCTTCGCTTTTGTCTACACTGTCTGCAAACAATTCGTTTGAATGTGTGTTAAAAACAAGCACTTTTGGTAAGTCGCCTTCGTTGCCTATTGTTAAGTCGGCTGCTGTAAAAGCATTAATGTCTAAGTCGGCTTCGGTTATGTCGGTGTCTGGGTTTGCTACGTACAGCTTGTTTTTAAGCGTTTGAAAGTCAAAGCCTTCCGAAAGCCCTTCAAGCCCAATTACAGAACCTGTGCTTGACGTTTCCTTGCCCTCTGAGCTTTCCGGCTGGTAAATTACGTTTTCAAGCCCGATTATGTCAAGGTTGCGTTCGTCTGGCTGGTTTGTAAGCATTGCTTCAACTTCTTCTGCTTCACTTTGCGGTTGGTCAATTATAAAAGGCTCGTTAAACGACTTTTCGCCGCTATTTAACGAAAGTAGCTTTGGCTCGCTAATGCTTTGCTTATACCCTGGCATAGCCTCTGACAAAAGAAGCTGACCCCACGTTACGTCGTTTGACAAAAGCAAAGCTATAAAAACGGCTGCTGCCGAAACAGAAACAGCCTGTGTTATTCTTTTATAAACAAAACGGGAATTTGTTCTGCGGTTTCTTCGCATTGTAAGCCCCCTTTACTTCTGTAGTTGTGGAAAGATTAAGACCTTGGGGCGCTGCCCCAAACCCCGCCACTTTTGAAAAAGTGGATAAAACTTTTGATTTTAGGCAAAACAAATATGTACTTCCAATAAGTTTGGCGCATACTTCATAAAAGCGCCTAGAAAAATTATATTCATTAAAAAGTAAAAATATTTCTAATTGATTTATTTACCCCTTGTTTTTATTTTGACGCTGTGATAATATATCACTACACAAAAAACCTGTGCTAGGACTTAAAGCGTCTTACAACATAGCAATTTTACTTTTTAACGACATTGGCAGAGGGAAGCCAAACGCCTTGCGTTCTTTGACCGACAGACAATGTTGCCTAAAAACAGAATTGCTATAAGATAAAGCGTAGTAAATTAAAACGCTGGCAGTTTTTATTTAAAATTTAAACTTGCCGTGGAATCTCCGACCATGCCTTGGCACTAGGGGTTAAGTGATTTTATTTTTGGAGGAAATCAAATGGTAGACAAGAAAACAATTATTGAGAAGTACGGTCGTTCAGCAAACGACACAGGCTCGCCAGAGGTTCAAATTGCACTTCTTACTGAAAGAATCAATCACCTTACAGAGCACTTAAAGGTTCACAAAAAAGACCACCACTCAAGACGTGGGCTTTTGATGATGGTTGGTCAAAGAAAAGGTCTTATCAACTATATCAAAGAACGTGATATCGTTAAATACCGTGAGCTTATTGCTGAGCTTGGCATAAGAAAGTAATAAAACACTCAGAGCTTATACCTAATTAAACACGTAGTCAGTTCTAATCGTCAAATTGCACAAGGCGAGGAAGCGGTGACGAGCATACTTATGCAGTGTATGTGAGAAGCCGCTGACGAAGTAATGTGCAATTTGCTAGGAAAATGACGAGATTTTTAATTTAGGGATAAGCTCTTATTATAAGGCTGGTTTTTACGGGTAATACTGTAAAAAACAGCCTTGTTATGATATTTTATACTTTACAAGTGCCAAATTTTGCAACAAAAAATTGTAAAGACGGCAAGAGCAGAGCCTTCGCCCCACACAAAAAGCGTTGAGCAGAGGTTCTACCCTTGCCGCAAAAAAAGAAAATTTTTGGCAATACTATTTACTATGTATTTGTACAAACAAACCGAACTATCCGACAGCAACAAAAAACGGGTCAAGGGGCAAGCCCCTTGCGGGGGTTTGGGGGCAGCGCCCCCAAGGTCTTTAACCCGAAAACATGAGAAATCATTTTGGAAGGAGTACCATATGTATAAAACATTTTCAATGGAGCTTGCAGGCCGTGAGTTTTCCGTGGAGATAGGAAGGGTTGCAGAGCTTGCAAACGGCGCAGCTATGGTTCGCTACGGCGACACGGTTGTTTTGGTTACAGCTACGGCTTCTCAAAAGCCCAGAACGGGCATCGACTTTTTCCCACTTAGCATAGACTACGAAGAAAAACTTTACGCAGTAGGCAAAATTCCAGGCGGCTTCATTAGGCGTGAGGGCAGACCAACCGAAAAGGCTGTTCTTACAGCAAGGCTTATCGACCGCCCAATTCGTCCGCTTTTCCCAAAGGACTATAGAAACGACGTAACAATTGTAGCTACAGTTATGTCGGTTGACCAAGATTGCAGCCCAGAAATAGCAGCTATGATTGGCTCGTCTATAGCACTTTCAATTTCTGACATTCCGTTCCAGGGCCCTATTGGCGCAAGCAACATTGGCTTGATTGACGGCAAATTTATTGTAAACCCAACGTCAGATGAGCGTGAAAAAAGCACGCTAAACTTAACAGTTGCTTCAACTTCTAAAAAGGTCATGATGATTGAAGCAGGCGCAACAGAAATTGCAAACGAAGAAATGTACGACGCAATTATGCTTGCACACGAGGAAAACAAGAAAATTGTTGACTTTATAAATAAAATCGTGGAAGAAGTAGGCGTTCCTAAACACTCCTACGAAGAACACGGTGTTCCGAAAAACATTTACGAAGCTGTAACTTCTTTTATTACGGACAAGCGTATGGAAGAAGCTGTTTTCACCGACTTAAAGCAAGAGCGTGACGCAAAAATTACTGCTTTAACAGAAGAAGTTTATGCAGAAGTTTTGCCAAAGCTTGAAGCCGAAGTTGAGGAAGGCGCAGACTTAGAGCAGCTTATCCACGACGCAATTTACAAGTTTGAAAAACAAACTGTTCGCAGAATGATTTTGAAAGACCACAAACGCCCAGACGGACGTAAGCTTGACGAAATTCGCCGCCTTGAAGCCGAGGTTGACATTTTGCCAAGGACACACGGCTCGGCTCTTTTCAGACGTGGTCAAACACAAGTTCTTACAATTACTACGCTTGGCTCTATCGGCGAAGCCCAAAGAATTGACGGGCTTGACGTTTTAGAAGAATCAAAGCGTTACATGCACCACTACAACTTCCCAAGCTACTCTGTTGGCGAAACAAAGCCATCAAGGGGCCCGGGCAGGCGTGAAATTGGGCACGGTGCTTTGGCAGAACGTGCGCTTGTTCCTGTAATTCCGCCAGAGGCAGAATTTCCTTATGCTATAAGGCTTGTTTCAGAAGTTTTAAGCTCGAACGGCTCGACATCACAAGCAAGCGTTTGCGGAAGCACGCTTTCACTTATGGCTGCTGGTGTTCCGCTAATTCGCCCAGTTGCTGGTATTTCTGTAGGGCTTGTAACAGGTGATGCTGACGACGACTTTGTTCTTTTAACCGACATTCAAGGGCTTGAAGACTTTTTCGGCGACATGGACTTTAAAGTTGCTGGTACAGAAAAAGGCATTACTGCAATTCAAATGGACATTAAAATCGACGGCTTAACGCCAGAAATTATAAAGCAGTCTCTTGAACAAACTGAAAAATCTCGCATGTTCATTTTGAACGAGGTTATGCTTAAAGCAATTGACAAAGCAAGGGGCGACATTTCGCCGTATGCTCCGAAAATTGCGTTTATTTCAATTGACCCAGACAAAATGGCAGAGGTTATTGGCGCTAGGGGCAAAGTTATTAAGCGCATCATGGAAGATTCAGGCGTTGACAAAATTGACACCGAGGATGACGGGCGCATTTTCATTGCTGGCGCTTCTACTGAAAAAGTTAAACGTGCTGTTGACATAATTACTGCAATTGTAAAAGTGCCAGAACCTGGGCAAATTTACAGCGGCAAAGTTACACGTGTTACAACGTTTGGTGCTTTTGTTGAAATTGCCCCTGAAAAAGAAGGGCTTGTTCACATTAGCCAGCTTGCACACGAAAGAGTAAAGCAAGTTGAAGACGTTGTAAACGTTGGCGATGTAATTGTTGTTAAAGTCACAGAAATTGACGCACAAGGCAGAATTAATTTGTCTAGGAAAGCAGCTTTGCCTAAACCTGAAAAGGCTTAATTAATTGGCTTAATATTTTTTGGCTTAATAAATTAACGGCGAAAGCCGTTTTTTTGTTGCTGTTTTTTTGTTGTTGATATACAATAAAAGTAGGTTAAGATGTTAGGGGCTAGAACCTCGACAACATTTTTGAAGGACATGGCTATTGAATAGAATTGGAGGTACATATGTTTACTTATAAAAAAACTGTGTCAACAGCTTTAATAACATTTTTGCTTCTGCTTACAGCTTGCACAAATTTTGCAGGCAACACAACGATTAACAAAACCTTAGAACAAGTAGCCGAAAAGAGCGAACCAGTTTTGATGTTTCCTTACCAAAAATTAATGTTTAGCGGAGAACTTAGCGGCTATAGCGAAGAAGATAAGCTTAAAAAGGTACTTGCAAAATCACTTAAAGAAAAGTATGGCGTTTCAGAGGAAGACATTGAGTTTATTTTGAGCAATTCTTCTTATTCTATTAGAGATGTTGAAGTGCTTAAAGAAGAAAGCATAGAAAGTGAAGTCAGCTTTAATTCAATTGCAACTACAACAGCTTACGTTTGGGAAAGCGGCGACTACTTCTCGGTTATTAAATTGGGTAGTCCAAAATTGGAGCTTATAAATTATGACAGCGATAATTTTTTTGTTGACTTAAAAAGAAGTGCCAAAACCGCTTGGGCAGACATTACCGAAGGGGTTTGTGCTTACAAAAAAACGGAAAGTGTGGAAGTGGCTATTGGGCGCTCGTTTGATGTTAAGTTGGGCGGCAGTGATAGTTATGTTTTTAAGAATGTTTTGGCTAGGTTTAAAGTTACGTATTAATAATTCAATAACAGCGGCTACAATGTAATACTTGTAGCCGCCAAAAATTTCACCTACCCCAAAATCCCCTTCAACCGAACAACCAACTCCGCATTATCTTCCTCACCCAAAATACAAACTCTAACAAACCTATCATTCAAAAATGGGAAGGAAGAAGCATCACGAACCACCATTCCATGCTGCACCAATTCCGCAAAAATTTGCGAAGAAGTAACAGAAGTATCTACAAGCTTAAACAAAATAAAATTAGAACTGCTATTAAAACACTTTATTGAACTTATCTTTGAAAGCTCCGAAAGCATTTTTTCACGTTCAGCAAAAATGTACTGCTTAGTTTTTTTAATAAATTCCTTATCACTAAACAATGCTATCCCAGCCAAATTACTAAGACTGTTAACTGTCCAATGCTCTTTTTTTGCGTATATTTTTTCTAAAACCTCATTGCTGCCGCACATTGCATAGCCAAGCCTAAGCCCCGGAACAGCAAAAAACTTTGATGTTCCACGGATAACAAACAAGTTGTCGTACAAACCTACAAGCGAAGCTGACGAAACGTTGTCGCTATCAAGTGCAAACTCTGCATAAGTTTCATCAACCATTACGAAGATGCCGTGCTTTTTGCAGTGTTTTAAAACGCTCTCTATTTCATCTCGTTTAAGTGCCTGTCCTGTCGGGTTGTTTGGGTTGCAAATTACAACAAGGCTAAATGTTTCATCAAGAGTTTTAAAAAGTTTTTCAGTGTCAAGCTTAAAGCCAAGCTCCTCTGTAAGCGGAAAAAGCACAGCTTTACCGCCTGCGTTTTTAATTTCTCGTTCGTACTCTGAATACGCTGGGGAAACAACAAGTGCCTTCCCCCCAAGAAATGTTTTTATGCACAGCGAAATAAGCTCGGTTGAGCCGTTTCCGACTAAAATTTTTTCATGGTCTACGCCTGTGTAGCAGCTAATTTTTTTTCTAAGCTCCAAATATTTAATGTCCGGCAAAGTTGAAATGCTGTTTATTCCTTTTATAATTGCTTGTTTGGCACTTTCGGGCGCACCAAGTGGGTTTATGTTTCCGCTGAAATCTCTAATTTTATCTCTTTCGATGCCGTATAAACGCACTATATCGTCAAGGCTTCCGCCATGAATAATTTTCATTTTTATTTTCCTGCCTTTTATAGTATAATAAGAATATTAAATTGATTTTATTATACCCAAATTTAAAGAAGTTGCAAGACAAAAGAAATAGTTAAACGTATATACTATCGATTAAATTTTAAACAAAATATTTCTTATATATGCGTGGGAGGACAAACATGAGCGAAGAAAAGATGAAAATATTAAAACTACTTGAAGAAGGGAAAATTTCATCGGAAGATGCGTTCAAACTTCTTGATGCAGTTGGAAAAACTGAACCGCAAAAAAGCACGGGCGGCTTTTACAGCTCGGGGACATACGCTTCTGGCGAAGGTTATGCAAGCAACAGTAACAACAGTAGTAGTAGTAGTAGTAGTAGTGGTAGTGGTAGCACTTACAGCAAAAGCTACGACACAAAACAAGAAGGAAATTTTGACTTTAACACGTTTACAGACGACTTGAGCAAGCGTTTTGAAACATTTGCAAAAAATATGGAGCCAAAGTTCCAACGCTTTACAGAAGCTGTTGCAGAAAAGGCGGTTGTTGTTGCCGATAAGCTTTCAAAAAGCTTTTCTGACACAGGTCGTTCAGCAGGTTCAGGTGGTGGCTCGTACACAGGTGGTTCTCACAGTGGGGGCTCATACAGCGGCGGTTACTACACTTCAACCACCCAAGCAGAAACTGCGCCGTCAAGCCCAAAGCCAACCTACAGCGGTGCAAGCGTAAATCAAAACAAAACGTTTGAAATGCAAGTTACAGGCACGGACAACACGCTAAACATTACATCACTAAACGGTGACTTAGTTGTAAAAGGCTACAACGGCGACAAAATTACATTAAACGTTCAGTACAAATGCTCTGGCGAGCGTGAACGCATAGAGCTTGTTAAGCTTTCAAATAAATATTATTTAAACTATGACGAAGAATTTTTTGACAAAGTTTTCGTAGATGCTTACGTTCCTGAAGCAATGTTTGAAAACATTAAGTTTCAAACAACAAACGGCAAAATTCTTGTTTCCGACATTAAAAGCGAGTATTTAAGCGTGTCAAACCAAAACGGCTTTACAGAGCTTAGAAACGCAACGGCTGAAAACTTAAAGGTAGAATGTAACAATGGCCGCCTAGTTTTAGAGCGTGTAAGCGGAGTAAACGGCCACGTGGAAAACTTTAACGGCGAAATAAGCGCAAGAGGCGTAGACATTACAAACATGAAACTTATTTCGTTTAACGCTTCAATTTCTATGGACGTTCCGTACTTTGAAATGGGCGACGAGTATGTTTGGGTGGTTGAAACAAGCAACGAAAAAATTAACATTAACTTGCCGACAGATAAAAGAAACGGCTACTACATTAAAGCAACATCATCACTTGGTGATGTAAATGTAAGCCTTCCAGCACTAACCTTTACATCAAACGAGCGTTCGTTCGTAGAAGGAACATCAAGTAGCTTTTCGACATGCCAAAAGAAAGTTAAGCTAAACGTAGAAACATCAAACGCACCAATTACAATTTCCTAAAATCTCCCAATGCCATTCAAATTCGGCTTTTTTGGAAAGAGGGGGTTTGGGGGAGAAAACCTTTTTTCGCCGTTTGAAAAAAGGTTTTCTCCCCCAAGGTTTACGTATTTTAGTGTATTACAGCCTCCCCCAAGGTTTACGTATTTTAGTGTATTACAGCCTCCCCCAAGGTTTATGTATTTTAGTGTATTACAGCCTCCCCCAAGGTTTTTATATTTTATTATATAACAGCCCCCATCAAGGTTTTTATCTTCGAATGATTGCACAAACTTGTTTAAAATTGTATAATAATAAAAAGTATAAACAAGAAACGGAGAAAAAAATGCTCGTAAGACTACAAAAGTATTTGGCTGATTGCGGCGTTGCTTCACGCAGAGCGTGCGAAAAGCTAATTTTAGAAGGCAGAGTTTCTGTAAACGGTGAAAGAGTAACGGTTTTAGGCACAAAGCTAGACACAGAAAGAGAATTTGTTACAGTAAACGGCCGTCTAGTTCGCCCTGTTAAAAAGTTCACTTATATAATGTTGCACAAACCTAGGGGCTACGTTACAACAGCAAAAGACCAGTTCGACCGCCCAACAGTGCTTGACTTAGTTTCCGAAGTTAAGGAAAGAATTGTTCCAGTCGGCAGGCTGGACTACGACACGTCAGGGCTTTTGCTTTTAACAAATGACGGCGACGTAACTTACGCCCTTACACACCCAAAGCACAGCGTAGAAAAGGTTTACGTAGTGCGTCTTAAAGAAACTGTTACACCACAGCAAATTAAAGCATTTAATGAAGGAATCGAAATTGACGGCTACAAAACAGCACCGGCAAAGCTAGAGCAGCTTAACGCCGAAAAGCTTCTTGCAAAGGTTACGCTTTGGGAAGGCAGAAACCGCCAAGTGCGTAAAATGCTTGCTGCTGTCGGACACAATGTCCTTTCGTTAAAGCGTATTTCTGTAGGCAAGCTTACACTTGGCGACTTAAAAGCTGGCGAATATAGGCACTTAACTAACAAAGAAGTTGACTATATAAAAAAGCTTGCTGAAAACAAGGAGATGCCATGACTGTTTTAATTGATTATGTATACAGAGTTATAGCAATTTTAATTGCCATAACTTTGCATGAATATATAAAGGCGCTTACAAGCACACGCTTGGGCGACCCAAAGCCACGCAGGGACGGCAGGCTTACACTTAACCCTTTAAAACACTTTGAAATAATTGGGTTTATTTTTATGCTCGGCTTTGGCTACGGCTGGGGCAAACCAACCGAAACTACAGCTACGTATTATGAAGACCGTAAAAAAGGAACAATTATAACGTACACAATGCCGTCGCTTTTTAACTTGCTTATTGCAACTACGTTTTTGCTTTTGTTTAAAGTGATAATAATTTCCGCAAGCAGGTACATTGCGTCACAGACAGACCCAACGCAAGTTACGTTTGTGCTTGAAGCTTTTAGCCAAGTTGCCTCACTAGTAAGGCACATTGCAAGTTACAACTTTGCGTTAGCTATTTTTAATGTAATTCCAATTTATCCGCTTGACGGCGCAAAAATTCTTTCGGTGTTTCTAAAACCGGCGGCTGCTCTAAAAATGAGCTACTACGAAAAGATATTTGTTGTTGTGCTTGTTGGTTTAGTTACTTTTGGAATTGTAGATGCGGTGTTTGAACCGTTTGTAAAAGCTTTTTTCAGCTTGATTTAGCAGGTGCTGTTATGGACTTTAAGCTTTCGGCATTTGAAGGCCCTTTGGACCTTTTGTTTCATTTAATTAAGAAAAATGAAATTGACATTTACGACATTCCTATTGCACAGCTAACAGACCAATATTTGGAGTACATTTCAAGCTTTGATTTTGCTTCTGCCGACTCAATGAATTCTATGAGCGAATTTATTGTTATGGCGGCAACGCTTCTTGAAATTAAGTCAAAGCTGCTTTTGCCGCTACCAAAGACAGAAGCCGAAGAAGTTGTTGACGAACAGCAGCTTCTTTTAAACCGCCTTGTTGAGTACAGGGCGTTTAAGCTGCTTTCGGAACAACTTAAACAGCTTGCAGGGCATGACGACATGCTTTTTTTTAGGGAAGGCAAAGACGAACTAAACCGAATTGTTAAAAAGAAAAAACCTGTAAGCGTTGACAATGTGCTTGAAGGAATTACCCTTACATACCTTTACACAATCTTTTCGGACATTATAAACCGTAACGAGCAGGCAGTAGAAAAAATTAACAAAGACTTTAAAGCAATTGTAAAAGACTTTGTTACAGTGAATGAAAAAATAAACGAGCTTGTAGAGCTTTTGGGAAGAAGCGGTGGCACACCACTTTCGTTTAAAAGCATAATTGGGAAAAGCTCTGGTAAGCTTGAAAAGGTAATTTCTTTTCTTGCGCTTTTGGAGCTTTTAAAGCTTAACAAAGTGACAATATATCAAGAAAGAATTTTTGACGACATTTTTGTTACAAGTTTATAAAATGAGGTTAAAATGGAAATTGATTTAAACAATGTAGATTATTGCAATGTAATTGAAGCAATTTTGTTTGCATCAAGCGAAAGTGTTGCGCTTTCTTCACTTGCATACGCCATTGGAACAAGCAGTGACACGGCAAAGCTTTTTTTAGACAAGCTTACAGCAAAATACAGCGAAGAAAAACGTGGCATTCAAATTATAGAGTCAAACGGCAGCTACAGAATGCACACAAACCAGCTTTATTTTGAATATATAAACAAAGTGTACCAAAAACCGCAAAAGAAGCCGCTTACTCAGCCGCTTATAGAAACGCTTACAATAATTGCGTTTAAACAGCCAATTACTAAAGCACAAATTGAAGAAATTCGTGGTGTAAACGCCGACCATGCTGTAAACAAGCTGTGTGAACTTATGCTAGTTTGTGAGTGCGGCAGGCTTGACGCCCCAGGGCGGCCGATTACGTTTGGCACGACTGATGAGTTTTTACAGCATTTTGGGCTTAAAGATTTGGGTGAGCTTGAAAAGATTAAAGAAGTGACAGAGGTTTACGAGCAGGAAACTTTGAAGTGATATAGTTTAAAAGGAAAGACCTTAGGGGCGCTGCCCCTAAAACCCCGCAAGGGGCTTGCCCCTTGACCCGTTTTTTTTAATACTCCTTAGATTTATATTAACTTTTCTTATGATTTTGCCGATAAATATTACACATGGAAGTGTACGTTTACAGTAAAAATTCAAGGAGTGATTTTATGGAAATTACCAAAAGCTATGTAACAGGTCAACCTACTGGTGACACAAAGGTTAATGCAGACGCTAAAAAAACTCAAGCAAGTGCAACGACTTCAACGACTGCAACTAAAGCAGACAGCAACCCTTTTGGTGCTGCGGCAGTTTATGAAAAGTCAGACGAAAAAGACGTATCTTTGGCAAATAATAAAACTTATAAAGTAGACCAAAAGCAAGTTCAACAAATGATAAAAGAAAGCGAAGACAAAGTAAAGTCGTTCCGTAAGCTTTTGGAAAGCTTAGTTAGAAAGCAAGCTGAGAAAAACGCACTTGCAAGCGGCACAAAGCCAAGTACAGAACTGAAGGACCTTATGGACAAAATTTCTCGGGGCGAAAACGTAACCGTTGAAGTAGACGAAGCAACAAGGCTTGAAGCCCAAGAAATGATTTCTGAAGACGGCTACTACGGTGTAAAGCAAACGTCCGAGCGCATTTTAAACTTTGCCAAAGCAATTTCGGGCGGTGACCCTTCAAAAATTGAAACTTTAAGGGACGCAGTTAAAAAAGGCTTTGCAGAGGTGGAAAAAATGTTTGGCGGAGAGCTTCCACAAATTAGCAAAGATACATATGATGCCGTTATGAAAGGGTTTGACGAATGGGAAAACTCTTTTAAAACAGAAGGAACAGAAGTTTAATTTGTTGAGTGTAGGTTAGGGGGAGAATTTTCTCCCCCTATTTGTTGGTTTTTTATACTAACTGCAATAAACCTTTACAGCATCTCTCAAAAACTCTGCCGCACCTTCGCCCACATTTTCAACGTAGTACGCCTTAAACCTTTCGTCATCAACGTACATTTGTGTCAGCCCAATGTGCGCTTCTTTGCTGTAGCCGTCCCAGTAAAAGCAAAGCCATTTTTTGTGCAGCTCACATGCCTTTTGCGCAAGCTCTCCTGCTGGGTTGCCATTTTCCATTGCCGCTTTAAGTGATTCGTTAACTTCTACTCTAAGAGCTTCAATGCTTTCGTACTGTTCTTTTGTCATTCCCTTTATTTTTGCGTTTGAAGCAGCAACTGATTTTTCGCCGTACTTCTCACGGATTTCTGCGCCATATTTTTCTTCGTTGTCGTCAATTAGCTTTTGTTTAAAGCCCTCAAATTTTTCTTTGTCAGACATTTGTAATTTTCCTTTCTTTTCACTAATCGTTTTTTCTACAATTTCTATGAGCGTGTCAATTTGTTCTCTTTTTTGTCGTAGTGATGTTAAGTGGCTGTTTAACGCCGCTTCCATGTCAAAGCTTTCTTTTGTTACTATTTCTTTAATTTTGTCAAGTGCAACGCCAAGCTCCCTATAAAAAAGAATTTGCTGTAGCATATCAACTTCTTTTTTGCCATAAATTCTGTACCCTGCTGAATTTACACGTGTAGGCTTTAATAGCCCTATTTCGTCGTAGTATCTTAGGGCACGTGTGCTTACACCTGCAAGGCGTGCCAGCTTGTTTATGGAATATTCCATTTAAACCACCTCATTTATATTTTAAACTATGACGTAACGTTAATGTCAATACGAAAATTTTACTTTTATATCAATTCCAAAAATTACAAAAAAAGCTTCATCGTTTTACATGAAAAACGACGAAGCTTATATAAATTATTTTCAGAATTGATGTAGCAATATATTTACCTTTTCCTAGTTTGATGTTCTTCGTCAAGAATTGCTTCTCTTGCTGGTGTTCCTGTAAGTGCAACTAACTCATTTTGCGCTTCAATTACCCTTTCTAACCATAGTTGCTTATGACTATCATAATTTCGGCAATTTTTTGGTATAAAAATTGGCTTTCCAAACACTAATCGGTTTTCGCAACCTTCAACAGCTTGCTCAATAAAAGCTGGCAAAACAGGAATGTTAAGCAGACCAGCTAACCAAAATGCTCCTCGTTCAATATCTTCTGCTTTATCTTTATTGATGTCATAAATTGTTCCTTGAGAAAATATTAGAAAATGCTTTGGTTTTGCACCATCATCAAACCAACTTTTTGCAGCTTTTATTGCCTCCATTGAACCACTAGAGCTGTTACGGTCAACTGCAAAAACCTTTTCATGCTGTAATATCGGAATTAATTCTTTAGGAATAGAAACACCGTTAAAGCAATTTTCCTTGGCAAAGACAAAAAGCTCTGGGTAAGTATCTACAATTTGATGCATCAGCTCATAATAAAAACTTAATATTAGCGGAGCATCAGAATCTGTTAAATGATTAGCGGCAATAATATAAGAAGTAGTAGTAAAATCTTCTGGTAAGTTATACGCTTGAAAATTATATATTTTTAGAAGCATTCTCTTTGCTTCAATTAATTTGGCTCTTAATTTTTCTGGTTCGTTTGCTACACTTAAAATTTCTTTTATAGAATCTTCATTAAACATTGAACTTGCATTAAACAAACGCATACTAATACCTCCAAAATTAATTTTAATAACGTATGTAAAAAAGGCATGGAAACCATGCCTATAAAAAATACCAAACTAAGCCGCCAACTAAAACATAAACCCCCATAAACATAACGGCAATATAATCTTCCAGCAAAAGCTTCATTTGTTTCATTTTTGTGCGGTTTATGTCGCCTCTGTAACAGCGTGCTTCCATAGCCATAGCTAGGTCTATGGCGCACCTAAAGGCAGAAACGAAAAGAGGAACTAAAAGCGGAATTAAACTTTTAGCTTTTTTAACAAGCCCTGTGCTTGACTCAAAGTCTGCACCACGGGCTTTTTGCGCCTTCATAATTTTTTCAAGTTCCTCAAGCAGCGTAGGTATGAAACGAAGCGCAATGCTCATCATCATTGCAATTTCGTGCGCTGGAACGCCAATTTTTTTAAGCGGCTTTAAAAAAAACTCCATAGCGTCTGTAAGGCTAATGGGCGAAGTTGTAAGCGTAAGAATTGACGAGCCGCAAATTAAAAGCACAAGCCTGACGGCAATTGTTAAAGCTGTTAAAACGCCTTCAAGCGTAATAGTAAGCGAAAAAACCGTAAACAAAACGGTTTTGCCAGGCGTAAAAAAAATGTTAATAACAGCCGTAAACAAAACTATAAAAATAATTGACCTAAGCCCACGAATAATATATTTAAACGGAACGTTTGAAGCATAAATTATTATGCCAAGAAAAAACGCACATGCCAAAAATCCGTAAACACTTCTCGCCATAAAAAGCATTGCAATGTAAACAAACGTTGACATAAGCTTTGTTCTGGGGTCTAGGCTGTGAATATATGAAGTTGTCGGATAGTATTGACCTATTGTTACATTAACCATTTATTTCTCCAATATAAGCTAAGTATAAAAAAACATGCTAAACTGCTGTCACATTATAGCATGGCACTGCTTGAAAAGCAATATACATTCCGAAATTATGGAATATTGCAGCAATTTTTTATGGAAGTAAATTCCCCATCTATAGCAAAAGCTTTTAATGTTTGTTTGTTGACTACTCTGATATCTGTAGATATAATAATAATTGTTTTAGTACATTTTGACAGGAGTGAATAATTTGACGCAACCATTTTTGAAAAAGCTAAACTTATGCTTGAATTTATAGGTGACGAAGACCCTGAATTACGTGATTTATTAATTTACACAGCCTTTTCAAAATGGATTTGTACACATAACTACTTTAGCAATGACGAACTTGCAACATTATTAAAGCTTGCGTTGGACGACAATCGCTTGTTCCTTAGTTTAGGTAACGTAGAGGACTGCACTGTACTAACAAGGTCTTTCTCAACACTTCTTATTGCTTTACTTTTAAATAAACATATAGCAATTCCAGTTTTTAACGATATTGGCAGAGGGAAGCCAAACGCCTAGCCGTTTGGCGTTTTGACCGATAGACAATGTCGATTAAAAACGGAATTGCTATAGGCAACAACCGTTTATTAACACCAATTTATTTGCTTACACTAAAGAACGGTTAGTTGAGTATTATAAAAATGAAGACGATTTGCGTGGATACCATAAAAAATACGGCTGGTTACATTCAGCAGCACACGGGGCTGACGCTTTAGATGAATTGGTGCTTTGCGGTGAATGTACTAAAGAAATATGTTTAGATATTATGGAAAGCATTAAGCAACTTCTTCACAAACAGAAATACATGCTTTGCCACGAGGAAGATGAACGAATTTCAGTCGTTATCAACTCTATTTACTCAAAAAAATTAATTTCTAATGACGAGCTTATAAATTGGTTTTACAAACTTATTCCTTTTTACGTCACAAGTAGAGATTATGAAAGCTTTGTATCAAAACTAAATTCAATAAACTTTGTAAGAAGCTTATATTTTCAGTCTATACGCTTTAACTATGATGAAGAAATTACAGAAAAGCTTTTGGAAGTTCAAGAGCGAGTTAATTCAATTGACAAAAATGTTAGCATAATATAAACTGATTTTATACTTAAAAAAGAGGTTGATTATATGAAGTTTACAAAAATGCAAGGAATAGGCAACGATTATATATACGTCAACTGCTTTGAAGAAAAGGTTGAAAACCCAGCGCAAACAGCAATAGCTTTAAGCGACAGGCATTACGGCGTTGGCTCAGACGGGTTGATTTTGATTTGTCCTTCAGAGGTAGCTGACTTTAAAATGGATATGTACAATTCAGATGGAAGCCAAGGCGAAATGTGCGGAAACGGCACACGCTGCATAGCAAAATACGTTTACGAGCGTGGTTTAACCAACAAAAAGGTTGTTACACTTGAAACGCTTGCAGGCATAAAAACGCTTTCCATGAAAGTTGAAAACGGAATTGTCGAGTCTGTAGAAGTTAACATGGGCAGCCCAAAGTTTGAACCACAGTTAATTCCTGTTCATGCCGAAGGGTACAGCGAAAGTGTTATAAAAATGCCAATTGAAGTGGACGGCAAAACGTATGAAATTACTTGCGTTTCAATGGGCAACCCACACGCCGTAGTTTTCTTTGAAAACCCAGACGACGTTGACAAAATTGAAATTGAAAAGCTTGGCCCTCTTTTTGAGCTGAACAAAATTTTTCCAAAGCGCACAAACACAGAGTTTGCATCAGTAATTGACAAAAACACAATTAAAATGCGTGTTTGGGAACGTGGCGCAGGTGAAACCCTTGCTTGTGGAACAGGCGCATGTGCTGTTTTAGTTGCGGCTACTTTATGCGGCCTTTCAGACGGCGACGCAACTATAAACCTTAGGGGCGGCAAGCTTCACGTTAGATGGGATAAAAATGACGGAAACGTTTATATGACAGGCGGAGCAACATTTGTGTTTGATGGTGAGGTGTTATAATTGGCAAAAATAAACAGTGACTATATTAAGCTTCCGAACAACTATTTATTTGCGGAAATTTCAAACAGAGTTTCTAGCTTTGCGGCTAAAAATCCAGATAAAGATATTATAAGGCTTGGAATTGGCGACGTAACACGCCCAATTTCAAAAGCTTGCATTTCGGCAATTCATGATGCCGCAAACGAAATGGCAACAGTAGAAGGGCTAAAAGGCTACGGCCCTTACGAGGGGTACGAGTTTTTGCGTGAGCTAATTGTTGCAAACGACTACAAGCGCAGGGGCGTAAGCATCAGCATTGATGAAATTTTTGTTAGCGAAGGCGCAAAAAACGACACTAGCTGTATCGGCGACATTTTTGGGAAAGATAACGTAATTGCGGTGTGCGACCCTGTTTACCCAGTTTATGTAGACTCAAACGTAATGGCTGGACGCTCTGGCGAGCTTGTTGACGGCAAATGGAGCAACGTCATTTACATGCCATGCACAGAGGAAAACGGCTTTTTGCCCGAAATTCCAAAGGAAAAGGCAGACATGGTTTACCTTTGCTTTCCAAACAACCCAACAGGTGCTGTTGCAACAAAGGAATATTTGGCAAAATGGGTTGAGTACGCACTTGCAAACAACTCAGTAATTCTTTTTGACTCGGCTTATGAAGCTTACATTCGTGATGAGTCGCTTCCAAGAAGCATTTATGAAGTACAAGGCGCAGAAAAATGTGCAATTGAGTTTCGCAGCTTTTCAAAAACTGCTGGCTTTACGGGTGTTCGCTGTGCATATGCGGTTGTTCCAAAAGCACTTGAGCTTGACGGCGTAAGCGTAAACAGCATGTGGTTAAGAAGGCAGGCTACAAAAACAAACGGCGTGTCATACATTATTCAGCGTGCAGCAGCCGCTGTTTATTCCGAGCAAGGGCAAAGGGACGTTAAGCAAACGATTGACTACTACATGAACAACGCAAAAGTTATTCGTGACGGGCTTTTGGCGGCAGGGTTTGCCGTGTACGGCGGAGAAAACGCACCGTACATTTGGGCAAAAGCACCGAATGGTCTTACTTCGTGGCAATTTTTTGACACACTTTTAAATGAGCTTTATGTGGTGACAACGCCAGGCGCAGGGTTTGGCCCTGCCGGTGAAGGGTTTATTCGGCTTACGGCTTTTGGTGATGCTGAAAGAACTAAGGAAGCTGTTAGACGTATTGTTGAAAAATTTGGTAAATAATAAAAAGCTGTATCAAACCGAAAACTCGTTTGATACAGCTTTATTAATATAAAAACTGTAAAACCCTTAAAAAATGGGGGCAAGGGCAAGCCCCTTGCGGGGTTTTAGGGGCAGCGCACCTAAGGTTTTTCATTTTTAATCAACCACTACGCCTCAAACGTACCTTTAACCAACAACTTTTTGTCAGCCATCATCAATTTACCCATAGCCATTACAGTGTCAATTTCGTATGTGTCTTTGTCAAGCAAAACAATGTCGGCGTCTTTTCCAGCCAAAACTTCGCCCTTTTTCTTTAGTTTCAAAACTTTCGCTACATTTGATGTAATTACTTTTAAAGCTTCTTCAAGCGGAACGTTTTCAATTTTAACAGCATCAATCACTTCTTTAAGCAAGTAGTCCATTTTTCCAACGCCTAAGCCAACAAGCTCTCTTTGTGCATTGAAAACAGGCAATGAACCTTGCCCATCAGAAGAAAAAGAGATTGCTTCAATGTTTACACCTGCATCAAGCATTTTTTTAAGCCCTACAGAACATTTTACTTCATCTTCGTCAAGGTAAGCTGGGTCTGGGCAAATTGTTAAATCAACATGCCCGCCTCTTTTTGCATACTCTATGCCAGCGGCAAAAAGCTCCTCGCTTCTGTTTATGTGTGTAGGTAAAAATTGGGTAAAGGGTAATTCAGTTGTGTTTAAAATGTCTTCAAGAATAGAAAGCTTGCGCTTGCCGTCACCCAAATGAATGTTTACAACACCAGCCTTGCCGGAGAGCATTCCTGCAACACGAGCATCAGCAGCAATTTTTGCAATTTCCTCCTTAGTTGGTTGAGACGAACGGTGGTCTGAAATTGCAATTTCACCTACGCCAATAATTTCTTCCACCAAAATAAGGTCTTCTCTAATGCTTCCAGTTAACGTGCGAACAGGCACGTCGTAAGAACCGGTGTAAACGTAGCAAGTTACACCTTCTTCTTTTAAAGCCTTTGCTTTTGCAACAAGGCTTTTCATGCTTCTTGTTATGCCGTCTGTTCCAATGCAGCCAACACAAGTTGTAACACCAGACTCTATCATTGTGCTTAAAACAAGCTCGGGAGTTCTTGTTTTATAACTGCCTTCGCCGCCGCCACCAATTATATGCACGTGGTTGTCAACAAAACCTGGTACTAAAACTTTACCTTCAGCGTCAATTACTTTGTATTCAACGTTTGTATCTAGTTGAATATTGTCTTTAATGCAGTCAATTACGCCGCCTGTTACAAGCACGTCCTTTTTCCCCATATACTTCGGGGAGTAAACCTCAGCGTTTTTAATTAGTGTAATCATTAATTACTGCCTCCTTGTTTCTTAAAAACTAGGCGTTGTTGAATTTATAGTCATATAACTTCAACAACGCCTATCCTAAAATACTATAATAAGTTTTTAAATTAGAAGCCCATAGTTACTGCGGCAACAATAAACACTGTTGCAAACAAGAACAAAAGCCCTTGGAACTTAATTTGGAACTTAGCCCAATCCCAAAAGTCAACACGTGCAGCACCGATACAAGCAATTAAAACGCCTGATGTTGGCACGATACAGTTTGAGAAACCGTCGCCAAGTTGGAACGCAAGAACAGAAACTTGCCTTGAAACGCCAACGATGTCCGAAAGGGGAGCCATCAAAGGCATTGTAAGTGCAGCTTGGCCAGAGCCAGAAACAACAAAGAAGTTAAACACTGTTTGGAACACATACATAAACCATGCAGAAACTGCTGCTGGCAAGTCGCCGATTAAGTTTCCAGCGGCATGAAGAATTGTGTTCAAAACACTTGGCGAGTCGGCAGACATGCCGCCCATAACTATCAAAATACCTTTTGCCATAGCAACAACTAATGCTGCGCCAAGCAAGTCAGATGCGCCAGACTGGAACGACTTTGCAATGTCGTCTACATGCATGTCGTTCATTTTAAACACAACGCCAATTACACCAGCTACAAAGCCCATTACAAAAAATTGAGAAGCAATTTCAGGAATGTAGTATTCGTGCACAACAACGCCCCAAATTACCCAAATAATAGTAGCAAGCAAAGTTAAAAGAACTAAAATGTCGCCTACGCCCATTTTTGCATCAATTTGTGTTTTTAAGTTGGACTTTCTGAAAAACTCGTCTGATTTGTAGCTTACAGACGATTGAGGGTTCTTTTTAACTTTGTTACCGTACATAATTGTAAATACAATACCCAAAAGTGTAAAGAACGCCCACATTACCATTCTAAAGCCAGCACCGCTTAAAACAGGAACGCCAGCGATACCTTGAGCTATAGCTACGCTGAATGGGTTCATCCAAGAAGTAGCAAAGCCAACTTGTGTTGCAACAACTGTACACATAAGTGCAACAATTGCGTCGTAACCCATTGCAACCATCATTGGAGTAACAATAAGTACAAACGGGATAGCTTCTTCACCCATGCCAAAAACTGCTCCTCCTAAAGAAAACAGTATGAAAATGGTTGGAATAAGAATTACTTCACGCCCTTGCGTAAGCTTAATAACAGACTTTAAGCCGTTATCTACAGCGCCTGTTCTAAGCAAAATGCCAAAGGAGCCGCCAACTACAAGGATAAACGCAAAAACGCCAATTGCAGAGCCCCATTTGTTGCCCGATACAATACCTTCAAAAATGTAGTTTAAAACACCGATTTTTCCGTCAAAATCTTCTGTGCCAAAAACAGGTGCTTGTGCCAGCATTGTTTTGCCGTCTTCGTCTGTTGCGTACCTAAAGGATTCTGGAATTAAAACGTTTCTTGTTTTTTCCGTTTCTCCCTGCATATATGTAATTTCGTGCATGTCGTACACACCAAGCGGCACTATATACGTTAGTGCAGCGGCAAAGAGCACAACAAAAAAGATAATTACAAAAGTATGCGGTACTTTAAACCCACCTTTTTTTTGAGTTTTTGAAGCATTTTCCTTACTCATGCTACCCCTCCTAAAATTTATTGTGTATATTATACTATAATAATTTGACATATTCAATATATTACTAAAAAAAGTTGTTATAAAAACAAAGTTTTTGATAAAATGCACAAAAACAAGTTGTTATTTGATTTGGAAACAAAAGTTAACTTTTCTGCCTACTTTAAAGCTTATTTGTGAAAATATTCTTTGTCATAAGTTTGTACAAAATGACGAAAATTTATCATGTTAGTGGTACAAAGAGCTATAAAATGATATATATCAATTGTATATGTTAGTTGAATTAGTCAAGAAAGGTGAATACATCATTATAGCAGAATTTTTTACAATTAATTGCTCACTAATTAACTTTCCTTCCAAATTATGCATTTGCTTATACAACTCATTGTGTCTGCTAAAGCCGCCCCAATATTCCGCTTTCATTTCGTGGTTTCTTTCATCAACTACGTAGCGGTATTTCGGTTTGGCTGATGTTCGCAATTCGCCAAAAAGGTGTTTTTCCCCAACATCTATAATTAGCTGAAAGTCTTCCACCGTGTCGTTTCGTATCATCAAGTCAAGGTGTGGGTAAAAGCAGGTTGCGCCGCTTCCAAACGGCTGGCTTCTGTCGGAGTCTGGAAAAACGTCATAGCCGTGCCTGTGCCTTTCTATAACTGTAAGCGGTGTGTGAATTGCTAACCAAAAAATTAAATTTGACATTTGGCACAAGCCGCCGCCAGTTCCCGACGTAAATGTTCCATTTTTTAAAACCATTCCGCAAACGTAGCCTTTTTGCTTTGTAGGCTTGCCTATAAGCTTCCAATAGCTAAACACTTGTCCAGGGCGTATAATTACACCGTTTAATTTTTGAGCCGCAATTTTTAAGTTTACTATTTTATTGTGCTGGTACCACATGTCCACGTCTTTTAGCTTGCGAAGAAGCGGAGTTTTGTGTGAAAAATAACAATATGGAAGCTTGCTTTCTGTTGTTTGTTTGGAAAACAAGGGCTTCATTTTTAGCCATAAGAGTTTTCTTAAAAAGCTGTAGTAAAGCTTTCCTAATGTACTTCTTAGGGCAGAGCGTTTTATTGGTTTTTTTATCATATTGTTTATCTCACCTTTTTACCTAATGTTTATCTATATAATCTTGTAATGCTTCGTGATATGTGTCGAGGTTTGTGTCCTGTGGGTCGGTCTGCTCGTTTAACAAAAGGTCAACCATGTAGTGTGCAGTTTTTCCGCCAATTGCCATTGACTTTATACACGAGACACAATAAACAACTACGTCTTGGCACGGCATTTGGCTTGCACGCTTCCTTTGAAATTCGTTTACCTTTTCCACTGGTATTTTGGAGTAAAAATTGTCGCCGCAGCAAATTGACTTTGTTCCGCTAAACTCGGATTCTACTATTTTAATGTTCATCTTTTTAAGCAAGCTTCTTACAGCGGCGTGAACTTGCGGTTTTGGACGGAATGAGCAAGAGTCGTGTACAGAAACTGTCATGCCTGTGTGGTCTGGCAACGGCAAACTTTCTATTTGGTCTAACACTTCCCAAATGGAAATTGTGTTTACTCCGTCATACAACGAACGAAA
Source organism: uncultured Defluviitaleaceae bacterium (assembly GCA_964492715.1). Taxonomy (GTDB): domain Bacteria; phylum Bacillota; class Clostridia; order Lachnospirales; family WRBF01; genus CAZBLK01. Next base: position 39,157 of record CAZBLK010000008.1, on the reverse strand, counting down.
ACGCCTGTCACAGCCAGAGCAGTTGTTAATAATTGTAGAACCGCTTGGTAAGCTTGGGTTGTGATGGCAGCAAATGTTATGTAGATGTACTGTACCAAAATATTTGTTTAAAATTTCAAGTACCTTGTGCTCTGATTGTGGTTTGTAAATGCTTAGGGCACAGCCTGGGTTGAAGTAGCATTTTTCCATGTTAATGGCTTGCAGGCTTATGCTTGGAAGTTGATATCCAATCATAAAAGTTAAACCTCCGTTATTTTTAATTTACTGGTGCTATAATAAGATACAGCGAGTGCTTTTTCGTATAACAAGGTAAAGTCAGTAGCAATGCCCAAAGGGGCATATGTTAAAACGCCATAATATACATGTAGAAGTTGTGAAAGACGCTGGCCATTCTATGGCATGGGAAAACCCAGTTGGTTTAGCGTGGGCTATTATTCGGTGCATAGAACGGTGAAGCTACAATGGATAAATGTTTTTGGAATAAGTAAGGGGATATTTGAGAAATCCGTTATACTTGGTCAGAAAAAGCCTTATTTACCCTTGAGTGAATTCGGTTTTTCAAGCACGCCCCTACAGCAATTACGTATTTAATTGACATTGTCTAGTAGTCAAAACGCAAAACAACTATGTATATAGCTTCTCAAGCCCATATTTTTAAACTTGATTTTCTTTTCCAGTATTATAATAAAATTATAACAAAAAAAATGGCTGACGAATATAATTTTCGGCAGCAATATTAAATTTAGTTTTGTAGTCACCATTTTGCAGTAAAAGCATCAAATGTTTAAATGAGTTTTACCGCAAAATGGCAATATTAGGAGAGCAAATTGTACCAGGGGCTGTTTGTAAAACAAACTAAAAGCTGTTTATCAAACACGTCCTTGCTGTAGAGTAATGTTCTAAAGGTATATTAAGCGGAAGCTTTTTTTATAGCGATTTGCCCTATAATTTTTTGAACTTAAAACAAAACAAACCGCACGCATTTTAAACTTTTAAAAAAGTATTAATGCAAGTAATATAGCTATTACATTAATTCTGAAAATAATCTCTATAAGTTTAGCACATTTTCACGTAAAAGCGTTTGTGAAAAATGCTTCGCCTTTATAGTTATTTTCTTGAATAGAATTATATAGCTGTATGAGTGAAGCAAACAATTTTACAAATAGGAATATCACAAACTGAGCCAAGCCAGTTGTTGTAGAAACCGCCGCCGTTGCAACCGCAACCGCCGCCACAGCCTACGCCTACACCAACGCCAGCAGCTACTCCTACACCAGGAGCAACAACACCACCGCTGAAACCTACATATGGTTCATAAAAACCGCTGCCTACGCAAGCACTGCCGATTGGGCAAGCAGGAGCTGCACCAATTGCAGTAATAAGCCGTACACAACCACCAAAAATTCCTGCCAAAGTTCCAGTAAAGCCAGAACCTGAAAGACCGCCGCTTTCAGTGAAAATTGTAACAGTTTGGCCTACATATCTGCCAATGCTTTCAACTAAATATTCACTCATCATTACGCCTCCCTTCTTTGAAGTTAACCTTGTTTTCAAGGTTTAGTACATACTATGAGAGTTAGTCCTAAGATGTTACACGGTTGTACAAAATTTTTTTAAAATTTTTTATTTTCTTTTTTATTTATAAGTTTTTGTCTTTAGAACCTGTGTTCAATACGACGACTTCGTATTGAACACAGGTTCTTATGTCAATTTCGTTGTAATCCACATTGTCTATCGGTCAATACACAAAACAGCTAGGCGTTTGGCTTAAATGTATAAATATAGTAAAAAACTGGAATCGTTATAGTCTGCCAATATCATTAAAAAGCAGAAGTGGTTTATTAGAATTTTATGCAATTTAAACAAAACTTTCTTGACAATTGAAGTATCACAATTTATTATTAAGTTATATAACAATAATGTGCAGAATGAAGCAGTTTGTTCAGATTTTATTAAGGCTAAGATAATTTTTTTAAGGGGTGTGACACATATTGGGCAATAATAGCAATGAAACAAAAACTTTGGTTTTGGGTGTCATAGGCGCAGACGTTCACGCTGTTGGCAACAAAATTTTGTACCATGCTTTTACGAACGCTGGCTTTTCTGTTATTAACCTTGGGGTAATGGTTTCCCAAGAGGAATATATAGAAGCCGCTATAGAGTCTAACGCTGATGTAATTATTGTTTCTTCATTATATGGACACGGAGAGCTTGACTGTAGAGGGTTTAAAGAAAAGTGCATAGAAGCAGGGCTAAAAGACACACTTCTTTATGTAGGCGGAAACCTTGTTGTAGGCAAGCAGCCTTTTGAAGACGTTGAAAGGCGGTTTAAAGCAATGGGCTTTGACAGAGTTTACGGCCCAGGGACAGACCCTGAAACGTGCATTTCCGACTTGAAAGTTGATTTGAATATGGGTGAATAACGTGAACTCTGCACTTTTAATTGATATAGGAAGCACTTACACAAAAGTAACAGCGGTTGACCTTGAAAACTGCAACCTTTTAGGAACAGCGGCAAGCTACACAACAATTCAAACAGACGTTTCGTTTGGGCTTGAAAATGCGTTAAAAAAGTTGTTTAATATAACAGGAGAACTTAGTTTTTCAAAAAAGCTTGCGTGTTCAAGCGCAGCAGGCGGCTTGAAAATGGTGACATGTGGGCTTGTTCCATCTTTAACATCAGAAGCCGCTAAAAGAGCTTCGCTAGGTGCTGGCGCAAAAGTTTTAAAAGTTTTTTCATATGAATTGACTGAAGATGATTTAGAAGAAATTGAAACGCTTTCACCAGACATTTTGCTTTTAACTGGCGGAACAGACGGCGGAAACTCGCAGTGCATTTTAAAAAATGCTGAAGTTTTGGCAAATATAAAGGGGAACTTCCCTGTTGTTGTAGCCGGAAACAGAAACGCCGCTAAAAAGTGCAAAGCTTTACTAGAAGGCGGCGGAAAAGAAGTTTATGTTTGCGAAAATGTAATGCCTGTTTTTAACGAGTTAAACGTTGCTCCTGTGCAAGAAGTTATACGTGAAATTTTCCTTAAAAGAATAATTGATGCAAAAGGCTTGACAGAACTGGCAAAAACACTTGACGCCCCAATTATTCCTACACCGTCAGCGCTTTTAAACGCCGTAAAGCTTCTAGCAGACGGAACGGAAGGAGAGGGCGGCATTGGCGAGCTTTTAGCTGTTGACCTTGGCGGTGCAACGACGGACATTTATTCTATAGGCGAGGGGCTTCCGCAAACGGAAACTACAGTTTTGCGTGGGCTTCCAGAAGTTTATGCAAAGCGGACTGTTGAGGGCGACATTGGTATGCGATACAGCGCACACGGAATTGTTGAAGCCGCTGGCGGAATTGAAGCTGTAGCAAAATATGCAGGGCTTACGGAAACCGAAGTTTCAGACTGCTTGCACCTTGTTACGTTAGACACGGAAAAGCTGCCAGACACGGACACACTTTTTAAATTTGACCATGCGCTTGCAAGCCTTGCCATAAAAACAGCAGTAGACCGACACGTAGGCACTATTGAGCAAATTTTTACACCAATGGGCACAGCCTATTTGCAAACAGGAAAAGACCTTCGTTCCGTAACAAAGGTGGTTGCAACAGGCGGTGCAATTATACACGCACAAGAAACAAAAAAAATACTTGAAGCCGCACTTTATTCGGAAAAAGAAAGCGGCATTTTAAAGCCAAAAACGGCAGACTTTTTTGTCGATACAAAATATATTATGGCAGCAATGGGGCTTTTAAGCCAAGCCGATGAAAAAACAGCTTTACGCATATTAAAAAAGGAGTTGACACTCAGTGGACGTTAAAAATGTCAAGTTAAGTGATGAGGAATTTAATTCTATAAGAACGGAAGTTTTACAGCAGTGGCAGACAGGTGCAGAGGTTGACTTTGATGAAGCTGTTGAATTTCATAAAAAACTTCCAAAGAGCAAAGACTTTTCGTTAAAGCTTAAAAAGGCAAAGGAAGAAAACATTACACTTACACAGCCAAGGGCAGGTGTTGCGCTTATTCCAGAGCATATCGAGCTTTTAAGCTTCCTTGAAAAAGAGGGCGAAGCAGACCTTCTTCCAACAACTATCGACAGCTACACACGCCAAAACCGCTACAAAGAAGCGGAAACTGGTATTCAAGAATCTATTAAGCAGCAAAAGTCTATGCTTAACGGCTTCCCAGCGGTTAACCACGGCATTTACGGCTGTAGGCAAATCATCAACGAGCTTAACGTCCCTGTTCAAATGCGCCACGGTACGCCCGATGCAAGGCTTCTTACAGAAATTGCAATTGCTGGCGGTTTCACAAGCTATGAGGGCGGCGGCATTTCTTACAACATTCCTTATGCTAAAAACGTTTCACTGGAAAAAACAATTTTCGACTGGCAATATTGCGACAGGCTTGTCGGAAAATATGAAGAAATGGGTGTTTCTGTAAACCGTGAGCCTTTTGGCCCATTAACAGGCACGCTTGTTCCTCCTTCAATTTCACACAGCGTTGCAATTATTGAAAGCTTACTTGCGGCTGAACAAGGTGTTAAAAACATTACAGTTGGTTACGGGCAATGCGGAAACTTAGAGCAAGACGTTGCGGCAATTCGCACGCTTGGCAAGCTTACAGAAGAATATTTAGAAAAGTTTGGTTACAAAGACGTTGTTGTAACAACTGTTTTGCACCAATGGATGGGCGGTTTCCCACAGGACGAAGCAAAAGCTTTTTCTGTTATTTCATGGGGTAGCGTAGTTGCGGCTTTGTCAAAGGCAACCAAAGTTATTGTAAAAACACCTCACGAAGCAATGGGTATTCCAACAAAAGAAGCAAACGCAGCAGGGTTAAAGTGTACAAAACAGCTTATATCAATGCTTTCAGACCAACAGCTTGACAACTCCGAGCAAATTAATTTGGAAAAGCAAATGATTGAAGCCGAAACAAAGTGCATCATTGACAAATGCCTTGAGCTTGGCGAAGGTGACATTGCACAAGGTGCAATTCGTGCGTTTAAAGCTGGCGTAATTGACATTCCGTTTGCGCCAAGCCGTTATAACGCAGGAAAAATGCTTCCAGCCCGTGACAACAACGGCGCAATCCGCATTTTTAATGCAGGTGCAATTCCTCTAACAAAAGAATTAATTGAGTTTAACACTGCAAAAATTAGCGAACGTTCAACTGTTGAAAAACGCCAGCCATCGTTCCAAATGGTTATTGACGACGTTTACTCAATTAGCAAAGGCAAATTAGTGGGCAGACCAATTAGATAGAAACCAAGTACCGGAAACCAGAAAAAAAGGGGAGAGTTTGGTATGAAAATAACAAACGTAGTATGCTCTGCAGGAATGACTGGCTTTTTCTTTGACGACCAAAGAGCAATTAAAAAGGGTGCATTAATGGAAGGCTCGGCATATATTGGAGAGCCTGTAACAGAAGGGTTTTCAGCAGTTCGTCAAGCTGGCGAATCAATTTCTGTAATGCTCGTTTTAGAAGACGGGCAAATAGCACACGGCGACTGTGCGGCTGTGCAATACAGCGGTGCTGGCGGACGTGACCCACTGTTTCTTGCTAAAGACTTTATTCCGATTATAGAACAGCACGTTGCTCCGCAATTAATTGGCAAAGAAGCTGACAGTTTTAAACAGCTTTCTGAAATGGTTGAAGAAATTACAGTTGACGGCAAAAAGCTACATACTGCAATTCGCTACGGTGTAACGGCGGCAATTCTTGACGCTGTTGCAAAGGCGAAAAAGCTGCTTATGTGCGAAGTTGTAGCAAATGAGTATGGCACAAAAGTTACGGATAAGCCAATTGCAATTTTTACACAATCGGGCGACAGCCGCTACGACAACGTGGACAAAATGATTATGAAAAAAGCGCAAGTTCTTCCGCATGGGCTTATAAACAACGTTAAAACAAAGCTTGGCGAACATGGCGAGCTTCTTTTGCAGTACGTAGAGTGGCTTAGCTGGAGAATTAAAAAGTTGCGTACTGTAGAAGGCTACGAGCCTGTTTTGCACCTTGACGTGTACGGCACAATTGGGCAAATTTTTGGTAACGACAATTACGAAGCTATGGCTGAATATTTAAAAGACCTTGGCGAAGCCGCAAAGCCTTTTAAGCTTAGAATTGAAGGGCCAATGGACGTTGAGGAAAGAGAACAGCAAATGGTTGCTTTACGTGAATTAACAAAGCTTATTGACGAGCGTGGAATAAACGTAGAGCTTGTTGCAGATGAATGGTGCAACACACTTGAAGACATAAAGTATTTTGCTGATAACAAAGCTGGGCATATGGTGCAAATTAAAACGCCTGACCTTGGCGGTGTAAACAACGTAGTTGAAGCTGTGCTTTACTGCAAAGAAAAAGGAATTGGCGCATACCAAGGCGGGACGTGTAACGAAACGGACCGTTCGGCGCAAGTTTGTGTACACCTTGCAATGGCAACCGAGCCTGTGCAAATTCTTGCAAAGCCTGGCATGGGCGTTGACGAGGGGTACATGATTGTTTACAACGAGATGTCAAGGATTTTGGCTATGATGGCTGCTAAGGCATAAAAGATTAAAAGATTAAGACCTTGGGGGCGCTGCCCCCAAACCCCCGCAAGGGGCTTGCCCCTTGACCCCATCTTTTTAAAAACAAAAGTTTTGTCCACTTTTTCAAAAGTGGCGGGGTTTGGGGCAGAGCCCCAAGGTTTTCGTCTTCCAGCACTTAAAAGGAGTGAATCAGATGAAAGAGGAGTTTCGGGTACTGTCAACTACAGCCATTTTGGGCTACGGCTTTCCAATGGCTTCTTTTGAGGAAGGCATGAAACGCAAGCCGCACCTAATAGCAGTTGATGCAGGCTCTACCGACCCTGGGCCGTACTACTTGGGCGCAGGTGTTTCGTTCACAGACTACGGCGCAGTAAAGCGTGACCTTGAAATTATGCTTTGTGCCGCCGTTGAAGAAAACATTACTGTTGTAATTGGCAGTGCAGGCGGCTCTGGCGGCAAACCACACTTGGAATGGAACAAAAAAATAATTGAAGAAATTGCAAGCGAAAAAGGCTTACACTTTAAGCTTGCTACGATAGACGCTGAAATTTCAAAGGAACACATTTTACAAGAACTTAGAAAAGGAAACGTTAAGCCACTTGAGCCAGCAAAAGAGCTGACGGAAGACGTTTTGGAGCAGACAACAAGAATTGTTGGGCAAATGGGCGTTGAGCCAATTATAAAGGCGCTTGAAGGCGGTGCTTTAGTTGTGCTTGCAGGGCGTGCATATGACCCTTCGTGTTTTGCGGCCCTTGCTGTTATGCGTGGCTACGATAAAGGGCTTGCTGTTCATATGGGCAAAATTCTTGAGTGTGCTTCAATTGCGGCTACACCTGGAAGCGGCTCCGACTGTATGTTTGGCTACTTAGGCGAAGACTATTTTAAGCTTGAACCGCTTAACCCAGTTAGAAAATGCACAACGCTTTCTGTTGCGGCACACACTCTTTACGAAAAAACAAACCCTTACGTTTTGCCGGGCCCTGGCGGAAGCCTTGATTTGCGTGAAACAGTTTTCACACAAGAAACAGACCGCATTGCAAAAGTTTCTGGCAGTAAGTTTATTCCATCAGAAAAATACACAATTAAGCTTGAAGGTGCACGCTGCACAGGCTACCGCACAGTGTCTGTTGCTGGAACTCGTGACCCTATTATGATTTCAAAAATAGATGATATAATAAAAGGTGTAAAAGAACGTGTAGCCGACAACTTCAAAGACATTACGTTTGACTACTACCTTGACTTTATAATTTACGGCAGAAACGGCGTAATGGGCGGACTAGAGCCTGTAAGCGAAATTTTGTCGCACGAGCTTGGCATAGTTATAGAAGCTGTAGCCGACACGCAAGAGCACGCAAACACAATTTGCGCTTCGGCACGCTCTACAATGCTTCACTACGGCTACGAGGGCAGGCGTGCTACGGCAGGAAACCTTGCGTTTCCGTACTCACCAAGCGACTTTAAGGCAGGGTCTGTTTACGTTTTCAGCTTGTACCACATTTTAGAGGTTGACGACCCTAACGAGCTGTTTCCTGTTTCTTATTTCGAGCTTTAGGGGGTGTGTTTATGAAAACAAAGCTTACCGACATTACAGACATTATACGAAGCAAAAACTCTGGGCCTTACGAGCTTACGCTTGATATAATGTTTAAAAATAAAGAAGTTTTTGAAAAGGTGTGCAACGCAAAAGTAATTAACGAGGAGCTTGTTTGTAAGCTTTACAAAATTACAAAGGATAAAATTATAAACATAGTTGAATTTTTGCCGGCAAACGCAATTAAAATTACAATTGAAAGAAGCCTTTGCTCTGGCGATTTGGGCGAAACAGACGTTTACGGTGCACAACAACACGCTCCACTTCTAGGAATTGTTGTAGACATTTAAACTATAAAACAGTCCTCTATATCTACTTTTAAATTAAAAGTTTTGCCCACTTTTTCAAAAGTGGCGGGGTTTGGGGCAGCGCCCCAAGGTCTTAATCAGGGCAGCGCCCCAAGGTCTTAAATCAGGGCAAGGGCGTTACTGCCCTTGCCCTTAAAGCAAAGGCGGTGAGTTATGCAAAATTCTATCCGTACAATCCAAGCAATTAAAATTACCGAAGCAGTGGAACAAATGTGCAAGGACGCAAATTATTATTTGAATGATGACATAAAAACTGCTTTTAAATGCGGAATAAACAAAGAACAGAAGGAACTTCCGAAAAGCATTTTATACATGCTTCTTGAAAACGCTGAAATAGCCAAGTGTGAGCAAATGCCAATTTGCCAAGACACAGGCATGACTGTGGTTTTTGTTGAAATTGGTCAAGACGTGCATGTCGTTGGTGGAACTATTGAACAAGCAATAAACGAGGGCGTTCGCCGTGGCTATGAAAACGGCTTTTTGCGAAAGTCGGTTGTAAAAGACCCTATAAGCCGTGAAAACACAAAGGACAACACCCCAGCCGTTATACATTATGAAATTGTTGAGGGAAGTGGCTTGAAAATTCACCTTTCGCCAAAAGGGTTTGGAAGCGAAAACATGAGCGGCTTAAAAATGCTTAAGCCGTCTGACGGCATTGAGGGCGTAAAGCAATTTGTTTTGGACACAGTTTTTGCCGCAGGTGGAAACCCATGCCCACCAATTATAGTTGGCATAGGCATTGGCGGCACAATGGAAAAGGCTGCACTGCTTAGCAAAAAAGCACTTCTTCGCCCACTTGACCAAAAAACCCCAAATGAATATTTTGCAGGCGTAGAAGCCGAGCTTTTAGAAGAAATTAACAAACTTGGAATTGGCCCTTCGGGCTTTGGGGGGAACACAACTGCACTTGGCGTAAGCATTTTAACATATGCAACGCACATTGCAGGGCTGCCTGTTGCAGTAAACATAAGCTGCCATGCAACAAGGCATGTGGAACGTGAGCTTTAGGGGGGATTGTTATTTCAAACACAAATAACAGAATGAGAATAGAAACTCCGCTTTCTGACAGTGTAATAAAGTCGATTAAAGCTGGTGACATGGTTTATTTGACAGGGTACATTTACACCGCTCGTGATGCCGCACACAAAAGGCTTGTAGAGCTTTTGGAAAAAGGTGAACCACTTCCATTTGACTTTTTAGGACAGGTGGTTTACTATGCAGGCCCTTCGCCTGCAAAGCCAAACACGCCAATTGGTTCAATTGGCCCTACAACCAGTGGACGAATGGATAAATATTCACCTGTTCTTATTAAACACGGCTTAAAAGGAATGATAGGAAAAGGCTTCCGTTCAGACGCTGTAAACGCTTCTATTGCTGAAAACACGGGCGTTTATTTTGCTGCTGTGGGTGGTGCGGCTGCTTTAATGGCAAGGTGCGTAAAAAGCGCCGAAGTAATTGCCTTTTCCGACTTGGGCACAGAAGCTATAAGAAAGCTTTACGTAGAGGAACTGCCGCTTATTGTTGCAACAGACTGCAACGGAACAGATTTTTATAAAACTTGCATGGAATTGCTATAGGTTTTGAGGAGTGTTGATTAATGAAATATAAAAAAAGCAAAAGTTTTCAATTTACAATTACTATCGATAGACATTCCACCGTTCCAATTTACATGCAAATTGTAAACTTTGTAAGAAACTCAATTCACAGCGGAAAAATAAAGGGCGGCTTTCGGCTTCCAACAGTGCGCAAGCTTTCACAAATTACTGGTCTTTCGGTTGGTACAATTAGGCGTGCGTATGATGAGCTTCAAAAACTAAACGTAATTAAAATGACGCAAGGAAAAGGAACATTTGTAATTGACAAAGACGAAGCGCAAACGCTTGGAAAAAGAGAGCGTGCTGTTTCAGCCGTCGAGTTTATGGTTACGGAGCTTTTGGACTTGGGCTACACGTACAACGACATAACGCTTTTAACAGAACACGCAATTAAGAAGCGTATGGAGCTAAACGACAAAACAAAAGTTGCCGTAGTTGACTGCAACACCGAATCTATGTCTGTTATAGTTAACCAGCTTTCGGACTTTCCTGAAATTTGTATAACCGAGTTTTTGCTTGATGTAGTTTTGGAAACACCTGTTATTTTAATGGACAACTATAAAGTAATTGTAACAACGCACACTCACTTTGAGCTGCTTTCAGAAGCTTTGGGCGAAAGTGCTGATAAGCTTACAAAAGTTGTTATGACACCAAGCGAACAAACAATTGTTGACCTTGCTGCAATTAAAGAAGGCGCAGTAATTGGAATTTGGTGCAAAACAAAAAGGTTCCTTCGCATTACGCAGGAGGGAATTCGCAAGTTTGCAAAAAATGTTTCTGGCACAGACTACAGGCTTAAAGATGAGGACTTTTTGTTTTCCAAGTTTTTAGACAGCTTAGACGTTTTAGTTGTTAGCCCTTGCTACTTGCAGTACACAGAAGGCGAGGACTTGGAAGACATAGAGCATTTTGTTGAAAACGGCGGAACAATTGTTCAGTACAATTATCAAATTGATAAAGGCTCTTTAATGTTCCTTAGCGATAGAATTAATTCGTTTAATAACTAAAGCTATCTTAAACTAAAGCTGCTATATAAATCAAAAGTTTTGTCCACTTTTTCAAAAGTGGCGGGGCTTGGGGCAGCGCCCCAAGGTTTTATTAAACACAACCAAAAGGAGGGTAAACATGGCGTACTCAATTATTCAAGAAAACCATTTGTACAGCGTTTACTTTGCACCTCGTGGCAAAGACCGCTTAACAAACCTTGCAATGCAAGTTTCGCAAAGGCACTTGGGCGCATTTGATAGGCTAATTGGAATTATTGGCGAGCCTGGCTCTGGCAAAAGCATTTTCTGCAAAGGCATGTTTCCTGGAATGGAGCTTTCAAACGACGACAACGGCGTAAACGTTCGTCCGCTTCCAATTCTTGACATGGAGGAAAACAGGTTTTACAGCAACCATACATACCACCTTGACATTCGGTTTGAAATGGCTTTTACACAGCTTCATGTGCTTGCCGACGCCGTTCGTGAAGCCTTAGACCGTGGCAAGCGTGTAATAGTTGAGCATTTTGACTTGTTGTACCCTATGCTTGGAATAAATGCCGAGCTTTTAATTGGTGTTGGCGAAGAAGCAATTGTTACACGCCCAACAGTTTTTGGCCCTTTGCCAAACGATATTGCTGATGTTGTTTTTAAGTCAAACAAATACAGGCAAATGGCACACACTGCCGAAGATATAACCGAAAGATACCTTTGGAACAACAGCATTTTTAAGTATGAACACGGCGATGTGCGCCACGGCTTTCTTTTAAAGTTTGACGAAAAGCCAGAGCTTGACATTAATGAGATGCAAGACTGGGTTCTGGAACGTATTCAGCGTGATATTCCAGTTTCTTATGTTGATGAGGAGCACATTATGTTTGGCGACAAAAAGCACCATTGCACAGGCCCAAGAGTTCACGTTAGAAGCACAGGGCAAATTGAAAATTTCCGCTTTGTAAAAGAAATTGCTTTTGACCCAATGGAGAAAAAGTATTACATTGTTGGGCTTGTTGGAAATTATCGTGAAAACGTGAAGGACCTTAACACAATTGACCTTGAGCCAGTGAAGTAAGCTGTGTAGGAGGAGTAAATGACAAAAAGAGAATTAATTGACTATTGTCTAACGTACCCATCAGCATATGAAGACTACCCTTTTGATGATGTTACGCCAATTCTTAGGCACAGTGTAACAAAAAAGATGTTTGCCATAGTTGGCGAGCATGATGGAAAGCCTACAATTACGCTTAAATGCGAGCCTTTACGTGCCGAGTTTTTGAGAAGTGTTTACGAGGGGGTAATTCCTGGGTACCATACAAACAAAAAACATTGGAACACTATCTTTGCGGATAGTGATGTTCCTGAATCGGAGCTAAAAAGCATGATTGAGGAAAGCTTTTTGCTTACTGGTGCTCGTGTGAATAAAAAGAACCGTAAAAAGCCCCCTTTATAGGGGTTTTTTACGGTAAAAAAACTTTTAAAGAAGTGTACATAAAATTAAGCAGTTCTCAGCGACTTAAAGTCAAGAACTATTCTCTCATAATCATGGTAGGATTGCTTAATAATTTCTTTAGATTTTTTACTATCACATTTAGCTAACCTATCTTCAGTCAATTTAATTCCTTTGCATAACAAAGCCATGAAAAGAGGTAGTTTATACATTGAAATTATAATAGCAATAAAAATTCTAATAAAAAGCCAATCTTCACGAATATCCTTGTCTTTAGTAAAAATAACTGATACAACATTCAGAAGTAGCACAATTATTGGAAATGTAATAATAAACGCCGCAATATACGGGAGTATAGACTTAACATTAGCCATTTTTAGCCGTATAACCCCTGCTAAACAAAACGAAAAATAAATGGTAACAAATATAACGAAAGTTAAACTAATGTTCATAGTAACCCCCCTTCAAAGTTATTAACTACTTCAATATCTTCCTTTGTATTTACAGAAACAAAGTCAGCAAAAGTAGTTAACACTAATAAAGAGCAAAATACCCAAGTGTATAATAATGGAAAATTAAAATCTGCCTTAAACAAGCTATTTCTTGTAATTGTAAGATATGATATTTCGTCAACAATGTTTACATGAAGCAAACCAAACAAAAAAGAAAATGCTGGCAGTAGGCAAATTCCGACTATTAGCATAGCACATATCTTTATGTACTTTCGAGCTTTAGTAGATGGCGAATATTCTAAATACTCTTTAAAAAGCGGTATGCACATCATTGTTTGAGCCACAAAGTAGCCTTGCGCATCACCAGATGCTTTAATTAAGAGAATCCAACTAATAAAGACGTATAAGCACCTAAAACCTGGGCTGGCAAATTTTGTAGGCTTATCTTCACACTTGTTTTTGTGAATACACTGTTTCCTGTTGCAACAATTTTTTCGTTTAATATGTACTTTGCGTTTTGGCAAAGAAGTCGAAGTAACACTGGAAGTGCTCAAGTGTTTTCCTCCCCATAGTTTGTTTCTTTAGCACCCCCTTCTTTTAATAACTAAGAGATGTAAATTAATAGTAACACCATAAAATGTCATTGTCAATTGTAAAAAATAAAAATTAAAATGTGACTAATATAATTATATCAACATTTTTGTAATGTGTTTTGTCAGAATTTTAATAAAAAAGGGTTATCGCAAACCATGCGATAACCCTAATTCACAACCTACTTTATAACAACTTCACCGCCAACAAAATCAATAACAGCACTGCCGCCCTCTGTCAGCTTACCTTCCAAAATATACTCTGCAAGTTTATCTTCAATTTTGGTTTGTATAGCACGGCGAAGCGGCCTAGCACCAAACACCTTGTCATAGCCTTCGTCCGAAATGTGGTCGATTACTGCATCTGTAAGTGTTATTTCAATGCCCATGTTTTTACTAATTCTGTCTGAAACTTCCTTTGCCATTAAGCGAACAATTTTAGAAACGTCTTCTTTTTCCAAAGCATGGAACACGATAATGTCGTCAATACGGTTTAAAAACTCTGGGCGGAAAATTGTTTTAACTTCGTCCATAACCGACTTTTTCATTTCCTCGTAAGACTTTTTCGTGTCTTCCTTTGACACAAAGCCAAGCTTTTTCGGTGAAACAATGTTTCTTGCCCCAGCATTTGACGTCATAATTAAAACAGTGTTTTTAAAGTCAACACGTTTGCCTTGGCTGTCTGTTATATGCCCGTCTTCAAGCACTTGAAGAAGAATGTTAAACACGTCTGGGTGCGCCTTTTCAATTTCGTCAAACAAAACTACGGAATACGGCTTCCTGCGGATTTTTTCGCTTACATGTGAGCCGTCGTCATAGCCAACGTATCCAGGCGGCGAGCCTATAAGCTTTGAAACGCTGTGCTTTTCCATGTACTCGGACATATCAATCCTTATCATTGCGTCCTCGTTGCCAAAAAGCACTTCTGCCAAAGCTTTGGAAAGCTCTGTCTTGCCAACGCCAGTAGGCCCTAAGAAAAGGAAAGAGCCTATCGGACGTTTTGGGTTTTTAAGCCCGACACGCCCACGGCGAATTGCCTTTGTTACAGCTTCTACAGCTTCGTTTTGTCCTACTACACGCTCGTGAAGCGTTTCGCTCATGTTCAAAAGCCGCTTGCTTTCTTCCTCTTGAAGCTTGCGAACAGGAACACCTGTCCAGCCTGCTACTACGTCTGCAATTTCAATTTCCGTTACAAAAATAACATTTTTACCAGAATCGCTTTGTTCCTTCCAACGAGTTTTGGCATCATCAAGTTCTTTTTTAAGCTTTGTTTGGTTTTCCTTAATTTTGCTTGCTTTTTCAAATTCTTCTGTTTTTATTGCGGACTCTTTTTCCTTTTCAAGGTCAAAAAGTTGTTCTTCAAGCTCTTTAATGTGTGGCGGTGCGGTGTATGTTTTTAGCCGTACTTTAGAAGCGGCTTCGTCTAAAAGGTCGATAGCTTTATCGGGCAAAAACCTGTCGGTAATATACCTTGACGAAAGCTTAACTGCCGCTGCAATTGCATTGTCTGTAATGTTTACGCTGTGGTGTGCTTCGTACTTATCCCGAATGCCTTTCAGCATTTCAATAGCTTCTTCTTCTGAAGGTTCTTCAACTTTAATTGGCTGGAAGCGGCGTTCCAATGCGGCATCTTTTTCAATGTGCTTTCTGTACTCGTTTAGCGTAGTTGCGCCAATTACTTGAATTTCGCCACGGGCAAGCGACGGCTTTAAAATATTTGAAGCATCAATTGCGCCCTCGGCAGCACCTGCACCAATTATTGTGTGAAGCTCGTCTACAAAAAGAACTACGTTTCCAGCCGTCTTTACTTCGGTTAAAACTTTTTTGAGACGTTCTTCAAACTCTCCCCTATACTTACTGCCTGCAACCATTGAGGACAAGTCCATGGAAACAACACGTTTGTCCTTTAATGTTTCTGGGACGTCGCCTTCAATTATTTTTTGTGCTAGTCCTTCGATAATTGCTGTTTTGCCTACGCCTGGGTCGCCCACAAGGCAAGGGTTGTTTTTTGTTCGGCGGCTTAAAATTTGGATAAGACGTTCTATTTCATTGTTGCGCCCAACAATAGGGTCGAACTTGTTTTCTTCTGCAAGCAACGTGAAGTCACGGCTAAATTTGTCGAGTGTTGGGGTGTTTGTTTTGGCGTTTCTTTGTGGCTTTTTGCCAACTGGCGAATATGTTTTGTCGCCTTTTTCGCCTTCACCTAGCATTGCCATTATTTCATCGTACAGCTTTGGAATGTTTACGTTTAATGTTGAAAGAACTCGTGCTGCGACACAGTCGTTTTCACGGATTAGTGCAAGCAGCAGGTGTTCTGTGCCAACGTAGCCTGTGCCCATGCGCAACGCTTCTTGCATACTGTTTTCCAAAACACGTTTTGTTTTTGGTGTAAAGTCTTTTGGGGCATAAGACACCATGCTTTGTTCCCCAACTATTTCTGAAACCTTGTCGGCTATTAATTGTTCTGTTACGCCTTGTGCTATTAATGCACGTGCGGCAACCCCGTCTGATACGCTTATAATACCCATAAGCAAGTGTTCCGTTCCAACATAACCGTGGCCTAAAGCCATAGCTGCGCCTTGTGCGTTTTCAATTGTTTGGCGTGCTTTTTCGGTGAACTTTCCTTGCATATGTATACCTCCTTTGGCTGGGTTTTAAGGATTAAGACCTTGGGGGCTCTGCCCCCAAACCCCTGCAAGGGGATTGCCCCTTGACCCATTTTTTTTGTTTGAGTTTGATATTCGTTCTTTGGTTTATTTCGTTTAAGTTGTTAGGCTTTTTCTTATATATTCTGCACGGTAGTAGTCTCTTGCTGCTTCGTTTAGTTCTCTGTTTGCCATCTGTTGCAGGCTACCTGCTTGAATGTTCATCATTATGTTGTAAATGCTTAGCTTTGGCTTTGGTGTGTTTAAAATGTTGTACATGTAGCCAAGCCTAATATCTGAAAGAAGCGACATTGCTTCTTTGCCGTTTAAGCTTCGTGCGTTTGTTAAAATGCCGTAAGCACGGTAAATTCTGTCTTCAAGCTCTACCTTGCGGATTTTCATTGCGTTTTCCACCAAAAAAGCTTCTTTCTCCTTAATTTGGCTTGTTACGTTTTTAAGTGCGCCTGTAATTTCCTGCTCGTTTTTGCCCATTGTAAGCTGGTTTGACACTTGGTAAATGCTTCCCAAAGGCTCTGTGCCTTCGCCGTAAATGCCACGGAGTGTCATGCCAAACTTTATTAACGCTTGCATAATGTTTTTAAGCTGACCTGTGCGCTCAAGCATAGGAACGTGAATCATAAACGAAGCACGAAGCCCTGTTCCTGTGTTTGTTGGGCACGACGTTAAGTAGCCAAAATCTTTATCAAAGGCGTATTCTACGGAGTCTTCAATTAAGTCGTCAACTTTGTCGGCAACGGAAAGTGCGGCATCGATGTTGTCGCCAGCGAATATTGACTGAATACGAATGTGGTCTTCCTCGTTTAACATTATGCTTACAGTTTCGTCGTCCATTTGCAAAAGCCCTTTCTTTTTGTTGCTTTTTAAAAGCTCGGGGCTTATAATGTGCTTTTCTTGAAGCGCACGCTTTTCTGTTTCGGTTTTTTCGTCAAGGTTTATATAATTAAAGCTAAGCCCAACGTGCGCTTGGGCGTTTTTTACGGATTGGACTGTTTCGTTTATCATGTTTTCTGTTTGCTCGTTTGATATATAGCCAGAAAACGGATATTTCTTTATGTTTCTTGCAAGACGGACTCTTGATGAAATAACAATTGACTGGTCGATAACTGGGTTTTCGTACCATAAGTTATTGTTCATTTATAAAGCCCCCTTTTATGGAACGAATTTCGTCACGCAGACGTGCTGCTTCTTCATATTCCTCGTTTTGAACTGCTTTTTGAAGCGCTTGTTTTAAGCTGTCAATTCGCCTTTCAAGCATTAAAGCAGAGCCAATTTTCCGTGGCAGTTTTCCGTTGTGGGTGCTGTCGCCTTGAATGTTTTTGAAAACTGCCGCAAGCTCGTTGCGAAAAGTTTCGTAGCAGTCGCTGCAACCAAGCTTTCCTGTTTTTTTAAATACTTCGTAAGTCATGCCACACCGTGGGCATTTTGCTTGCGTTGAAAAAGCGTTTTGCCCAAGGTTGCTTTGGTATGAAGCAAATGAGCTGTCTAAAAAATTGTCTAAAAAGCCTGCAAAAAAGTGGTTAAATGAAAGCTCAAAGTTCATGTTTTCGGCGCAGTCGGCACAAAGGTGCATTTGTTTTTTTTCACCGTTTATATTTTGAGAAACATGAACAGAAGCTGGTTTTTCCTTGCATTGTTCACAAAGCATTACTTTCACTCCCCCTTGCTTTTTACTTTATTATTATCATTTATACATTTTTTCCAATATTAAACTTTTAATACTTAGCAATTTATCTATTATAATTTTGCTACTATAATAATAACACAATACTTGTTAGCCATCAACACTGGTGAGTGCTAATTTATTGCCATAAATATTCTATGAAAGGATAGGCAATTATGTTACATCGCCTATCCTTTCATTTACTTCATTTTTCTATGTCGTGCTTGATAATTCATTACATGCCCTAATTATTTTTCTTTCTTTCTTCTTCATGGTATCGATACTTTTCCATTATATCTTTAAAAAGTTCAGCAGTAGTAGGCGGAGTGTATGTAATTGCGTTTGCCCCTGCTTCTATTGTTTTTAAAATAGTTTCGTCAGTTGGGCCGCCTGTTGCTATAATTGGAATTTTTGGAAACCTTTTACGAATTTCTCGTGTAACTTCTGCTGTGTTTGCCGCAGCACTAATGTTTAAAATGTCTACGCCAGCTTCAATTTTTTCAGCCACATCAGTGTATTCTGAAACAATTGTTAAAATAATAGGTACGTCGATTGCATCTTTTACAGCACGAATTGTGTCAAGCGTAGTTGGTGCGTTTAAAACAACACCTAGTGCGCCTTGAAATTCGGCGTGAAGTGCAACGTTAACCGAACGTATGCCGCTTGTAATTCCCCCACCGACTCCGCAAAAAATAGGCACGTCTGACGACGACATAATAGCTTGTGTAATTGCTGGGTGGGGTGTAAATGGATAAACGGCAATTATTGCGTCGGCATTTGTGTTTTTAATTATAGCTATATCGGTTGTAAACAAAATTGAGTATATAATTTTCCCAAATATTGTAATACCGCTTGCTTCTTTCCGAATTATTTCAGGAACTTTTACGATATTCCCACGCAGTGCTGTTGTAAGCTCTGGCGGTGCTGGTTTTTGTCTGTTCATTTGTGACCTCCTCTTTAGCGGAATGCTTTTTTATAGTATACAGAGGCTTATGAAAATAGTCAATAACTGTAATTTATAGTTAATTATAGCAATTTCACTTTTTGCGGATATTGATAAGGGAAGCAAAAATTAAAAGCAAAGCCCTCGCCAAAGCGAGGGCATAAAATTAAAGTATTATTCTTTCTCTGTTTCAGAATCAGCCTTTGTTTCTTCTTTGTTTTCAGCTTCAGAAGACTGTGGCATGTAAACAAGCTGGCCGCTTTCTTCGCAGCCGTATTCTTCACAGCAACATTCCTTACGTTCTTCTTCGCATTGCGCCGCAGCTTCTTCCATGTTTTTAAGGCTTTCGTTAAGTGACTTTGAAATATCGTCAACTAGGCTTGCTGTTTTTGCAACAACAGCCTTTGTTGTCTTTCTAACCTTTGGCTCAACGTTCTTTAAATAAACGCTCATTTTTTCGCCAAAATCTTTAGCAAAGCTGTCAAGTGCATCTGCAAAGCTGTTAAGCTTATCTTCTAAGTCTTCTTTAATTTCTTCTGGGTCTTTACTGTCGCTTTTTAATGCGTCCAACAACTGGGTCGCTTCTTCAACGCTAATTTTGCCTTCCTCGACCATTTCGAGAACTTTTAATTTAGCTTTCTTCATTCATTTCCACCTCATTTTAAATTATTTTCCCCTACTGCCATTCTAATATACGCAATAAAACTTGTAAAGTTTATTTTTCATAATATTTGGTAATAATCTAGCGGATAAAATTATAGCACTAATTTTTTGTATAGATATTTTGAATTTGCATAATCACCCCAAACGTTCTGCTCGGTTTTTTTGGAGAGAGGGGTTTGGGGGAGAGAACCTTTTTTTGCCCATAAAAAAGGTTCTCCCCCCCAATGTTTTATCTTTTAAATAAATATCTATATCTAAAAAATCAGTCCGTACTGGGGGTATAACTTAAAATGGAAAAATTCGTCGTATCAGCCAGCGCTCCTCTAAAAGGAACAGTCAAAATTAGTGGCTCCAAAAACTCGGTGCTGCCAATTCTGGCGGCAACGGCACTTTCTGAAAATAAATGTGTAATAAATGAAACACCGCCACTTAGTGATGTTTTGGTAATGCAAGGGCTTCTTTCAGAGCTTGGCGCAAAAACAAGTCTAAACGAAAAAAACCTTACAATGCAGGTTGACCCGTCAAACATTTGCAGGTACGAAGCACCGTATGAGCTTGTTTCAAAAATGCGTGCGTCGTTTTTGCTAATGGGCCCTTTGCTTGCTAGGCTAGGCAAAGTGAAAATTCCGCTTCCTGGTGGCTGTCAAATTGGGGCACGGCCTGTAGACCTTCACTTAAAGGGGTTTGCCGCACTAGGAGCAGAAGTTTCAAACGAGCACGGCTATGTTACAGCAAGCGGAAAGGGGCTAAAAGGCGCAAACATTTATTTAGACTTTCCAAGCGTAGGCGCAACAGAAAACATAATGATGGCGGCAACACTTGCCGAAGGTCAAACGATTATAGAAAACTGTGCCGCCGAGCCTGAAATTGTAGACCTTGCAAACTTTTTAAACTCAATGGGTGCAGAAGTGCGTGGCGCAGGAACAGACACAATTAAAATAAACGGTGTAAAAAGGCTAAACGGAAACGAGTACACAGTTATACCAGACAGAATTGAAGCAGGAACTTTTATGGTTGCTGCCGCAATTACAAAAGGCGACATAACTGTAGAAAACATAGTAGTAGACCACTTAAAGCCAATGATTGCAAAGCTAAAGGAAGCAAACGTTTCTGTAGAAGAAACAGAAAAAGGCGTAAGAGTTTTTTACACAGGGTACGAAAAGCCTAAGTGCGTAGACATAAAAACACTTCCTTATCCTGGTTTTCCAACGGATATGCAAGCGCAGTTTATGGCACTTCTTACATTGTCGGAAGGTACAAGCGTTGTAACCGAAACAGTTTTTGAAAATAGGTTTATGCACGTTGGCGAATTTAAAAGAATGGGCGCAGACATAAAAATTGAAAGCCGTTCGGCAATTGTTGAAGGTGTTTCAAAGTTAATGGGGGCGCAAGTTAAAGCAACAGACCTAAGAGCTGGGGCGGCAATTATGCTGTCGGCACTTACGGCTTGCGGCGAAACCGAAATTAGCGACATATACCACATTGACAGAGGGTACTACAAGCTGGACGAAAAGCTTATTAAGCTTGGGGCAAAGATTAGACGTGTTGATATTCCATAATATGGTAATAAACTAAAACTTTTACAAATTTGTAAAATTAATGAATAATTAAAAATTTATGGTAAATAATACTACTGGAGGTGTAAGTGATGAAAAAGTCACAGAATAACGACGAAAGCATTTTCAAGAAAAAGGGGTTTTATTACACGCTTTACGGCAGCCTTGGCGTTGTAATGGTACTTGCGGCAGTTGTTGCATTCGGCAACCTTGGCAATTTTGGTGAAAAGCCAGAAGTTGCTAAAAACGGCACAAAGTCGGCAGACATGGGGCAACTTCAGATGACAGATGGCCAAACGACAAGGAGCTATTTAACGCCTGAAGACAATGCACTTGGAGCAGACACAAGTTTAAGCTCGGCTTACACAGCAAGGCCTTCGCAACAAGCAACAAGCCCAGCGCAAAGCGCAAAGCCTCAGCAAAGCATAACACCTGCTGTACCTAAGCAAGCGGCAACATCAGCACCAACAACAGCTACAAGTAAGCCTGCTGAAACACCAAAGGCTTCTACCACTGCTGCTCCTTCGGCAAGCCCAGCCAGCCCATCTGGCAAGTCAACAAGCGAAGCTGAAGAAAAAACAGAAACAACAAACGCAGAAGCAGTTTTCAACCCATTTACTGACGACAGCAAAATGGCATGGCCTCTGCTTGGCGAAATTGTAATGGAGTATAGCAATGACACTGCAATTTACGACGTTACACTTGAACATTTTAGGACAAATGACACTCTTTGCATCGCTGCTGAAAAAGGAACACAAGTTAAGGCGGCGGCAGACGGCGTTGTAAAACTTGTAACAAAAACTCGTGAAAACGGAAATGTAGTAGTAGTTGACGACGGCAACGGTTGGGTGACTACATACAGTCAATTACAAGACGGTGTGTTAGTTAAAGAAGGCGACGTTGTTAAGAAGTCACAAGTTATTGGCGGAGTAGGCAGCCCTTCAATTTATTCGGTAGTTTTGGGCAACCACTTAGGCTTTAAAGTAACGAAGAACGACGAAGCTGTAGACCCTATGACTGTTCTTTCTGAATAAGGTTGTTTTAACAGTTTAAATTTTATGTAGTACAAGCCTTGGCGGTTTTGCGTTGCAAAACCGCTTCATTTTTTACAATGCAATTTTAATAAAGCTGTTCACTATTTTGCCACAAAAAACTGTTGAAGCATTCGATATTTCTGTGTCAAAATAGTGACTACAAAAGTTAAATTGCTTTATAAATTGTCTTCAGTTAAACATTTTAAAAAAGCTTTTCTTATTTTTAGCCTCCGCATACCCACAACGCAAATAAAAATTATGTGCTTCTTCACGCTCTATGCCAGAAATTACACGAATGCCACAACAGCCACGCTCTTTTGCCCACTGTTCAACAGCCAAAATAAGTGCTTTGCCAACACCTTTTCCATGAAAGTTTTTATCAACTGCAAGAGCCATTAGGTTTATTAAAGTATCAGAATAAGTACATTCGTATTCGCTGCCATGTATGTATCCAACAATATCATCATCAACATAAGCTACAAAAATTTTGTCAGTTGGCTTTTTTAAAACGTTTGCAAGCTTTTCTTTTGTTTTATCCAAGGGGTAGTCGTAGCCTAGCGAAAGTTTGTTAATTTCGTGTATTTTTATGTAATCGTTAGCGCAACAATCTTTAATTATCATAAATTCCACCTCTAAACAGTGTATAGTAGAGAAATTGTCAATGTCCCAGCCCCACAAAGCGGTTTTATCATAATGCCCAATTTGAACGCCACTGTCATCAAAAACAATAATCGAGTTAAACCTCTTTTCATTTTCAAACCTTACAGTTCCAATGGCTATATACATTTGAAACTGCATTGCTAGCTTAGAAATTTCATTAAGTGCATTATCAATTTCACTTTTATTAATATGCTCAATTTTGCTTTCAATTGGAGGATATCCGCAAAGTGCACATTCGTGAAAAACTAAAAGACGTACTTTACTTGAAGCGGCATGTTTTACAGCCTTTGCAATTTTTGACAAATTGTTCTGCACTATTTCTGTACTTCCAAATTGATAGACGGCAATTTTCATAAAGCCCCCAAAATAAATGAAGTTATTATTTCGTTAAAAGCATTATAATTGTAGCATGGTTTTATATACAAGTCTACTCAAATATAGTAGACTTTATTAAAGCATTTATAGAAAATAAAGATTAAGCGAAATATCTTTTTTTATAATTGCTACAGTAACCAATGAAGTGTGAAAAAAATAATATAGTATTGATGAGGTACTTATGAATCAGCTTATTAAAGACTGCTTTAACCTAATGAAAGAAAGTGGTTTATCATTTAACATTTGCGGCGGCTACGCACTTGAACTATATTAAACAAATCAATGCGAAAACACAGTGACTTGGACATTTGTATATTTGAAGAAGATAAGGAAAGCTTTATTAAATTTATGCACAATAAAGGCTGGCTTATATATGAACCACTTGCAAATGGCTTGAAGCGGCTTATTACAAACCCATCTGAACAAAAGGTAGAGCAAATTTGTGTATTTTGCATTAAACCAGACTGCTCTTTTATTAAAATGCACCTAATAGGTTATCAAAAGGATTTTGATATGACAGTTCCTTTTTTATGCGAAGAAAGTAAAAATTGGCTTATCCATGCCATTGAAATGGTGTACCCAAACTGGCACGAATGGATAGAACTATAAAGGAGTTGATTGCTTTGAAATATTACGAAAGCCCAGCGTTTGCAAAGTGGTGCGAGCGTGTTTACGGTAGCGATATGAAACAACAAGGTATGCTTACAAAAGCAGAACTTGATTTGTTTTTTCGTGAAGTTAAATTGCAGCCAAATTCAAACATTTTGGACATTGGCTGTGGTGCAGGCTACATTTCTTCTTACATTTCGGACTATTACAAATCAAAAGTTACAGGCATAGATATTGATGTGGGTGCAATTGAACATGCAAAGGCAACGTTTTCAGGAAATACCGCATTAAATTTTTGTGTTTTAGATGGAAATGAAATTGCATATGAGGAACAATCATTTGATTTAATTTGTTTTATTGACACTCTTTATTTTACATCAACAATTGAAAAGCTTCGCTTGCTTTTAGAAAAGAGTTATAAAATGCTTAAACCGCATGGTAAGCTTGTTGTTTTTTGGGCAAATTATCCAAACGAGCTGTATAATGTTTTTGAAATGTCTATGCCAGCAGCAAACAATACACAAGTTGGCAAATGGGGCGTTGAAAACCGCTTGCAGTTTAAGTCGTTTGACTTGACTGCGGCTTACAGGGCGTATTGGCTGAAAGCTTTAGAAGAAACTAAAGCTATGGAAGCTGAACTTAATGAGGAAATACCAGAACATTTTAAAACACTTTTAAGTGAGTGCAATTACTTTGCAGAATTATGTAAAAAGGGTAATGCAGGGAAAGTTTATCGCTGGCTTTATGTTTTTGAGAAGAAGTAAAATTTTGTTTGACATTTACATTTTTTTACATTATAATTAAAGTATAATTTGAAAGGTGGGTGAGCTGTTATGTTTGTTTTAACTTATATGGAAAACAGAGGTAGTAATGTTGCTCACTTTATAAACGTATAATAGGCACTCGTGTTTATTTAAAAGCAATAAATTCAGCACTTCTGTTTTTCAGGAGTGCTATTTTATTTTGAAAGGATAAACACTATGCTTAAATTAAAATTTCTTTTTGCAAATTATGCCTTGGCAAAAAGGGCACTTGAAAACTGGGAGTTTGATAAAGAAAGTTTGGATAAATTGTTATCCTATTTTCGTATTTCTTCCAATGCGATATATCCGTTTTATCAAAATGGTACATTATGTTTTTTACGGCTTGCGCCAACGGAAGAAAAGCTCGAAAAAAATGTTTTTGGTGAGCTTGAATTTATTCAATATCTAAATGCAAATGGTTACGCAGCTTTAAAGCCTGTCAAGTCAAAATGTGGAAGTGTTGTTCTAAAACTGGTTACAGAATGGGGAACATATTACGCAACTGTTTTTAAAAAAGTTGACGGCAAGCAAATAGAGCAAACAGATTATTCAAATGAAATTATGTACGAGTATGGCAGGGCGCTTGGAAAATTACATTCACTTTCTTCTGCATTTGTGCCTAAAGTAAAAAAGTGGGCACACAGCGAGGTTTTGGAATGGATTAAACAAACAGTGGGTGAATGTAATGCTCCGCCATTTGTGCTTGCAGAGGTTGAAGCGGTTAAAGCAGAGCTTTCAAGCCTTGCGGTTAACACTGGTTGTTACGGATTGGTGCATTACGACTTTGAGCCTGACAACGTTTTTTATGACGAAAGTACAAAAACTTGTGCTGTCATTGATTTTGATGACGGCATGTATCATTGGTATTCACTTGATATTGAACAGGTTTTTGATTCATTATCAAGTGAGCTAGATGGTGAAAAGCTTGAAAAGGCTAAAGTGGAATTTATTAAAGGGTATGAAACCGAACATATTTATTCCGAGGAAATGAAAAGGTCGCTTCCAGTTATGGGTAGGTTTTGCAATTTGTTTAAGTATTCCAGAATAATAAGAAGTGTTTATGAGCATTTTTCAGATGAGCCAGATTGGTTGGCAGAGCTTAGAAAAGAATTGAATTTGCATTTGAAAAAGCTTGAGTTAAGTATGCAAAGTCAAAGTGGGGGAAACATGGAGTAGTGTGTGTTAGTAAAAAGCCAAACGCATGGGGGCGTTTGGCTTTTTTGTTAATGAAAATCAAGCTACTATAGCGTGCCATACCTACCTTTTTTCAAGTGCTGTTTAAACACTATTAGAATAAACACAATCAATTCAAGTAGTTGAGATTCGACTTGGTTCAACAAGTGATACATCTTATTTAGGTGCAACCTTACCTAAACCAATAATCATTTTCCAGTTTGCACCAGGGTCATAACTTCCCACAGTAAACGCTAATGTATAAGTCTTGAATGTCCCGTCAACATTAACTGTTTCGTCTACAAGCCTGTAATAGCCTTGATTTTCAACTATTGCTTTAACTGCTCTGTCGGCAGTGCTGCTTATATCAAAGCTAATTTCATATTCTCCCACAGGCAACTTAAATGTTGCTTGGTTTGCAAGTTGTACATGCCAGTCAGCACTACCAACACTGGTTATTGCGGCAACAAGCTCGCCATCTGTAACAGTTTGGTTTACAGCTCCGCCTTCGTTTCCACCGCAGTACCAGTTTTCTAAATCTGAAGAAAAGTCACCATTTACAACTAGCTCTTCATTTGTGTCTTTATTAATTAAACTAATATTTGCGATGGTTACAGTGTGATTACCCAATTCTGGCTCTGGGTCAGTACCGCCTTCTTTAGGCGCGACTTTACCTAAACCAATAGTTAAGCTCCAGTCTGCACCAGAGTCATAACTTGCCACAGTAAACGCTAATGTATAAGTTTTGAATGTTCCGTTAACATTAACTGTTTCATCTACAAGCCTGTAATAGCTCTGGTTTTGAACTATTACTTTAACTGCTCTGTCAGCAGTGCTGCTTACATCAAAGCTAATTTCATAGTCACCTGCTGGTAGTTTATAACTTGTTTGGCTTGCAAGCTGTACATGCCAGTCTGCATCTCCAACGTTGGTTATTGCGGCAACAAGCTTTCCATTTGTAACAGTTGGGGATACAGCTCCGCCTTCGTTTCCACCGCAATACCAGTTTGAATCAAGCCCTGTAGAAAAGTCACCATTTGCAATTAGGTTTGTGTTTGCGTTTGCATCAGCTTTATTAATTAAGCTAACATTGTCAATGGTTACGGTGTGATTACCCAATCCTGGTTCTGGGTCAGTGCCGCCGCCTTCTTCTACAAGCGCAAACTCAACGTCGTCAATAAACACATCATGCGCACCGTTAGAACCGACCATGTAACCAGGTGAAAAAACAAGGTGAGCCTGTGCATCTGTTGTGTTTTGCATTGTAAAAGGTATCGTGTAAGTTTGCCAATTGGTAGTCAAGTCTACCTGTACGCCGTAATTTGGAAAAGCTCCAATATCCTCTGTTCCTGTGTAAGAATTTGAATTTAAGTGCTTAGTGAATGGGTCTGCGTTTCGCTCTACAACCACAAGCATTTTTCTGTTTTGCGAAGCCTTTGCTTTAAAAGTAACTTCGTACTTGTTGGACTTGTCTAGCCTAAATCCGCCAGCCGAGTAAAATTTTGGGTCAAACATACCCCATTGTGCGGAAGCTTCAGCGGTGTTTTCAATGTGAATTTTTGCAACGCCGTCCTGCCCAGCTTCTGACGCAACCCAGTATACGTTTCCATTTGCGCCGCTAATTCCGCCGCCAAAGCCAGAGTCCCAACCTTCTAAATCAGCATCAAAGCTTCCGTTAGAAACCATTTCTGAATTATTTTGTTCTACAGTAAACTCTTTGTCGCCTATAGCAAACCAGTTAAAGTTAAATGCTTCGCCGTAAACTTTTAATTTATGAGTTCCTGCGCTAAGGTTAAGCTCTGTTGTTATGTTTTCCCACATTTGCCAGTCGCCTGTGTTTGGAACAGTAAGTTTTGCTGCGTTTGTTCCGTTTACGTCAATGTTAAATTGGCCGCCGTCTTTTGAAGCAACTCTGCCAGTGAAAACATATTTTCCTGCTGTGTCAACCTTAATTAAGTAAACCATGTAGTCGCCTTTGTCTATCCAGCCTACATTGTTGCCGCCGTCTACGTCAGCTGTTTTTTCAGTGGAAACACCATACATCATTTCGTAGTTTTCAGCCTTATGCTTAGTCATATTGTCACCTGTGGCAACAATGTATGGTTGTGCCGCTACAGTTGTAGCAGTTACAGTGTTTGACATGGCAGACTTGTTGCCGTTGTAGTCAACCGCTTTAACAGCAATTGTTACAGAAGAATTTGGCTGTAAGTCACGGAGTGAAACTTTGTGCTCGTAAGAGTAGTCTACAAATTTACCGTTTTTGTACACTTCATAGTACCATACGCCATTGTCGTCTACTGATGGGTCCCAAACAACGTCTGCCGCCATTGAAGTGTTGTTTTCTACCCTTAAATTGCTTGGCTTTGTAGGCGCAGTGTTATCAGCTTGAACAAGGTCGTAAGAGTATGCTCTTACATAGTCTACTACCATTGATTGCTCTGTGAAGTTAGGGTCAACACCTTCAGCACCGCCCCAGTTACCGCCAAACGCTACGTTCATAATCATGTAATAGCGTTTGTCAAACGGGAAGGCTTCCCATTGTTGTTCTTGGTCGTTCGGTTCGTATACATGTGAAAAAAACTTTTGGTCGTCTACAAGCATTTCAAGCTTTCCGGGTGTCCATTCTAAAGTGTAAACGTGGAAATCGTCATAAATGCTGCCGCCACTTGGAGTTATTGACTCAGTTTTGTTGTTTCCTATTGAAAAGTTGTAGTTTTTTGTATGTGTGGAAGCATGAACCTTTCCTATTTCGGTGCCATAGTACACGCTTTCCATTGTGTCAATTTCGCCGCTGTTTGGCCAAAGCCCATAGCCAGAGTCTGTAGGCATCATCCAAATTGCAGGCCAAACGCCCTTTGCTGCCGGAAGCTTTGCTCTAACTTCAAACCTGCCGTAAAGCCAGTCGCCCTTTTCTCTGCTTACTATTCTGGCAGAAGTGTAATCATCACCTTGATAATCTTCTTTTTTAGCTGTAATAGTTAAGTTTCCGTTAGCAACGCTTGCGTTTTCAAGCCTGTCGGTGTAGGCTTGAAGCTCGTTGTTAACCCAGCCAGCCTTTGCTACTTCGTAGCTCCACTTGTCTTCTGCCGGTTTTCCTGTGTAATTGAACTCGTCGCTCCAAACAAGCCTTGCTTCAAGGTCGTTGCTGTCTGTTATAACACGCACATTTTCCGGTGTTGTGCTGTCAATGTTTTCCTTTGTGTAACTTTTAGGAACTGTTACGCTAGGTGCTGGCGTTGCCGTTGCACTAGGCCTGTAATTGTCCTTTTCAGTTGTATCTTCTTTTGTAGTAGTGTTGTTTGACGAAATGGTTGGCAAAACGCTATAACCCCTATCATTAACTACATTTCCGGCTATTTGAAAAATGCTTGCGCCGCTTTCAACCTTTGCAGTAACAGTAGTTTGTGTGTCAAACTTTGTAACATTAGCAGTAGAAGAAACTACTACATTCACATTTACTGCCTTTGATGCAACAGAAACCAAAGAAACAGTACCACCTATTTGTACGTTTGCTCCACTTCCTGTTACATTTAAGCTTTCTACTTTGCTTCCGTTTAATAAAATTAATTCTGAATTTTTCCCTATGACACTTACGTTTTTAACAGCTGCACCATCGGCTACGCTAACTTTGTTGTTTTCGCCAATGTTTATGCTTTTTGCATTGCCATAAACAAAAACTTTTTTAGAGTTGTCGTCTATAGTAAGCACGTCAGTAGATGTTGCACCTTTAAATCTAATTGCCAATTCATTGTCTACCGTTTGAACTTGAATTTTTGGAATTTTTGAGTCTCCGGAAATTACAACAGAGTTTACTCCGCCGCCACGTATAATCGCTGTTCCGTTTACAACAACGTTTTCAAGGTTGACTGTTCCTTTGCCAACTCCTTCAGAAATAATAAGGTTGCCGTTTATAGTGGCGTTTTTCAAGTCTGTTCCGTCTGATGTTACGATTACTGAATTGTTAAAAATTTTGCCACCTAAGCTTTCCTTAACAGGTTTTGTGTAAACGTTGCTAACAAGCTTATCCATAATGTTAACAATTTCGGCTCTTGTAACAAGCTTTTCTGGCTCTATTTCACCATTTTTGCCTAAAACAAGTGCATTTTTGGCTTTAAGCTGCTTAAAGTAGCTAATAATTTCGTCTCTTTCAGCCAAACCAACTGCAATGCTGTCCTCGCCAACCAAAGCAGCCCCTTTAAATTTTGGGTCAAGGCCTAAGGCACGCCCAATAAGCAAAACGGCTTCTTGCTTTGTAACTTTTTCCGTAGGTTTAATTAAGCCTTCGGAGTTGCCTTGCATAATTTTTGAGTTAACAGCTTTAAGCACAGAATCAGTATACCATTCCCCTGTTTTTAAATCGCTGAATTTATTTTCTGCTGGGACACGGTATTTCATTACCTTGTTCATGATAGCAGCAATTTGCCCCTTTGTAATTGTGTCGTCGGGCGCAAAGATGCCGTCACCATAACCGTTAAATATGCCCATGTCAGACCATTTAACTATTTCTTTTTCAGCCCAATGACCTGCTATGTCTTTGTATTGTGCGGCATAAGTAATGTTTAAGTTAAACACAAGCATAAGCATTGCAAGAAATAAAGATAAGCATCTTTTTTTCATAAAGCCTTTCCCCCTTTATTTTATTTTAGCAATTCCAATTTAAAAGGCACTGGCAATTTTACTAATAGCAAGTGTAATTTAAAAATGGACTTAATATAATATTACTACTTATTGAATTGTTTTTCAGTGTATTATTTTCGGTAATGGTTACTTTTTTTCGGTTTTATGGTGGAAAAGATACAAAAGGAAGCAATTGATAAAGCAATTCCTTTTTAAAGAAACTGCCTATCACTCAAAAAGCCAAACGGTTAAGCGTTTGGCTTCGTTTTGAAATATCATTAAAAAGTGGAATTACTGCATAAATTATTCATAAATATATTGCGTACCAAAGTTCGCCAGGCTTGAGAAACCAGCACTTTTAAATGTTTTAGTATCTCCGATACAATAAACATAATCCCCATTAATTGCTAATATATAATACTTGTCATACGTTTTTTCATAAAAATCAAAAACCGCTTGCGTATCGTCCTTTGACAAACCATAGCAAATGTCAATAAACATTTTGCCTTTTTCAGCATAAATTCTGTCAGCTTTAACGTTATTTTCATCAACTTCTGAATAATTAGTTACGCTATACCCAGCTTCAGTCAAATTGCTTTCTAAAACCTC
Organism: uncultured Defluviitaleaceae bacterium; assembly: GCA_964492715.1. Classification (GTDB taxonomy): domain Bacteria; phylum Bacillota; class Clostridia; order Lachnospirales; family WRBF01; genus CAZBLK01. Next base: position 8,297 of record CAZBLK010000008.1, on the reverse strand, counting down.
TTTTTTAGGTACAACATCTTCCGCAGAAGCAGGCGGTTCTTCTTTATTAGCGGAATTAACACCATTTATTTCAACGTTTGCCACGCCATGATTTCGTGTAAGATTCTTTTCTTTCAAGCCACATCCTGTAAACAAAACAACACATAAACATGCTAATAAAATTGGAACGGCAGCTTTCATCAAATATACCTCCAAAAGTTTAAGTTGTTGGCATGAAGAGCCATTTACTCTCTATAAAAAACGCCCCGACAACGGAGCGTTTTTTAGTTATTCCTAATACACCTAAAGCTTTAAAATGGGTCAAGGTGCTAGCACCTTACATGGTTTTAAGGACACAGCCGATAAAGTCTTCTGCCATACCTATTTATTCTTCTCACTAGCCTTAACACTTAAATCAATGTTCATATTAGCAAGGCTTTCTCTCATTTTTGTGTCAGCCTTTTTGTTGTCCATGTTATAAACGTCAAGTACGCCAAGGTTGCCCGACTTCAAAGCTTCTGCAAGGGCAATTGGAACTTGTGCTTCGGCTTCAATTACACGAGCACGCATTTCTTGAACATGTGCCTTCATTTCTTGCTCAAGGGCAATTGCGCTTGCACGGCGTTCTTCGGCCTTTGCTTGTGCAATTTGCTTGTCGGCTTCGGCTTGCTCAATTTGAAGCTGTGCGCCAATGTTTCTGCCAATGTCAATGTCGGCAATGTCAATTGACAAAATTTCAAAAGCTGTGCCAGAGTCAAGCCCTTTTGCAAGAACAGTTTGAGAAATTCTGTCTGGGTTTTCTAAAACTTCTTTGTGGCTTTGCGACGAACCAACAGTTGTTACTATACCTTCGCCAACTCTGGCAATGATAGTTTCTTCGCCAGCACCGCCGACAAGCCTTGCAAGGTTTGCACGTACAGTAACCCTTGCAATAACCTTTACTTCAATACCATTTATAGCAACGGCAGAAATCCAAGGTGTTTCAATAATTTTTGGTGAAACGCTCATGCGAACAGCTTCAAAAACGTCACGGCCTGCAAGGTCGATAGCGCAAGCACGCTCAAACGTAAGCTCAAGGTTTGCCCTATGTGCTGCAATAAGCGCATCAACAACGTTTTCAACACGTCCGCCAGAAAGCAAGTGCGATTCAAGCTGGTTTGCTGTAACTTCAAGCCCTGCCTTTTGGCTTTTAATTAGTGGGCGAATAATTCTGTCGGGGCGAACACGGCGAAGGCGCATTCCGATAAGCGAAAAAATGCTTACACGAACACCAGCCGAAATTGCCGAAATCCAAAGCCCAACGGGAACAAAGCTGAAAAAGATGGAAACTACCAAAATGATAAGTAAAGCAACTACAAAAAAGCCTATAATAGTAGCATCAGTAAACATAAGTTACCCTCCTTAAAAAGCTAAAATTATGTAAACATTTTTTAAGCAAAGCAACCCCAGTAAGAAACAGCAGTAGGGGAACGGCTTTTTCTTGCGGAATTGCTTTGGTATTTACTGTGTAAAACTGTGCAAAGCAAGTTAATACTTTACACAGTTTTATTTTAGGAGAACATTCTGCAAACTCTGCATAAAGTATTACTGAATTAAGTGTTTAACTACAACTTTGTTTCTTGAAACCTCAACAACTTTTACTCTTTCATTTTCCTTTACATAGCCAGATTCAGAGCAAACGTCAAGTAAAACGTTGTTAATGTCTGCCCTTCCAAAAGGCTTTAAAGCGGTTTTTGTAGTTCCTTCTTTTCCGATAAAATATTCCAAGCCGTCTACGTCTTTAATGTCTGTGTTAAGCGTTTCGTCTAAAATTAGCTTGCCATAAAGCTGACGCCTTTTAATGTAATCAAAAAGCGATTTTAAAGCAATAGCAAGTAAAATTATAACACCGGTAACAATATAAATGCCGTACTGTACTTTTGTAATTATAATTCCAAAAGCTGAAACCAGTGCAATAATAGAGGAAATGCCAAATACCCCAAAACCAGGAATTAAAAGCTCAATTGCTAAAAGAATAATTCCGATAGCAAGCAAAAAAATTGCTAATTGAACCATAAAAACACCTCCTTATAGAGTAGTGCCACGCTTTGATAAGTGCATTTTTGCAGAGCTACTTTGGGTTGCTTTTTTTATAGGTGCTTGTTGTTTACCAAAAGCCTCCATGACTTCATCAGATATTTTTTTTGCACACATTTCGCAATATTTACCTGTTGAAATTGGCTTGTCGCAAGCCTCACATTTAATTTCGCCAGACATGCCTTTGCTAATTTCAATGCGGCCTTCCTTTATATACTTAATAATTTTTTTTGCGCTTACTCCTGTTTCTTCCGAAACCTGTGCCATTGTGCAAGAGTCGTTTGATTTGATAAAGTCACGGACTTTATCGAACATTTCTTCTTCTTCTTTAAAGCAAAGGTCGCAAATTGGGCGAATATCGTTTGAAAAAAGCTTTCCGCATTTTGGACAATTAACTATTGGCATAATTACACCCCTTTTTAAGATATTAAACTTAATGAAGTTTGCTACAATGACTTGCAGTGGTATTTACACTTACACAACAAAGCCAATTTTCTTTTTAACTTTGTTTAAAACCCTAGCCGCAATTGCGTTTGCCTTTTCAGCATTTTGCTTTAATATGCTGTCAATATAGTCTTTGTTTTGGGAAATTTCTTTAAACTTTGCTTGCACAGGGCGAAGCTCCTCAACAAGTGCTTCGGCAACTTCTGCCTTGAAAACGCCGTAGCCTTTTCCCGAAAACTCGTCTTCCGTTTGTTCTATAGTTTTGCCCGTAACCGCACAATAAATGTTAATTAAATTTTTAATTCCAGGTTTTTCATCAGAATATTTAACTTCGTTGTCCGAGTCGGTTACAGCACGTTTAATTTTGTTTGCGGCTACGTTTAAGTCGTCAAGCAAAAATATTGTATTGTTTGCGTTTTCTTTGTCGGACTTTGACATTTTTTTGGTTGGCTCTTGCAGGCTCATAATTTTTGCGCCTATTTTTTGAATGTACGGCTCTGGAACTGTAAACACATCGCCGTAAATTTTGTTAAACCTTTCAGCTACGTTTCTTGCAAGCTCAAGGTGCTGGCGTTGGTCTTCGCCTACGGGTACCATGTCGGTGTTAAAAAGCAAAATGTCCGCCGCCATCAAAACAGGGTAATCAAAAAGCCCTGCGTTTATGTTTTCGCTATGCGAGCGTGACTTTTCTTTAAACTGTGTCATTCGGCTTAGCTCACCCATGTATGTGTAGCAGTTTAATATCCAAGCAAGCTCTGCGTGTGCAGGCACGTGCGACTGCATATACATAATGTTTTTTTCTGGGTCAAGCCCAACGGCAATGTAAAGAGCAAGCATGTCTCTTGAGTTTTTGCGAAGTGTAGCAGCGTCTTGCCTAACTGTAATTGCATGCATGTCTACAATGCAGAACAAGCAGTTATAATCATTTTGCAGCTTAGTCCAGTTTTTTAAAGCCCCAAAGTAGTTTCCAATTGAAGGATAACCAGACGGCTGAACTCCACTGAAAATAACCTTTTTTCTTTGCCTTACTTCTGAATTAGTTTGGCTGTCATTTATTTTAGAATTTTCTGTATTCATAGTATTCATAGTACACCTCATTTGCAAACGGTACAAAATGTGCGTTTGCACACTTATTCAAACTGTATTGAGTTTATCTAAAATTAATAATAATTATGTCATTATAATAGCATAGTATGTAAGAAATTGCAATTGTTATATTAAATAATTAATTTGCATGAAAAGGAAAAACCCACCTTGGGGAGTGTTTTGTAAATCCATTTGAACGTCTTTTCGGCAGACTTTACGCTATACTTTACGCTATACTTAGTCAGAAAAAAACTTATTCGCCTTTGGGTAAATGCTGTTTTTCCTTACTTGTATAACTAAAAGTCTGCTCTAAAATCTGTACAAAGCGATTTAACAAACACTCCCTAGGCGGGAAGTATTATACCAATTCCGTTTTTCTTTTCCTCAACAAAAGATAAACAATGTAAATTAAAGCTACAACTGCAACGGCAGTGAAAATGCCAAAGTAACCTTCTACAAAAAACCTTCCAAATTGATAAATCATCAAACTCGCCACATAAGCAACGGCAGTTTGATAACCAACAGCAATGAGTGTCCATTTTGCATTTCCCATTTCACGGCTAATTGCACCAATTGCGGCAACACAAGGGGCGCACAAAAGGTTGAAAATTAAAAACGAGTAGCCGGAAATCGAATTAAACGTTTGTGAAAGCCCAACCCATGAATCGGCAGAAACTCCGCTTGCTCCGTACAAAACGCCAAGCGTGCCAACTACATTTTCCTTTGCAACAAGCCCTGTAAGTGTAGCAACGGCAGCACGCCAATCATTAAAGCCGAGCGGTGCAAAAACAAAGCTTATTGCTGTTCCTAAAGAAGCAAGCATTGACTGTGATGTGTCAACCATGTTTAAACCAAAATCATAGTTTGACAAAAACCAAATTATTGCACAAGCTACAAAAATTACTGTACCAGCCTTTTTTACGAACGACTTTACTCTGTCTAAAACGTGTTTTAAAACATTTTTTGGGTTTGGCAAATGGTATGCTGGAAGCTCCATAACAAAGGGCGAAGGTGTGTCAGCAAAGCCTTTTGATTTTTTAAGGATAATTCCTGAAGCGGCTATAGCCAACATTCCAGCAAAATAAGCAGACGGTGCAACAAAAACAGAACCTTTAAAAAGCACGCCCGAAATTAAAGCAATTATCGGAAGCTTTGCCGAGCATGGAATAAATGAAGTTGTAATAACTGTCATTTTGCGGTCGGCTTCGTTTTCTATTGTGCGTGACGCCATAATTCCGGGCACGCTACAACCTGTACCAATTAAAATTGGAATAAACGACTTTCCTGAAAGCCCAAACCTGCTGAAAATTTTATCCATTATAAACGCTATGCGTGCCATGTAGCCGCAATCTTCCAAAAGCGTAAGCAAAAGGAAAAGCACAGTCATCTGCGGCAAAAAGCCAAGCACCGCCCCAACACCGCCAATTATTCCGTCTACAACCAAAGATTCAAGCCACGGCTCCACCGACGCCTTTTGCAGCATGTTTGAAACAGAGTTGTTTATTATTTCACCAAACAACACATCATTAACCCAGTCTGTAGCCCACGTACCAATTGTTGAAACGGAAACGTAGTAAATTAAAAACATTATAAGAGCAAAAATTGGGAGTGCAAGAAAACGGTTAGTTACAACTAAGTCAATTTTGTCTGATGCCGTAAGCTTGCCCTTGTTTTTTTTGTGTACACTTTTTGAAACAACTTTGTCAATAAAGAAATATCGTTCGTTAGTAATTATGCTTTCGCTGTCGTCGTCGTTTTGCTTTTCGGATTGTAAAATTGTTTGCTCTATTTTTGCTAGAGCATCGTTTGAAAGCGCAAGCTTTATGTACACATCTTTATCACGTTCAAAAAGCTTTACTGCGTAAAACTGAAGCTGTGGCTTTGCAATTTCCAATTCAGAAACAGTTTCCTTAATTATATTTAAAGTATTTTGCACTTCTTCCGAAAAAATGGCAGGAGCAAAAGAACCTTTACCACATTTTGCAACTTCAATTGCCTTTTGTGCAGCAGCCTCTGCTCCCTGCCCTTTTAACGCTGTAGTTTCAACTACATCACAGCCAAGCATTTTGGAAAGAATGGTTTTTTTTATTTCGTCGCCGTTTTTCCTAACAATGTCCATCATGTTTAGCGCCAAAACTACAGGTATTCCTGTTTCCAAAAGCTGTGTTGTAAGGTACAAGTTACGCTCTATGTTTGAAGCATCAATTATGTTTATAATTACGTCTGGTTTTTCATTTAGCAAGTAATTTCTAGTTACAATTTCTTCTGGCGTGTATGGGGAAAGTGAATAAATCCCTGGGAGGTCGGTGACGACTACGTCGCTTTGCCCTTTTAGCTTTCCCTCTTTTTTTTCAACAGTTACGCCTGGCCAGTTTCCAACGTACTGTGTGCTTCCCGTAAGTGCATTAAACATTGTTGTTTTGCCACTGTTTGGGTTTCCGACCAGTGCTATTTTAATACTCATTTTTGTACTCCTGAATGTTTTCTAAATTTATATACCTTATACCGCAGGATATTCATTTGAAAGATAATATCGTGCCATGCAGTCTTCCTCGATTACCGTAAAGCTTGGTTGCTTCCCATTAAAAAGATGGTCATTATTTGTCATAGTTACTTCACCAAAAAGCGTTTTCCCTGATTCAGTCCAAAAGGTATGGTAGATGTTAGGCGTAAGTGTAACACTTTCCCCTGGGCTTATTCTTAAAACTGCTCCAGCTTTTAATGTTAAAATGCGACCATCGGCTAAAACATCTACACTACTATCACTTATACTATCGTCCAAGTTAGCACCATACAGTTTTATAAAAAAATCTGAGCCACCACGGTTTATAAGGTCTTCAACTTTATTAGGGTGGCGATGCAAGGGCAATTCCTGCCCTTCGTCTAAAATTAATATCTTTTCTGCATATGGTTTTTCATATTTGCTAAAAACTTTGTTTTGTGATAAACGTATTGTAAAAGCAACTATCCCACATTTTTGAAAATCTCCAAGTCCATAGTCGGATACGTCCCAGCCAAGTTTATTAAAACGAATATCGTTGTATTCGCTTCCTTTTGTTTTCCAATCATCAACTGTCCATTTTGCAAATGGCGGTAAATAAAAGTTACATCTATCAATAAATTCAAAGCTATTTGTTATTATTTCATTGACTTCAGAACGCTTCATTATTTATAACCCCTTGTAAGTTTATATAATCAAAATCATATTACACTACTTCTATCATGTCAGCGTCTGCCTTGCGTATTGCAAGGACGTAGCCACGAATACTCAACTCTATAGGGTCGCCGAGGGGGGCGTATTTTCTAACAAAAACGTCAACACCTTTTGTTATGCCCATGTCCATAATTCGGCGTTTTGTTGCGCCGCTTCCGTGAAGCTTTAAAACTTTGGCGGTTTGCCCTTTTTTTATACTTTTTAATGTTTTCATGTATATCAACCTCACATAGTTAGCTATGCCTAACCTAATATAGTTAGTCTAGCATAACTAAATTGGTTTGTCAATACCCTTTTAAATTAAGCTTTTTCCTTATTGACTTTACAACACAGTAAGCTTATACTAATGGTATACGAGGTGATTATAATGAAAATAATGGAGTCGCAGGAAAACTATTTAGAAACTATTTTGATTTTAAAAAAACAATTGGGCGAAGTGCGCTCCATTGATGTAGCAAACCATTTAAGTTATTCAAAGCCAAGTGTAAGCACAGCTATGAAGCAGCTTCGTGAAAACGGCTTTATTTGTGTAAATGGCTCGGGTTACATTTCTCTTACAAAAAAGGGGCTTGACGTTGCAAACAGCATTTATGAACGTCACAGCTTGCTTACAGAGTTTTTAATTGCGCTGGGTGTTTGCGAAGAAACGGCAAAAGAAGATGCGTGTAAAATAGAGCACCACATAAGCGAAGAAAGCTTTCAAAAAATGAAAGAACATTGCTTGCTTAATATTAGAAGTAGAAATTGTTGTAAAAAGGAGTGATTTTGTTTGATTACTTGGGTTATTTTTGGTATCATTACATTATATATTGTTTTTGTTGTGCGTAAGCTTTTTTCTGAAAGAAAAAAAGGCTCGTGTTCTGGGTGCAACGGCTGCCCAAGCATTGGGGGTTGCCCAAGTGCAAACCAAAGTGCAAACGAGAGGGGATAAAACATGGAAAGGTTTTCTATGTTAGTTGCAGTTCATCTTTTTTTAATTAGAGACGGCAAAGTTTTGCTTCTTAGAAGGTTTAACACAGGCTATTGCGACGGCTTTTACAGCGTTCCAGCAGGGCACGTTGACGGCGGTGAAACTGTTTTTTCTGCAATGAAGCGTGAAGCTTTAGAAGAAATAAACGTTGATATAGACAACGAAACATTTGAAGTGGCGCAAGTTATGCACCGAAAATGTGACGGGCATGAGCGCATCGACTACTTTTTTAAAGCTACAAACTGGAACGGCGAACTAAAAAACATGGAAACAAACAAATGTGACGAGCTTGCATGGTATCCACTTGACGACTTGCCAGAAAACATGGTAGGTTACGTTCGAGCAGCAATTGAAAACTATAATAACCAAATAAAGTTTTCATTATTTGGCTGGTAAAAAATTTAACACTGTTTTGTTTCATATAAAACAAAAGTTTTGTCCACTTTTTCAAATGTGGCGGGGTTTGGGGCAGCGCCCCAAGGTCTTAATCTTTTTTAAGTATAAACATTGAAAGAGGGGCAATAATGA
>CAZBLK010000007.1:0-109180 GCA_964492715.1 uncultured Defluviitaleaceae bacterium | reverse complement strand
ATATAGCACCTTTTCGCAATGTTCTTAATGAAATGTACGCTGGTGACATTTCAAAGAAGGTACGCTCTCAGAAAAAGTCAGCCGCAAGGCAAGGGCATTTTTTAGGAAGCATACCTCCTTATGGGTATCTGAAATCACCTACAGATAAACACAAGTTAATCGTAGACGAAAACGTAGTACATATTGTCAAAAGAATTTTCAATATGTATGCAGCAGGGCATAGTGCAAGAAACATTGCAAATGTACTAAATAACGAAGGTGTTCCCAGTCCAAGCGAGTATCATTATCGGCAAGTCAGACAAGAAAGTAATCCTCATGGCAACAAACTTTGGGGAAGTGCAACGGTTTCACAAATACTGAAAAATTAAGTTCATGCCGGAAATATGGTGCAAGGTAAGCATACAATGATTTCCTTTAAATCTTGGTTGTTTAACGCAAGAAAAAAGCGAACAGGTTATGTTCGCTTAATCTTAAACTACTCACTTCCGTGAGCCTTTCTTAAAAACGGAGAAGGAGACCTATTCATTATGAGCCATTTTTATATTAGAGGTAATACGTTTATGGTGGTTCACCTTTCAAACACCCAAACAACGAACTAACCCTCGGGCGAAAAAAGTCCGGGGGATTTTTTTATTAAAATACTAAAACCTCAATAAACCAGAACAAGTAGAACATTCAGAGGTCTAATAGCGCAGAAGATATCACAATTGAATTAATTTTATTGCATAGAATCGATTTCTTGCAATCCCTTAATAAAATTAATTCTTACTCTGAGTGAAAGGTAGAGCCATAGAATAGCTATGCACAATGTAAAAACAAAAATGCAACTTATGTATATACAAAATAACAACCGGCTAAAAAATTCATAAATTAAGGCACAAATAATAGCTTGAATTATAATATACAAAAGTGCAGCTATTGCTATTTTAAGGATGTTAATTGCTATTAGAGGCTTAAATCCCGAAATAGCAATATTATGAATATTTACATTTACCTTTGATTCCCATGTAAAAACATCTGACTTGATGCTTTTATTTAGCTTCTTTTCTATAATCCCTATTCTACATCCGATTATTGTTGTATAATAAAAATTATATAGAACTGCTACGTATAAGTAGACACAAAGAGCTGATAGAAAAGTCAAAATCAAAGCTTGCAAAGTTAGATTTAGATTTAGAGTAACATCAGTAGCTTTCATTATTGAAAGTGATGACCCGATTGCAACAAAATAAATATTCAAATAATTTTCATGCTTACTTGCAACGTCCATATGGCGCTTTAATTCTTGTTGCGCATAATCATAGTCCGTTAACAACATACTTAAAACTTCCTTCCTATCCATATATCTTTACACCTCGAAATTATTGTTAACTCTTAATTAATGCTCATCTATAATAACATAAAAATTGCCAAAATAACAGTCTTTTTCAATATTTTTTATGTCAGATTTGTATATTCGGGTTTTTACGGTTTATACAAGTCTATTATAGCATAAAACAGCCTAAAATGGGTCAATATGACAAAATGTTTACAAAGCAAAAAGGTATAGGCTTGAATGGCTCTATACCTTTTTACTTTGCTAATGGGGATTGCGTTATCTGTTGTAAACCTCAATAAACTTGACGAATATAGTTGCTCCGTCTGTCCTTGTGAACGTTCCTTGTGGGTCAAAGGTGCTGCTTACGGTTATAATGCCAAGCGTATGAACGCTTATTAACGATTCCTTAGCCCACGAGCTAACTTGATTATTTTCGGCAAGAGTAGGCTTGCTTGATGAAGCTATAAGCTCATAACTCTTGTATTTGATGTAGTTATCAAGCACAACCGCCATTTGCTCAACGGTGATTGGAGCGTTGGGATTAAATTTCCCATTACCTACACCGTTTACAATACCTTTGTCAGCCGCCCATTCAATAGCTGCCGAATACCAATCACCAACAGCTACATCACTGAAACGAGAGGTTTTGTACTGCGATAAATCCACTCCCTCCAGCCTTGCAAGCACGGTTACAAACATCGCTCTCGTCATTGTTTCATCAGGAGCGAAATTATCATTGCCAACACCTGAAAACAGCCCTCTTGAAGAAACAAACGAGATAATTCGTGTTGCAGAGTGGTTTTTGGTGTCGTTGAAAGCTCTATCGTTATAAAACACGTCATAGCTTCCGGCTGAAGCTGTGGTAAATGATAGTTCGCTGTTCTTGTATATGGCAGAGGGAATAATTATGCTGTCATTACCTTTTTTCTTTACCGCAATGACAGAGCAGGCTTGCTGTCCATTCCGCAAAACATAGGGAAGCGTTATCTTAAAAGGGTTTTGTGAATCGTTGTAGGCTATCTCTTTATTTGAAGAATTCAAGAAAGCCACAATGAAACTACCTTTTTTGACAACCAATCTTAATGTGTTGCCATATTGCTTTTTCAAGGCTTGTAAAGTCTTGTTGGGTATGGAAATCGTACCGAAATCGGTTTTTACAACAAGCGTATCACTACCTAAAGCGGAAATAGGGATTGAAAGCAAAATGTTACTTTGCTTGGTTATTTCTATCCTGTATTCACCATTAGAATGAGCATATTTCTTTACATCAGCTTCGGAGTACACAATTTCCAGAGTACCTGTGGGTTTCAGTATGGCTGTTGCACTCTGACCGTTAATCTTAATAGCGGCCTGAATACCGTCCGTTACTTCGGGTTTAGTATCTGGCTCTGGGGTGTTGTTGCTGCCGCCGGAATTTCCGCCAGTATTACCGCCATTATTGCCACCGCTGTAATAACTTACAGTAACAGAAGCTACGTTGCTTGTGATAACCACTGTCTTATTTCCTGTTGCATTTGCGTTGGTATTTGTTATAATGGCATAGTAATACCATGTGCCTGTTGTCAATGTAGAGTGTGAATAAATAGAGTTTGTCGCTCCGCTTATAGGTGTACCGCCAATATTAGAATTTGTGCTATTTCTATACCATTGATAGCTTAAAATTCCTCCATCCGCCACGTTTGCCACAACAGACAAATTTACGCTGTTGCCGACATACACGGCTACCGACTGCGGATTTGCTGTTATAATCGGTGTTTGAGCGTTGGTTAAGGTTATTTGAGGGATTACCACCGTTGCTGTGCCAAACTTACTATTGTCAAAGGTTGATGTAGCCCTGACAATCAATGTATTAGCCGTTTCATCAGCACCAACAGTTAAAATACCGTTTGAATCAATGCTCGTTCCGAACGAGCCGCCCGATAAGCTCCAAATAACGCTTTGAGGTGGATTGTTCGTACCATTAACAGTGGCGGTGAATGTATAAACCCCATCTTTTTCTAAGGTGATTGTATTCGGCATAACTGTCACAGCCGTTACAGTCGGCGTAATAGGAGTAACTTCAGTTACATTAACCGTTGCCGTGCCGAATATGCTTGAATCGGCAGTTGACACAGCTTTTACGGTTAGCGTAGTAGATGTTTCATTTAAGCTGACGGTTAATGCTCCTCCTGTTGTTATTGATGTGCCGGGTACACCGCCTAAAACACTCCATATTACTGATTGATTAGGATTGTTTTCACCTTGCACAACGGCATTAAAGGTAATAGTTTCACCTTTTTGTACGTTTGCTGTGCTTGGATTGATTACAACACCAGTAAAGGTAGGCGGTATATCCTCAAATACTGCGGTAATAGTCACATCATTATACGGCATAAGAAAGTTTGCTTCCGGTGTAACGGAAGAAGATAGGATTACACCATTGCTTGATGTTTCCCAATGCGAGAAGCGTTTATTAGCCGGAGGTGTTCCTGCCGATATGTGAACCATGTTCATAAACGGACTTATACCACTTCCGTAAGCATTTTCGCCCTCGCTAATAACAGTGACATTGTACGTTTTAACATCGAATTTAATTGTAACGACATGACTGTCTGAAATATTGTGAATGGCATAGGTATCATTAAGCTCATTTACGACAATCGTGTTATCTGTCCATAACGCAGTATAATATCCCGGGTCAGGTGTAGCGGTAAAGACAATATCTTTACCCTTTTCTACATTACTACCCGATAAAATACTTACACCGTCAACTGTTACAGATAGTTGACCGCTTTGGCTTGTGATAGCAAAAAAGACAGGATATGTTTCTGCTTCACTTGTTGCTGTTAGTATTGCTACACTCTGCTGTGCCGCTCCTGTTTCGTAATTCTCGTTGGCTTGTGTTCGAGCATAGACATAGTAAGTCGTATTTGGCAACAAACCTGTGAAGCTTGTGTTTGTTTGCCAGTTCGATACAGGCTCTATTCCGCTTGTTTGGCTGATAGCGTATTCAATAAGCTGTCCTGTGCCGTTTATGTCGGTTACAGGGTTTACGGTTATAGAATTAGATGTATTAGCGGACAAAATTGGAACAGAAACATCACCACCTATAGCCTTGAAAATGGTTTGGTTTGTAAGCTGAAAAGAATTTACGGTTAAATCAAAATTATTAGCTTTTTCGGTAGAATTTAAGTAAGCGATAACAGTTGCAGTTTTGTTATCTCCTGCATTTGCGGTATCGTATTCCACAGTTGCAGTTAAATCTACATCAAGCACTAAGTAATCATCAATTACGCTCATAAAAATGCTTGTTACTTTACCCGTTTTCGTTCCGTCGAAAACCTTTTCTTCAAGCGAAACTGCCGAAATATTTATTGGTCTTTTGTCGATAGTGACAGTGATAGAAGCTGATGCACTGTTATAAGTATCATCACCCGCTTTTATAGCGGTTATCGTCACAATTCCAACTTTGTGAGCTTCTAATACTCCGTTCTGGTCTACGCTTACAATTGAATCATCATCCGAAACATAAGATATTGCCCCACTGCCTGAGCCGCCTGATGCCAATACAGATTTACCTGTATATCCGTAAAAAAATGAATCGGTAAAATGGAGTGTTTCAATCGTAAAATTGCTTTGTTCAAGTTTAGAAGGAGGATTAAACCATATATCGCCATTCCCTTGTCCGTTAATCAAAGATTGCGTTCCCGAAACAAATAAAAGCGGTAATTTTCCTGTGCTGTATTCCCATCTTAGGTCGTTTTGAAACAGACTTTCAAAAAAACCTTCCGAGTTTATTTCAGATGGATTTTTTGATGTTCCGTCAAAACCAATATCAGAACGGCTAATACTCGTTTCGCTAATGGTTATGTTATTTTCATAAGTGCCTTCCATTGTACCCGAAATAAATCCCGCTCTACCAACGCTTTCAAGCGAACGATTGAGAGCGGCACAATTTCTTATTTGAACAGCTCCACTGTTTGTGCTAACCGACCCAGCTAACCCACCAACATCATAACTTCCCTTTACACTACCGATGGAATAGCTATTGGATAGAATAAAGTTAGCATTATTTTCGGCTGCTATTGCCCCAATAAGTCCACCGCTAAACCTACCCCAAGTGTCATTTATAACAGATGAATAGCAATTCGTCACCATTGTTTCGGTGTCAGAGTCAGCCAGTACAATTCCGACTATGCCACCAACACTTTGTGATGAATTTCTAATAACCCCTGAAGAATAACAGTTTGCCATGTTGCTATTTCGTAGATATCCTACAATACTGCCTACGTTTGTTTGTGCTGCTATATCAACATCAGTTACACCAAGATTTATAATGTTGCTACCGTTTGAAACAAGCCCAAATAATCCTTGAATACTTTCGGATTCTCTGTTAATGACCATTCCCGAAATTACGCAACCGTCACCATCAAAAAAACCAATGAATGGATTTTCTGCTGTTCCTATCGGTGCCCAACCACCATCTGAACGATACCCTGACAAATCAATATCAGCGGTAAGTTTAACATAGATGAATGATTTGCCGTATAATGTTTCAATTAAGCCGTTATTAACTTGCACCGCAAATGCAGCTAATTCTTCTGCCGTAGAGATTAAAATAGGGTTTCCCTCTGTCCCGTCACCTGAAGCGAAGGCTACAATGCCTGTGTTTGTATTTCCCTGTGCGTATGCCATAATGCCAAGCTGTGTCATAACCATTAAAGTCAGCAAAATGGTAGCGAGTATCTCTGTTGTCTTTTTCATGCTTTTTCCTCCTGTGGCTTTTGAGCCGAAATTTTAGTTTTGCTGTTGTCAGTTAACGTATTTTGTGATTTATAGAGTAGCCCTGCAACTGTCGGCCCTCCTTAAAAACCTTGCAGAAAGCTTGATTTACTACATACATCACAAGGAATATTATAGCAAAAATTGATGTCCGAAAAAATTGCCCTAATATTAACAATGTTTTTTGTTGAAAAATAGCAATAAAGCAAAGCGAGGTACTGTTAAAAAATCACAGTATCTCGCTTTGCTTTATTGTGTAAAATTTATTTGTATTGTCCTATCTGAATCGTTCCTTTTGCAATCCGTATTTTTGTCTTACATAACGCAGAAAACGGCTCATAGTCCTTTCGGAGTATCTTTCATTGAAACGGATAAAAAACATTTGACATATTTCATTGGCTGAAATTGTAGGCTTTTCATAGATTAACCTTCTCACTGTTTCTTCATATTTGGATAATAAAGCTGTTTTACAGTTTTTATGAAATAAATCTTCAATTTCTTTTTTTGAATCAAGATTCCAATATTTATTTACTGTAGCCCTGCTAATACAAAGAATGTTAGCTGTTTCTGATTTGGCATAGCCGGATTTTTTGTAATCTAAAATTTGCTTAAACACCAATAATTCCTTGATAAAATCACCCTCAATCATAGTTTTATTGAAAAAACAAGGCATTTTTTATTTGAATTGTTGAAAAAATAAATTGTGACTAAAACATGGCGAGAATTTTATAAAATTGACATAATCAAGATAATAAAATCTGTATCTATATATTTTTTAAATATATAGATACACTAAAAATAAAAAATAGGGATTGAAGAAGTGAAAAATCCACTCCCTCAATCCCTATTGTATATATCTTATATATATCTTTCTTTCCATCTTTCTCCATCTTATATATCTTTTTATATATCTTTTTTCCTATTCTATTTCTATCCTTTTCCCACGTCCCCTGTATATTACTATAAAGTTATATTTATAATAAAAAATTATGCAGTTTTATTAAACAGACAAAAAAACAAGTGAAATTGAGGTTATTCTCAACTTCACTTATTTTAAGTTGTTCGTAGTGCTGTCATAAGCGCATAATCGTCAAGTTCACCATTCCAATGCTTCATCAGTAAGTCATAGTTTTCGATTATAAAGTCAAAAACTTTTCTTTGTTCTGATTGGCCCAATAAGGATTGATTATCAGTATTACTATTAAAAGATACAATATTAGGGTATTTAGAGATACTGATAAAAATAAACTTATCTAAATTATCTATACTCGAAGTGTCGGTTTTTATCATAAGCTTGGGTTTTACTTGACTATTACGAGCATTCCCGGCACTATCCAAGTAAACAGGATATGAGAATTCTGTTTTTTCTGTATTTAGAGCAACGACCTCAAAGCCGTTTGAGAACATATTGTAACAGTGCAAGTATTCTATGTTGTCATCAATTACACGGTTGCTAAAATCAGAAACAAGAGTGTAGATAGTGCTGTTAATGCTTAGGGTTTCGGACATAAAATTTTCATAATCTTTGTAGAATATGCCTGCCAATCCACCTATTAAGGGTATACAATCCAAATTATCAGTTATAGCTTTTCCCAATGTTGATTTGGTGCTACTCGTAGTCATAAGGCAATCAACGATTATATCGGTAAAATAGGTTATTTCATTCCTACAATCGCTGTCTTTATAGAATTTTAACAGTTGTTCTTGCGTTTCTTGAAATACACCGTAGAAGTCATTTTCAAAATTCTGTATAAGAGTAATTGCATACTCAACGTAGATGTGGCAGACAGTAAGCAAGTGTTTATCTGCATTTGTTGTACCCAAAATCCCTTGTATTGTCTTATATCGTTCCTCAATATCCTTTTGTATTAGCATAAAGGCAAGTGGTATAACCATATAAGGATAATTGTTTTCTGTAGATTTATGGTCGGTGCATAACTTTTTGCCGACTAACCCACCTAACAGGCTTGAAAAAACAGCGTTCTTTAGATTATCACCGTTACAAATTGGCTCTATTACTGCATATCCCATGTTATTCACCTCACGATTTAGATAAACCTAAAACAAGTGACTGACCTATGCGTTAGGTAGTCACTTGTTTTTTAGCACATCAATCTGCTACTATAGTCATCAAAGCTTCACCTTGCGGAAAGCTGCACCAAACACTACCGTCTTGATATTTAAGTTCAACCTTAATATACATATCGTCAATGAAACTTAAAATCAAAGTTCCCTTTTCAGAATATGAATCCTCAAATTGAGCGGTAAAGTTATTGTTTTCAATTTTCCCTGTAAATTCTGCACTGTTTGCAGTAGTTGAGTTACAGAAAGAAATTTCACCACTTACGTTCATTCCGTCAACTTGTAAAAATAATGAGTATTCAGAATCGGAGTTTGAATATCTGTTTGATATCCAATACCCAGTAAAGTTAGAATAGTTTGAATTAGCTGTATTTGTGCTAATGCCAAGCAGCTTGGATATTTCAAAGGTTAATATCACTTGGTTGTCAAATAGTTCACAATATTTGTCAATATCCTTATTAACCTCTGAAATGAAATCGTCGTCAAGCTCAATATAAACAGGGGCTTTGAACTTAAAGCCTTTGTTATCAATAAGCTCCATTGTGCCATCTTCAATTACATTAAGTGAATATACATCCGATTTAGTGAATTTATATTCATCTATCGGTTGAACTGCACAATAAGATTCGCCCGGAAAATATCCGAATAGTTCATTGTATGTGAAATCAGATGTTGCAGCAAATGCCTGTGGCATAGAATTCACATATATGCCCTTGTTCTTGAGCAATTTTACAATATTTGAATCATTATAGCTGTTTTTGAGTCCGTTTTTAATGTAAAAATCCATTTGGTAGCATATATCACGATAACGCAGTAAGCCCTTTTCATCACCCTTATCATCATATTTACTCAATATTTTCTTAATTTCGCTGTTAGAGTTTGATAAATCAGCAGAAAGTTTATTAATCTGCTTCAAGCTACTGCTTTCCGAGTAGCTGTCAAATATATCAAGAAATAAGGAGCAAGCATTATTGATGTAACTTCTGCTGTTTATTATTTGCGTAGTGACATTTGTACCTTTGCATTTGTCATTCAATGAAGTCAAAATCAATTTATATAATTCCTGTGGGTCCGATTCCTTCAGCTTGTTTTTATCGGAATCCTTTTGCTTACCCATATAGGCATCATATATTTCTTTCAGTTTATCCCCGCTGTACTTATATGTTTCGGCAGTTGGAGTGTTATTATTGGCAGTTTGAGTAGTGTCTTGAACATTATTACTTATAGCTTCTACCGTTTCGGTTGCTTTGCCTTCATCAATATTAGTTGCCGGAGTGTTCGAAGGCTCTGACCGTGTTGATGAAAGAGCGGCATTGTTGGTTTCAGAAAATGAGCCGCTACCATCATAAGTAAGTCCAAAACCTACAAATGATACTATAACGAGAAAGACGGATAATCCTGTAAATTTCAATACTTTTGCAACGGGATTTTTCTTTATTGCTTTTATTATTGCCATTACCACCGTAACTCCAAAGGATACTACGGAAAGCATTAATAAAATAAAGAATACGTTTGACATTAAGTTATTACCCCCAACATTATTTTTTCCAGTATTTATTAATATTCTTAAAAATATCTTGTAGCATTTTCATTGTTTTTTCGCTTCCTATCTCACTTTCTTTAAGCTCGCCCCTAAAAATCTTTTCCATAAGGATTATGTAGGTCTTGCCTAATGACATTGTTAATGCTGCGGCGGTGCCACCGCTAATCATTCCGGTAGCAATATTTATGCCCGGTATTAACTTTAGTAGACTTGCAACAACTAGCTTTCCGGTTAGTGTAGCTGCTGATGTTCCAATAAGCGCCGTTAATGTGGAGGATATTAATGCTTTGCTGACACTTATTCCGTATACAGATGTAATACCTGCAATCATTGCTATTTGCGCTGGTACTAAAACAACTGCGTCTGATAAAGGTACGGGTACAAATCCTACACCAAAATTAGCCATAACTGTAGTCTTTACAATAGCTTCAGCCAATTTTCGCTTAGCTTGTATGTTAACTTTTTGTGCATTAATAAAAGATTTTTGTATTAGCTCCGGAAGAGCGTTAGTCGTTGCGTCAACTAATTCTTCAAGGCCATAAGCTTTTCTTGTAAAGTCATCATCCACAACATCTTCTGCTAAAACACAAAGACAATCGGTAATAGGCATATTCAGAGATTCGATATGCTCTTTTAATGTCCTTGATTCGTTTTTATGGTCTGATTTAGTTAGTACAACAAATACCGGCACATTATATTTGTGATTATCTAACGATAGGCTACTTATAAAGTCAATTTCTTTTTGTTCGAGCCTATGACTATTAGAATTTACACAATACCAAATGCAATGAATATACTTGTCTATGTCAGATGTCTTAAAATTTCTTTCAATGAGCCTGTTTATATCATTTGTAACCTTTTTTTGATTGTCCTTCGACAGTTCAAATCCGACGGTATCATAGATTCTGACAGGAAGGTCAGAATTCATAAATACTTTTAATGAATCTGTAACAGGCGCCCCTATTCCTGTTTTAGCAACTTTTTCACGGAATACAGCATTAACCAAGGTGCTTTTACCTACACCTGTTTTTCCCGCAAGCAATATATTTACATGCTTCATATCCTCTAACCCCTTTTGAATTTCACTCATTGTATCAGCGATAATTTTTTCAATAAATATATCCATTTATATACGCCCTCCCTTATTCTTGTAATAAAAAGTTTTTTGTGCAAGGGCTGATGGAATTTTATAAGAAGCGTAGGCAATGGCTACAGCCGAGATAACTTTTAAGAGAATCGATAAAATATGGTTAATTTGAATACGGTTGCTATTTATATCTTGCATTTTCCGCAGTTTAATAAAATGAAGCATTATGCTAACCCTCCAAACGCTTTTTCTGACATTATACCATAACTTTTTCCAAAAAACAACTCAATAGAGTGTTAAATTATCATATGTTTTTACGTCTATTGCCGTTTGAAT
The DNA here is from genome assembly GCA_964492715.1 of uncultured Defluviitaleaceae bacterium. Lineage (GTDB taxonomy): Bacteria > Bacillota > Clostridia > Lachnospirales > WRBF01 > CAZBLK01. The sequence continues at coordinate 98,053 of CAZBLK010000007.1, read as the reverse complement.
ATACTACGCTTTACATATAAAATTATAATGAGGGTGAATATATGGAAAGCATATCAAACCAAATTGGAAAAAGAATTAAAGATTACAGAAATCGTGCCGGATTGACACAGGAAGCACTTGCGCTAAATTCCGGGTTGAACGCATCATTTTTAGGTGATGTTGAGAGAGGAATAAAAAAGCCATCAATAGAAAGCTTGGAAAAGTTACTGATGGCTCTAAACGTGTCGTTTATAGAATTCTTTGACTTTGAAGCAAATATCAAGCCATTCAAGGACTTAACTGCTCTTGAAAAGCTCAATATGGAATTACAGAACCGTTCAAAACAGGAAATTGAGTTAGTTTATAACATAATAAAGCAGATATTAATCTATAACGACGGAAAGAATGTCTAAGCCCCAAATGACATACAGAAGTCGTTATTATTTTTTTGTATCAATATTTCGGCGTTAATACTTATGCCAAAATCTTTGGTTATTGATTTATCAACTGCACATATACGGACAGTTTGGCGGCTTTCGCCGCTGTCCGATTGTGACAGAACAAAGATGGTTTCTTCATTATTACAGTAGGTTTCCCATAAGTACCACAGAAAATTGATTAAAGCATTAGGAAGCTCCCTAATTACTTTTTCATCATTGAATTTTTCTTGCAAGCTTAATGCACCTTCCTTTGTATATATTTTATTTTATCCAAGTTAATGCCCCTTGTCTATGGTGACTGTATCAGTCATTTGACAAGGGGCATTTCTTCATCAGAAAAATCGTTTGCTAACGCTCACTTTCGGGACTATCCTCTGTTTCGTCGGACAGCTTTAACAGAGTAATTTTAGGTTCTTCCTGTGAGATAAACATTTCCTCTACTTCAATCTGTGCTTTTTGTAAAAGCTTAACCGCATCGGTTACAGCGTTAAACAAGGTTAGGTACATAGTTTTATAGTCTGCCATAGTAAATTCCTTCCTTTCACTCACCATATTTTTCTTTTAGCTCGTCATTAACCATTGCTATCGTGTCACAACGGTAATAACGCGGACAGTTTTCTTCACACCATTCAGTGTTTCTCGGTGTTTCATAAGCGGCACAATTAAATTCGTCCCTGTCGTTAATGATAATTTTGTCAGACATTTACATCCACCCTCCATAAACAAAATAAAGAGCTATAAGGATTGATTTTCCTTATCGCTCTCTTGTGCTTTCGTTATTACGCCGCTATTTTATAAGCGTTGATTAGATTGTACTGCCCATAGCTACTGTCTTTCTGCACCATATCAACTCCTTGAAGCAGGGCACCGACTTTAATGCCCTTGTCGCTGTTCTTGACATAAGCTGAAACAACCTCGCCATCGGCATTAACAAGCTCCAATAGCTGTGATTCTTTTCCACTCGGCTTTACCGACTGTACACGATAATTAGGACTTGCGGCAGAAGTTGACTGTTTGGCATTGGTCGGCGGTGTTTTCGGTGTATCTTTCTTGTTGGCAGGAGCGGGTGTGCTGTCCTGTTTAGTGGTAGCTGCATTTCCTTGATTAGCCACGCCACCAAATATCTTGGCAACTGCGTGGTTATACTCGGCTTCCAACCTTGCATATTGATTTTCCTTGATTATACTACTCTTACCACGCTGTTCAATTTCAACCCAAAGTCCGGTAAGCTCATATAAATACCGCCCAATACCCCACTGAATAGCCGCCCTTTTGAAAGCGTCAGAAAGACCGCCCTTTATAGGCTCAATGTCTGTATTTTCCGCACCGTCATATTTTGTCACCCACTCACTATGCTCACTGCTGAAGATAGAAAGTCCGCAAATTTGGGATTTATCTTGCCAAGGGGAGTAGACATTCTGCCAGTTAAAAGCACCGACAACTTCGTCTAAACGTTTTTGAATGGCTCTGCTATCGATGTAGGCTACAGCCATACCTTTTGCTTTGTCTTGCGTGGTGACTTGGATTTTCCACTCAACCTCATTGAAAGCGAACGGCTCACGCAATCGCTTAATGATTTCTTCCTGTTTCATACGTTTTCTTCTCCTTCGTTTTTATTATCGTTTTCAGCTTCGGCATTGACAAACACACGAGCATTAAAGCTATCTATCACCGCTTGTTCAGACCCATACACGCCCCAGTTATATTGGCGTTTACCATCACACACCTTGAATTGCCAGCAAACATAAGAATCCACAGAGTTAGGATTATGTGCAATAGCGAAACCTGTATCGTCATTAACCATAATCGCTCTATAAATCTCATATCCGTTCACTACCTCGCCGTGTTCTTCATAACCCGGTAATGCGTATTGCTCTGCGTTCATTTCGGCATACAGCTTGCGGACATAATCGGTAAAGCCGTCAACCAATGTGGCGTGAGCGTTCATAAATGAATTATCAAACGCTTTATCGGGGATAATGAAACCTTGAGCCCATTTTTTGTTTGCCTGTGAGTATCGTCCGTCGCTTTTATGCTCCCCAATCTGATAAGCCAAAACAGAGCAAACACGGTTGAAGCCGTATTTCAAAAGCATTTTCCACGCTGCATTTTCAAGATTATAGAAATTGGGTTCGTAACACGAATCGTTTATGCTCTTGGTAATATCACGACTGCACTTTTCATTCATACCTCGGCTTATGTGATAATATGATGCTTCCCAACGCTCGTGAGCTATCTCGAATGTAAATGGGTACACAATTTTAATAGAAGCTACATTATTCGCCGTAGCCTCATACATAGCCTTGAATAATTCTCGGCTGAAATTCTTTTCATCATCGGAGTGGCTGCGTTTCAAATTCATTTCGAGATAATTACCGCAGATAGTTAAAGCCTCATCAAAACCGTATTTAATCACGTTTTCACGCCACATATCCGCACCTGTATTGTACAAATCCTTACGTTTGACACATTCTCCGTTTTCAAAATGGTAATCGCCGGAATATGCGCAACCTTCGCAATCATTATTAGGGTCGCCGTTAAAAGGACATTCGTTGACAGAATTGTCGGCAATATCCTCTTTCTTTTGTTTAATGGGTGTTATCCAACCCTCGAGTAAATAAACTTTCCCCGTGGATATATAATTTTCAATACCGGGACCGCTATTAACCATAGTCATACCCACGGCAACAGGGTCAGGGCATTTGTCGTACATAGTATCGTACAGACGGTCGTATACTTCCTTGGTCGTGCGGATTTTACAAGGGTCAAGATAATCTTCACCGTTCCAACCCAATGCACGGTAGAACTTTAACAGCACATCGCCGGCCTTTTCATCTTCTGTCAAAATAACCTCGGGAGCGTCAACGATTGTTACATTTTGTTCTTTCATAAACTCCCCACCTCCACATATTTTTTGATGTAAGCAAACAACGTCCAAATACTAAACTTAGCAAGTTCGGCGGCACAACGGATGATTTCGCACTTATACTCCGGTGTCATTATTGGATGAACACCGTTAGCCTCATCTTCTTCACCCTGTGCTACAATTTGCTGTATGTTTTCTTCAACGAGGGTATCGTCCAAATGCCGATGTCCGACATCCACCAAATGCGACAGCCCCATTCGGAACATTACAATGCCATATTTGTTTTCGATATTACGGACCTTTTTCAAATTTTCTTTCAAGTTATCGTCCATAGCCATCAATCCTTTCCGTTTATAAAATCAGCTAAAGTTGCTTTGTCGGGGATAAGAATGTCGGTGTAATAATATTCTGAGGTCTTATCCCGCAACAGCTCCAGCAAATCACGCATTTCAAGCCCCAACTTATTATTTGACGGCTTGAAATGGTCGTTATTATTGTCCATACTCAAAATGTAATATGGTACGCTCCCTAATGTGTGCAGGCTTTCACACTTAGGCAGTACATTATTGCCAACGCATAGATGAGTACCCGATACATTGCTAAATGGGTAGACAAACATAGGCGTTGTCGGTTTGAGATGACACTCATTCCCGACAACGCCTAATCTGCACTGACTTATTCTGTTTTCTTTTGTAATATGAAACCCAAATGCCAACCTTGGTAGTGGAAAATCCTGATAAGGTGAGCCGTAATACGTTATGTCGGCTTTGCTTTCAGGGTGTAATATAGAAATGTATTTATCACCGTTGTCATAAGCCGCAAATGACAAGCAATTCTTCGGTAACAATCCGCTGAATACCGCTCCACGGAGTAAGCTTCGGTTGATACATTCCAAAAGAGAATCGGGACTAATTTCCTTAAAACCTTTTACACCATCTCTGTTATCCTCAACCGCCACAGTACCGTTATCTCGTATTCTGATTAGAACATCACTCAAGCCGCCACTTCCTCCTTTGTCTTAGTCTTAGCAAATTCCGCACATTTTGCCGAAAACCACTTGTAAAGTCTAACCAAACTGTATGCCAAATGAGAATGGCTATCACATTCACACATACCGATATAAATGATTAGTTTACTCTGCTTGGCTATATTTTTGGTTTTGGTGTAACCTAACAGCTTCCAACCCAGTGAATAACAGAAACTAAGCTGCCTGTACACCTCGTCATTAGCTTCGATAACATACGGATTTTTGTCATAAGGAATATTGTTCTTTTTACCAAATTCCCACGCATAAGTGTAATAATCACTCAAACAATCGTCCGTAAATATCATAAGTTCTGTTTCGTCATCGTCAATATGGTCGCTGTAAAATCCCGAAAATACGGACGATATTACACCATACATATTTTCATACCAATAATCATAGCAAAGCGTATTGTAAAACTGATTTTTAACGATGTCATAGCGACCAATATCGTACAGTTCCTTTGCAAGCGTAATAGTGCCGATAATTTCGCCGAATCCCACTATTTCCACTATAATCACTCCTACACATAGCTCACAGCTTTACAAGCAGGTGTAAGCTTTCGTAATGTGGATATTATTCCGCCCGCTGCATAGTGATTTCTCTCGAAAACATCAGTGTGTATACCGTTAAGCGAATCTATATCGTCCGACTCGAAAGCATCAAAGTCAATATCCGACAGCTTAACCTCAATGTTTTGCGAAAGTCTGGTGTAGAGCGTGTTGTAAAGATATTCCGTACCCTCATTCATATCGGGAAGCTTAAAAGCGTTTGCCTCGGCAATGGCGGATAATAATTGTGCTGTGCTTACCGTAATCATCTTTCTCCCTCATTTCAAGTGTTTAGTAATCGCTTGGTAGCAAAATTGTAGTGGTTTTTCGGTCGGCTTCGGTGATAACCCAAAACTTATCACCAAATGTGCTTGTATATGCCGACAGAATACGTTTACCATATTTACAAGCATCATTGTTTGCCTTGCAGTCAGATTCGCAGACCTCGCCCCAATCCCCAAGCTGATGACGGTCAAGAGCGTCGATTATGTCCTCGTGCATTAAAACCTCGTTAGCGTTTGCTGTAACAACAACCCTCCCGACAGGTAGAAAAGTTAATTTGTTTTTGGTTGTTTTTGTAGCAGTCAAATTTTATTCCCTCCATTATGCTAATGATATAAAGCCTTCCGGCGTTAGAATGTTAAAAATCATCTTGTTTGCCCGAGTTTCATAAACCGTGGTTGAAGTCAACTCGCCCTTGGTGTTCAAATTTTCTTCGTGGCTTGTGGTGTTTTCTTTGACAATACGCCCTTTTATAATGTGCGGTGTATCACATTCAACCAAGCCGTTAATAAGCCCACTTCCTCCAACAAGACCTATTTGCCCGATATTAAGCGGTAAAAGCGGACGTTTTTCTGTGCTGTCGAGCTTATTTTTTTCAAACAGTCTGGAAAAGCTTGTGGAACGGTTAAGCTGTTCAGCCAACTCGTGGACGTTGAACTGTGCGCCTTTGAAGGTATTCACCTTTACAGATGTGGTAGGTAAATGGTAACGATTTTTCGGTAGTTTCGTAAGCTCCAGTAAATCATCAGGTGTAAGAGCAAGGCTTGTAAGTGTTTGAACCATAGCAGAGCCGTCTTGCCTTTTACGACGAATACCCATAACGGCAACTTGCTTATATTTCTTAAACTCGTCCCCCATAAACTTCCACACAGTCAAGTCATCAAAATTATTACAAAGCACTCTGCAAATATCGGCAGTTAGGCGATAATGTGGTATTATATAAATCAATAAACCGCCGTACATCAAATGATACAGGGATTCAACCAAGAACCGCTTTTCATTGCGTGTGTTATTTCCACCCTCGGTCATAACAGAGAGATATGGTGGATTAAGCAGCATTAGATGAAACGCTTCGTGGCTTACACGAGAATGGAAATAACTGCCAAAACCTACTCTGTTTAGATGATTGATTGCTTCTTCTGCACGGTGACTGTCAAGCTCTATGCCGTAGGTATTGCAGTTTTTATCTTGAGCCAGTGTTTTCAAAGCCAAACCGCAACCACAGCAAGGGTCAAGGATATTAGCGGTTACATTTTCAGGAAATTCGATACTCGGAGATATGTGACGGATATGTTCAGAATCGGTGGGGTAGTATCCCATCTTGACGTCGTTCATCAATCTTCCGATAATAGCAGCATTTGTTGTCTTAGTTTTAGGTGTATCAACAACAGGAAGTTTAACGAGATACCCATTTAATGCAGTACATAGCTTGGTGTAGTCCGGTGTCATAAGGTTAAAACCTTTAAGTGACCCACTAAGTTTTACGGAATAATCTGCTTCATCCGACAAGTCTATCTCAGATAATGCAAGTGTTGCAGTATCAAGAGCACCAAGCAATCTGCTGTACTGCTGTCCGAGGTCGGTATAGACTTCACGGGCTTTTTGCTGATTCTTCTTATACTTTTCAAGCCGTTTCCGTAATACAGGCAGTTCGCCTATGCTGTGTTTTATAACTCTTGCGGCTTCGTTAAGTTTCACAAGGGCATAAGGCGTTTGGCTGTGTTGGTTATTAAGCAACTTTCAACACCCCCTCTGCTGTATTTTCCTCTGTTGGTTTCCTTAATGCAGAGAGTGTGTTTGTAAGTCTTTCGTAATTTTCGTTCTCAAAAATAGAGCAAGGAAGCCATTGGTTAGCGCCGCCACTGTAATCCTTCATATTTTTGATAGCACGAAACAAGAAGCTGTTAAATGGCTGCATAGGCTGATTTATTTGAAAATACAGACCGTTGCCATCATCCCACATACCCATAAGTGTTACATCACCGGACACAGCTATACCGCCGGGATTGGTATTAACCTTAAATTCTTTGAATCCCAAGTCGTTAGCCAAGGCACGCAAAAATGCCGCTGACTTGCTTAAAAATTGCTTCTTTGCTCCATTCGGGCCGCTCTCACGTTCACCGAAGATATACCCTAAGTCCTGTAAGACAAGAGTGTGTATAGTTTTCATATTCTGTTGCTGAGATTTTATGGACATAATTATGCCGCCTTTCGTTTGTGTGTTATATTCGGTTTCAAATTTACCGTCTTTGTGGAGAATGTTACACTTCGGGTTTCAATATTCCCAAGGATTAGAATGTTGTACAGATACGATATTATTGCAGTAGCCGCCATTATATTTGCCACAATACTTTGAGGAGCAGATACAGCCGCTTCGGCACACGATAATTCCGTTGGAAATTTATCGGTATCATCAAGTATATCGGGGTAGGTGTCGCCAATGGGTTTGTAATAAGTCCGACCTTTGCGTCTTATACCGCAAATAACCTGCCCTGTAAATTCGCCGTTACCACTGTCGATATAAATTAGGTTATCGGTTTGCGTGAACACTTGATGGCATAGCTTGCGGCTCTTGTTGTTATCCACCGCACCGATGAGAATAGATAGCCCCTCTAACCTTTGATATGAATATGGCGACGGTTGGTAGATTTCGGGTTGTATTAGCTCCGTTAGCTTATCTATACTCTCAATAAACTCGGGAACATACAAAGTTTCCATACCAAAGGCCGTAGCATATCGTTCCGCTAAAACTTGTGCTTTGTTCTTTCCTAAATCAGAGGATATGAAGTTTTGACGGACAAGATTTTTTTGCTCCACAATGTCACCGTCTGCAATGATTATCTTTACAGGGCGTTCTAAGGTATGGAGTAGCCTGTACAGATGAGGAGCAACGTGTCCGCCAGTTCCACCTGCACCAAGCATTATAATTTTAACAGGTTTATCAAGCGCAAACTTCATTTGGCTTCACCCTATCTTTCCATTCATTCGGAAACGGTTTACCTATAAGCTCAAATACTTCTCCGGGGTTTATCTCCCAAAACTTACCACCGTTAGATATTCGAGTTTTAACATTGGGAAAATATTTATCCAAACGCCCGATAACCGAATAGAGCCTTGTTGCCTGTTCGTCCTTATCGTCAACAGCGGAAAAGAAAGCTTTCATGCTGTTGTGGGAATGAATATCCATATAGTGGATATAGCGTTCGTCTGCAAAGTCGAGGTTTTCGGTGCTTTCGACAGAGGCTTTAGTAACAGTTTGCTCTGGTACATCTGTTACAAATTCCTGATTCTGTTTATCCCAGTAGACGTTGACAAGGACTTCCTGCTCCTTACCGTTATCCATATAGCAACGAAAAAAGCTAACTATCTTCATCATAAAATCCATTGGTATGGGTGGCAAAGCTGGGGCAAACCCGGCTTGCACATCAGAGAGCAATTCACAGCCAGCGACCGGTGTAATAAACCGCCCAATCTTTGTATTGCGTATTTCATAAACCTTACCGTCTTTGGCGGGAACAATGGAAATGACCTTAGCCGCCGCATTAACTTCGTCCATATTGGTAAATACACCCTTGTATGCCCCTACCGTTCCTTTGCTCTGGGCAGTTACACGAGGCTTGATTTTACAAACAGGATTCTTGTCCTTGGCTTTGTTTAGGGCATCTTGAAATTCCTTTGATGTTTCTATGGCAGCTTTCATTTTGCCGATAGTAACACCCTTGGGGTCTGCGACAGACTTAGTAATCTTGCCATACTCAATAGTCCAAGTTACTCGCTTACCGTCCTCAAGCTCCGGAAAATCTTCCGATTTAGCAATACGAAGCTCGTCAAAGGTTTTGGAAATATCATCAATATCCTCTGTAGCACTTGCATACTCAAACACAGGGAGTTTTTCTGTAACATTTTGCTCGGCGTTATCGGACACCTTTCCGGTGGACGGTTTCGATTTTTGAGCTGTGTTTGATTTTGGCACAGAATCCGGTGTACCCTCATCCGTTGCGAATGGGTCAAATTCATCGTAAGTAGGCTCACTTCCGAGGTCAAAAGGGTCGTTGTTATTCGTTTTAGTCATTATAATCAATCTCCTTATAAGTTTTTAGGCATAATAAAAGCCTGAATCGTTGGGATTCAGGCTGCAACTTTTGCAAATGGGTCAAAACAATCTGCGAATGGGTCAAAGTCAGTAGGGAATCCCGCGAAAATGGGTAAGGGCTTGAGTATTGCCATCTTTTTGAACACGGCGGATAAATCCTCAACCTCATTCTTGATACCCTGTGTCAACTCACGAACCAGAGCGGTGGTCATATCGGCACAGTCAGACATAGCCGCAAGTCCTTCGTCGGTAAAATTGCCCTCGATGATTCCCGCAACAGCTAATTTTGATGCCATTAACCGAATTGCTCTGTGTTGCATAGTCCCCTCATAATAAGTGAAATACACCTCTACTCGTGGGGCACGTTGATTTATTCGCCACGAACGACGAGATGATTGACGTAGAGTAAACAAATTATAGGCAATGTTGTAGTAATACAACGTGGTGAAGTCGTTCAAATCCAAACCTGTTTCAACAAGGCTCGGGTTTGTGATTAGCACCTGAATACCGTCAGCAACCTGTTTTTCCACCCATTCCTCTCGTCTGTTAGGTGCAACACTTGAAGTAAGCACTGCAACACGATAGCCTTGTTCCGTCAACAATTTTGATAATTTATTTTGGGTATCAATCCGTATCCAGCTTGTGTATATAAGTACACGACCGCCCTCCGCCGTCTTACGCATTACAACATCAAGCACACTACGGTCTTTTTCGTGTAGCTCGTCAAAACAGGATATATTTCGTGGCACTACAAGGTCGTCGCCTGTAAGTGGATGAACGACAGGCTTCTGGTCGTAAGGCTGGTCTGGGTAAACGGTGAGTAACCCTAAATACGACGACAGTATTTTCTTTCCAATATCTTTTTGTGAACGGAGTATTGTCTTAAAATTAGCCTCAAGATTGTGGTATTCTGTAGACACATCCTCGTTCATTTGTAGTTGAATCGGGATTTCCTCGTACTCTGGCAAATCCTTTCCCATATCGTTAAGACTGAGAAATGCCGCACTGTCCATAAGGAAACGTGAATACACAAGCGGAGATACCCCCGGTAACTGACGTTCACGCACTTTTTTCTTTGATGTGCGGCGATTAGAGTTATAATCGGGGGCAGCCACATTGTAGACACTCTCTGTAACACCATACTCGCTGTTAAAATCTACTGGTTTATCATAACGCTTCCCATCTTTCAACATTAAGTCGGGAGAAATACGGAACAACAAGTGGAATATGCCGTAACTGTAACCGTTGACTAACGTAGCGGTCATTCCCACAACTTTTTTAGCTGTTTGGAACAATTCCCCCATAGCGTCGCCTTGACCGCTGTTGTTATTATAATTATGCAATTCGTCGATGATAAGCCCGTCTATCCTCCCTTTCATCTTTTGCTTGATATAAGTGGATAACGCAACTCGATTGTAAGCCCCTGCGTTTGGGAATATACCGTCGGGATTGTTGGCAATAGCTTGTATAGCCTCATACAAAACGGGCTTCTTTTCTACATACTCCAAATACTCATAAACAAATTTACGGTGGACGAAACCTAAATCGGACACTTTAATCCACTCACTCTGCTTCTCCGGCACTAACACAGTCCATAATAAAGCACCACATTCACACTTGTGATTATGCTTGTTCTCACGTTTGAAGAAGAATTGGTCGGCTTTAACACGGTATTTACTGCCGTCCTCGTTAAGCTCCATCATAATCGGCTCATAGCAAGTCGGGCAGATGAACGCTTTTCGCCGTTCATTCCACACAGCCGCAGGGCGTTTCATATATCCGTCACGAGCTTTTTCTTTCGATATGATTATATAGCAGGTCTTAGTATCCTGTGAGTATGCTTCATAGACTTTGTTTAGCTCGGTAACGCTTGTTACGACAACCGCAAATGTGTTTGGCAAAGATTCCTCGATTTCCCTAACCCATTTTTTAGTCATATGGGAAGGGCAGAGAACAATGTTGAAATGCTTGGTATCTTTCTTCTGTTGGTAAGCGTGGAGTGCTGTAATGCCAATTTTGCTCTTACCCGAACCACACTCGGATATACAGAGGGTTGCTTTCTTTCGCTCCAAACATCGTTTATGTGCTTCGCAAACGGCAAGCTGAGCGTTGTATAAGCTGTATCTGGCTGTGTTTTTGATATATTCGTTTACTGCCAGTATCTCCGTTGATATTGCTTCTGTGGCAGGGTCGAACAGCGGATTGAACTGGTTTTTAATCCTCTCCGCTATCATAACTCCAAAGGTATTGAGGTACTCGGTGACGGATTGAACAGCAGGGAACTTTTTAGCATTTGCTCCCGGGATTTTAATTGCACCGGACTTCAATCCATCATTGACAGCCGATATTACGTTTTCCTCATTTTTAGACAGGTCAAGCACCCACACATCAAAGCTTTCTTTGTGTGATATAACTTGTAGCTGTTTCAAAATACCACGTTTTTGTAATTCTCCAATAATATAATCACGAAACGCAGGTATCAACGGCACAGCGGTTTTCTTGTCCAATTCCTCAAAAAGCCGATTTGTGTTGCCCTGTTCGCAGAAAAGATAGCACTTGCGTGGACGGTTGTAGGTATTTTTGTTGCCATCAGTATCTTCCTCTTGGTCTGTTTGTTGTTCCTCATCTTGTATCATTAGGGTAGCTTCAGCATAAGTACCGTCGTGGGAAAATTCCTTGCAATACTGCTTAACACGGCTGTATACGGTTAAATTCTCACCGTCAATATCCATATTGACAGTACCCCCGCCGTATATAGCCTCGCTCATACCCTTGACACTTTCGGAATAGCCGCCCAAACGTATAGCCGCTAAGATAGACGAATTTCCCTCTTTTTCTATTACAACGGTATCAGCGTATGCTTCAAGCCTAACCTCGGCTTTAGCGTCGTAATAACTCGTTTTCATTAACCTTGTGCTTTCCAATTGACCACTTCCTTTATGAAATTATTCAACTTGCTTGCTTTACAGTAAAACGGCGGTATGCGGAGGGTGTTGCATATTCCTTATATAACGCCGGATGGTCTGATTTCAGCGTTTTACTGTCAAGCCGTTCTTGATTAACTGTTTTCCAAGTGATAACCCTGTCCCCAACAATGCCTATTTCGTGTTCGCCAAGCATTTGTTTCAACAGATTTTCAGCCCTTTGTTTCTGCTCACTATAAGAATCACCTTTATCACAGGCTTCATCATACTGACGGATAAGCTCAACAGCAGTATCGGGTAGTTTAATTTTTGAAAGGGCTACACTTTTAGGGAATCGCTTCTTCAGAAAATTAGCCGACGCTTCCGAGCCGTCAAGAGCGGGCGGTATATCAGATTGAACGTGTTCCCAAAAGTCGCTTTCCCACTGTATTAGCTTTGAGATTAACTCCTCATCACGTTCTATGAATGTGTATTTGAATGTGTTTCCACCAATCAAAACAGCGATGTATGCGCCTATATAATCTGTAACGGACAAATAATGCTGCACTTGTAAGACATATTCCTCTGGCACGTTATCCTCCCATTCATCAGCCTTATATGCACTTGCTGTCTTGGCTTCAAAAACAACCGTTCCTAAATCCGGGTGCTTGCATACACCGTCAAGATTGGCAAGCTGAAACGGGTATTCCTTGCTTTGCAGAATTTTATTTACCGCAACGACCTCGATTCCTGTACGCTTAGTAAATTCCATTCTTACCAAAGATTCAAGTTGTGTACCCCAATAGGCAGCCTCCCCGGCTTCTTCCGGAGAGGACTGCCCTGTTTTTTCCATCCACAATTCAACCGGCGATTTATATTTATTGACACCGCAAACCACACTGGCATCAGAACCGCCTATGCCTTTCTTTCGCCATTCAAGCCATTCTTCATAAGGCATATTTTCGGTTGATGCTAAAACAATAGCAGACATAATAACCCTCGCTTTCCTACACTTGATTTTTTTATACAGCTAACGCCAATTCATAAGCTTTGTCGATAAGCGGATTACCCTCTATTGTCTTGGCAAACATATTCTCACGATAGCTAACCGTTTCTCTGAGGGGCTTGGCGTGAGTAGCAAAATCCGATACGGCACATACAAAACGGTAAGCATTTTTGCCTACATGCTTGAGGTCGGGAGCGTCAAAGTAACGCATTTTCAAATCCTCTCGAATACGGCTTATGTTCTTCTTGTGGGTATCTGTGGGGTCATCGTCCATAGGCAATAGCAGTTCTATATATTCCTTAACCTTGCTGTCAGAAAGCTTGATTTTATTCAGCTTATGGAACTCTGCACCTAACTTGCTCATATAGTCGTTGGCAAGAGATAGTGTGCAATGTGCTTCTGCCATCTTATTCCCAAGGTTGCCGACGTGAATAGTTGTCCATACACGTTTGGCTGAACTTATCGCAAGATTTAAGGTGTTTTGGCAAACAACTCTAATTGGTGTCATACAGACTTTTATAGCCCCCGAACCGTCGTGGGAGCTACTGAAAACCAAATAAGGCTCAATCTGCTCACCTTCGATAATGTATTTGTCGGGCAGTTTTGCCAACAACCAAATTTTGCGACCTTCTTGCAGACTTCCGGCTGTTTCATAACGGACACCTTCACCTAAGAGAGCGTCGGTGAACTCAAATGCTTCGTGGTTTTGTACTACCTTGTATCGGTCTGTAACGACACCTAAAACCTTGTCGTCAGTATCTCTGACGTTGGCTCTAAAGCCGGGAATTGGGTCATACCCATCAGTCATAAGGGGACGCTGAATAACATTCCAATTAAGACCGGCCTTTCTAAGTGCTTCCTCTGAACTAAGTGCTGATTCCACACGAACGCCAAGTCCGTGCCACGGTGCTACTCGAGTGTAAAACATACTTTCTACATTTGATGGCATAATGATTATCTCCTCTGTAATTTTATTTTGGTACTTGATAAAGGCATGATATATCATTTAAAAAAGAGATAAACCGTGAAAACAACCCCCAAAATTCATCCATATATTATCAATTCGGAGCGGTAATGTTACCGCTATCTTAATAAATTGGAGTGAATCTATGGGATTAAGCGAAAAAATCAGGCGAGAGTACGAACGCATAAAAAAAGAGCCGGACTACGAAAAGGCGGCACTTTTCATCTCTCTGAGGCAAAAACGAAAGCGGGTGGAGCAGATTATCAATCTTCATGCAGCAGGGAGTTTCACAGTGGGGCTTATACCCATACCCTTTAGTGATGGGCCGATACTGCTTGCCAACCAAGCTGCATTATTCGCAAGAATTATGGTTGTCTACGATATGGATGGCCTAAGCGAAACCATATTTGCTTTGATAGGGCAGATTGGTATAGGAAAACTGCTTTCTCAAAATCTTGCACAAGGGGCAAAGTATCTGACAGCACAGGCATTAAAATTAGTCCCCACCATAGGAACAGTGGCGGGCGGCGTGATTAACGGTGCAATAGCAGCCTCCGCAACATTCGCCTTTGGTATGGCGTTATCCGAGTTTTGTTATCAGAGATTGAAAACACATTCCAAGAGTTCGTCTATAACCCGCGAGGATATTGAGAGTTTCAATCAGACGTTCAGCAAATCATTTATGAGGCATTGCAGTGAAGATTCTGAATATGGTTTAGAGGGTATCATGTAAACAGATAGGTCTTGCCAAGTGAATAACATTCCACGGCAAGACCTAATTTTTTTATGTTCCGCACACTATTCTAAACAAAAATCGTAAACCTTACATAAACATTGATACATTATTTTCCTGTAATAAAACTAATGGAGGTGATTTTTGTGAAAGATTTGCATTATATTTCGGCTTTGAAATTCTTAAAAGCGGTGGCAATTGTAGGTGTTTCTGTTTTTCTGGCTTGCTTAATATTTGTAAGGCAAGTGTTGGATTTGCATGTAAGAGCAAAAAGCTTTATGGATAAGCTAAGAATGAAAGCTGAACAACGACAGATTATGTTTAAAATTAGTTTAGCCGAGTTTATCAAAAGCTGTCGTTAATTTAGGGAGGGATTTATCTCATGGACGAGGATACTGTGTTGGTTGCCGAAGAAGAAGCTGAAAACGATTTTGACTGGGATGAAATGGATATTGAGGATTATGTGGACGAACACGCATTGATAGACGAACATTTCGAGGAGGATTATTAAGGAAGGTTTACATTTGTAACTAAAAAATACTGTCAATACTCGTTGGCAGTATTTTTTTTGTAGAATTTTTATGTGTAAATTGAAATTCTTGATTTCATATGATATAATATAGTAAATTGGGGATAGGAGATGAAAAATTGGAAACCGTACACAAGCTGAAAGACAATGCCTATAAATTGATATTTGACGAACCATTGCTTTTTGTAGAATTCTTAAAGAATTTTATTCCGATAGATGTTTTGAAAAACGCTAACCCAACCGACATAGAGGATATAACGGAAAGATTTTTGCCTCTGTTTTCTGACAATAAGGATTCAGACACGGTAAAAAAGATTATAATAGACAATAACGAGCCTTTGTTCGTTATCTGCATTTTGGAACACGAAAGTGAAGTAAACTATACATCAAGCTTTAAAATGCTCCAATATATAACTTATGTTCTGTCAGATTATGTAAAAGAGAATGACAAAAGATATGATACGGAAAAGAAACAGGGTTATACGAGTCTAAAACGAAGCAATTCAAAAGATTTTAAGTTACCACCTGTACTGCCTATTGTGTTTTATGATGGTGCAACTAAATGGACGAGTAGCACTAATTTCCTCGATAGGACAGAACTAAATGATGTTTTTCATAAATATATTCCAAAGTTTGAATATGAACTTGTGGATTTAAACAAATACAGCCGTGAGGACTTAGTGAATTACGGCAATGCCTTATCGCTTATTATGCTTACAGATAAGGTTAGGACACCGGAAGAATGGGAAGCATTCAGGACATTATCTACTGATTATTGGGAAAAACTAAGTTTGAATGTTCCTGAGCCTTTATTAAAGCTGATTGCAGACTGTGTAACAATGATGCTTCTGAAAGCAGAGGTAAGAAAAGAGCAAATAGAAACCGTAACCGAAAAAATATATCAAAGGAGGTTTTCAGATATGTTTGACGTTCAGTTTTCGTTTAAGAAAATTCGTGAGGAAGCCGAAGAAAAGGGTAGAAAAGAAGGTATGGAAAGGTTGCTCGAAGCAGCCAAAAACTTTTTGCAACTTGGTGTTCCGTTAAAAGATGTTGCTGAAAGTACAGGTCTTAGCGAAGATGTGATTTTGAAATTTAACAACAAGCAAAAGTAATGGAGAATTCATATGGATACTTTATACTTGATGAAGACTGACAAAGACGGCAATAAGCTTCTAATTGGCGAACTTTAAAAAAGTGACGGTGATTATACCATCAAATATACTTATCAAAACACCGATAAAACCGAAGGATTTTTACGAATTCCTACATTTAAGGATATAGTATGGCTCTGTCCGGTTTCTGTTATTAAAGCATGAGAACACGCACTAAAAACCCACCTATAACCAATGAGGATATAGAAAATTTTAATCAAACATACAATGAATTGTTGAACGCTATTACGGCGATACAGAAAATTTCGCATAGAAAATAGGTCTTGCCGGAGAGAACTAACCTCTAATGGCAAGCCCTATTTTTTTGTTATGTTCTGGTTGTTCTACTATTTTTGAATTTTCTTTTTTTATATCGGGGAGTTCCATAATAGAGATACGCAACATTCGTATAGCATACCGTTATCAAATGAGATGTCCATATGAGAAAGGGCATCGACAAGCCCTTCACATAAAACAATTCCCGATTTACATTGTAAAAATCGTTTATTATAATAATTAAGATTATTCTTTTTATATTCGATTATGCCAAGCTTAACATTGAAATTTGACCTTGCTCTTGTATAATTCGGCTCGTATTCATCGCTGTTATTGAGTTTATGTAGGTTTAAGTAATCCAGCACTTTCTCATGCAAATCAAGTTTTTCGCTTGAGGTTGTTAAACTGACGTAGTCTCGATGTTCTAATGAACGATACATTTGTATGTCCAATAGGGAATTATAAAATCTCATATCGTAGTATGGGTGAAGAAGTTGGTAAACTAAATACTCATAGCTCCCAAATAATTTATTAGGGTCATTGTCAACATTTACAACTTTTGTTGAAAAATAACGAGAAATAATTAAATTATTTACTAAATATTGGATATTATTAGTATATTTACCAAACCCATAAACACACAATTCGTAATCGCATACTTCTTTAGACATGTTCAGAAGTTCAAAGAACAACTTAACATCTCTCTCGCAACGTCTTATCGTTCCTGCGTTGTTGGATATTTTTCCTCTCTTGTTTCCTTCAAAAACTTTACTATGATTTATTTCATGTAAGCTACAACTTGTAACAAGTGTTTTGTATTTTGTCAATATAATAAAAGCGATTAGGGGATATATTTTTGAAATATCGTCTGTACTACTGGCTAAATTATGAACTCCTTCTAAAATTCCATCATTCCTGTAAGATACTTCATTAAAGCAAGATTTGACTATTTTCTTCATTTTGCTAATATAGTCTTTTTCCTCATCGATTACAGATTTCGATTCCTTCCCTCCGCATTCAAAAGCACTTACATAGTTTGAAAGTTGTAAATCCATTTCCTTCAGCTTTTTAATGCATTGAACTACATAGCGTTCTTTAGTCCTTGATAATAAGTATTGGATAAGAATTGTGCGCTTATCTTCTATATCCCATGAAAAGCCAGCATAACATAGCGAACTTAACAAATCAACTGCGTTGTCGTTGCTTTTATTATTCAAGAATTTTATTACAGCATCAAGAAGAGTATTTTTTAGTATTCTGTCTTTTGTTTTTTCAAAGTCGCTTTCTGTTCCTGTTGGGATATTGACGTCACTAAGGTTCTTCGTAACATCAGAAATCTTTGCATTATATGAAAAATATAAATTTGACAATTCCATAGTTATATCCCCTATTTTTGAAATCATTTATTACATAACTTTATATTATACACTAATAAATCAGATAAATCAATAGATTTATCTGATTTATTTTTTAGGAAAAAGCATGAAATATATGTCAGATAGGATTATTAAAATGGAAAGTTCACAATGATATACTGGGTAATGTGAAGGCTATCACAAACTAAAATAAAATTTTTGAAAGGAGTAGACAACGGCAAGAGCCAAGTAAGAGCTTTTGAACCGTTGTCGATATTAAAATGGATACTATAAACGAACGCAAGAGGGTAGACCTCAATAAAATCTTCGACGGTCTTGGACAAAAAAGCGGATATGGTTGTATTAGGCTCACTCCTGACGGAGTAAGAGGATGTATGGGTAAGCGCACAATCGACAGTGAATCTTATCTTGCTTTTTGGGGAGCAAATAAAGAACGTCACTTCTTAGGCTGTAACCACGGAGTGGTATCATTTGACCCTGATAATAATAGCGAGGTCAAGAAGGTTACTTTATTGGTACGCAATACTGACAAAGCACAGCGAGCATACATAGCTTCAACAACTGACATTAACGCCACAGGCACCACAGGCAAGACTATAGATTCACCGGAGTATGCAAATATGTATCAGTCATTAACTGAAAGTTCAAATGATTTTTCGTTTTTCTTGCTTATATCATTCAGTGAAGATGACCGTATGACGGGATTCCATTTTTATTCAAATGCAGAGTTCCCAATTCCGCTATATTCTTATTCGCTGATTGGCAACCCGCCAATGAGCGAGCTAAAAGACTTCTTCACTTTGTTGTTTACTATTTTCACAGATGGATTAGAAAGGCAACAGCAATACTGGGCATTTCTAAGGACAATGCTGGAGGAAGAATCTGATTAGATGCCTATTTTATATGAGCGGTTAATACACATAAATTCAAACATTTGCAAAAGGCACTACAACTATAATTTATGTTTGTGCCTTTTGCGGAAAGGTATGGTTTTAGATGAGCAAAAAAGATAAATACCGTGATATGCCCGTTGACGAGTATAAAGGCGGCGATAATCCTCCTGCAATAATCAAGAGGGCAAGAGGGCTTGAAAACTTCCATAAGTTAGACGAGGAAAAACCGTGTGAAAATCTCATACCGATAAGCAAAGAGGATGAAAATGTTGCTACGGAAACAGTTGTAAGTGAAATGGCAACCGCTTCACCTCAGCCAGATACTGCATTATCTAATGAACCTGCGGCTGATGAGGTGGCAAAGAAAGAATCACCTAACCTAAACGGCTATCAACTCGCCAAACTGTATATATGCAAAAAATCCCTTATCTTGTATATGGATAATCTGTTTGTTTATATAGACGGTAAGGGGTATAGGCTTATAAACGACAAGGCATTACAAAGAGATATGCGTGCCGTTCTACCTGAGGAAATAAAGCCTTTTCTCAATAAATACACGCTATCTGAAGCGGTGGAGTTTATTCATTCTGACTTTGCCGAAAAAATTACAGATGAAACCCTTGATAAAATAACCCACTTAATGGCTTTTTCAAACTGCATATTAAACACTGAAACAAGGGAAACATTTGATTTATCACCCAGTCAACCCATTTTTACGGTTCTTAACATTCCCTATTACAGAGGGCGAAAGCCAATGTTTTCAGGAGCTTGGAATAGATTTCTTGACCAAATTACAGGTGGCAATGAGGAATACAAGACCGTTATACGCCAAGTGTTGGGTTATCTGCTAAGTTCGTATTCATGTGCCAAAACAGCTATTTTCTTTGTCGGACTACCAAACACCGGAAAATCCACGTTGTGTAAGCTCATTCAACGTATTGTGGGTAGCGAAAATACATCAGGCGTTCCGTGGAGCAAACTTGACCACAAGTTTTATAACGGAACAATCTTTTCAAAGCATATGAATGTGTCGGCTGAAATGTCGACGGTGCCACTGAAAAGTATAGAGTATTTCAAAATGCTTACAGGAGCGGACTGCGTTCTTGGAGAGGAAAAGTACGGTAATGTATTCTTCTATACATACCGTGGAAAACTGTTGTTTTCCGGCAATAATCCACCTTATACAGATGAACTGGATTCATCTGACGCATTTTTCGACAGGTTGCTACTGTTACCGTTTATGAATCAGATTTCCCAAAAGGACAAAAACACAAACATTATTGATGAGCTTATGGAAGATGCTGATGCCATAATATTTGAAGCATTGGTAGGGCTTCGGGAACTTCGCTCTCAAAACTGGGTATTCTCTCGCTGTAAGGCTGTCGATGATTACAAGCAAAATTATATGATAGAGGTTGATTCTGTCAGATACTTTGTTGAAAGCACTTTGGTAATCTGCGACCATACAAATAAAGAGTTTTTGAGAAATTTGTATGAAGAATACAAAAACTTTTGTTATCGGAACTGCGTTTCAGCATATGAAATGAACACATTCCGTAAGCAAATCGGCAAATACGGAAAATTGGACGAAAAGTTAAGGATAGGCGGTGAAACATTAACCGGCGTTCGTGGGCTAAGATTTAGGAATGATTCAGATAATTCACGCTTGCAGTAATGGCAAGCATGGCAGAAAGGAGTTAAAGCTGATGAACATACAAGAAATCAGCCGAACGGCATCATCTACGGAAGTAGTAAGTACATATACCGTTAATAAACAAAACATAACTCTTGTTAGCAAATTCAACAACCAAGTCACGTTGGAAGAACTCATTTACCAAATCATTCTAAGAAAGCTGTGTACCTCTCAAGCAAATCAAGATAGAGATATACATTTGGCTGAAAATGTGGTATAATGAATTACGAAAGGTGAACCGTCATCCCATAATCGTATTGCTTCTCGGTGACTACGGAGGTTGCTATGAGAACGCAAAGCGAAAATGAAATAAAAGCGGCACTGTATCTGCGATTAAGTCGGGATGACAACAACGGCAATTTGGAGAGCATGAGCATCTCCAACCAACGTGACTATTTGGTAAACTACGCAACGGAAAGAGGGTGGAAGATTTTTGACATATACATTGATGACGGCTGGAGCGGCACGACCTTTGAACGTCCGAATTTTAAGCGTATGATTACGGACATGAAAACAGGCTACATCAACTGTATACTCACTAAAGATTTATCGAGGCTTGGCAGAAACTACGTTGAAACAGGGCAGTATACCGATTTTATCTTTCCACAGTATGGCGTAAGATACATTGCGGTAAATGACAACGTGGACACTGCAAACGATGATAACGACATAGCCCCCTTTAAGAATATTTTGAACGAAATGTACGCAAAGGATATTTCAAAGAAGGTGCGGTCAGCAAGAGCCGTAAGCGCACGGCAGGGTAAATTTATGGGAAGCAAAGCCCCATACGGTTATGTTAAGTCATCGGAAGATAAGCATAAGCTTGTAATTGACCCCGTTGCCGCAGTAATCATTCGTCGTATATTTGATGAATTTGCCGCAGGGGACAGCGGAAGGCATATCGCAACACAATTAAACAATGAGAATGTGGACAGTCCACGAGCATACCATTATAAACAGCTTGGCAAGTGTAATCCAAACCAAAGCGAGAGTATGACGTGGGGAAGTAATACCATTATGCAACTCTTGAAAAATCAAGTATATATCGGGCATATGGTGCAAGGAAAGCGTCAAGTAGCATCATTCAAAACAAAGCAAAGGCGTTTTATCCCTACTGACAACTGGATTGTTGTAGAGGACACCCACGAACCAATCATAAACTTGGACACTTGGAATCGTGTCCAAAAACGAATCGAAGCCACAGGGCTTGAACCCTCTAATCACACGATACAAGTAAACAGTACAAATAGCGTGAATCTATTTTCGGGATTGATACGCTGTGCTGATTGCGGTGCGGCTATGGCTTTCAATCGTAAGCTGTATCGTGGAAATGAACGCATAATTTACCGTTGCAGTCGTTATGCAAACCATGGCAAAGAGCAGTGTTCTACACACTCTATTACACAAGAAACCTTAGAACAGGTGATTTTGAGTGATATGCGGCACTACGCACAAGCCGCCATTAAAGACGAAAAATCACTAATTGACAGGCTTATGTCGGCATCAGGTCGTGAACGAGAGCGGGAACGGTCAGCCAAAAGCCAAGAAGTTAATAAGCTCAAAAAGCGTTTGGAAACTATTGGTAAAATGGTTAGACAACTTTTTGAGGAAAAAGTAGTAGGGAGTTTGCCGGATACTATGTTCCGCAATATGCTTGCCGACTACGAGCAAGAACAAAAAGAGCTTGAAGCTAAAATCCGAGTATTGGATAACGACATTCAAGCCGCCATTAATACCGAACGAGACGTACTCACTTGGATGGAACTGATTAAAGGGTGTCTATCCCTTGAATCACTCGACAGAGAAACAGCATACCGATTGATAGGCAGTATATCCGTTTCGGAAAAAATCGTAATCAATGGAAAACGACAACAAAACGTATCGATTCAGTACAATTTTGTTGGTTGTCTGGGTCAATAGGTTCTCCATATACAAAAAATTATGAGCCAAACGCAATGTTTGGCTCATAATGAACTAACGGAGAAAGAGGGATTTGAACCCTCGCGCCGGTTTCCCGACCTATACCCTTAGCAGGGGCACCTCTTGAGCCACTTGAGTACTTCTCCATGTGGAAAGCTAATAAAGTAAAATTAGTAAAACCATGTATCAAGAATTATATAAGAAAAACTTTTACTTGTCAATATGTTTTTTTGAATTTATAAATATAAAAATTGCAGAAAACTAATGACAAATTGTAAATACAATTGTATAATTTTCTAATAAACAAGTTTTATAATTTAGTAACACAAGTGATGTTACACAAAAGGTACATATGCAAGCTGTTTTGCATAGATCTTTGCTACAACAAACTGTTATGTAAACTTGTGTAGCCACTAAAAGGAGGTCTTTTATGAAAAGAAAGTTACGAAAATTACTTACATTTGCCACAATTACGGCTATGGTGTCTGGCAACGCAAGCTTTGCTTTTGCGCAAGCAAGCTTTATTGACATTTCAGAAAACGCTTATGCCCAAGTTTTGCAAAGGGCTGCTGAAAGAGGCTTAATTTCGGGCTACGCAACAAGAAATGGCAGGGTGTTTATGCCAGATGCACCTATTACTAGGGCAGAAATGGCAACTATACTTAACAAAGCTTTAGGCACTACTCAAAAAAGTGATTTAAGCGCATATAATGATGTTCCATCAAATGCTTGGTATGCAGAGCAAGTTCAAAAGGCGCTTGCCATGGGAACTTTGGAAGGCAAAGACGGAAAAGTTCGCCCAAATGACTTTGCTACTGTCGAAGAAGTAATTTTTGCAGTAACTAAAGCGTTTTCTACTTTGAGCGAAGGTGCTGCTAAAGAGATAGTCGGCAGTGCAAACATAGAAGGCTTTAGCGGAACACTTGACTTGTCAAAAAATGTTACAAGGGCAGAATTTGTAGTTGCAGTGGATTTTTTGGCAAGTGGGTACAATGCGGCTGATAACGGCAAGAGCGTTGTAGCTGTCGTGGAAGACTTAAACCCGCTTATCGTGTCAAGAACAGGCTACAAACTGGAAGATTACACCTTGAACTTAAAGGTTGATAACGCCGCAGAAGTTAAAGAAACCCTTGTTTTCTACTCTACAGTAGGCTTGGTTGACATTGAAGATGAGCTTGGCGAATTAAGCGATGCAAAAATTTCCGAGCTAAAAGCGGCTGGTAAATTGTTAACTGCTGGCACAGGGGCTGATATTACTGTTAAGTTACCTGCCAATTTGGTTGCTTTAGATGGGCATAAGTTCAACCCAGACGAAAAAGATAAAATTTATTACATATATGCTGTGTCTTTAAACGATAAAAACGAAGCTGTTGGAGTTTACAAAGCAGACAAAATGATTCACCCAGAAAGAGGGCCGCAAGCGCTTGCTTCTATCGGTGCAGGTGCAGGAACAGGCGCAGTTGTTCCAGGGGGTGGTGCTACTTCTGTGTACTTAGAGTCAAAAACTTATGCTCAAGCATACGTTGACGCATTTAAGCAAAACACACCTGGCATTACGCCTAGAATTGCCATTTTTTCAGCTTCATGGGAGCCAACAGAAGCAGAAATGTATGACGACTTTTACAACGACAGCGACAAAGAAGCTTTTGCAGAAATTGGCTGCGAAGCAGTTTACATTCCAACAACGTTAGACAACTACAAGAGCATTTCAAACGAACAATACTTTGCAGACTTGGTAGAAAGCTGTCACATTGTCTTTTTCTTTGGAGGCGCACAGCTTAACCACAGCCGTAGCTTGGTAAACGACGACGGCTCTTTGTCGAAGGTTGGTCAAGCAATTCACAACGTATACTCAAGGGGCGGTACTATAGCTGGCTCTAGTGCTGGTGCGGCGTTTATGTCAAGGTTCTCTTACTCTGACGGCTCTGACTATTCTTACCAGTCAATGTACTGGAACCAAGCTGAATTCATTGACTTTGCAAAGTTTGATGCAGAAACGCAAAAAGAACCTGTTGCCAAAAACATAGGAAACAGCATTTACTTTGACAGCGTAAACGTAATTCAGCCTGTTGCTGGCGTTGATGCTCTTATGGACAGCCACTTTGACATGCGTGGGCGTTTGGGGCGTTTGCTCGTTGCTATACGTGACACTAACCCTAAGGGTATGGCGCTTGCTTTAGACGAAGGCACAATTATGAGAATTACAAATAAAGTTGGAACTGTGGCAGGGCATAATGGCGTGTTTGTAATTGATGCCAAAGATGCAGTTTGGGGCGCAGGCACAGGCCCAGCAAACCCATTTTCTGTAACAGGTGTTAAAGTTCACTACTTAACAGAAGGTGACACGTTTGACTTTGCAACTGGCACTGTTACACCAGCGGCTGGTAAAACGCAAATTTCTGCACCAGCAGGCGAAGTGTACAAAACAAACCATGCTTTTGGCCCATACGAAACTACAAAGACTATTATTTCTTTGGCAAATAGCTCGGCTTCATCTGTAACTGTAAAGGGCAAAAAAGCGCCTGACGTTACTTTTACTGACGGCCCAACGTTTGACGTTACTTACACTAAAAACGGAAGCACAAAAGCCTACACTTCAACTTTGAAGTATGAAGAAGCCGCTTCAAAAGAATTGTTGGACGGTTATGCAAAAACAACAATTACAAACCTTAACTTAGATATTAAGAAGGGCAACGACCTGCCAATTATTAAGGGCATTGTAAATGACGCAACATCAGCTACTATTACGCTTAACAACCCTGTAAGTGTAAACGGCAAAACTAGCGGAGCAGTTGACTTGGGCGCTGACATCTCTAAATATGTAAGCATAAAAGACAAAGACGGCGCTGTTAAAGAAGTTGTCGGAAACAAAATTGAGTTTGTTTCAGAAAAAGTTTTGAAGGTTGCTTTAAAAGCTGGCTCTTTTGCAGAAGGTGACACAATTCAACTTTTAGAAACAGTGAAGGACGTTTACGGCGAAGCATTAAATTCTGAAATTGTTTTTCGATTTGATGGCAGCAAGTGGTCTTGTCCTTTGAAGGTAACAGAAGTTTACAATTCAAGCAGCAAGCCTTACAGGCTGTTTATTGAATTTAGCAACGAAATTGCATCAGGCTTTACAGATTCAAGGGACGACAAATACTTTATCGACCCAACGTTATCTGCCGAAGAAAAAGCAAAATACATTGTTGTGAAAAATAGCAGTGGAAAGGTGAAAGATTTGGACAGTTCAAATTCATTCTACCTTGACCCTGAATATCCAAAGGAAATTATGATTGACTTGGATTCTGAGGACATTGAAACTGGGGACACTATTACAATTAAAAAGCCAATTAAAGATATTTACGGCGAAGGGCTTGTGGAAGATTTGACGTTTAAGTTTGACGGAAGCGACTGGAAAGTGGTTGCTCAATAATGACATAAAAAAGGGGCTGTTGCAAAACCATAAATATGGTTGGCAACAGCCCCTTTTTGTTTGATTAACGTCTAAGTTTAAACCTATCCACCATATTTTGAAGTGTTTCAGCTTGGCTTGAAAGCTCTTGCGAAGCTGCCGCACTTTCCTCTGACGTAGATGAGTTTTGTGTTACAACAGTAGCAATTTGTTCAATACCAATTGTTATTTCGGAAATAGACGCCGCTTGGTTAACAGACGCTTCCGAAATTCCCTCAATTATGGAAGAAACAGTTGAAACATTATCAACTATTTTGTTAAGTGCCTCAGCAGTAGACTTTGCAAGCTCTGTGCCAACGTTTACCCTTGCAATTGATTCTTGAATAAGCGCAGTTGTTTCTCTTGCGGCGTTTTGGCTTCTGCTTGCAAGGTTACGCACTTCTTCGGCAACTACAGCAAAGCCTTTGCCGTGTACGCCAGCACGTGCTGCTTCTACAGCGGCATTAAGCGCAAGAAGGTTTGTTTGGAACGCAATGTCTTGAATAACCTTAATAATTTTAGAAATATTGTTTGAAGAATCCGCAATTTCGTTCATAGAAACAAGCATTGTTTGCATTTGCGAATTACCCTCAATTGCACTTTCCTTTGAAATGGTGGAAAGCTCGTCTGCTTCCTTCGCATTGTGGGCATTTTGCTTTGTTTGCTCGTTAATTGTGTCAATTGTTGCGTTAAGCTCCTCGATAGAGCTTGCTTGCTCTGATGCACCGTGTGCAAGTGTCATGCTTGTTTCAGAAACTTGGCGTGAGCCAATTAAAACTTGCTCTGACGTGCTTCTAAGCTCCTCAAAAACTTCGTTCAGCTTTTCAACAATAAGGTTTATCGAAACCTTAATGCCGGAAAAGTCGCCTACATATTCACGTGTAATGTAAACGTTAAGGTTGTTTGTGGAAATTTCTCCAAGTACCTTTCTAATTTCTTCAATGTAAGAAGACATAGCGTTAATTGTGTCGTTAAGCGACGACTTTATAATGTCAAAGTCACCTTTGTAAGTGCCTTCCATTTTAACTTTAAGGTTGCCCCTTGACATTTCAACAAGTGTTTTTTGGGCTTCTTCAATTGGCTTCATTATTTCGTTCATAAGCTTGTTTAAGCCAGAAAGAATTGTAAGCCATTCACCCTGCTGCCCCGAAACGTTGGCACGTTTTGAAAGGTTGCCGTTCATTGCGCCGTCTACAAGCGAATTAATTTCTTTGTTTACTGTTTCAAGGTTTTTGCGCATGTTGTCTATAGATTCGTTTAAAACTGCCTTTTCGTTTGGTAGCTTCTTTAAATCTGCTTTAAAGTTGCCAATTGAAAATTGCTTATAAACTTCAATAGTGTCAAGTATTTCTGAAATTAGTGAGTCAACCGTTTGGGAAATTGCAAGCACAATTTCTTTAAAACCGCCTTCGTACTTGTCGGCGTCTAGCTTAAAGCTAATAAAGCCTTCTTCGTGCTTTTGGTCAAGAAGCTTTATATCAGAAGTAATGCTTTTTAAAACTTGAACAACTTTGTCAAAGTCCCTTGACAAGTCGCCAACCTCGTCTTTTGCATTTGAGGCTATGTTTACGTTCAGGTTGCCAGAAGCAATTGCGTGGGTAGCATTTCTTAAAGATACAATACTTTTTGATGTTAAATTACCAACTAAAAAAGAAACAGCTAATGATAAAACAATTACAAGAATTGTTGCGACAAAAACAAACAATGCTGTAAACCTTGCTTCTTTATAGTTATTATTAATTGTATCGCTAGCTGCCTGTTGGTTAAGCGCTATAAGCTCTTTCATGCCTGTAGTAACAGAAACGCCTAAAACAGCAGAGTCATCAATTATTTTTATAGCTTCGCTAACTTTGTTTTCCTTCAAAAGAGTAATAACTTTTTCCATGTTTGGAACATATTGATTTAAGAAAATGTCGGAAGTGGTATTAAATTTGTCAATACGCTCTTGTGATGAACCGACAGTTAATTGAAATTGTTTATAATCTTGAATAAGTTTTTTAAAATCTTCAATTTTTGTTTTTAAAGCGTTTATATCATTTTCAAGTCTTTCAGGGTTTGCAAGAGCCGTTCTTGAACAAACAGCAACAAGCCTGCGTACTTCAGCATTTGTCGAGCTTAATTCATCAAGCTGCATTAAAGGCTTTACGTTTTTGGTAAAAACCATTTCACCGCTTACACCTAATTTTGTAATTTGAGAAGATGCGAAATAGCCCAAAACAGCCGACAATAAAATTATTATTGAAAATGAAACCAAAAGCCTTGTTTTGATTTTTAAATTATTTAAAAAATTCATCAAGTCATTAACTCCTCTCCATTTTGAGTTGATACTTTCATTATACCTTATTTTCAAAAAAATTCAACATATTTAGCAAAAACAAATAAAAAGGTTTTTTTAAAAGAGGAGTTGGTTCGTTAAAAAGTATAATTTCTGTAGAATAAATCATTGATTTGTATTTTTAGTAAACATGTATATTGCAAACGCCATGCACTTTGTATTAAAATTAACTATAAAGTAAATCAACTAAAAATAAGTAAAATATGATAGCTTATTTTTTGCATAACGTATAACAATTCTGCTTTATATAACATTGTAATCTTTAAAAAACGGAATTGCTTTAAAATAGGAGGATTTTTATGGAACTGCACGGAATTAGCTTTGATGTTAAAAACAAACCAATTTTAGACGAAACGTTTGTTCCTCTTGCCCTTTTTAATTCGGCATACCTTAAAGGGGCAACAAAGCCGCTTAAAATTGCGGTAGAGCGCAACAGCGGCTTAGTTTCTGTTCACGACACAAAAATTTACGGCACAGATGAAATGAAAGAAGCCGACAAGTTTTACGTTGAGCGTACAGTAAAGTTCCTTCTTTGGGGAAAAGGCGGCTACAAAGTTACAATTTGCGGCGACGACGAAATTGGTGCTTACATTAAAGAAGTTTACTCTGCAAACGGCGCAAGAAGCTTTGACTTCGACTTTATGGGGCGTGTTTTCCAAAACGACTTTGTGGTAGAAACATGCAACTATGAAGACGCTCCTTCGGAAAAAGAAAACCCAACGCCGGTTGGAAGGCATTTAGACGGCTGCCGCATTGGGTTTGATGCTGGCGGAAGCGACAGAAAAGTTTCGGCTGTAGTTGACGGCGAGGCAATTTACAGCGAAGAAGTTGTTTGGCACCCAAAAACAAATGAAGACCCGGAATACCACTACAGCGGAATTGTTGATGCGTTTAAAACGGCTGCTTCAAAAATGCCAAGAGTTGACGCAATTGGCGTAAGCTCTGCTGGAATTTACATTGACAATTTAACAATGGCGGCTTCTTTGTTTATTAAAGTTCCAAAGGACGCTTTTGACAAGCACGTTAAAGACATTTACATTAGGGCGGCTAAAGAAATTGGTGACGTTCCACTTGTTGTTGCAAACGACGGTGATGTAACTGCTCTTGCTGGCGCAATGGCTCTTGAGGAAAACGGCGTTTTGGGCATTGCAATGGGCACAAGCGAAGCTGTAGGCTTTGTTGATAACAACGGAAACATTACAGGCTGGTTAAACGAGCTTGCTTTTGCACCTGTTGACGGGCAAGAAGAAGGCACTGTAGACGAATGGTCAGGTGACAAAGGCGTAGGCGCAAAATATTTTTCTCAAGATGCTGTAATTAAGCTTGCTGAAAAAGGCGGAATTACGCTTGAACAAGGGCTTTCGCCTGCAGCTTGCTTAAAGGTAGTTCAACAAGAACTAAACGACGGTAAAAAAGGCGCAGAGCAAATTTTTGAAACTATAGGCTGCTACTTGGGCCATACACTTGCTTTTTACTCAACTTACTATGACATGAAGCACGTTCTTCTTTTGGGCAGAGTTATGTCGGGCAAAGGTGGCGACATAGTTTTGGCGGAAGCAAAGCGTGTTCTTGCAGACGAATACAAAGATGTTTGTGAAAAGCTTAACGTTATGCTTCCAGATGAAAAAAGCAGACGTGTTGGGCAAAGCGTAGCGGCGGCTTCTTTGCCTAGCTTGGGCTAGTGCGTGTTTTCTGCCCTTAACATAGGTTTCAAAGTGCTTCCTCAGCTTTTTGGGGAAGCACTTTGAAGTAGGTTTATTATTCACATATTATGTACTACGCTAAAATCATTCTTATATACTTAAACCAATTATATAAATTATACAGTCAAAAAACCTCTGCTAAAATTACAGACATTATCCCATACTAATTCCAAACATAAGTTATGAAAGTTAAGTAAAGAAAGTTAAGTAAAATCAAGTTATATCTACGGAGGGAATCAGCATGAATTTACTTGTAGTAACAAAACCAATCTTTAATGAAAAGATGGACGTAACAGCATATTACTTTTCTTTTAATTTTGGCAACGCCATTTTAGAAGGCGGTAAATCAAACCCCTTAGACCGTGCTATGGAATCGCCGTTTATTGACTTCCTCAACAAAGTAGGGCTTGAAGCTTTGACTATGGGAAAGCTTATTTTTGTTCCTGTTACAAACATTTTGCTTATGCTACAGCTTGAAAACATTTGCACCGTTGACAGAGATAAGGTTGTGTTTTTGCTTGGCAAAGATATTACGCTTGATAGCTTGTGTTTTGAAAGGGTTAAAAGATATAAAGAGTTGGGGTTTAAAATAGCATTTATCAACAATGAAGACTTAAACATGCTAGGAAACTTTTTAACATATACAGACTTTATTTTTTTAAAGCTTTCGCCTGAACAAATTAGATTTAAGCTTAATTACCTAAGAAGTGTAAACAAAGATTTGCAGGTGATTATTTCTAACATAGAAACAGCACCTCAATTTGATGCGGTCAAGTTTTCGGGCGCACACAATTTTACGGGAAGCTTTTACAAGGTGCACATTTCAAAAGGTGTGCAAAACGTTGTTTCGCCGCTTAAAGTAAACTACATTCAGCTTTTAAACATTGTAAGCAAGGACGACTTCGAGCTTAAAGAAGTGATAAGCGTAGTTCAGCGTGACACTGCACTTGCAATTCAATTTATGCGGCTTGTAAATTCTATCGGCAGAATAACTACAGAAATTAAAACTATAAACCACGCCGCTGCTATGCTTGGGCAGCAGGAAATTAAAAAATGGATAACAACGGCAGTTTCCTCCATGTTAAGCCAAGACAAACCTTCGGAAGTTACACGCACTTCGCTTATACGGGCAAAGTTTTGTGAAAACATGGCAAGGTACTTTGAAATGGCAATACACAAGGACAATCTTTTTCTTATGGGTATGTTTTCTGTGCTTGACGTAATTCTTGAATTGCCAATTTCCGAGGCTTTGAAAATTGTTTTTGTACCAGAGCAAGTAAAGAAAGCTTTGCAAGACGGAACTGGAGATTTTTATGTGGTTTACAACTTTGTAAAGTGCTACGAGCAAGCCGACTGGCATGAAGTTTCACGGCTTGCAATTTTGTACGACATTAGCATAAAAAGTATTCATGATGCTTACGCCGATTCGCTTGTTTGGTACGGCGAGCTTATACGGCTTACAGAAGGGGACGAAAAGAAAACCTCTTAATTTATAGCAATTCCGTTTTAATCGACATTGTCTATAGTTAAAAGCAAAGGGCTGTTTGAAAATGGTTTTTCAAACAGCCATTTGCTTATATAAATGCCCAATTTATAGTCATTTAACTCATCAACAGTTTTTAAACTGCTCTGAAAAAAAGTTTATGTGCCACTGGCTTTTGTGAAGCTGGGAAAGGTGTTTAAGCCCCATTGCGCCGTACTGCTTTAAAAGCCCAGAATAATTAACTAAAACGCTGTCGTTCATTCCAAGCCGCTGCCCTGCAACCGAATGGAACACAACCGAATTGAAGTTCACCTTTGGCTTCCAATTTACTTTTGTTCCATAGTAATAATAGTACCCAAGCAGCATACTGTCGTCTTCATACGCTTGCTTGCCTGTTAAAAAACGTGCATCATAGCCGCCAGCTACTTTTAAAATGGCAGAGTTGTGAACACAAGGGTTTGTAAACCCATGCGTAACTTTTTCTTCTCTAAGGCTTAATAAATAAGCATCAACGTCTTCCTCGTTGTCACCTTGCGGAAAAGGCTTTGCTGTTTTTTCTGCAACTGTGTTTTCTGCAAAAGGAAGGTTTCCGTTTTGGTCCACAATTCCACAGCTTACCATTGGCTCGTCGTTCGTTTCCAAATATTTTATAAGTGCGTCTTCCCAGTTGAATGTAAAAACCATATCTAAATGTATTTCCGAAATAAAATGAGTTTCAGGAAACTTTTCCCAAATTGTGTTAAAACAACTTTGCCTGCCTACTACTGTGCCCACGTTTTTGCCCTCGCCAATTACTACGCAGTTTAAATCGTACTTTTGCAAAAATTGTTCAACCATTTCATTTGTAAAAAAACCTTGGTTGTAAACAACGACTGTTTTATACGTTCCTTTTTCAAGCGACTTTAAACATTTGTGGGCAAGTGCCAAGTCTTCGTTTACTTTTTGTTCACGAATTAGAAACAAAAGTGTATGGATAAGCTTCAATGAGTATCACTCCTCTATACTTAAAATAATTAAGCCCAAAACTCTAGTTAGTTTATTATACACAGGTGACTTCTAAATGCTACTAGGACATGCTCAAAAACATATAATATTAGATGAATAAATCAACAACAAAAAAACGGGTCAAGGGGCAAGCCCCTTGCGGGGGGTTGGGGGTAGAGCCCCCAAGGTCTTAAAAGATGGGGGTAAAGAAATGAAAAAGCTAAAGCTATTAACAATTTTGGGCACACGCCCTGAAATAATTCGGCTTTCAGAGGTAATAAAAGCATGTGACAAATACTTTGAGCATACAGTTGTGCACACAGGCCAAAACTGGGACTATACATTAAACGAAATATTTTTTGAAGACTTAAACCTTAGAAAACCCGACCACTACTTAAACTGTGTAGGTGAAGACTTGGGGCAAACTATAGGCAACATAATTGACAAGTCGTATAAGCTAATTAAAGAAGTAAAGCCCGACGCCCTTTTAGTTCTTGGTGACACAAACTCTGCACTTTCAGCAATTTCTGCAAAGCGGCTGAAAGTGCCAATTTTCCACATGGAAGCAGGCAACAGGTGCTTCGACCAAAACGTGCCAGAAGAAATTAACAGAAAAATTGTCGACCACATTGCAGACATAAACCTTTCGTACACAGAACACTCTAGGCGAATTTTAATTTCAGAGGGCGTTCAAACGAGGTTTGTTTTTGTAACTGGTTCGCCAATGACAGAAGTGCTGTTAAAAAACATGGATAAAATAGAAGCAAGCGGTGCTTTAGCCGAGCTTTCACTTTCGCCCAAAAAATATATTGTCGTTTCGGCGCACAGGGAAGAAAACATAGACAACGAAAACAACTTTTTGCAGCTAATGAACGCCATAAACAAAATTGCCGAAACTTACGAAATGCCAGTAATTTATTCCACGCACCCACGAAGCTTGAAGTTTATTGAGGAAAGGGAGTTTAAGTTCCACCCACTTGTAAAGATGTTAAAGCCGTTTGGTTTTTCCAGCTACGTTAAGCTACAAAAAAACGCCTTTTGTGTTTTGTCCGACAGCGGAACTCTTTCTGAAGAAAGCTCCGTTTTAGGCTTTCCAGCAGTTTTAATTAGAACGTCAACAGAACGTCCCGAAGTTTTAGACAAAGGTTCAATTGTCGTTGGCGGAATTTCATTTGACAGCATTTTGCAGTCGATAGAGCTTGCAACAGAAATGGAGAAAAACGGCGAATGTGCCGCACAAGTTTTTGATTATTTGGACACTAATGTTTCTATGAAAGTTGTAAAGTTAATTCAGTCTTATGCAAAAATTGTTGATGATGTTGTTTGGAGGAAGTGAGGAAGACATAAATAAAAAATTGGGAAGTGAAAACTATTCAGAGAAAAGTTTTCACCTCCCAAAACCCATCACTCTCAAAAATCTTTATATTGTAATACACGTTTCACATTGTAGCTTACACCTGAAATTTTAAAGTACGATTCAATTTGCTATAACGTAAGCTGGGAAGGCACAACATAGTCTGAAAAAGCTAGGTTTTGTACGTTTGCTAAATCTGTAAAGCTTACATTTTACAGGTTTTTAGTCGTAAATATGCTATTTTTGAACACGCCTTAACATATACAATGATAGTAAAACAACGATTATGTAACCGCTTATAGCAACTAATGAAGATTCTACTCCAAAACTTCCGCCTGTTATCAAAACATTTTTTGATGAAAGAACAAACGAATAAACTGACTTAGTATTGTGTTTTGTTGATATATCTAAAATTTGACCAATAATTGCAAAGTTCCATAATGTATGTACCAGTGCACTTGACCAGATTGATTTACTAACAATTGTTATTAATGAAAACATAACGCCAACAATAGTGCCTGCACAAATTAATAATAATAAGCTGACAACATCAAATTTTTCCATGCTTAGTACATGTAATAAGCTAAAAATAATTTACGGCAAAAGTATAGCAATTGTCCTGTTCCATTTAACCTCTAAAAACTTCATTAAGTAGCCACGAAAAAACATTTCTTCTAGTATGCCTGATGTAATTGCTAAGCTAAGTGCAACAATTACATTTCCAACTATTTCTTGAGTGCTAAACTTATTATCAATAAGCGTTCCGCCGCTTGCCATTAAGCAAACTGCTACAAAGGTAGGCAGGGCGATAGCACAAACAACAAATATTTTCTTTAAATTAAATTTATTTATTCTAAAATCTGACATTGGTAAGTGAATTACTTTTTTTAAGTAAAGCGAAAAAAAGGTATAGAATAAAATAATGTTTCCAGTTGAACGGAATGAAGCGTAAACCCAAATAGGCAAATCGCTTTTGATTATTAATGAAAATATGATATCAAAAAGTATAGAGTTCACTAAGTCGGAAAACAAAAAAACCAAAAATCCTAAAAATATGTGTAAAATAACCTTTCGCTTTGAACTATTATTGCAATAATCATAAATGGTTTGTCTGCTCATTGCACTTAATTCTCCTTTTAAAAAATATCTCCCTAATATAATATACGCATAAAATAATAAAAGTTCGATATAAATTGCAAAATCACAGTTTTATATCGAACTTATATAATATTCACACTTATATCGGTTTTACTTTATAGCCCCGTCAGTTATACCCTGAATAATATACTTTTGAGCAAACATATAAAACACAACTATAGGAAGCATACCCATCAAAAGAGCTGCTGTCGCCAAGTCCCACCGTTTGGAAAACTGCCCGAAGAACAAATATGTTTTAAGCGGAATAGTTTGCCATTCTGGCTTGTTTATTATAAGCTGCGGAAGAAGGAAGTCGTTCCAAATCCACATTACGTTAAGCACGGCAACAGTAATTGCAATTGTTTTAATAAGCGGCACAACAATTAAAAAGAAAGTTTGCACCATGTTGCAGCCGTCAATCATTGCCGACTCCTCAAGCTCCAGCGGAACACTTTTAATAAAGCTGTGGAACAAAACAATTGAAAGGCTAGAGCCAAAGCCAAGGTAAATAAAAACAAGCCCAGCTGGGTTCATAAGGTGCAGCTTTGAAGCCGTAGAAACCAGCGGAAGCATTACACATTGGAACGGAATAAGCATAGAAACCGCAAACATGTAGTACAAAACTGTGCTTATAACGCTTTTGTACCGCACCAAAACCCACGCCGCCATAGCCGAAAAAAGCACAATAATAACTGTAGCAGAAATTGTTATAAGAAGCGAGTTGGTAAGGGCCTTCAAGTAGCCCATGCGCTCAATTGCGCCTGGGTAGTTGCCAAGTGTAAAAAAGCCCTCCTTAGGAATTTTTATAGTGTCTAAGTAAATTCCTTTTTGCGTTTTAAAGGAGTTTATAAACAAAATGTACACAGGAAAAAGGTAAACAATGCACATAAAAATGCCAATTGCAATTGTAGTTATTTTAAAAGACTTTTTGCCCTCCATTAGTTTTCAATCTCCCTTCTTTTTGTAATGCTAAGCTGTGTAACCGAAATTATTGCTACAACAATTAAGAAAATAATAGCCATAGCTTGTGCCTTGCCAAGTGTGTTCTGTGAAAACGCTGTGTTGTAAATTTTTAGCGCAAGCATCATTGTAGACTTGTTTGGTGCGCCACCTGTAAGCGCAAGGTTTTGGTCAAAGAGCTTAAACGAGTTTGACAAGGTAAGGAACAAGCTAATTGTAAACGCCGGCATAACCATTGGAATAATAATGCTAAACAGCTTGCGAAGCCCAATTGCGCCGTCAAGCTCGGCGGCTTCAAGCACAGACGTTTGAATGTTTTGCAGTGCCGCAATGTAAATTAGCATAGTATAGCCACTCATTTGCCAAACCAAAACAATAACTAATCCCCAAAAGCCAGTTACAGTCGTTGAAAGCCAGCCGCTGAAAAAGTTAAAGCCTGTCGCCTTGTAAATGGACTCAAAAACGCTTACAAAAATGAAGTTCCAAGTAAAGCCCAAAAGTATGCCGCCTATAAGGTTTGGCATAAAAAACACAGTACGCATAACTTTGTTGCCCTTAAACTTTTGGTTTACAAGAAGTGCAAGCAAAAAGCCAATTACGTTAATTAATATAACGGCAACAACGGCAAACCCTGCCGTAAATGTAAACGATTTTAAAAAGCTTTCGTCTTTAAAAATGTCAATATAGTTTGAAAACCCAACCAAATTCGGCGTGTTGCCAATTCCATTCCAGTCTGTGAAGGAATAGTAAAACCCTGTAAACATGGGAATAAGAACTATTATCGTAAACGAAGCTACACAAGGAAGTAAAAAAAGAACATAACCAATTTTAGAACGCCGCATTGTTTTTCCCACACCTTTCTTGCTAGAAGCTAGGTACTAGACGCAAGGTATTATGCTAGGGGGCTGGCTTTAAAGACCAAAGACCTTGGGGCGCTGCCCCAAACCCCGCCACTTTTGAAAAAGTAGACAAAACTTTTGTTTTTATTTCTAACACCTTACTTCTAGCATCTAGTTTTTAGTTTATTATTTTAATTAGTATCTAATTATTACTTTAAAAAGAACGGCTTTGAAGTAAAAAGTAAAGCTAAAGCCTTTTTACAGCAAAACCGTTCTTGACTAGCTAAATTATTGTTTATGAAGTACAAACTACTTTCTGGCGTTAGCCCATGCTTCTTGTGATTGTGTTACAACTTCGTCAAAAGAAAGCTTGCCAGCAAAATAGTCTTGAAGTTTAGCGCCAAATACGTTCATGCCCCAGTCAGTTGGGAAGCCCATAAATACCCAAGGCATAGTTTTTCCTGCGTCGCCGTAGGCCTTAACAGACTTGCCAAGAGCGTCCTTTGGTTCAAGACCAGTGTAGTTCTTGAAAGGAGGAATAAAGAAGAACTCGTCAACAACGATTTTTTTGCCTTCTTCTGATTGATACAACCAGTTCAAGAAATCTTTAGCTGCTTGAACTTGCGCTGGGCTTACCTTGTTGTTAACTGCCCAGTACATAGGAACGCCAACAGGTATAGAATCTTCCTTAACGCCCTTTAAAGGAGTTGGAAGGAAGCCCAAGTTGTTTGCTACGTTTTCGTCAACGTTTTTAACGTCGCCAAAAATCCAGTTACCTTGTTGGACAACGGCTACTCTTTCAATGCCGATACCGCCGCCAACTTGTGTAGAGTAGTCTACAGCGTTTAGCTTTCCTTTGTCGCTTGCGTTTACAGTGTAGTTTGCTTGAAGGTCGTAGTACGCTTTTAAAGCGTCTTTATGCTTAAACTCAACAGTTTTTGCTGTGTAAGCTTCTGTTCCGCCACCTGGGAACTCGTTTGCTAAAGCAACGTTAAGCCCGTGCAAGCCTGTAACCCAAGTTTCTTTAGCAGGAAGTTCTACAACTGCTTCCAATTGTGGGAACTTGTCTTTTAGGCTGCCGTCTTTAATTTTACTATCAATTGTTGCAAAAGCTTTTTCAATTGCATCATATGATGTTAAAGTAGCTGCGTCAATGCCACATTCGTCAAAAATTGCTTTGTTGTAAACCCAGCCGTAACCTTCAACGTTAAACGGCAAGCCATAAACTTTGTTGTCACGAGTAACAGCAAGAAGTGTGCCGTCTACCGCTTCGCCAACCCAAGGCTCGTTTGACAAGTCTGTAAGGCTGTCAATCCAGTCTTCTGTGTCTTGTGGGCCGCCAATGTTAAAAATTGCAACTTGTGTAGACTGCATTTTTGCACGAAGTGCTGCGCCGTAGTCGTCGCCGCCACCTACTGTTTCAAGGTTAATTGTTACGTTTGGCTTTACGCTTTTGTACTTTTCAATAGCTGCAACTAAAGCGTCTTGAATTTCAACCTTGAATTGGAAAATGTCAATTGTAACAGCTTCTTCAGTAGCTGGTGCTTCTGAAGAAGTAGCAGTTGTTGACTCTGTGCTTGTTGCTGGCGTAGGCGTTGCAGTTCCGCCGCCTGATGTGCCGCAAGCTGTAAGAGAAAACATCATTGCGCCTGCCAAAGCAAAGGCAAAAAAACGTGATAATCTTTTCATATAGCTCCTCCTAAATTTTAAAAGAAATAAAACTATTTTAATTACTGTGCATATTAAGCATTTTTAACAGTAATCACAGTAAATATTTTACCATTTTTAGGTAAAATGTCAAGTGATATTTTTTTAACATATTGTTAACATTTTCCTAGGGTTACATTATGAACACCCAAGGAGTAAAATCTATGCACAGTTTTAACATCTATATTATAAAGAACAAAACTTATCAATATCCGCTTCAATCAACTTTAAGCTGCTTTCCCAAAACTCTTTTTTTGTTAGGTCAATGCCAGCCATTTTAGCAACGTCCTCGACAGAATTTTTACCAGTTGCTGCAAGAAGGTTGTTATATTTTTGCACAAAAGCTTCTCCTTCTTTTTGATATTGGCTGTAAAGCCCTTTTGCAAACATGTTGCCAAAAGCGTAGGGGAAGTTGTAAAAGTTTCTGTTTGCGTAGTAATAATGCGTTTTGCAAACCCACATGTATGGGTGCAAAAAGTTGTGGTCAAGCCCTTTGCCGTAAGCGGCTTTTTGCGCTTCAAGCATAATGTTTTTAAGCTCGGCTACTGAAAGTATGCCGTCCTCACGTTTTTCAAACACAGCTTTTTCAAACAAAAACCTTGAATAAATGTCTACAATAACTTGTGCATCAGAAGAAATTGAGTTTTCAAGTATAAGCAGTGCTTCTTCGCCCGAGGCTTCTTTAATTGCGGCGTTAGTTGCTATAGTTTCTGCAAAAATAGAAGCCGTTTCAGCAAGCGGCATTGGGTAGTGAGAATTAAGCGCACTTTCTTCCTTTAGCATTTCGCCATGATAGCCGTGGCCAAGCTCGTGTGCAAGCGTAAGCACGTTGTCAACACTGCCTGAAAAGTTTGCCAAAATGCGGCTTTGCCCAATTGAATGAAGGTTTGAACAAAATGCGCCGCCAACTTTACCGCTTTTTGGCTCGGCATCTATCCAGTTGTTGTCAAAAGCTTTTTTTGCATAGTCGCCAAATTGCTTTGAAAAGGCTGAAAAGTTTTTAACAATAAACTTTTGGGCTTCTTCGTAGGTAAAGCTAAATTCAGCGTTGCTTACTGGTGCGAAAAGCTCGTAAAAAGGAAGACCATTTTTATGCCCAAGCATTTCAGCCTTTTTCTTATAATACTTTGTGAAAATGTTAAGGTTGTCCTTAATTGCAGAAATTAAAGCGTCAAGCGTTTGCTCACTCATTCTTGAACTTACAAGAGTTTGTTCAAGCGGCGACTTGTAGCCACGCATTTTTGAAACAGTTATAACTTCGGCTTTAATGCTGTTAAGAGCATGTGCTGCCGATTTATCAATTTTTTCATAAGCGGCAAGCTCGGCTTCATACGCTGCCTTACGCACAGCGCCGTCGTCACTTTGTGCCATGTTGCGAACCATAGTT
Organism: uncultured Defluviitaleaceae bacterium; assembly: GCA_964492715.1. GTDB lineage: Bacteria > Bacillota > Clostridia > Lachnospirales > WRBF01 > CAZBLK01. The sequence continues at coordinate 58,052 of CAZBLK010000007.1, read as the reverse complement.
AAAGGCAGTTGCTGTGCCTTGCCGTCAAGGGTAATGTCCACCATAAGTGTAGATGTAATATGTTCCCACAGCCTGCGCCATGCTTTAGAGGACGTAGTTTGCATTTTGGCAATAGCCTGCTCTTCTTTTTCGGAAAGCATGTACTTGCCTTTGCTTTTAAGCTCGTTTAAGCGAAACGTATATGGCTTTAAAGCTTCGCTTTTTTCTATTATTTCATCTAGGTTTGAAATTTCTGAAACAAACTTTGTAAACTTTGCTTCAGGCGTAGCCAACTCGGAAAAAATTTCATCAAACTTGCTTGAAAACTTGTTTGCTTCATCGTTTTCGGAATCTACACTTAAAATTAGTTGAGTATAACTTTTTAACAATATTAATTTTTCAAACTTTGTGTAAAGCTCAATAAAGCCAACAAGCTTTTGTTCGGTGTTAGAGCTGTCTGCAAGCTTTTCATCAGCAAAGATTTTTAGCTGTTTTATTATGGACTTCAACGATTCAAAGTCTTTTTTGAATTTTTCTGTGTTTATGCCTTCATATAAGTCGTTTAGTGACCAGTGCATTAATTCTTCCTCCTTAATATGTTTAATAGTATTATACGCCAAGTTACCAGTTTTAACAAGGAAGTTGGAATAATTACATTTGAAAGAAAATTATTTTTACTTTCTACTTGATAAAAATTAACATTAACAGCATAATATAGAGTGTAAAATTAATTACCTATCCTCAAATTGAGGCTAGGTTCTAAAAAGCTTATCCAAAATAAAGGAGGAGTAAAAATGACAGTTATAAAGGCAAAAGACTACGACGATTTAAGCAAGAAAGCGGCTGTAATTATTGCGTCGCAAGTTTTGAAAAAGCCAAACTCTGTTTTGGGGCTTGCAACAGGAAGCTCGCCAATTGGTACATACAAAGAGCTTATACGCTTAAACAAAGAAGGCGTAATTGACTTTAGCGAAGTTAAAACAGTTAACCTTGATGAATATTATGGAACGCCTAAAACTGACCCTAACAGCTATCACTACTTCATGCACGAACAGCTTTTTAACCACGTGAACATTGACAAGGCTTCGGTAAACGTGCCAAGCGGAATGGCAGAAAATGTTTCCGAGTTTTGCCTTGAGTATGAAATGCTTATTCAAAGGCTTGGTGGAATTGACCTTCAACTGCTTGGAATTGGCAAGAACGGGCACATTGCGTTTAACGAACCTGACAGCTTTTTCCCAAAGGAAACTCACCATGTTAAGCTTGCAGACAGCACAATAGACGCCAATGCAAGGTTTTACAACAGCCGTGACGAAGTGCCAAAGTCGGCTGTTTCTATGGGCATTGGCACAATTATGAAGGCAAAAGGCGTTTTGCTAATTGCAAACGGAAAGGAAAAAGCAGAAATTCTTGAAAAGGCTCTTTACGGTGACGTTACACCGCAAATTCCTGCTTCTGTTTTGCAGTATCATAATAATTTGGTTGTTATTTATACTGAAAATTGATGAAAGTTGTTCCCCTGCCGATGGCGGGGGAATTTTTGTTCAGTAAACAATAGCACGTTTTGGCAAACAAAAAAACCAAATGGCTGTGAAATACAACCACTTGGTTTTTGAAACGGAGGAGGTGGGATTCGAACCCACGCGCCCTCTCGGACAAACGGTTTTCAAGACCGCCGCGTTATGACCACTTCGCTACTCCTCCGTAAAAGGTAAATATACATTTTTCTTAAATTATGTCTTTAGTGGTGTTTGCCGTGCCAACTTTGAAAACCTGCTCTAAAAGCAACCCCAAGAGTTGTACATTGCTTAACCACAAAACGTATTTTACAACATATTTTTTATTATGTCAAGTAGTTTTTTAGGATTATAATAATTAAAAGAGTTCCAAATTTATATATTGTTTTAAATTATTTAGTGATATAATTTTATAAATGTGATATAATTTAAAGGTTGAAAAGAAGGAGGGGTTTAACTTGGTTGAAGGGTTTAACTTGGTTGAAGAAATGAAAAACGGATACTTAACATTTGAAAAACTTTTTAAAGTTGCGGCTGAAGTGTTTAAGGCTAAGTTTTTATACATTTTTTATACGTTTTTTTTGACGTATGGTCCAATGTACTTGGCAATTTCATTAGGTGCTGAAAACGTTATAAAAAACTACATAAGAATGCCATACGTGGAGGGTTTTAGTGTTGAATACATTGACTTATTAAATGATAGCATTGCAGTTACAATAGTAAGTTTGGTTTTTACATTAATTTTTACAAACCTGCACAGTTCTGCACTTACGTACATTTCAAAATGTCATATTGAAGGAAAGCCTGTTAAAGCTTTAGGCATTTTAGATGCAACGCTTGGCATTTGGGGCAAGATTATTTTTACTTCAATTTTGTTTTACTTAATTATGGTATGCGGAATGCTTTTGCTTATAATCCCCGGCATTTTAGTATCATTTTACTTTAATTACCACGTTTCTGTAACGACAGTAACAGGCAAATGGGGGTTTGCCGCACTCGAAGAAAGTGCTAGAACGATTAAAGGAAAGGCTATTTCGACGCTTGGGCTTTACATGGTAACGTTTGTTATTGGGTTTTGTTTACAGTTTGTAGTTTCCCTTGGGTTTTCCCTTATTGGTGCAAGTGGTGGCGGAGATTTTTTAAAAGACATAGTTTCTGGGATAATTAATTCTTTTACGCTTACAATTACAATAATTTGGTTTTTAAACCTTTACTACAACAAAAACAAGCCTGCAAGCATTGAAAACAAAGGCGAAAATAAACAAGATTTGACACAACAAGGAGAATAACATGTTTTTTTCAAACGAAACAAAAAAATATCTTAAAAAAATGCTAGTTCTTGCAATACCAATTATTTTTACGGAGATGCTTACATCTTCAGTAAACCTAATTGACACGGTTATGATAGGTAGCCTTGGTATAAATGAAATTACGGCGGTTGGGCTTGCCAACCAAATATTTTTTGTTTATATAATTATGATGTTTGGCGTGAGCAGTGGCGGCGCCATTTTTATGGGTCAATTTTGGGGAAAGGGTGACACGTTTTCCATACATAAGTCTATGGGCATTGTGTTTGTTTCGGGGCTTATAGTTTCTTCTGTTTTTGCAGGCACTGCAATTTTAATTCCCGAAAAGCTTATGAGCATTTATTCAAACGACCCAGTTGTAATTGAACTAGCTTCAAAATATTTAAGGACGGTTTGCATTTCGTACTTTTTTACAGCCTTTGCTTTAACGGTGAACCAGTCTCTTAGGTGTATTGGAAAAACAAAATACCCTTTGATTTCAACGTTTTCAGCAATTTTAGTAAACGTTATATTCAACTACTACTTTATTTATATTTTAAAAATGGGCGTAACTGGTGCAGCGTTAGCAACTGTTATTTCTAGGTTTGTTGAGATAATAGTACAAATTATTATGGTAAAGAAGCTTCGTCTTCCGATTGTGGGCAAGCTGTCAAACTATTTTTCAGCTAACCTAAATTTCGTTAAAGAGTTTTACAAGGTAACTATTTTTGTTTTAATTAACGAAGTGTTTTGGGTTATTGGCACTACGCTTTATGTGTCGTTTTACAAATACACAGGAACGTCTGGCCAAGGTGCGTACCAAATTGCTTCTACAGCGCAGCAAATATTTTTTACTGTGTGTATAGGAACAGGTAGTTCTGCAGGAATTATGATAGCAAATGCTTTAGGCGCTGGCGAGCGTGACCTTGCAATTAGATATTCACGAAAGTGTATAAAAACAGCTATTGTAGCTGGCATACTTATGGGGATTTTATTTGCGGCTTCAGCACCAATTATTTTAAGCTTTTTCAACATAACAGACGAGGTGCGACACCTTGCACAAAATTGCATTTATGTAATGGCTGCTGGAATGTTTATAAGAATGACAAACTATGCAACAATTGTTGGTATTTTGCGAAGTGGGGGCGACACAAAGTTTTGTTTGGTAGTTGACGGCTTGGCTATTTGGATAATCGGCGTGCCTTTGGCTTATTTGGGGGCGGCTGTTTTGGGCTTGCCGGTTTACTTTGTGCTTCTTCTTACACTTACAGAGGAACTTATTAAAATTGTAGTTTCTGTTTGGCGTGTTTTGGGGAACAAGTGGGCAAATTCGGTGGTTGAAAATTTATAAAAGCAATTCTTTTCTTTGTTCTATGTACTTTTGTTCTAATGGAAACGCTTCCGTTTTTGTTCCATTAGAACAAAGGTTTTTTAAAAAAGAATATCTCGTGATATGACTTCAATCTTACAAGGATAGCACTGGATATGTGTCTCTGTTAAACAATTATCAAGAGGATAAAACTCCACACCAATAATCTTTTGTGCCTTACTAAAATACCCATTCATGAACGAAGGGCTGGAGGGTTTAGTAAAATCTTCATGACTATAATTGTGTTGCTTTACATCTTTAAAATGAATCGTATAATTACAATCAAATTCATAGTCTTTGGGGTTAGTATTATGTTCATATCTTAATGAACCAACATGCATGTAAAAACTGTCTTCCTTTTCATAAAACATTACATCTTTATCTGAAAAATCATAATTATAATCATTAAAAAGTTTTTCAAGTGAATGCGGCAGGAGGTGTTTTACTTTTAAAAAGTAGTTATAGTAGTTTTTATATGCATCATTTATATCATTTTCTTTAAACCAATTCATAAGCACCTTCAAGTCTTTTTCATATTCTGCGTCTGTTTTGCAACCATGTTTGCTAAAATTAAAAAAGTCATGCTTGTGAATTATGTTTTTTAGTTCGGAAGGCAGTTTATTAACTGTATATTCTATAAAATCCATCTCTTCTTTATTAAGTTTTTGAGAAATATTATCTACCTTTGAAAACATAATGTTTGTATTCAAATATCCGCTTAACATCATAAACAAATACTTATCTAATGTAACATATCTCATTATTTTTCATCTCCTTAGAGCCTTAATGATTTTGCGTCCATAAAGGACTTGCAACAAATGCAAGCCCTAATAGTTAACTATTACTGAAAAAATGAATGACTTTCAAAGTGAATTCCTGTAGCAGAATTAGGCTTTTGAACGTGATAATGAGGTAAATTATAAGTAAAATTACCATTATAACCAAAGTGAGGGTGGAGACTTTAGTAAATATTACTTAAATCAGAATTTAGTTCTATATTCTCAACTTCATTAAAGTATTCGAATTCACCTGCAAAAGCTGAAGTTGAACACTGAAAAACAAATATTAATACTAAAAATAAACTTAAAATTTTCTTGCCTAGTTTTAACTTATACATATTTCATACGCTCCTTTAAAAAAATCTTAATTTAACACGCTTGAAAGTTATGGCTGTCAACTCTTTTTCAGGAAAATTTTATATTATAACCTTTAGCCTTTGAAAGTCGCTTTAGTTTCAGTTCATAATAAAATTTATATGTTAAACGTATTGTGTCGTGTTGTTAACTAGTGTACAAAGTATATAATACGTAGTATAATATATAGCTAGGTTTAAGTTTGCTTGCTATATACAATTTTGCAGCAATGCCTTAATGTAAGCTACTAATCTTGATGTAGGTTTTAGGGTCTATCCGACAAATAAAATTTGCACAAAATCGGCAGTTTTTCCGCCTGACTTCGTTAGAATTTCTTGTCTAACTTCTAGTTATGCCTGCGAAATTCTGCCTCGTCAGACAAAAAAACTGCTCGATTTGTGCAAAACTTATAATTATCGGATACACCCTAGTATGAAAAGTTGAAAACATTAAATATTAGTATAATTGTACTCGAAGAACCAACAAAATAAAATACATATACTTACTTACAGAGTATAATTATAAATAGGTGAACAAATGAAAACAATATATTTTACAAGGCATGGCGAAACAGAGTGGAACGTTTTAAACAAAATGTAGGGCAGGCAAGATTCACCGCTTACAGCAAAGGGAATTAAGCAAGCCCAGCTTTTAGCAAACAGGCTTAAAAACGTTTGCTTCGACAAGGTGTACTCAAGCCCTAGCCCACGTGCAGTAAAAACCGCAAACATAATTGCAGGCTACGCGGGAATAACTACAGACGAACGCCTTTATGAAATGGGCTTTGGAAGTTGGGAAGGCATGGAAATTGAAAAAGTGGAGAAGCTTTACCCATACGAGCATAACTTGTACTGGACGCTTGCGCATGAGTTCAATTTTCCAGAGCTTGGAATTGAAACTTTCCAAAGCATAATGGATAGAACGAAAGACTTTTTGAAAGAAGTTGCAAAAGGTGATGGCGAAAACATTTTAGTCGTTAGCCACGGAATTACGCTAAGGGGAATTTTGGCGGCTTGGGAAAAAAGGAGCTTGAACAGTTTTGGGAGGGCGAGTTTTTTAAGCAAGCTTCTCTTACTGTTATTAGAACTGACGAGGAGTTAAATGGGTTGACTGTGGTTTGCCAGGACATGGCGCATTTGGAGGAAGTTTAAAAAGGAGGTGTAACCTTTGGAAAACATAATAGAAGAACTAATTAAAATAGAACAAGTGGCGGAAAATTCGCTAAAGCAAACCGAGCAAGAAAAGCGAGAGCTTTACGAGTGCATTAAAGCAGAGCAAGCCAAAATTGAAGCAAGCTTCAAAGCGGAAGCCGACAAAAAAATTTCAAAAATACGTGCTGAAATGGCGGAAGAAACAAAAAAAGCTGTATCAGCGCTTGAAGCTTCGGAAGAAAGTGAGCTTTTACGGCTTAAAGCTTCTTTTAAAGAAAACAAGGTGAAGTGGGAAAAAGAAGTTTTCGACAGAGTGCTTTCTTTAAATTAATTTGCAAAAAAGGCAACAAGGAGGTGATAGCAAAATGGACTACAATGGGCTTAATGCTAAAATAAAGGCAATGGAAAAAAACCTTTTGTCTTACGACGACTACACTGCACTTTGCAAAATAAATTCGGTTTACGAGCTTGGGCAAAAGCTTAAAGAACTTCCGGCGTACAAAAGCGCAATGGAAGGGCTTTCGGATGCTGAGCTTACAAGAAACCCAATTGAGCGTAAAATTGTTCTTTCTATTTCAGACGACTTTTCAAGGATTTATTCTTTTATTACAGACTTTCGGCTAAGAAAGTTTTTGGACGCTTATTTCTTAAAGGACGGCATACACATTGTAAAGCTTTTGCTTTGTTCCATCTTTGACGAGCGTGACGCAACGTATTCTTTGCCAGAGGCAAACAACATGTTAAGCCGCAAAATTTTTTCAAACCTTGTTGGAATAACAAAGCTTAAAAGCAGCAAAACAGTTCCCGAGCTGATAGAAGCACTTAAAGAAACAGAGCTTCACTCTGTTTTAAGCTCTGTATACACGGAAGGCTCTACACTTTTCGAGCTTGAAATGCGCCTTGATTTATATTATTACTTAAACCTGTGGCGTGAAAAAGACAAGTACCTTTTGGGCGAAAACAAAAAGGCTGTAACAGACATTATCGGCACAGAAATTGACCTTTTAAATTTAGCTTGGCTGTACCGCCTTAAAGTATTTTACAATATTGCAACAGATAAGCAGATACTAACTTATTTAATTCCAATTAAGCACAGGCTGAAAATGCCAAGCATAAGTGCAATGGTTGCGGCGAAAACTCGAGAAGAACTTTCGGCAGAAATTTTGAAAACGCCTTATGGTAAATATATTGTTGAAACCGACAAGCCCGAAAAGTCTTTAAACAAGGAAATGATTCGTGCGCTAAGAAAAACGTGCATGACAAGCAGCAACTCACTTGCAACTACACTTAATTACATTTATTTAAAAACGATAGAACAAAAAAATATAGTTTCGCTGCTTGAGGGCATACGCTACAGCTTGGGGCATGAAGACATTTTAAAATATTTGATGCTAAATCAGTTTAAGGGGGTGAAACAGTGATAGAAAAAATGAAATATATTAACGTTACCGGTCATATGCACGACTTTGACAGAGTAATAGAAAAATATATTTCCAAGTACGACATTCAGCTTGAAGTGGCAACAAAGGAGCTTGCCTCTATTGGTGGAATTAGCCCCTGTCTAGTGACAAACCCCTACACCCAAATGTTAAACAAAGTTACAAACCTTGCCAAAGACACACAACTTGACTTAAAGCGTTTTGACGAAGTTTCGGCTGAGCAAGCAACTGACATAATTGAAAAAGTGTTAAAGTTTTACGACCAAAAAGACAGCACAATTCACGAGCTGGAGCGCAAAAAAGACGCACTCATAAGCTTTATAGAACAGCTTGAGCCTTTTATTGAACTGAACTTTAACATTGACAAGCTAGAACGCTTTCAGTTTATTACGTATCACTTTGGCAAAATGCCATACGGCAGCTTTAAGCAGTTTGAAACGTTTTTGTACGACGAGGAAGATGTTTTGTTAGTCGTTGGCAAAAACGATGGAAAAAACATTTGGTGTTTGTACTTCACACCTTTCCACACAAAAGACAAGGTTCAGTCCATTTTTTCATCGTTGCATTTTGAAAAAGTTTGGATACCTTATGAGTTTGAAGGTGAAAAGCTTACAGGTTCTTTGAAAAAGGTTTACTACGAGCTTAGAGACAGGCTTGTAGCAACCGAAATGGAAATTCATCAGCTTTACCGTGAAAAAATTGATGCGGCTGGCGTTCCGAACGAGCTTATTGCAGGCGCAATTTTAAAAATGCAGGAGCTAAACCAAAACCATGAAGTTAGGCGTTACGCCGCAAAAACTTTGAAAGACTTTTACATTATTGTAGGTTGGCTTACTGATGCAGACGCAAAACGTTTGCAGAAAGAAACCGAGGACGACGAAAAAGTGCTTTTAATTATCGAGGAAGGCAACGAGTCGATAAAAAGCACACCGCCTACAAAAATAAAAAACAATTTCTTTGCAAAGCCTTTTGAATTTTTTGTTAAAATGTACGGCTTGCCGTCTTACGGCGAAATTGACCCAACGCCGCTTGTTGCTTTTACTTACACTTTAATTTTTGGCATAATGTTTGGCGACTTTGGGCAAGGTGCAGTGCTTGCGCTTTTAGGGTACTACGCCTACAAGAAAAAGGGAATGGCTCTTGGTTCTATTCTTTCTGTAATTGGTTGTTCTAGTATGTTTTTTGGGCTAATGTACGGTTCGTTTTTTGGGTTTGAGCACGCTTTGCCTACGCTTTTAATGAAGCCGTCCGAAAACATTAACACTATGCTAATTTACACAGTGGTGCTTGGAGTAATTATTATTTTTACTTCAATGTCATTTAACATTATAAACGCCACAAGGCAAAAAAACTTGAGCAAGCTTTTGTTTAGCCCAAATGGAATTGCAGGTGCTGTGTTTTACGGCTCGGTGCTTACGTTTGCGCTTGCTATGCTTTACAAAATACCTGCTCTTTCTTTAGTTGCAGGAATTTTAATTGCAATTACACTAATAATAATTGCATTGCATGAACCAATTGTAAAGCTTTTAAACGGCGAAAAGAAAATTATTCACGGCAACCCTGTAATGTATTTTATTGAACTTTTTATTGAGCTTTTTGAAGTTTTATTAAGCTACTTTACAAATACGGTTTCATTTGTGCGTATTGGGGCGTTTGCATTAAGCCACGCTGGAATGATGGGTGCAGTAATGCTTCTTGCCAAGACGGCAAACGGCGGACATAACTTGCTTGTTATAATTTTAGGAAACATTCTTGTAATTTGCATGGAAGGGCTTGTTGTTGGAATTCAAGTTTTGCGGCTTCATTTTTACGAGATTTTCAGCAGGTTTTTCGAGGGCAAAGGAAGAATGTTTGTACCATACAATAAAGCTACTAAGTAGAGGGGGAAATTTTTATGCTACAAAACTTTTTTGTTGCAGTTTTGTTTTTATCAATTATTTTGCCTATAGGTGCGTTTTTTATTGGCGAGCGCAAAGCCGAAAGGTTTAAAAAGTCACTTGCTGTTAACGTAGTTTCATTTTTCGGCGTTTTGGTGTTTGCTACAATTTTTATGTTTTCCGGAAACGCATTTGGCGCAGTTGCGCAAACTGGCGCTTCTACAGGTGATGGACTTAGGTACTTGGCGGCGGCACTTTCAACAGGGCTTGCAACAGTTGGTGCAGGCATAGCTACAGGCTCGGCAGCTTCAGCGGCTTTGGGTGCGCTTTCTGAAAATGAGGGTATTATGGGTAAGGCGCTAATTTTCGTTGCGCTTGCCGAAGGTATTGCAATTTACGGTATGCTTATTTCGTTTATGATTTTAGGTTAAGCTCTAAAAAGGGAGCTGGTTTTATGAAGATGTATTTAATTAGCGACAACACCGACACACGCACAGGTATGCGCCTTGTGGGTGTAGACGGTGCTGTCGTGCATACAAAGGAAGAACTAAAGGCGCAGCTTATGAAAGTTGTAGCCGACAAAGAAATTGGCATTGTGCTTATAAATGAAAAGCTTGCAAAGCAGTTCCCTGATATTGTGCGTGACATAAAGCTTACACGCAAGCTTCCTCTTGTTGTGGAAATTCCAGACAGGCACGGGACTGGGCGGTCGGCGGACTTTATTACGGCTTATGTTAGGGAAGCTATTGGGGTTAAGTTGTGAGGGCGAAAGGGCGAAAGACCTTGGGGCTCTGCCCCAAACCCCGCCACTTTTGAAAAAGTGGACAAAACTTTTGTTTTAAAACCTATATATTAATACATTGCCAAAAGCTTTTGTTAAGTTAGGGGCGAGGTGATTTTATGAATATTGAAAACAAGCTTAAAGGTTTTTTAAAGGTTGCAATGGCAGAAGCTGACGAAAAAAAGCAAGCTTTGGAAAGCCAAATAAAAGCCGAGTACGACAAAGCGGTAGAAGCCGCAGGGAAAAACGCCGAACGCCAAGCAAACGAAAAAGTTCGGCTTGAAGCGGTGAAAGCGGAGCAAGAAAAAAACCACGCTATAATCGAAGCAAAATCCCAAATAAAGCGCAAGTTTCTGCGGCTTAAAAATGAACTGACAGACCAGCTTTTTACAGAAATAACAAGCAAGCTTGAAGCATTTGTAAAAAGTGAAAGCTACGAACAATACTTGCTTGACGGCATTAAAAAAACAGTGGACAAATACGAAAACATAAGCATAATTTTGTCCGAAGCCGACATGAAGCACGCCGAGAGAATTAAAAAAGAATTAAATGTAGAAGTAGCTTCATCAAACGAAGACTTTTTAGGCGGCTTCAAAGCAGTGTTAATCGGCAAAAATGCAATTGTAGATAACACCTTCCGCACAAAGCTAGAAGACGAAAAAGAAAGCTTCGTGTTGGAAGCAAAATAAAAGAAGCAAAATCCATCAACAACTTAAAAAATGGGGTCAAGGGGCTAGCTCCTTGCAGGGGTTTGGGGACAGAGTCCCCAAGGTCTTAATCCTTAACCCAGCCACCCAACAGGAGATGTTCATATGCCAGCATTGGGAAGCCAAGCAAGCCCAGCATTGGGAAGCATATACGCCATAAACGGCCCAATTATAACAGCCACAGGCAGCGACGACTTTTTGATGAACGAAATGGTCTACGTTTCCGAGGAACGTTTAATTGGCGAAGTTATACGGCTAAAGGACGGCGAAGCAACCGTCCAAGTTTTTGAAGAAACATCGGGCTTAAAGCCAAACGCCAAAGTGTACGGCACAGGCCACGGCATGTCGGTTACACTAGGCCCAGGTATTTTAACAAACATATTCGACGGTATCCAACGCCCACTTGCAGAAATTTTTAAAGCTTCTGGCACGTTTATAGGCCGTGGCGTACACGTTGACAGCCTTGACTACGACAAAAAATGGGACACTAAATTTGTCGCAAAGCAAGGTGAAACTGTAAAAGGCGGCACAATAATAGCCGAAGTACAAGAAACTTCAATTATTACACATAAAGTAATGGTTCCTCCAGACATAGAAGGCACACTGGAATTTTTGTCTGGCGACGGACAGTACACATTAAACGACGTTATTGCAAAAGTAAAGGACAAAAAAGGCAACGTTCACGAGCTTACACTTTGCCAAAAATGGCCTATACGTGTTCCACGCCCAATTGCTGTGCGTGAAGCCGTAAGTCGCCCGCTTGTAACAGGCCAAAGGGTAATTGACACGCTTTTCCCACTTGCAAAAGGTGGAATGGCGGCAGTTCCAGGCGGCTTCGGCACAGGCAAAACAATGACACAGCACCAGCTTGCAAAGTGGTCGGACGCTGACATTATCGTTTACATTGGCTGTGGTGAACGTGGAAACGAAATGACACAAGTTCTTGAAGACTTCTCCGAGCTTAAAGACCCACGAAGCGGCAGGCCTTTAATGGACAGGACAATGCTTATTGCAAACACGTCAAACATGCCAGTAGCTGCAAGAGAAGCAAGCATTTACACAGGCATTACAATTGCGGAATATTACCGTGATATGGGATACCACGTTGCAATAATGGCAGACTCAACGTCACGTTGGGCAGAAGCGTTGCGTGAACTTTCGGGCAGGCTTGAAGAAATGCCAGCCGAAGAAGGTTTCCCTGCATACCTTGCGTCACGCCTTTCGGCTTTTTACGAGCGTGCAGGTTACGTAAAAACGCTAAACGACAAGGAAGGCTCTGTTACAATAATCGGCGCAGTTTCACCGCAAGGCGGCGACTTTTCTGAGCCTGTAACAATGAACACAAAACGTTTTGTCCGCTGTTTTTGGACGCTTGACAGAAGCCTTGCATACGCAAGACACTTCCCAGCTATCCAGTGGCTAACAAGCTACAGCGAATATTTAGACGACTTGTCAAAATGGTACAACGAAAACGTAGGCGAAAGCTTCCTTAAAAACCGCACGCAAATAGTTTGGCTGTTGCACGAGGAAAGCGAGCTTATGGAAATTGTAAAGCTTATAGGCGCAGACGTTTTGCCCGAAACGCAAAAAATGGTTTTGGAAATAAGCAGAGTAATTCGCCTTGGCTTCGTACAGCAAAACGCATACCACATGTTTGACACTTACGTGCCAATGGCAAAGCAAGCCAAGATGATGGAAATTATTCTTTACTTGCACGAAACATGCAAACGCCTAATAGCCGCAGGGCTACCAATGAGCGTGCTTAAAAAGGAAAACATTTTCGAGCGTGTAATATCAATAAAATACGACGTATCAAACGACCAAATAGAAAAGCTGGACAGCTACTTCAACGAAATAGACAGCTTCTACGAAAAAGTATCAACTGAAAACGAACTCTAACAAAAAAATGGGTCAAGGGGCAAGCCCCCTTGCAGGGGTTTGGGGGCAGCGCCCCAAGGTCTTAATCTTTTCATCTAAAACAGGTGGTGAGCAAACAGCCATGCAATACACAAGACTAAACGAAATAAACGGCTCTTTAGTCGTCTTTTCCGACGTAACCGACTTTTCCTACGACGAAATTGTTGAAATAAAAGTCGAGGGCGGCAAAAAGCGCATGGGCCGTGTCGTCCAAACTGTTGGCGACAAAGCAATTGTCCAAGTCTTTGAAGGCACAGAAGGGCTTTCATTAACAAACACCGTGTCACGGTTTACAGGCAAGCTTATGGAAATTGGCTTGTCCGAGGATTTTTTAGGCAGAACATTTGACGGCATAGGCCGCCCAATAGACGGCTTAGGCGAAGTTTACGCAGAACACCGTGCAAACATAAACGGCAAACCAATAAACCCAGTTTCTCGTGTTTACCCAAGAAACTTTATTCAAACTGGAATATCCGCAATAGACGGGCTTGTTACGCTTATCCGTGGGCAAAAGCTACCCATTTTTTCAGGCAACGGCTTGCCACACGACCAGCTTGCGGCGCAAATCGTTCGCCAAGCGTCTCTCGGCAAAGACAGCACAGAAAAGTTTTGCGTAGTGTTTGCCGCAATGGGCATTAAACACGACGTGGCAGAATTTTTTCGCAGGACGTTTGAAGAAAGCGGTGCAATGGAACGTGTTGTAATGTTTTTAAACTTAGCAAACGACCCTGTTGTAGAACGTATAATTACGCCAAGGGTTGCGCTTACAACAGCCGAATACTTGGCTTATGAAAAAAACATGCACGTTTTGGTTGTGCTTACAGACATGACGTCTTACGCCGAAGCACTTCGTGAAATTTCGTCGTCTCGTGGCGAAATTCCAGGGCGCAAAGGCTACCCGGGCTACTTGTATTCCGAGCTTGCTTCGCTTTACGAGCGTGCAGGCATTGTAAAGGAAGCAAACGGCTCTGTAACACAAATTCCAATTTTAACAATGCCAAACGATGACATTACACACCCTATCCCCGACTTAACAGGCTACATTACGGAAGGGCAAATTGTTTTAAACAGGCGGCTTAACCAAAAAGGCGTTTATCCGCCAATTAATATTTTGCCGTCACTTTCACGCCTTATGAAAGACGGCATAGGCAAAGGCTACACAAGGGAAGACCACCCAGACGTTGCAAACCAAATTTTCTCGTCCTACGCCCACGTTTCAGACGTGCGTGCGCTTGCCTCTGTTATAGGCGAAGACGAGCTTTCCGAGCTTGACAAAAGCTACATGGACTTTGGCGCAGTGTTTGAAGACAAATATGTAAGCCAAGGCTTTTTTGAAAACCGTGACGTTTTGGAAACAATCGACATGGGTTGGGACATTTTGGGGCTTCTTCCAAAGTCGGAACTCGACCGTGTCAACACCGAAACGCTTAACTCCCACTACGTGCAAAAAACTAGGGGTGATTTCTAATGCAAACCGAAATGTTTCCAACAAAGGGGAACTTGATGCTTGCAAAAAACACGTTGAAGCTTTCCAACCAAGGGTACGAGCTAATGGACAAAAAGCGCAACGTGCTTATAAAAGAAATTATGGAGCTAAACGAAAAGGCGCAGGAAATTCAAGTGTCTATCGACCGTGTGTTCACAGAAGCTTACGCCGCCTTGCAAGGCGCAAATATAGAAATTGGCATAATGAACGTGGAACGGTTTTCTTACGGCGTTCCGCAGGAGGAAACTGTAAACATTCACAGCAGAAGTATAATGGGCGTGGAAATTCCTTTGGTGACGTACAACAACACAACAAAGGACACGCCGTGCTTCGGCTTTGGCGGCACAACAACGGCACTTGACGAGGCGTTTGAAAAGTTTAATTTGGTGAAAGACCTTATAATTCAGCTTTCGATGATTGAAAACGCCGCTTACCGCCTTGCTGTCGCCATTAAAAAAACGCAAAAGCGTGCTAATGCGCTTAAAAATGTTACCATTCCTAAGTATGAAGAAATTGTAAAGAGTATTCAGGAAACGCTTGAGGAACGGGAACGTGATGAATTTACTAGAATGAAGGTTGTTAAGAAACGGAAGTAGTTTTGTTTTTAAAAACCCCCGTCCGATAAGGGCAGGGGTTTTGCTTTATAATTCAAACCTTATACATCTCATCACTAGCCACTTCGTCAAGCAAAAACCTTTTACCACCGAGCGAATAGCTACATTCGCTTTCAGTAATAGTCCCGATAATTGCGGCATTTACCCCACATTCAAGAAGCGCCCTGCAAACCTCGTACCCATTTTTTGTTGTAATCAAAAGCGAACCGCTTGACACAAGCTTATACAAATCAATGTCAAGGGCGTTGCACACAGCTTTTGTTTCTGTAAGGACAGGCACGTCCTCCAAGCAAATGTCAATTCCAACAGACGAAGCTTTTGCAAGTTCAAAGCACGCACCCAAAACGCCGCCTTCGGTTATGTCGTGCATTGAAGTTATTTCGTGCTCACATGCAACTTTAGCATCTTTAATTACAGAAAGAAAACCTTTTAAGCCAACCGCTTTTTCTGTCAGTTCATTCCCAATTAGCTTTTCCAGCTTTTCCTTGTGTGCGCTTGCAACAATTGCTGTTCCTTCCAGTGCGGCATATTTTGTCATTACAACGCTGTCACCTACAGTTGCACCTCCTGTTTTAAAAAAACGTTTCCCTACACTTTTTCCAATTACCGTAGCTGAAACTACAGGGCGTGTTACAGCGTCGGTTACTTCTGTGTGTCCGCCCAAAACAGAAATGCCCGTTTCCTCTGCCGCTTTGTAAACACCGTTCATTATTTCTGCAAGTGTTTGTTCTGTAGCACCTTTTGGAAGAAGCACCGTGACCATTATACCAACGGCTTCACCGCCAGATGCGGCAATGTCGTTTGCGTTTATATGTACAGCCAAGTATCCAACGTCTTCGGCTGCGCCTGTAATAGGGTCTGACGAAACTATTGTAAGCTCGTTTCCAAGCTCTAGTGCGGCACAATCTTCACCCAAGGCAGGGCCTACCAAAACTTCTTTACGTAAGCTGTGCGGCTTGTCAAACACTATTTTTTTAAGTATATCAGCAGGTATTTTTCCTATGTTAAGCATATGTCACTCTTTTCATATAAAAATAAAATGGGGGCTAAAAGCCCCCAAAAATTATTCTGGCATAACAGGCTCTGAAATAACAGGCTCTGTAGCTACAGGTTCAGGTATAAACGGCTGTGTAACAACTGGCTGCGAAACTACAGGCTGGGAAATTGCAGGTGCAACTTCCACAGGGTCTGCGCTTGTGCTTGCCTCTGGAATAGGTTCTGCTTGTGAAGCCCCAGCTACGCTAGAAGCGTCTGCACTTTCCTTTGGATACGGCACATTTGTTCCAGTTCCCAAAACAACTTCTGCACGAGCTGGCTTGTAATTGCTTTTATTCACCAAAACCTTGTCGACAAGAACGTCGTTTTCATAAACAAACTTGTAAACTTCGTATTTGTAGCCGTCTTTAGCAGTTGAAACTACTTTTCTGTACCCAACAGGAAGAGTTGGGTCTTCCGTCACCATTTCGGCAGGGGCAGGCACTTTTTCCACAAGTGCGTTTTTAAACTCAAGCCTGCGTGTAGCCGAATGAATTTCATGCCCATATATATTCACAATTAATTTGTTGTTGTTTTGTAGTACAGTTTCAATAAACACAGGGTATTTTGTATCGTTTTCAAATTTAAGGTCTATATAGTCGCCAGCAAGCGTAGCATCAAAGCCATAGTCCATGTACCCAACTTTAAGCGAGTGGTTTTGCCGTTCAACAATTTTTAACTCGGAAAACAAAAGTGCGTTGTAAAGTGTGCTGGAAACTTGGCACACGCCGCCGCCAAAGTCGTCTGTAAGCTTGCCGCCGATAATTACAGGTGCAAGCCTGTAACCGTTTTCATACGTCATTGCACCAAATGCTTTGTTTGTGGAAAAAACTTCCCCAGGGTACACGACATAGTTGTTAATTTTGTCTGCGGCTGTAAAAATGTTGTCGTTTCTGCCTTGTTCGTTTACTTTAAATGTGGAAAAGGCTGTTCCAATTAAGCTTTGTGCTGTTGCAAACTCTTTTGCTGTGTAGCGTGGCAAAAGTGTTTCAAACTCGGCTGTTACGTCGCCAGCTTTTTCCTGTTTTAAAAGTGAAACAACTTTGTCATACGTTTTTTCAACGTTCATTTGCCTGCCGAAAACTTCGTCAGTAACTATGAATTGACCGTTTTCACGCCTAATAGTGGCGTCTACCGAAGGAATGTAAACTTTTTCGGAAAGCTCTACAAGCTTTGGCATAAGCTTGCCCTCGTCATACGAGTAGCCAACTTCCTTTATAATTTCATGCGGCTCTGTTTCAAGCGCAACAATTTTGTCGTAGCGGCTTACAATAAAGCCAGTTCTTGCGTAAGAATAAGCTTCCTCTACAGCTTGGGACATGTCCCTTTTTGCGTTAAAGTCAGAATAATTAAATGTAACAGTTTCTTTGTCGGCAAATACCGTAATTTCTTTATCCATAAATTCTTTTTTGTAAACATTGTCCAGTGCGTCAAGAGCTTCTTGCTTTGTCATGCCGCCTACATTTACCCCGTTTACAAAAATGTTTTTGTAAATTCTGTCAATTTCGACACGCCCCTTCATGTCCTGATACTTTGAAAGTGAAATGAAGCCAACTGCCGATATGGCTATTATTGACATAAAAACAAGTACAATAATAATTTTTAGCAAAATAGAGCTTTTTCTTTTGGCTCTACGAGCAGAGCTTTGCGACATTTTTTCCCCTCCCAAACGCTTTTATGCGTTTAATCTATTACTTTTTTAACTTAGTACTTTAAAATAACGCTATATATATAATATCACCAAATAAGCGAAAAATTACAATAGACTTCTTGCTAAATAAGAAATTTCCAATTTACGAGCAAATTTTTCGTTTCGCAAGGAAGCAAAAACCGCTCGTACCCAAAGGTACGTAAGGTTTTTGGTGACGCAGCCGAAACGGAAAAGTTGCCGTAAAGGCAACGTTTATAATTTCGCAAGAGGTCTAATATAGTATAGCCAATTTTTCCTTTGAATTTTTATGCTACGAAAAATTATAAAGCAAAAGGCGGCATAACGCAACAAACCAAATTAAATGTAATGATAGTTTAATAATAATTTAATACTTAGCATATATTTAATAGTTTTGTAACATATATTGAAAAGAAAATTTGGTATATAATGTTTTATTATAAAGTAATTTTTACCAAATTGTTGCAATTAACAAATACAACGGACTTTTGTACAAACTATTTTGTGCAAGGAGTATTGAAAAAGTAAAAAAACCATGTTAGTATATAATAAATATATAAGGTACAAATGCAGTTGCAAGATTTAGCCAACTCAACATGGTTTGCTGCAAACACAGGTTGGTGTCATCATCTGTCCTTTGGCTGCGCAACTCTCTTTCAGGAGGAAAGTGAATGAATAGTAACAGTTGGAACGAATTTCTTCTTCCTTATGAACAAATGGTTGATGAGCTTTGCGTTAAATTTTTGAATTTGAAAAAAGAGTTTTTGCCAAGCGGACATTCGCCCATTGAAAACGTAGTTGGGCGTGTAAAAAAAGTTTCTAGCATTTTGGACAAAGCAACCAGGAAGGGCATTCCGCTTGAGCGCATTCCTGAATTAATTGAAGACATTGGTGGCATTCGTATAATTTGCAGGTTTGTAGCCGACATTGACAGAGTTATTGGCTTAATAAAAGAGCGTGATGGTTGTGACATGACAATTGTAAAAGAACACGACTACATAACAAACACTAAGCCAAGTGGCTACCGAAGCTACCATATAATTATTAAATATCCGCTTTTTACAGCAGAAGGCAAAAAAGAACTTTTCTGTGAAATTCAAATTCGCACTTTAGCAATGAACTTTTGGGCAACAATCGAACATTCACTTAGGTACAAATATAACGGGCAAATACCCGACGACCTTCAAATTAGGCTTATAGTTACAGCCGAAGCGGCTTTTAGGCTTGACAAGGAAATGGGTACTATAAGAGATGAAATTATTGAGGTGCAAAAAACAAAGCAAGTTAAAAACGAGCTTGTGGACCAAACTTTAATGAAGCTTCAGCAGCTTTATTTTGTTGCTAAGTTAGAAAATGTAAACGAGCTTTACAAAAAGTTTTACGAGCTTTACGCCGAAGGCGATTTGGCAAAGCTAAAAGACTTTTATGCACAGCTTAAAATTATGTCTAAAATTTATAAAATATAAAGCTTGCTTATGAAGTTTCGGCTTTGACGACAATGGCACAGAGAAAACTAATAACGTTTTTGAATGTTATTAAAGCAGAACTACTAAACAGATAAAGTAGCAGAAAAGTAAGAGGAAAAAATATGTCAATATATGCCATTTCGGACATTCATCTTGGTTTTTTTAACGACAAAACAATGGATATGTTCGGACAAAAATGGGAGCAGCACACAGAAAAAGTTAAAAAAAACTGGATAGAGCAAATTAAAGATGACGACTTAACACTTGTTCCAGGCGACATTTCTTGGGGAACTAGGCTTGAAGAAGCCGACGTTGACTTGAAGTGGCTTGATGCACTTCCTGGAAAAAAGGTTGTCGTAAGTGGCAACCACGACTATTGGTGGGCGTCTACTTCTTTATTAAATAATAGGTACAAAACAATACATTTTTTAAGAAACTCACACTTTATGTACGGCGGCTTTGCAATTTGCGGCAGCCGTGGCTGGCTTTGCCCAAACGACACAGAGTTTACTAGCCATGATGAAAAAATTTACAGGCGTGAAGCTTTAAGGTTAAAAATGTCTTTAGACAGTGCGGTGCGTGCAGGTGCTGAAAAAATAATTGTAATGCTTCACTATCCGCCGACTAATGATAAAAAAGAACCGTCGGCTTTTACAGAAATAATAAATGAGTACGGCGTTAAAACAGTTGTGTTTGGGCATTTGCACGGAAACGAAAGGTCAAAGCGTGCTTTGTCTGGCGTGGTTGACGGCGTTTCGTACAACTTGGTTTCTGCGGATTGCATTAACTTTAAACCTATAGAGCTTGTTGAATAAAAATACCTTTTAAGGGGCTTTTGGCATGGTAAAGGAAAAGAAAAACACAGTTAGCGTTAGCATAGGCACAGAAGTGCTTGAGCTTGTAGGTGTTGAAAGCGAAGAATACATTCAAAGCCTTGCAAACTACATAAACGAAAAGCTAAATACCATTCAAAAAACAACAAAATGCTTGGCTACAAACTCCATGCTTATTAAATATTTAATTGCAATAAACATTGCAGACGACTATTTTAAAGAAAAGGCAGAAAACGAGCGCATAAAGCCCGAGCTTACAAAAGCCCTTTCCGACTATAAGTCGTTGCAGGAAGAAAGCAAAAAGCTAGTTAAAGAATTTGAAGCGTTAGTAGCCGACAATTTGACACTTAAACAAGAATATGAAAAGCTTTCAAAAGAATTTAAAATGCGTTCTGAAGATAGCTTGGCTTTTGCTGAAGAAAACAAAAAGCTTACAGAAAATGCAAAGGCACTTGAAAAAGACAACGCTTTTTTAAAACAGGAGCATAACCAGTTAAATATAGAATACGAGCAGTGTGTCAGCGAGCATAAAGCTTTAACAGAGGAGAGCAAAAGGCTTGCCTCGGAAGCGGAAGCGTTGGCTACAGTTAACGACATTTTAAAACAGGAAAATGACAGGCTGCAAACAGAGTTTAGCAAGTGCTTAAACGAACATAAATTGCTTCAAGTGGAAAGCGGCAGGCTTATTCGTGACTTTGAAGCTATGTCTGCTGAAAACAAAGCTTTGCGAAGCGAAAGAGCACAGCTTTTGGACAAGCTTGCAAAGTCTGAAAAAGAGCTTGTAGAATACATTGAAACTTTTGGTACTACATTAAACAACTAGTGGTTGTTTGAAAATGTTTTTTTAAACAACCCATTGGTACATACGTTTACATTGCTGCAATTTGGAGAAACGTGTAGACCATAACAATTGTACTTTTTACGATATTGCGTGGTTTTTTGACAGATGGAAAAAGTAGAAATGAATTGTTATGATATTGTTAACATTTAGGGCGTGAAATTATGAATGAACTTTATAGAAATGTCGAACTTTTAGCACCTGCCGGAAATGAAGATGATGTATACGCTGCTGTTTTTGGCGGCTGTGACGCAATTTATTTGGGCGGCAAAACTCTTAGTGCAAGGGCATCAAGCGAAAACTTTACAGAAGAACAAATTGCCGACGTCATAGACTACTGTCATCTTCATGGAGTTAAAGTTTACATTGCTGCAAACACTCTTGTAAAAAACAGCGAGCTTGATAAAGCTTTTAAGTTTTTGTCACATGTGTATGCCGCTGGGGCAGATGCTTTTATTACACAAGACATTGGGCTTGCGCTTCATTTAAGCAGGCTTTTTTCAGATATAGAATTTCATGCCAGTACACAAATGAACATTCACACAGTTGCAGGGGCAATGCAAGTTTCTGAAATGGGCTTTTCTCGTGTTGTTTTAAGCCGTGAAACGTCACTTCACGAAGTGAAAAACATTTCTGAAAATGCTGGAATTGAAACAGAAGTTTTTGTTCATGGTTCTTTGTGCTTTAGCTATTCTGGGCACTGCCTGTTAAGCAGCATGGCTGGCAACAGAAGCGGAAACAGGGGGCGGTGTGCTCAGCCTTGTCGCCTTAAATACGAGCTTGTTCATAACAAAAGCGTAATTGCAAAAGGGTATCTTTTAAGCCCCAAAGACATTATGACGCTGGAAATGCTGGAAGAAATTGTTGATGCTGGCGTTTCTTCTTTAAAAATTGAAGGGCGAATGAAAGGCTCTGACTACGTATACCAAGTTTCAAAATCATATAGGAAACATTTGGACAGCCTTGTTAACATTGAGGGCAAGCAGCCAAACATTGACGAAGATTACGACAAGCTTTTACAAGTGTACAACCGTGGCGGAAGCTTTAGCGGCGGGTACTTAAAAACCCACAGCGGCATTTCTATGATAAGCGACGTAAACCCAAAGGACAGTGGTGCTTTGGTGGGGTTTGTAACTTCTTATGACAAAGCAAAAAAGTGTGCAGAAATTAAAGCCGAAAAGCCGCTTGTTGCTGGTGACGGAATTGAAATTTGGACAGAAACAGAGCCGCATGTTGGCTGTGGAATAAACATGGCTTGCGCCGCAGGAGATATAATTTCTTTAACAATTGACGGCGACATAAAAGAAGGCAACCTTGTTTACCGCACTTTTGACAAAAGGCTTAATGATGAGCTAAAGTCGTCGTACAAAAGGGGTAACGTAAAAGGTGCTTTGCCTGTGTCGTGCATTGTTAGGGCAGTTTTAGGTAAACCGCTTGCAATTACTTTAATGCTTGGAGAAATAATAGAATTTGTCGAGGGTGAAATTGTAGAAAGTGCCTCAAACGCACCGCTTGCACCCGAAAGGCTTTTGGAGCAAGTTGCAAAAACAGGCGACTACCCTTTTAAACTTGAATTTGTTGATTACGACATAGACGACAACATTTACGTTCAAATAAAAGCAATTAACAAGCTTAGGCGGTGTGCTGTCGAAGGCTTTGCAAAAAAACTTACAGAAAGCTTTAAACGAAAACAAGTTGATGTAAGCTACGAGCCTGTTAAGCATAATAAATATTTAGGCAAAAAGAAGCTTGCTGTAATTGTTGCTACGCCAGAACAACTGGAAGCGTGCCTTGTGCCAGGTGTTTCACGGGTTTACATTACGGTAAACGGTGAGTTTCTTTCAAGGGTTGACCATTGCATTGAATTGGTAAAAAGCAAAGGTGTAGAGCTTTACATTGCTTTAAGCAGAATTGACTCAAGCAACGAAGTTGACAGCATTGCCGACATTTTGGAGTGTAAAGATTTTGACGGTTATTTAGTTAGAACTTACGGTCAGCTTCATTCGCTTAAAAATACAACAAAGAAAAAGGTTTTAGATTCTGCATTTAACATTTTTAACTCTCTTTCTGTTGTAGAAATGCTTAAATATGCCGACGAGCTTACACTTTCGCAAGAGCTTACTTTAAAAGAGCTTGACGAAATTGGCGGCGAAAGCTGCGAAGTTGTTATTCATGGTAGGCAAGTGGAAATGGTTACACGCCAATGCCCAATTGGGCTGTACGCTGCTTCTAAAGTGGAAGGCAAATATTGCAAGCTTAAAAACTGCTTGTGGGAGTACGCTTTAAGAGATGAAGTAGGAAAAGTTTTTCCGCTTATTACCGACTGTGACAGGTGCGTAGCTTCTGTTTTGTCAAGCTCTGTGCTATGTATGCTTGACAAAATTAAAGACATTAAAAAGCTTCCTGTAGAAAGGGTAAGGCTAGGTTTTTTTGTAGAAGAACCAAGTGAAGTTGAAAAAATTGTTAAGGCATATGTTGCTGCGCTTAACAATGAGCCGTTTGACTATGAAATTTTAAATTGCTTTGAAACGAACTATGGGCATTTTTATAAAAGTGTTCTATAGTGAATAATTTTTGATATAGGCGTTAACCTAAAATAATTGGGTTGGCGTTTTTATTTTTGTCACAAAGTTGTTTGTGTCTGCGTCTAATTAATATATTTAAAAAGCAGGAGGTTGAAATGCGAAGCGAACTACATACATGGCTAGATGAAAACTTTGCAGGCGGCGGCGAAAAAGAGCTGGAGCTTGCTATAAAGCTTTACGGCGAAAGCCTTTTTCGGTATTGCTTAAACATTTGCTGCAATTTTCACGATGCACAAGACGCCACGCAAACAGCTTTTATAAAAGCATATGAAAACCGAAGCAAATTTTTAGGCAAAGCAACACTTTCTACATGGCTTTACAAAATTGCGTACAACACATGTGTAGACTTGTTGCGAAAGAAAAAGGTTTTAGTTTTTGTAGGGCTTGAAAAAGAAAGTTTGGGAAATACAGAACTGCAGCCGTTTGACGAAGTTAGTGAGGAAGTAATTTCTGCCTTAAAAAAACTTTCGCCCAAAGAACGTGCCATAGTTTTTGGCAGAGCGTTTGAGGAAAAAAGCTATGCCGAGTTAAGCCAAATTCACGGTGCAACAGAAGCAGTTTTAAGAAAGCGGTACGAAAGGGCAAAGAAAAAGCTGGGTTGCTTGTTGTCGGGCACTGACGCAAGTTATGGGAGGGTTTAAGATGAAGGAATTTGATATAAACGAGTTTGGCAAAGACGATTTGGTAATTAAAGAAGCGTTGTCTGCTGTAAACTTTGAACAGCCAAACATTTCGGAGGGTGTGTTTTCACGGCTTAACCAAAAGCACACAAAACCACGCCGAAAGCTTGTTGTGGCTTGCCTTTTTGCAGTGTTTGTTTTTGGCACGGCTTTTACAATGAATTATTCAAGCTTTGTAAAGCTTTTAGCCGACTTAAACCCAGCTTTTGCCGATTACCTTGACGCCGTAGAACTTTCTTATGAATATGACGGAATTAAAATGGAAGTTGTAGCAGTGGGCACATTTGGAAACCAGCTTAAAGCATATGTTACGCTGCAAGACTTAACAGGAAACCGTGTAAACGAAGACATTGTATACCATATGGATTTTTTCGGAATTAAGAGTGAGGCAAACTTGTCTGGCCAAGTAGTAAGAAGGGCGCATTACGACAAAGAAACGGGCGTTCTTACAATTCCAGTGGAAGCGCAAGCGACTGCCAGCTTTGAGGGGAAAGACGTAACATTTAAAATAAAGGACATTTACAGCAACGAGCGGAAATATACAGGGCACGATTTAGGTATAAACTTAACCGATGTGTCAAAGCAACCAGAAACTGTGGTTTTAAAAGATGAACAATTTATAAAAATGATTTCACGAAATGAGAAGTATTATGAAGCAAAAACTGCAACAGTTCTAAAACCAAATGTAATGGAAATTGCAATGCCCCAAATTACTTCCCAAAAAATTACAAACATCGGAATAGTTGACGGCAAGCTTAGAATGCAGGTGTGGAAAGACTACGACTACATGGGCGGCTTTGCAGAATATTATTTAAAGGGTAAATACAACGACCTTATAAAAGGCGAACCAGTGTTTAGCTACAACATGGACGAAAAAGAAGGGCTTGTGGAATGGAGCAACAGCTTATGGGAATACGAGTTTGATGTTGACTTAAAAAAGCTTGCCGACTACAAGTTGATTGCTAACATTTCAGAAAGCGACAAGTTTGCAGGGGAATGGGAAGTTACTGCAAAAGTAAAAGAAAATGAAATTAAACCAATAGAAGCTTTGTGCAACATAGACTTTGAAGGGTTTAATGTAGAAAAAATTAGGGTGACACCGTTTGGTGTAACACTGTTTGGAAACGGGGAAATAAAGTCCGACTGGTTTAGCACTAATGTAGTTATAAATGA
The DNA here is from genome assembly GCA_964492715.1 of uncultured Defluviitaleaceae bacterium. Lineage (GTDB taxonomy): Bacteria > Bacillota > Clostridia > Lachnospirales > WRBF01 > CAZBLK01. The sequence continues at coordinate 32,517 of CAZBLK010000007.1, read as the reverse complement.
AGGCGAAAGCAAAAACATAACTAAAATAAATTCAGCTTATTACGACACTCAAGAAAGTGGTGGGGCTGTAGAGGTTGGGATTGACACAGAAGGATATTTGAGCGTTGCTACGTTTGATTCCGAAGTTCCAATTGACTTGGATAAAATTACTTCCGTTGAAATTGGCGGCGAGGTTATTAAAATTAAGTAGATATTTTTAGGTGCTTCTTTTAAGGGAAGTGCCTTTTTGTTTGGGTTCTCTCACCCAAGGTATTTCTTATGTTAAGACATCACTTCATTTTTGTAACAAGTTTATCCACTTCGCCATAGTATGTCATTATAACAACAACTTCGTACCTTTCAAGCTTAGCCTACGCCAAGTTATGAGGGGGTTTTTTGGGTTTTTATTAGGGTCTATCCGACAAATAAAATTTGCACAAAATCGGCAGTTTTTCCGCCTGACTTCGTTAGAATTTCTTGTCTAACTTCTAGTTATGCCTGCGAAATTCTGCCTCGTCAGACAAAAAAACTACTCGATTTGTGCAAAACTTATAATTATCGGATACACCCTAGTTATATATCATTTGAGGGGGCATTAATATGGGGGAGTACCATATAAAGGGAAAAAACAAGCTTGAAGGTTGCATACGCATTGGCGGAGGAAAAAATGCCGTTTTGCCGATTATTGCTTCTTCGGTTTTAAGCGGTGGAAAAAGCACAATTTACGACTGCCCAAACATTTCTGACACACTGTGCTCGATTGAAATTTTAGAGTCAATTGGCTGCCAGGTTAAATTTTCAAACAACACGTTAATAATTGATTCGTCAACGGCAAACCGCTTTGATGTGCCCGACCATTTGGTGCGTGAAATGCGCTCCTCAATTATTTTTTTAGGTGGTCTTTTGGGGCGGTTTGGGGAATGTGTTATAAGCTATCCTGGTGGTTGCGTTATAGGCGACAGACCAATTGACTTGCACTTAAAAGGCCTGCGTGCGCTTGGTGTAACGTTTGTTGAAGAAAACGGCTTCATTCACGCCACAGCAAAAAAGCTTACTGGCGCAAAAATAATTCTCGACTTTCCAAGCGTAGGCGCAACAGAGAACCTTATGCTTGCGGCAGTTTTTGCCGAGGGCGAAACACAAATTATAAACGCCGCAAAAGAGCCAGAAATTGTAGACTTGCAAAAGTTTTTAAACGCAATGGGTGCAGACGTTTGGGGGGCAGGAACTCATACAATTATAATTAGAGGGGTTAAAGAACTTCACGGAAAAGATATAGAGCACACAGTTGTGCCCGACAGAATTGTCGCTGGAACATACCTTGCAGCGGCAGCTATTACAGGAGGGAGCATTACGCTTACAAACGTAAACCCAAAAGACATTTACCCAATTACGTCAAGGCTTTGGGACGTGGGCTGCGGAATTTACGAGGAAGCAAACGCCGTAACGCTTGAAAGCCCTAAACGGCTAAAGGCAACTGTTTTGCAAACAGGGCCGCACCCTGGTTTTCCGACAGACATGCAGCCTCAGTTGATGGCAATGCTTACCGTTGCAGACGGCACAAGTGTTTTAAGCGAAACAATTTTTAGCGGCAGAAACAAGCACATAGGAGAGTTGCGAAGGCTTGGAGCTTACATTGTTTCATCAAAAGAAGGGACGATGTTTGCTGTAAGTGGAATTGAAAGCTTGCACGGCGGAGTTGTTCAAGCCGAAGACTTGCGTGGTGGAGCGGCACTTATTCTTGCAGGGCTTGCCGCTGAAGGAAAAACTGTAGTTAGAGAATCTAAATATATAGAGCGTGGCTATGACGGAATAGAAAATGATTTAGTAAAATTAGGCGCAGATATTAAGTTAGTTTAAGTGAAATGTACTGGGTTAAACCCAGTGCTTACATAGTTTTTATTTAGAAAATATGGAAGTAAAAATAAATATTTAATTGATTTTGCCAAAGTTTTTGCTTGGCTTTTTTTATTGGGAAAATAATACAACCACCGCTGTAGGCGATGGTTGTATTATTTTCAGCATTACCTACATCATCTTCCGAGCCACATAATGCGTATGCAACAAATGATGCGCCTTCTCTCCATAAAACTCACCCAAATATTCATCATAAAGCTTAATAATATCAGGGTTTTCATGCGATTTACGCATTGGCTTACCTCTGTCCTCGTTGTAAATTGCTTCCGCACGCTTAGCAATAATTTCAGGGTTGCCGTTATGGAAAGGCTGACCGCCGCCGCCTACACAACCGCCAGGGCACGCCATAATTTCAATTGCGTCATAATGCCTTTCGCCAGCACGAATAGAATCTAAAAGCTTTCTGGCGTTTCCAAGCCCGTGTGCAACACCAATTGTAAGCGTTAAATCTCCAATAGAAACTTTCGCTTCACGAATGCCTTCAAAACCACGAAGCTGTGTAAACTCAACATTTTCAAGCGTTTCGCCTGTAATCCATTCGTAAGCTGTTCTGCAAGCCGCTTCAATAACGCCGCCAGTTGTACCAAAAATTATACTTGCGCCTGTAGACTCCCCAAGAGGGTTGTCAAATTCGCCTTCTTCAAGGTATTTAAGGTCAAGCCCTGCTTCACGTGCCATTTTTGCAAGCTCACGAGTAGTAAGAACATAGTCAACGTCTTGTAAGCCTTCGTCGTTTGAAAGTTCGTCTCTTGCCGCCTCATACTTTTTAGCAACACATGGCATAATTGAAACAACTACAATGCTTTTTGGGTCAATGTTAAACTTTTCAGCGTAATACGATTTAATCACAGCACCCATCATTTCATGTGGCGATTTACATGTTGAAGGAATGTCTAAAAGGTCTGGATATTGATGCTCAAAAAACTTAACCCACGCAGGGCAGCAACTTGTAAGAATTGGAAGCCTGCCGTTGTGCTGTATTCTATGCACAACTTCTGACGCTTCTTCTATAATTGTAAGGTCAGCGGCAAAGTCGGTGTCAAACACTTTGTCAAAGCCAAGCTTCCTTAAAAGAGTAACCATTTTTCCTGTAACACTTGTTCCAGGCTCGTAGCCAAACGCCTCACCAAGTGCAACACGCACAGCAGGCGCAGTTTGTACGATAACGTGTTTCTCTGGGTTGTTTATAGCTTCCCACACGTTTCTAATGTTGTTAACTTCTGTTAAAGCCGCAGTTGGGCAAACAGCAACGCACTGTCCGCAGAAAGTACACATAGTGTCGGCAAGCGGAAGTGAAAACGCTGGTTTTACAACTGTGTCAAAGCCACGGTCAACAGCAGAAAGTATTCCGCAAGTTTGCACATCGTTGCACATTACTTCACAGCGGCGGCACATAATGCACTTGTCTGGCTCACGGCGAATTGACTTGCTTGAATAATCTTTTTTATAAGTTGATTGAACGCCTCTGTATTTAAGGTCGCCTGTTACACCAAGCTCAGACGCAAGCCTTTGAAGCTGGCAGTTCAAGTTCTTTTCACAAATTAAGCAGTTAAATGGGTGGTTTGAAAGAAGCAGTTCAACCATTGTACGCCTAGCCAAAACAGCTTCTGATGTGTTTGTGTGCACAACCATGCCTTCTGTGCAAAGCGTAGAGCACGATGGAGCAAGGTTTGCACGCCCTTCAACTTGAACAAGGCAAACACGGCATGTAGCCGCCTTGTTTACAGCGTTTAAGTCGTGCAAGTTTAAGTAACATAAAGTAGGTATATGGATATTAAGCATTTTGGCTGCTTCAAAAACAGTTGTGCCTGAAGGAACCGAAACTTGTATGTCATTTATCGTTACATTAATGTTCCCCATGAAATCATCTCCTTATAGCGTTTTTTACTTAGAAATAGCGTTAAACGGACATTTCTCAACACAAACACCGCACTTGATGCACGCTTCAGGGTCTATAACATACGGTGACTTAATTTTGCCTGAAATTGCATTTGTAGGGCAGTTTTTAGCGCAAATGTTACAACCCTTGCACTTTTCTGGGTCGATTTGGTAGCTCAAAAGCGCCTTACAAACCCCTGCTGGGCAACGCTTATCTTTAACGTGAGCGATATATTCATTTTTAAAGTAATGTAATGTAGACAAAACAGGGTTTGGTGCTGTTTGTCCAAGTCCGCAAAGAGATGACATTTTTATAACTTTGCTTAATTGCTCAAGCTTTTCAATGTCTTCTTCTGTTCCTTTGCCTTCTGTAATTTTTGTTAAAATCTCAAACAAACGTTTTGTGCCAACACGGCAAGCAGTACACTTTCCGCACGACTCATCAACTGTAAATTCAAGGAAGAAACGAGCAATGTCAACCATACATGTCGTGTCGTCCATTATAATAAGCCCGCCGGAGCCCATCATTGAGCCAACTTTTAAAAGCGAGTCATAGTCAATTGAAATATCAATTAATTCTGCCGGCAAGCAACCGCCAGATGGGCCGCCAGTTTGTGCCGCCTTAAACTTCCTTCCGTTTGGAACGCCGCCACCAATTTCATAAACAATTTCTTTAAGCGTTGTTCCCATTGGAATTTCAATAAGCCCTGTGTTTGCAATTTTTCCGCCAAGGGCAAAAACTTTTGTTCCTTTGCTTTTTTCTGTGCCTATTTCAGAAAACCAGTCTGCGCCTTTGTTAATTATAACAGGAATGTTTGCATACGTTTCAACGTTGTTTATCATGCTGGAGTGGCCCCAAAGCCCACGCTCTGCTGGGAATGGAGGTTTTAAAACAGGTTCGCCACGTCGGCCTTCGATAGAAGACATTAAAGCAGTTTCTTCGCCGCAAACAAACGCACCTGCCCCAAGCCTAATTTCTATGTCAAAGTTAAAGCCTGTTCCAAAAATGTCTTTGCCCAAAAGCCCATATTCTCTAGCTTGATTAATTGCAACATTAAGCCTGTCAACGGCAATTGGGTACTCGGCTCTAATGTATACATAGCCCTTGTCAGAGCCAATTGCGTAGCCAGCAATAGCCATTGCTTCAATAACAGAGTGAGGGTCGCCCTCCAAAATGCTTCTGTCCATAAATGCGCCGGGGTCGCCTTCGTCGGCGTTACAAATTACGTACTTTTGCTCGTCTTCTACTTTGCTTGTAATTTCCCACTTCATTCCAGTTGGGAAACCGCCGCCGCCACGTCCACGCAGCCCCGACTTTTTAATTTCTTGAATAAGAGCTTCCGGTGTCATTTCTGTAAGCACTTTTCCAAGCGCTTGGTAGCCGTCCATTGCAATGTATTCTTCAATTTCTTCTGGGTTTATTAAACCGCAGTTTCTAAGCGCAATACGAAGCTGCTTTTTGTAAAAGCCAGTTTCGTTGATTGACTTAATTGTGTCGCCGTCGTGGGTGTCTTGGTGGATAAGCCTTTTTACAATTCTGCCTTTTAACAAATGTTCGGAAACTATTTCGGCTACGTCGTCTGACTTAATTTTATTATAAAAAACGCCCTCTGGGTGTACAATAACAATTGGTCCAACTTCGCAAAGCCCAAAGCAGCCTGTGCGAACAATTTTAACTTCGTTTTCAAGCCCGTGTTTTTTAAGCTCGGCTTCCATTACATCAATAATTTTAGGTGAGTCTGACGCTGTGCAGCCTGTTCCGCCGCACACCATAACATGGCTTCTAAAGTTCATCTTGTTTCCTCCCTTACATATATTTGTCTAAAATTTGATAAATGTCGTCCTCGGCAAGCCTGCCGTGAACGTCTTCGCCAATTGTTAAAACAGGGGCAAGACCGCACGCACCAATGCAGCGAGTTGCGTCAACGCTGAATTTGCCGTCCGATGAAGTTTGACCAACTTTTACTCCAAGCTTATCTTCAATTTTTTCAAGAATTTTGCCGCTTCCTTTTACATAACATGCCGTGCCTAAACAAACATTAATCTGGTGCTCGCCTTTTTTATTGAGGAAAAATTGAGTGTAAAATGTAACAACCCCATAAATTTTAGCAAGGGGGATTCTCATTTCATTTGCTATAATGCTTTGAACTTCAATAGGTAGATAGCCATAAATTTCTTGCGCCTTTTGTAAAACAGGAATTAATGCACCCTTTTTGTCTTGGTTCTCCATGATGACGTTAAGAAGCTTTTGTTGTTGCTCCAGTGTTCCAAAGCTTTCTCCCATAAAACAGCCTCCTATTTAGACTAATTTTGTTTCTTTTTATAAATAGAATATAACATATTATAGTCCATAAAAAAAGAGTATTTTTTTAATTTTGCTATGGTTTAAAAATAATATTTTTGATATAATTTATATTATAGCAATTCCAGTATTTTACGATATTGGCAAAAGAAAGCCAAAAGCCCAATAATTTTGTGTTTTTATTTCATACAAGGTGGGTAAAAAGGTGGGTAAAACGGAATTGAAACAACGCACGCAAGTGCTGTTTGAAACTAGTAGTATTAAAAACGCTGTAGTTGCCTTGTTTGCCAAAAATCCGCTTTAGGGGGGGGTAAATATGCGAGCTTTAATAGTAGATGATGAAAAGATTGTACGTTCTTTAATAAAAACATATTTGGCTAAAGAGGGCTATGTTGCTGACGAAGCAGAAAACGGGCAAGTTGCAATTGAAAAGCTTTTGAAAGGGCATTATGATTTTGTTTTGCTTGACATTGTTATGCCTGTTATGGACGGGCTTGAAACACTTATTTATATAAGAGAAAGAAGCAACGTGCCTGTAATTATGCTTTCGGGTGCTTTTACAGAAAGTGACATTGAGCATATGAAGCTTTACTGTGCCGACGACCGAATTTTAAAACCGTTCAGCCCAACAGAGTTGGCACTAAAAATTAAAACTACGTTACGTTCAAGACATTCGGACAAGCAAAACGAAGCAATTATTGAGACTGGGCCTTTTATTATTAACGAAGTTAGGCGAACTATGTTTGCAGATGCTCAACCTATAAGGCTTACAGAAAAAGAGTTTGACATGCTTATTTTTATGGTGAAAAACGAAACAAAGCAGTTTGACCACGAGCAGCTTTACAATGCGGTGTGGAACGGAGTTAGCAATGATGCAGAGGAAATTGTTAGAGAATATGTTTTAAACATTCGTACAAAACTTGGCAAGTATAAAAAAGCTTTGTTTAGGCTTGATAAAAATTGCTATATGTTTGATTCTCGTAAGGGTAAAACTTTGTAAATAATTTAGAAATGGGGGGCTTTATAAAAATTTATATAAAAGTATTTCTAATATTATTGTAGTTTTTTGTAGAGATAAATGGTAAAATGTGGACGCACACCAATAGGGCGGTTGGCTTAACCCCGAAAGGGGGTGAGCACATGACGACTTATCAAGCATTAATGCTTATGTTAACCTTTGGGTTACTAATTGTAGAATTAATGAATGAAAAGAACTCAAAAAAATAACCGCCCAATCACAAAGGTTGCGGTTATTTTGATTAATAATTAAAACAAAAATTAAGATAAGCCAACTGTCTATTGGCTGTGCTAGGTGTTAACGTTCCAACCGTTAGCACCTATTTATTATATATACATTATACATTTTTTTATACATAAATTCAATAGTTTTAAATGTATATTTTTAAAATAAAATAGTATAACACCTGTAAAATTTTAGCAAAAGTACCGTTGTAGTTTTCAGTATCCTTTTATACGTTTTGCTTGGAAGTTATTACCCTTTAATCGGAGTTAGTACAAGGGGTACTTTTTTTATGTTTTTTGCACTCCTCACGCCCCTTGCATATTCACCTTAAAAAGTTTAAAATAATAATATAGCAATTTGAGTTTTTATATTCACCAAATGATTTTGCCACAAAAATATCGAACGCTTCAACGATTTTTACGCATAATGGTGAACAGTTTATTCAAATTGCGATAATAAAATATACTGAATTTATATTCAGCTTTGAAGCAATACAAAAACAAGAGGTGACAAATGGACTCAAAAAAAGGTGGGGGAAACAACCGCCCTAAAAAAAGCATAAAAGATTACGAGCGTGACGGCGTGTACTACACACCGTCGGAAACAAAAGTTTTTGAAGATTTATCACTTAAACCGCTTGAAAAAACACAGGTGCGGCAAAAAAGACCAGAGCAGCGTCGTGTGAAGCCGCAAAAATCACAGCTTGCAGTTTTTTACGTTGTTACAATTATTTTTGGCGTAATAATAAGCATTACTGTTTTTTCTATTGTGTTTAACAAGTTTTTATCCAAAGATAGCGGTGCAAAAAACATTGTTCAAACAGAAACACCAATTAAAACAGAAGTAGCAATAGAAGACGAAATTGAACTTACAGAACTAACCACGCTAATTTTGGAAACTTCCAGCGAAACAAGCCAAATAAAAGTGCTTGATATAGAAACGAGCAAACAGTATAATTTATATGCAGATGTAACTACAAAGATTTCGGATAAATATGGGCAAATGCTTGTTTTTGCCGAGCTTAAAGCTGGCGACATTATGGACGTTAAGTTTGACGCACGAAACGGAAACTTAACTGCTGTTTATGAAAGCACGGCTGCATGGGAGTTTAAAAACGTTAAAAATGTAAGGGTTGACATAGCAAAGTCGGCAATTACAATTGGAAACGACGTTTATGGATACGACAGCAACTTAATTTCAGTTTTTCGTGGCGGCAACTACAACATTTCGCAACTAAGCCCAATGGACTATGTTACAGTTAGGGGCTTAAAAAACAAGCTTTTGTTTATAGAGCTTGCAAATGGTCACGGCACACTTGAGGTTGTAAACGGCGACAAAATAAAAGATGGAACAATTGAAGTTGACACAACCGTGTTTAGGGCGCTTGACGAAGCAAAAAAAATTGAGCTTTTAGAGGGCAGCCACAAAATTGTTATAAAAGGCGCAAACATTGACCCATTTATTACAGAGGTTACAGTTTCGCTTGGGGAAACGTCAACTGTTGACCTTTCGGAAATTCAGCTTAAAAGAGGGGTTATTACAATTGATGTTGACGTAGAAGGTGCAACAATTTACATTGACGGCACAAAAACAGAGCTTACTGGGCAAATTCCTTTAGACTACGGCGAATACACAATTAAAGTTGAAAAGGAAGGCTACGAGCCTTACGAAGCTAAAGCTGTGGTTGCACAAAACCCAGCAGTTGTTACAGCAAAACTTCAAAAAATAGTTGAAGACACGCTTTTAATGGGCAGGCTTTTAATTTCAACAGCACCTGTTAACGCTGACGTGTTTATAGACAACGCTTATGTTGGGGTAGCACCGCTTACAATTCCTTTGCAATACGGTGTGCACGTAGTAACACTTAAAGCAGAGGGCTATAAAGAGTATCCAATGGCTATTGAAATTACAGACACAGAGCATAGTTATTTGTTTAATTTGCAACCTATAGACTCTGAATAAATATTATAAAGCTTTAAAACTGAAACGAGGAAAATTATGTCACAAAGGATAATCGCACTTGAAGGAATTGACGGCTCTGGCAAAGGCACACAGTTTAACTTGCTTGCTAATTTTATTGAGCAAAAAGGCAAAACATGTGCAACGCTTTCTTTTCCAATATACGAAAGTTTTTTTGGAAAAGAAGTTGGGGAAATGCTTTCTGGAAATGGTGCGGCTTCGGCAGATTGTGTTGACGCAAAGTCCATGGCGCTGTGGTACGCCATGGACCGTAAGCATTGCTTTGACAAGCTAGAACAAAACCACGGTTTAAAAAACTTTGACTACGTACTTTTAAACAGGTACACTTTATCAAACGCTGTGTACCAAGGCGCAAGGGCAAACGACCAAAAAGCTTTTGCCGACTGGGTTTTTAAACTGGAGCATGAAGTGCTGGGTCTGCCAACGCCGCACATGTACATTGTGCTAGACATTGACAAAAACACTTCAATGGAAAACGTAGGCAAAAAAGGCTTTCGTGACTATGTAGGCGAAAACCTTGATGTCTACGAAAGCTCGGCAGACTTTATGGATAAAACACGCAAGCTTTACTTATCGCTTGCACAAGAACATAAAAACCTCCATATAGTAAACTGTATGGAAGACGGCAAAATGCTTGCACCAGAAGAAATAAACAAAAAAATAGTAGAAATAATTGGCATATAAAAATCAAAGGCAGGAAAGTCTTTTAAAAAAAGGGGTCAAGGGCAAGCCCCTTGCGGGGTTTTAGGGGCAGCGCCCCTAAGGTCTTAATCTTTAGAATCTTTAAATCTTTAAGTCCAAGGAGAATTAGCATGAGAAAACTTAACGTTGCCGTAGTAGGCGCAACTGGAATGGTTGGCAGAACTTTTTTAAAAGTTCTTGAAGAAAGGAATTTCCCTATAAACGAGTTTTATGTAATGGCTTCTGCAAGGTCGTCAGGCGCAGAGCTTACGTTTCGTGGCAAAACATACGTTGTTGAAGAACTTAAAGAAACGTCTTTTGACGGACGGGGAATTGACGTTGCGCTGTTTTCCGCAGGCGGCGGAACAAGCGGACACTTTGCACCTTTTGCTGCTAAAGCTGGCTGTGTAGTCGTTGACAACAGCTCTTTTTGGCGTCAGCACGACGACGTGCCGCTTGTTGTTCCAGAGGTAAACCCAGAGGACGTTAAGTTAAACAGCGGAATTATTGCAAACCCAAACTGCTCTACAATTCCTGCTGTAGTTGCTTTAAAACCGCTTCATGAAGCCTTTAAAATTAAACGTGTAATTTATTCGACGTACCAATCAGTTTCGGGCGCAGGAATGGGCGGTATAAAAGACCTTGAAGACGGAACTTACGGCAAGTCAAGCAACACAACTTTTAGGTACGAAATCGCCGGAAACATTATTCCGCAAATTGACGTTTTCACAGAAAGCGGCTACACAAAGGAAGAATTGAAAATGGTTTTTGAAACAAAGAAAATTTTGCACGCTCCTGATATAAAAGTTACGGCAACTACTGTTCGTGTTCCTGTAAAGTTTGGTCACTGTGTTTCTATAAATGTTGAGTTTGAAAATCCGTTTGAAATGAATGAAGTTTTAGAGCTTCTTAAAAATACAAAAGGTCTTGTGTTGCAAAACGACACTTCTAAGTTTGAATACCCAATGCCGCTTACAGCCGAGGGCAAGGACGAAGTTTTTGCCGGGCGCATTAGGCGTGACGACACTGTTGACAATGGCTTAAACTTATGGGTGGTTGCTGACAATGTAAGAAAAGGTGCGGCTACAAACGCTGTGCAAATTGCAGAGTTATTGGTTTAAATTTAATGCTTTTCCTATAGTATGAACGGAAAAGCTTGTACATAAAAAATATAGGAGGGGGAATTTATGACAATTTTTAAGGGGGCAGGCGTTGCAATTGTAACACCGTTTAACGCTGACGGCTCAGTAAATTTTGACTGTTATGAACGCTTGATAAACCGCCAAATTGAAAACGGCATTGACGCAATAATTACATGTGGTACAACTGGCGAAGCTTCTACACTTTCGGAAGATGAGCAGCTTGAAGTAATAAAAGCGGCTGTTGACTTTACAAAAAAGCGTGTTCCTGTAATTGCAGGAACAGGAAGCAACTGCACAGAGCATAGCATTCAACTTTCAAAAGGTGCAGAAAAAGCTGGGGCAGACGGGCTTTTAATTGTTACACCGTACTACAACAAAACGTCGCAAAAAGGGCTTGTAGCGCACTATGAAGCAATTGCAGCAAGCGTTGGCTTGCCAATTGTTCTTTACAGCGTGCCGGCAAGAACATCAATTAGTATTTTGCCAAAGACTGCACAACAACTTTCAAACGTTGAAAACATTGTTGCAATAAAAGAAGCAAGCAGTAACATAGTGCAAATTGCTGAAATTGCAGAGCGTTGCGAAGGCAAGCTTGACATTTACGCAGGCAACGACGACCACGTAGTGCCTGTACTTTCGCTTGGCGGTAAAGGTGTAATTTCAACAGTTGCAAACGTTGCGCCAAAGCAAGTGCATGACATGGTTGAGGCATTTTTTAATAAGGACTTGGAAACGGCGTTAAAGCTACAGCTTGGAATTAATGGGTTGGTGCGTGCGCTCTTTATGGAAGTTAGCCCAATGCCTGTTAAGGCGGCTTTAAACATGATGGGGCTTGATGTTGGCAAGTGTCGGTTGCCGCTTGTTGATGTTGAGGACAGTTGTGCTGAAGTTTTACGGCAGGAGCTTATGAGGTATGGAATGATTTAAGATGTAAGACCTTGGGGGCTCTGCCCCCAAACCCCCGCAAGGGGCTTGCCCCTTGACCCGTTTTTTGGGAGCGCCCCAAGGTTTTTAGGTTTTATTACTATGGAGGTTATGTTTTGATTAAGCTTTTAATACATGGTTATTTAGGCAAAATGGGAAGGGTTATTACTAGCCTTGCACAAGCTGATGCCGAAATTGAAATTGTTGCGGGCGTTGATGCAGCCTACCCTTCTTTGCAAATGCCCTTCCCTACATACGCTTGTTTGGACGAATGTACAGAAAATGCAGACGTTATAATCGACTTTTCGTATGCAGGTGCTGTGCCTTTGCTGCTTGACTATTCGGTAAAAAGTAAAATACCAGCCGTAATTTGCACAACAGGGCTTACAGAGCAAACTATGGAAAAAATTAACGAGGCGGCTAAAAGTGTTGCAATTTTTAAGTCTGCAAACATGTCGCTTGGTGTAAACTTGCTCGTCAGCATATTAAAAAAATATTCAAAGTCCCTTTATGAAAGTGGATTTGACATTGAAATAATTGAAAAGCACCACCGAGAAAAGCTTGATGCGCCAAGTGGAACAGCAATTCTTCTTGCCGACTCTATAAAAAGTTCACTTTCGGAAGAAAACACACTTGATTACAATTACGACAGAAGCAAAGTAATGGAAAAGCGTAAACGTGAGGAAATTGGCATTAGTGCAGTGCGTGGCGGAACAATTGTCGGTGAGCATGAAGTAATTTTTGCTGGCAAAGACGAGGTTATGTCTTTTTCGCATCAAGCCCAGTCGAAGGAGCTTTTTGCTGTTGGTGCTTTGAAGGCGGCGAAGTTTTTGGCGTTTAAAGGCGCAGGGCTTTATGACATGGAGCTGCTTGTTTCGGACATTGTTGGGTAGGCGGAAACTGAGTTGGTGATTTGCTTCCCTAGTCAATGTCGTTAATAGGTAGAGTTACAACTTAAACTGAAAGGACTAGCCTTATGCGAAGAATTACTATAGTTAGGTTAATTTTTATGCTAACATTTTTCACATTTTTCGTTGTAAACCTTGGTTATAAGAATTATAAACAAGGCCCAAAAACTTTGCAAGAAGTATTGTATTCATCACACCCCGAAAAAATAGATATAATCCACCAAGAAAAGGTAAAAGACTTCACCCTTGTGCTCTATCACCAGTTCAGCGAAAAAGATTTATGCTTTGCATTAGTTAAAAAAGGTTTTGCTGGTTACAACACTGTTTACAGCGGAATGATAGGCGACGCAGACGAAGTTTTAAGAAGGCAAGGGTTTACTTATCAAAGTATTACAGAAAGTCAAGGAAATTATTATCCACTAAACTTTGGAATAATTTCAAACGCCGATATTTCTAAAATACAAGTTTCGGAAAGGTACGGCGAGGCTTCTAACGAAGCTAGAATTGTTGAAACTGAAAAAAGTAATTTAAGAGCATGGGTTGTAGACATGAGCAAATTTAAAGAACCGCAGTTGGATATTGTCGCTTTTTCTGCCGATAACAAAGAAATAAGCAGGCTTGAAGAAATTTTGAGGTAACAAAAAATGACACAAGCTAAACCCATTTAGTCACTTTCGTGGGTAAGGCTTTTTTACGTCTGTCAGCCCAACTAAATAATCGACACTTACGCCATAAAGCTGTGCAAGCTTTATTATTGCTTCTATAGGCACGTTTATGTTACCGCTTTCATAATCGGAATATGTTGCTTGTTTAATGTATAAATATGAAGCAACTTTTGTTTGTGTAAAGTCGCAATCTTCACGCAAGTTGCGGATTCTTTCAAATTTCATATGTTAGCCCCTCTTTACTATAGCTTTCATGATTGAATTACTCAAAATTATAAAATATAGGTATACCTATGTAAACAGTCAATACTATAAATTAAGTAAGAATTAAACCAAAAAAATGACACAGGCTAAACCCATGTCATTCCAGGAGGAGTGTATACCAAGTTATACAACCGTAATCGTCTTTTGTTTGGGCGTTTTTACTGTCATTCAACAAGCTCAACGCCACCGTTGTCACCATTCAAATAAATAAAATACCTGCTAGTACCATTAAAAATACCTTCAACCTCGTAGCACAAAACTTCGTTTCCATACTCATTTTCAATTAGTGCAAGCCGCACGTTTTTTACGTCAAGCTGGTTTGAAACAAGCTCCATAACCTCGTTTTGTGAAAGCTTAGGCTGGTTTAGCCCACGCTCTCTATGGTTTTTTACATAATCTTTTGCAGAAAATGAAATACTTCCACTATTTAAAGAAACTTTTAAAACAACTTGGTCTGGGTAAAGCAGTACGCCGTTTTCTAAAGGTGCAAAGTTAAAGTAAACTTCGTCGTCAAAAGCGTTGTACAAAAAGCAGTGCATGTTTTCAAAACCGTTTATGGAAAGAAACTTTGTTGCCGCATTCATTGCTGTGTCTAAAGTTAGCGGTTCTATTTGTGTGCCTGTTGTGTTTTCAATAAGTGAAATAAGCCGCCCATCATGCCTTGATAATTTCAGCCAAATGGTTGGCTCGGTTTGGTTTTTAAGCCGCACCTCATACGAATAACACGGTATAGGCTCGTAGCCATAACTTTCTATAAAAACTATAGTATCTATGTCGTAGCCCATAAGTATGTTTAGCACAAGCTGAAAAGCTGTTTGCTCGTCTATATATGTTTCATCAAGCAAAGCTTCTTGCTCTCTATAAGTTTTTTCATCAGTTATAAAAGCATTTGAAACGCTGGAAATCGAACCTAAAAGCGGCTTTGCCGCAAGCCCACGCCCTTTATATTCCTGTTTAGCTACACCATTTTCGCTTGCAAGCCTGTCCCATGAAATGTTTCGTGCCAAAGAAACTTCTGCAAGTGCTGTGTTAAGCGCAGCAGAAAGCTGCTTTGCTTCTCCTTCAAGGCGGCTTAACGCTTGCCATTCCTCAGTTAAAAGCTGCTCTTTATGGACACCCTTTTTCATCATTGCGTAGCACACGTTTGAAACTTCGTTTAAATAGCCCAATGCACCTGAAATAGTTTCGTCATTATACGCAAGAGCCGCCAAAGTTTCGTGCGCCGCCTTAGACTGCTCCCATGCACGTGCAAACATCGCAAAGTTTTGCTCGGTTGCCCTTGCAAGCTGAATTGCTTCAAGCGTTTGCGCCACATTGCTAACGTTGTCTGCCACCTTGTACAAGCTAGAACGGTATGCGTTGTCCAAAAGTTGCTTGTACCTATCCTTTTCTTGCAACTGATAACCAAAGGCAAGCAAACTTATTACCAAAAGCACACTAATTATTATATATGAAAAGTTAGCTCTTGCCCTTTCCTGCATCAAAATCACCTATCTATAAGAAAATCCCTTCTCTTAAAAAAAGGGTCAAGGGGCAAGCCCCTTGCGGGGGTCTGGGGGTAGCGCCCCCAAGGTCTTAATCTTTACCGTCCCCCCAAGGTCTTAATTCCTAACGTCCACTTCCCCAAAAGTAGGGTCAAGCCCAAAATAAGCATCTCGAGCAGCCGAAAGCGCAGACTTAGTTGGAATAAGCGCCGCCTTTTCCGTCTGCATTGCCGCAAAAGACCCGGGCTTGTAAATTACACCAGATACAGTGTTTGGGTATTCACCACTTTTTACCCTGTTCATAATTACCGCACCTAATGAAACTTGCTCAATGTAGCTTGCGCCATGTGCTTCGGCAGAAATTAGCCGTGCAATTGCGTAAATGTCGGCAGCTTCCGCCTCATTTGCTTTGTTTTCTAAACTAAGGCCGCTTGCGTAAATTTGAAATGCCCCAATCATAAACACTGACACCAAGGTCAAATATAAATACCTTTGAAATTTAACGTTTAAAAAAAACATATCACACCTACTTTTTCACAAGCATAGACTTTTGCTGTTTTTCAAAATCATTTTGCTTTTGCTTCTGCCACCACTCAACAATTTTAAATTTAACTTCAACCGTCGGCTCTTTGCCGTTAGTTACAAGCTCGTATTCATCACTTGTAAGAATGTATTTAAGCGTGCTTTTTTCGCTGTCTGAAAGCGTTTTCTTCGTTACATCAACGTAACAAAGCGGTGGGAACATTACACACCACCAGTTGCTTCCTTCGGCTTCTCCAATGTCAACACGCAAAGCTTCGTACTCCCCAGCAGGAAGCTTTACATCACCGTAAGCTTTTGTTGGGAAAAAGTCGTTCGTCAAATAAGCTTTAACTGGGTAACTATAGCCACTTTCTGTTACAACCTCGTTAGCTACTTCTTCTATAAATGTAAGATTGCTCTGCAAAAACTCTTTTGTTTGCACCTTGCTTTTAGAGTCTGCCAAGCCGTCTTCAAGCCGTTTTAAAATTTCGTCCTTTACCTTTTCTTTTAAAGCAATGTCGTAGTCGTTGTCGCTGTTTGCCTTTACGTGTAAGCGAATTATTTCTTCAGCTATGCTCGTTTGAACATTTTCCGAATAAGCATATGTGCAAAAGCTAATAAACAAAGTTAAAACAAAGCCTGCAACTATTGATGCAAAAATAATTTGCCGTTCTTCTTTAAACCACACCATAAGTTTTTTAAACATACTTCTCCACCCCATTTAGTCTTTAAAATTCATATGGTTATTGTTGCCAGTGGGCTGTAAATATATTCAAAAATAAGGAATTTATTATCCGCAAAAAATTACGTATTATTTAAGCACAAACCAATTTATTCGATAATTATACAAGGCATGGAAATAAAAATAACGAAATAATTCATTTTTTGTATGCAAAATACTTTCCAACTGCAACTAAATTTGATATAATTATTTGAACTTTCAAGGTTAAGCATTCAAAAGGAGGGGCAAAATGATTTCAGTAAAAAATTTATGCAAGCAATTTACAAAGGTAGAAAAACAAGCAGGACTTAAAGGAAGCATTAAAGCGTTGTTTAGCCCAAGCGTAAAAAAAATTATGGCAGTAAACGACATTTCTTTTAACGTTGAAAAAGGTGAAATTCTTGGCTTTATAGGGCCAAATGGCGCTGGAAAGTCTACTGTAATAAAAATGCTTACTGGCATTTTAACCCCGACTTCTGGCGAGTGTTCTATTGATGGAAAAAGCCCCAGACATGACAGAACAAATTATGTAAAAAACATAGGCGTAGTTTTTGGGCAAAGAACTCAACTTTGGTGGGACTTGCCTCTGCGTGAAACTTACACCGTTTTAAAAGTAATGTACGAAGTGGACGACACTTCCTTTAAAAAAAGAATGGATTTTTTGAACGAAGTGCTGGAGCTTGAAAAATTTATAACTAGCCCTGTTAGAACTTTGTCGCTGGGTCAAAGAATGCGTGCCGACATTGCGGCGTCCTTACTGCACAGCCCAAAGGTGCTTTTTTTGGACGAGCCTACAATTGGGCTTGATGTAGTTGTAAAAGACAACATTAGAAAAGCTATAGAAACAATAAACAAAGAAGAAAAAACTACCGTCATTCTTACAACGCACGATTTAAGCGACATTGAGCTTCTTTCAAACCATATTGTAATGATAGACAACGGCAAAAAAATTTATGACGGCTCTGTTGCCACGCTTAAAAGCGAGTACGGGCAAATGCGTGAACTAAGCTTTGCGGC
The DNA here is from genome assembly GCA_964492715.1 of uncultured Defluviitaleaceae bacterium. GTDB lineage: Bacteria > Bacillota > Clostridia > Lachnospirales > WRBF01 > CAZBLK01. Next base: position 14,890 of record CAZBLK010000007.1, on the reverse strand, counting down.
AAACCAAGACAACTGCCTTGACATTTTGCTGTACGAAAAGCAGTTTAACCTTAAAAATGACGACATATCAGTAAACGCCGAAGGAAACGTTTTTAACGTAAGGTTTAACAGCACAGCCGTTTCAGTTTCTGACATGGTTTATTACACCTTGTCAAAAATTTCTGTAAAGGACATAAATGTAAAAGACGCTAACATTGAAGAAATAATAAAAAATCTCTATAAAAAGGAGATTGTTGTAAATGGCTAAACACTTTACAATTTTTAAGCAGTTTGTAAACGCTGGAATTCAGCAAGCACTTTCATACAGGGTTAACACATTGTTTTGGGTTTTTGGCGACATAATGTACTGCTTTGTCTCGTTGTTTATTTGGAAGGCAATTTTTTTGTCGTCCAAAAGCGAAATATTTATGGGTTTTTCGCTGGAGCAAATGATAGTTTACATATTTTTAATGTATTTAACAAACATGCTAGTTTCAAGCTACAGCTCTTATGCTATAGGTGAGGAAATTTTGGACGGCTCAATTTCTATGCGGTTAATAAAGCCGATAAGTTACAACGCAACGTTTTTGTTTCAAGAGCTGGGCAACAAGCTTATTACACTTTTTATTGTATTTACACCACTTATTGTGGGCGTTGAGGTTTACAATTTTTTTACAACAGGGGCTGTAGTTGTTAAGCTGCATACGTTTTTATTGTTTACTTTAAGTTCTTGCTTGGCTTACTTGATAAACTTTTATTTCAATATTTGCTATGGGTTTACAGCTTTTGTTTTTAAAAATATGTGGGGCTCTAGTATGATGAAAAACACAATTGTAGGATTTTTGTCGGGAATGTATATTCCGCTTTCGTTTTTCCCTGAAATGGCTGCAAAGGTGCTTACAATTTTGCCGTTTGCATCTTTGGCATACACCCCTGTAATGGTTTACATTGGAGTGTACAAAGGAAAAGAGCTTGCCTTTTACATAGGGCTACAAATTTTTTGGTGTGTTTTCTTTTGGCTGTTGTCAAAGCTAATTTGGAGTGGTGTCCACAAAAGGCTTACTGTTCAAGGAGGGTAACATGAGGCAAATTAAACGTATGTTTAAACTTTATGGTATTTTTATTACTCAAGAACTAAAAAGGTTTTCGGAATATCGTGGCGACTTTTTAACAGGCGTGATTGGTTTTTTGACAAACCAGCTTTTTAACATAGTTTTCCTTACAATTATTTTCAGCAAAATACCAAACCTTGTTGGTTGGTCGTTTGAACAAGTTGTTTTTATTTACGGCTTTTCGCTAATTCCAAAGGGCATTGACCATTTGCTGTTTGACAACCTTTGGCATACTGCACATTTTACAGTTATGAAAGGGCAGTTCGACAAGTACCTTACAAGGCCTATAAACACGCTGTTCCACGTTTTGGTGGAAAGGTTTCAAGTTGATGCTTTCGGCGAGCTTACAATGGGCATTTTGCTAATGGTTTTTGCTATGCCAAAGCTTGCAATTGAGTGGAGCATTTTTAAGGTTTTGCTTTTAATTGTTGTAATTCCGTTTGCTACGTTAATTTACACTAGCATAAAAATTGCAACTACAGCACTTTCCTTTTGGATTAAAAAAAGCGGAAACATTACGTTCATGTTTTACATGGTTAACGAGTTTGTAAAATACCCTGTAAGCATTTATAACAAGCCAATACAAACTGTGCTTACTTACTTTGTTCCGTTTGCGCTTACGTCGTACTTCCCTGCGCTTTATGTGCTTACGGGGGAAAACCCATTGTTTAACATCGGGTTGACGGTTTTAGTTTCTGTTGCATTTTTGGTTGCTTCAATTTTTGTTTGGAATAAGGGCATTTCGGCTTACGAAAGTGCAGGGAGTTAAATTTTAAGGCGGTTTGCTTTTTTGTAAACCGCCAATTTTACTAGTGTATGTTTGGTAAATCTATTAGTGTGGACTTTCGAGCAGATTTTTAATTATGTGAGGACACACACCCTAAATCAAATACTTTTTCACAATTGGTATTTTGGAAAGAACAAAGTACACAGAGTAACTTAAACATAAGTTAACAAACACCAAAAGCGGAATTGAAATTATAGGCGGCATAATAAAAATTGTTATATTGTTTTCTTTAAACATAATATTAAACGCTTCGTGCACCAAGTAAACACAAAACGACGCTAAAGATAATTTTTTAATAATTGCTGGGGCAGCTTTACCATCAAACTTTACACGAACAAACCCAAAAAGCCCTGCTGACATAAGCGAAACGCCTGGCGACATTCCTTCCCAAAACGCTGTATTTTCAGGAAAATTAATTTTCACCAAATAAACCGTTCCTAAAAAAGTAATTGCAAACCCTAAAGCAAACAAAAGTGCATACGGAAGCAGCTGCTTCTTGTAATACTTATTTAAGTAGTTCCCAAGTATTCCATATCCTATGGCAGAATATGTCATGTTTATTCCATATTGATATGTTATTCCTTTTAAAAGTGTAAATGGATAAAACAGTTTAGCAAACGGAAAAACAATTCCAAGCGCAAACCAAATGAAAATGGCGTACTGATACTGTTGTTTTGACGCATTGTCAGTGAAAACTTTTGTTATTGGCAAAAAGGCATAGACAATTAAAATTATATGCAAATAATAAAAGTGGAAATGCTGGTTAAACTTGAGTATGTTTTTAATTGCAGTAATAAAAAGCTCTGGCGTAAAAACACCAGTTTTAGAATATTTTAAATATATGTCAATTGCTTCGTAAAAAAATGCCCAAACCAACATTGCTACAATTATTCTAACCAGATATTTTGTATAAATTAATTTTACATTAACTTCTTTTTTATTAAGCAAAAGAGCGCCGCTGCACATAAAAAAGACAGGTACACTAAACCGTACCAAACTACCCCAAAATATAGTTGTATACCAGTCAAGGGTAAATGCTTCATATCCCAAAAAACCAGCAGAAGATGTATGAATAACTAAAACTCCGATAATAGCCACAGTTTTAAGAATGTCAATTGCTAAGCTTCTGTTTTCCCCCATAAGCTGCACTCCTTATCATTTGTAAAAATGGGATAATTTCTTTTAAAATAACTTTTACTCAACGTAAATTGTAAAAGTCACAATTTTAGCTGCATAGCAGCTATAGCAATTCCGTTTTAAAAGACATTGTCTATCAGTAAAAATGCCAAACGACTAAGCGTTTGGCTTCACCTTCCAATATAGTTATAAACTGGAATTGCTATAGTTAATTAAAATTGCCCCTTACTTTATAAACAACTACTTCTTTTCAACCTTTTTAGGTCTTTCCCAACCAAGCTTGTTAACTTGCTTAGCCCTTGCAATTCCAAGTGCATTTTCTGGTACGTCTTCGGTAATTGTAGAGCCTGCCGCAATAAAAGCACCTTGCTTAACAGCAACAGGGGATACAAGGTTTGTGTTGCAGCCAATAAAGCAGTCGTCTTCAATTATTGTGCGGTGCTTGTTTTTGCCATCATAGTTTACAACGACAGTTCCACAACCGAAGTTTATGTTTTTGCCAACGTCTGCATCGCCTATGTATGTTAAGTGTGAAGCTTTTGTTCCATCACCAACAACTGCATTTTTAAACTCGACAAAGTCGCCAACTTTGCAGTGGCTGCCAACTTTGCAGTGTGGGCGGACGTATGCAAAAGGCCCTACCGAAGTTTCACTTCCAATTTCCGATTCAAGCAAAACGCTGTAGCTTATTGTAACTTTGTCAGCAATTGTCATGTCTGTAAGTGTACTGCTTGGGCCAACTGTGCAGTTTTTGCCAATTACAGTTTCGCCTTCCAAAGTTGTGTTTGGGTAAATTACAGTTCCTTCGCCAATTTTAACAGTTGCGTCTATGTAAGCTGTGTTTATGTCAACAAATTTAACGCCATTTTTCATGTGAGAAAAGTTTATTTTTGCTTTTAGTTGTTCGGAAATTTTGCAGTAGCCAACAGCGTCGCTTGCCCTTGAAAACGTGGTTGCCTCGGCATAATTTAAACGCCCAAACTTGTAGCCTTCTTCGTCTAAAAACGCCAAAGCTTTTGAAGCATCAATCCCTTTTTCTGGCGAGTAAGCTTCGGACGAAAAAACCTCCAAAAGAATTTTTGGCTCGAACATGTAAACACCTGTTTCTTCGTTGCCTTTAGCACAAACTTGCGAAACGTCGTTTCCTTCTTTAATGTGAAACTCACGTATCTTTTCAATTACTTGCTGGTTAACAAGCGGCATGTCACCCTCTATAACTACAACCCTTTTTGTTGTTTCTTTTTTTACAACGGCTTCGTCAAAACCTACATAAACTTTAGAGAAGCCTTCTTCTGAAAGGCTTCCTACTAAATGCTCTAAAATTGTTTTGTTAAACAACTTTTCCTGTGAATATTTGTTCGTTTCATTAATCAAAATAATAGTGCCCATAAAATCCTCCTTACTTGGCTTGGTGAACAGATAAAGGCAATTGAATAAGACCTTGGGGGGGCTGCCCCAAACCCCGCCACTTTTGAATAAGTGGACAAAACTTTTATTTTAAGGCAGGGGCGTACTTAACGATTAATTACCCCATAATAATTTTATCTTCTTCTAGTTGTAATAATGTCAAGAATTTGCTCGTAGCTGCTTCCAACAGGAATATTGTAGTTGCCCGAACGAAGCTCCCTTGTAGCAGCTTGTTCAATTAAATAAAGCTTAAAGTCGTTTGCATCAGACACAACACCGTTTTGCTGAAACATTTCAGCAACTTGCACCGCAGGCATACCAGCCATAATTGTAACAGAAATTTTTCCAGCGGCTGACGGCTGTGGCGTTGGTTGTTGAGTTGCTGGCTGTTCGGCAGTTTGCTCTGTAGCAACTACTTGAACAAAACTCATTCCGAGCCTTGCTGCACGGCTAATAATTTCCTCGTCTGTCAGCTGTTCCTTTTCGGGGGTTTGTGTAGCGGAATTAGTTTTTGGCAGTTGCTCAAAAGGAATCATTCCAAGCTCCATAGCACGCTGCTTAATTTCGTCGTCTGAAAGAACTTGCGCTGTAGCCGTGCCTGAATAAAGCTTTGCATAATACGGCTTGATAAAAAGGCTGTCAGCAAAGTAAAGTGCAGCAGCAACAAAAATTAAACCTGAGCCAAGCCAAAAAACTGCTCTTTTGTTCATTCGTTCACCTTGCCTTTCCAAGCTCCAAAATAAGCTTAACTTCGCCTTGACCAATGTTTAACGTTTTTGCAATGTCGGCGACAGAGTAGCCACGCTGAACAAGCGTGTTAATTTCTTGGTGCTTAGGGTTTGTGAACTGCGGCGGCTTGTTTTCAATGACTTGTGGTTTTGGCGGAGGTGTGCTTTGTTTTACGCCGCCTGTTTGGGCGTAAATGTCTGCAATTTCTGCCCTCTTTTCTTCAATTAAAGAATAAAGGAACAAAAGCTCTTGATACTTTTCGTCAAGCTGTTTAAAAACATCTTGCGCCATGTTGTTAAACTCGTCCATAGTTTTGTCCATTTCGGTAATAGAGCGGTCTATTGCTTCTATGGCGTTTGTTTCAAGCTCGTCGTTTTTTGTTTCAAGCTCATTCTTTGGCAAAATAAGCGAAAACAATACAAGCCCTATGCCAAGTATGAGCGTAACAAAAAGCATAATTTGTAAAGGGTCCATTTCTTACCTCTTTAAGCAATTCTTTTTTAGACGATACAGTGTGCATCGTTAAAAAGTGAATCGCTATAGTATATTAAAAAAGTATGGGAGATGTTATCTTTTGTTGAAAGAAGAATATAAACCTTGGGGGAGAGAACCTTTTTCAAACGAGAAAAAAGGTTCTCTCCCCCAAACCCACTCTCTCAAAAAAAGCCGAACTTGTAAAGCAGAGAGGGGACAGCTTGCTTAATAGTTTAAACCTTCATATCAAACATTGACGTTTCTTTGTACTGTTTATCTTGTTTAGATTCGTCCTTTTTTTCTTCTCTTTTGTCACGGCTTTTTTTGCTGTAGGCGTTTCCGCCTTTGCCGTCTTTGTCTACTGGGTCTTTGTCTGTTTTGTGCGAATGAACAACTTGCTGCTCTTGCTGCGAAACTTCCTTCTTGATTACGTTTGCAAAAGCTTGTGCGCTTGCATCATGGCGTTCGCTGCCGTTTGACACACGGTTTACCTCGGAGCTTTTTTGAACCAAAACCTGTAGGTCTACTGGTCTAATTGACATAAAATCAATCCTCTCTTTTCGAGTTTATACTTCGTGCTACAAACTTTGAATAAAGTTTGCTCATGCGGCCAGCGTAGCGTAGTAAGTAACTGTTGTAAACAAATTATAATATGTCTTGCCCTAAACCGCACTCTTTATAGAAATTTTCCCAGAATTATTAACTAATATACAATTTTGCAAATCATCACGAACAAACATTACGGCGTTGCCTATTGTAACTTTGACACCAGAGTGAATAACGTCATAAGCAACAACTTCGCCTTTGCCTTCGTCCATTTTTGGAACAAGCTCATTAATTCGCTTTTGCAATTCTTCAAGCTGTTCACGCATAAAGTTTTTCAAGTTAAGCGACTTTAAAAGTGTGTTCTTTTTGTCCTCTGGAAGCTCTGCTTGCTTGTGCATGTCAGAAAGCTTTTGTATAAGCGTGTTTACTTTGTCGTACTCACGCTTTTGTTTTGTAAACTCTGCTGTAAGCTCTTTGTATTCTTCAAGCCTAGAAGGGTCGTTGCCGACAGTTATTTCTGTGCTTGTCGCCATAGTAGAGCCAATTACACGAGCCGTAATTTTTTCTGTTACCATAATTGTGCCACCTACTAAAAGCCCGTTTTTGCCAGCAAGCTCTAGCTTGCCGTCACAGTTTACGTTGCTGTGCATAATGCTGTTTGCCATAATGTTGCGCCCAGCTTTAAGCGTGCAGTTTTCTGCAAACTTTGTTGTAATGTCACCTGTTGCAATAATTTCGGCTTTGTCTGCGCCTTGAACTCCGCTCATTAAAAAAATGTTGTAGCCAGAAATAATTTTTGCACCTTCCACAGTGCCGTGTATGTCAATGTTGCCGTCAGCTTCTACAGTAAAGCCAGTTACAACGTTACCACGAATAACAACCGAGCCGTTAAACTTTATGTTGCCTGTGTTGTTGTCAACATTTGACTGAATTTCAAGTATAGGTGAAACAGATAATTTTCTGTTAATATAAAGCACTTGGCCGCTTACGTCAGCATATGCTTCTGTTTCGGTTGCGTTCCAGCGCACGTTCTGCCCACGAATAACAGGCTGTGCGGCTTTGCCCCTTTTGTAAGGAATCATTGTACCAACTACGTCACAGCCGTCCACGCCGTCTTCTGGCGGAATTACAGTTAAAAGCCTTTGCCCTGAAGTAACCATTTCAATAAGGTTAAGGCTTCTGAAGTCAACGTTTCCGTTGTCTAAAAGCTTTGGCTTTAGGTTCTTTTTATCTATGTTAAAGTTAAAGTCAATATACCCGTTTTTGCCATCTATAGGCTTTTTACCATCTGCAACTTTGTAAGAAACTCCCCACCTGTGTGATTTCATCAAGCCGACAATTGTGCTTTCATCAATACCAAACTTTACATTTCCTGCTGCAAGTGCCGCCATTACTTCTTCCTTTGTTGCCATTGCACCGCCATTTACAGGTTCGCTAAACTTAATTGAAGCGCTCATTCTATCACGTGCAATTTCAACAACAATGGCTTCCTTTTTTTGTACAATTTGCGTGTTTTCCGATATCTTTTTTTGAATAACCTTTGAATCGTCCTTAAAAATTTCATTAACTGTTGTAAAGTCAATGTCTTTAATACCGTATGCTTCAATAACACCAAGAACTTCCTTGCGGGAAACCTTTGGAGGCATTGAATTGTCGATAATTATATAAATACCATCGGCTCTTACTTCTATAGCAACTTTGCTTTTTTCATCTTTTTTATCAGCCATGATAACACTTCCTTAGGTAGAGAATAAAATTGACTTATAACCTATCAACTTACTTTGCATTTTTAAAACTGCCTTGCTGTGAAGTTGTGAAACCCTAGACTCTGAAATTCCCAAAACTTTGCTAATTTCTTTAAGCGTTAAATCTTCATAATAGTACAGGGTGACAACAGTTTTTTCCTTTTCTGTAAGCTTGTCGATAACTTCGGCAAGAGCAGCCGTAAGCTCTTTTTTTAAAAAGCTTTGCTCTGGGCTTTGCTCGTAAGATGAATAGCTTTGGTTAAAGCCAAGCTCTTGGTTGTGCTCTAAATATTCATCAAGTGAAATTAAAGTAGCTACAGAATATTTTTTTATAAGCTCATTAACTTCGTTTGGCAAAAGCCCAAGCTTTTCTGCAAGTTCTTCTGTTGTAGGTTCTCTAAAACTTTCGGCGTAAAACTGCCTGTACGCTTCTTCTAACTGCTTGCTTTTTTGCCTAAGAGAGCGTGGAACCCAGTCAAGCTTTCTTATATTGTCAAGAATTGCGCCACGAATCCTTAAAGAAGCGTATGTTTCAAACTTTACGCCTTTTGCATAGTCAAACTTGTCAATAGCATCTATAAGCCCAAGAATTCCATAACTAACCAAGTCTTCATATTCTACGTTGCTTCCTATGTGCAGGCTTAACCGCCCTGCCACAAGCTTAACAAGTGGAGCATACGCTAAAATAAGGTCGTCTTTCAACCCTTTTTGCTTTGTTTCTTTGTATTCCTTAAAGGCGTTTTCGGAAATAGGCATAATACACCGCTTTCTTGATGCTAGAAACTAGAAGGTAGAAGCTAACAAGTTCTAAAGGCTTTTTGAAAAATTAAATAAAGCGATTTTACAAACACGCCATAGTTTCTAAGTTCTCGTTTCTGGTTTCTTAATTTACGTCCGAAAAGCTTGCGGCAAAATCATTTTCGTTTTGCTCGGCAAAGCGCACGTTGTTCATGTCGTCAGCATCATACGAGCCTAAATTTTCTGCTCCATCAAGCTTTGGCAAAGCATTATGCTCCTCGTCTTGTTCAGCCTTTGAGAACACGTTTTTAATGAGGTAATGCTTTACGAAAAGCCCAATAATAAAAAACATGACAATTACAACGATAAGCCTAAGCAAAGCTTCTTGTAAAGTTACGTTGTAAACAATGTTTACAATTGTAACAACTATCGTTGCAGCAAGAGTAATTAAAATGTGCAGCTTTTCTAACATGTATATCAACCTTTTTTATTTTTTAAATAATACGTGTTCCATGCTCTATAGTTTTAATTAAATATTTTCCGTCTTCAGAGTAAAGCTCGACAGTGCGCCCATAGTTTGCGCCTGTGTCTCGCCCAATTATGGGAATGCGAAGCCCACCTAAAACACGTATAGCAGCCTCAACGTTTCTGTCGCCAATGCGCATACTTTCATTTGTCGAGGAGAAGGCGAACATTTGTGCGCCGCCTGCAATTTTTGCCTTCATATATTCTTTTTTTGCGCCAAGTCGTGTCATATCAAAAACAAGCTTTGCTGTGGCTGTGTCGGCAAACTTTGCAATGTTAGAGTTGTTCTGAATTTGCCTACTGTCCGGAAGCATAATATGTGCAAGCCCTGCAATTTTATTGACCGGGTCGTAAAGGGCTATGCCCACACATGAACCAAGCCCAAGCGTAGTTAAAACGCCAGGCGCTCGTGTTGTATTCAAATCAGCCATACCAACCAAAATCATCTTAGAAGTCATACTACGAAACCCCTAGTGACTTGAAAATTGTTTCAAAAGATGCCATGTCTGGAACAAGGATAAAGTACCCGGAAACGTTCTCCCTGTCTGTTTTAAACACCGATTCTATGAACAAAGCTTTGTCGCCAACTTTTCCAAACTCTATTGCTGGAACAGAGAGAATGGCGTTTGCCATGTCAATAGAAAGGTGAGGGATTGACTGCTTTATTCTTTTGTTTGTAAGCCCAGCTAAAGAGCCAAGGTAAGAGCTTGTAAGAATGTTGCCAATTTCGCTTAAAGCAGAGTACTCTATTTCAGTAAACTTAGACGAGTCGGAAACGTGACCGCCCATCAACATGTTTACCAAAGAGTGTGCAATGTCCAGCCTAACAATAAACATCATTATGCCGTTAATATCCCCCGACACACCAACTAGTATGCCTAAAATAAGGTTTTCTGCACCACCTATACATTCTGCAATGTCCTTGAAGTCCAAAAGGTTAACAACGGGAACAGACATATGTACCCTTTTGCCAAGCATTGCTGCCAAAGACGTAACAGCATTTCCGCAGCCTATACTTGCAATTTCCCGTAAAACATCTACATGGTCAGTTACAAGGTTTTTAAAATCTTCTGCCATAATGTACCTCCCAACCAAAGTTTTTTAAGGTAAAGATACCTTTTTATGTTGTCATTATACTGCTATTGAAGTTTTGCACGTTTTCTTTGTTCGTCAAAAATAAATTGTATAATACGTTCTTGCTCTTCTGGCAAAATGCTGACAAACATGCACCTGTACTGGAACTTGTATGCAGCGTTTGGAAAACGCAACGTATATAATATTTTAGCAATTGCAAAAAAGTATTCATTCCCAAGCATAACAATGACATTTATTTTTGCGTTGCCGTCTATTTCGGCGTTTGTAACAAAGCGCAAGCCACCGCCGCCAATGTCCTTTGTAATTCCGTCGTACATTTGTGTAACGTCCGACTCGCCTTCGTCTTCAAGCACATCTTCGTTTACTACAGAAAACTTCATAGGCAAAAGCGCTTGGAACCTAAAGAAGTTACGGCGCTGCATTTTTTCGCCGCCTGATTCAATTTTAACAAGCATTAAATTAAAGTTTCCTTCTTTAAAGTAGCGTAAAATGGAAACTTCAAAACGCATCATACCTTTTTCTGTGAAAAAAAGGAAAACGTAACCTGGGCCAATTGGAAGCTTTACAAGCTTTCCATAAGAAATTGGCATTGCAACAACAAGCTGCATGTCGTCTTTAATGTCGGCAACTTGGCTTACATAAACCTTCCCAATGTCATTATCCTTTTTTAAAGTAATTTCTAGCCTATCACCAATTTTTATATTATCAATAAGCATAGTAGCCCCCTAAATATAAATATACTTATCGTACATTATTGCAATAAAAAATTAATTATTAACAAGCCGTTTTATAAGCCCCATAAGCCCGCTGCTTTTTTTAAGTTCCTTCACAGGCATGTCGAGAAGCCTGTAGCTTATGTTTGTAATAGCTTTAGACGACTGTGCATCAGGAAACAAAAGCATAACTGGCTCTTGCTTTTTAACTGCTTTTATCAAGCTGTTGTCTTGCGGAATGTAACCAAGCTTGCCCAAACGTAAGTTTAAAAACTTTTGCGAAACAGCATGAAGCTTGCCAAAAATTTCTTCTCCTTCTTTTTCGTCGTCTACACGGTTTACAACAAGCTTTATGTCTGGCAGCTTTGTTGCTTCTTCCTTAATGGTTTTTATAATCGTATAAGCGTCCGTAACCGAAGTAGGCTCGGGGGTTGAAATAATAATCGTTTCGTTTGAAGCTTTTATTAAATTTATAACAGAGCGTGAAATGCCTGCGCCCGTGTCAATTAATATTATATCGGACAAACTGTCCAAAAAACTTATATTTTCTAAAATATATGCCATTTGCCTCTCGGAAATATTTGCAAGCTCTGTAAGCCCAGACCCACCAGAAATAAGCTTAATGCCCAAAGGGCCTTCGGACACAACTTCCTCCATAGTTCTTGCGCCAAGCAAAACGTCACCCAAAGAAAACCTTGGCATCATACCAAACAAAACTTCAACATTTGCAAGCCCAAAGTCGGCATCTATAATGGAAACACGCTTTCCTTGCTTACGTAGGGCAATGCCCAAGTTAACCGTAAAGTTTGTTTTTCCAACGCCGCCTTTGCCGCTTGTTACGGCAATTACACGGCAATTTAAAGCGCCTGATGTCAAAGCACCTTCCGAAGAAACGGAAGCATTGCGCTGCCTAATAATATTTCTTAATCTTTCAGCTTGGTCTATCAACCGGAAACACCGCCCAATCCTAGAAGCGCCCGTGCAATTTTTTCGGGCTGCATAAGCTCGATATCGTCAGGCACGCTTTGCCCTGTTGTTAAGTAGCTAACCTTTTTTCCTGTTAAGTAGCATATGTTCAAAATTGAACCAAGGCAGTTTGTTTCATCAAGCTTTGTAAAAATAATTTTAAAGTCTGTTATTTTTTCGTAGCTTTCAACAATGTTTTTTAAATCTTCAAATTTTGTGGTTACGCTTAAAACAAGGCACCTTTCTGCGTCAGGAATTTTGCTTAAAAGGTCTTGCAAGTCGGCAATGTTTGCTTCGTTTTTGTGGGAGCGTCCAGCGGTGTCAATTAAAATTAAATCGTTAATTTTTTTGTGCTTGTTTACACAATTTATCAATTCTTCATTTTGGTAAATTGCTGTTACCTCAACGCCCAAAATTTCTGCGTAAGTTCTAAGCTGGTCAACTGCCGCAATTCTGTAGGTGTCGGCAGTTGCAAGGGCAACTTTCATAGCCTGCTTTAAAATAAATATAGAAGAAAGCTTTGCAATTGTAGTTGTTTTCCCTACGCCTGTAGGCCCAAGGAAAACAATTGACTTTGCTGCCCCTTTTTTGCCGCCAGGGTTTTTGTAATACAAGTCTGCGGCATTTTCAGGCGAGCCCAAAATGTTTATAATTTTATTATACACCACTTTTACTATAAGGTTAATATCAATTTTATCAACTTCTTCAATCGCATCAACCTCATCAAGTATGCTTGCGGCAATTTCTTCTGTTACTTCCTGTTCTATTAGTGTTTCGTAAAAAAGCTGAATCATGCTGTTATCATAGCGTCTGCCAGCATCTATTTTTTGCTTTGCAATGGAAAGCTTTGTCATTAGCTTTGAAATAAGTTCTTCGTTGTTGTTTAGCTTGTTTTGAAGCGACTCAATTTGCAAGCTTTGTTGAACAAGGGTTTTGTCCTTTTGCACGTTTTCTGCTGCTTTTTCATTTTGCTGTTCTTTGCTAATTTGCTCATTAAACGCCTTTTTTTCTTTTGCTTCCTGTTCAAGCAATTTTTGCTCGAATTTTGTGTCTTGCTTACCTTGCTCAATTTTTTCTTGATAAGCAGCAGTTACTTCTACAACAGGCTTTCTTAAAAAGGAAAAAAAGCCTTTTGGGTTTGTTGTTTTTATGTTAAGAATAAGTGCGTCCATTCCAAGCTCGTCTTTCACTTTTTGAATGGCTTCTTTTTCGGTGCGTGCCTCATACTTTTTTATTTTCAAGTAAAGCTCACCTTCCCAATGCTTTTGTATTTATTTAAACAAGCTTACGCCAAACTCACCATACCAATTGATTGAATTTCCGCTGAAGGGTCAATTTCATTGTACGAAAGAACAACCAAGTCGGGCGCAATTTGCTCGACAAGCTTTTTAAAGTACGTTCTTACTATAGGTGAAGTAAGTATAATAGGCTGCATTCCCATAGAAGTAAGCTTATTCATTTCACTGTTTAATTTATCAAAAATAACTTGTGTTGCTTTTGGGTCAAGCGCAATGTAAGAGCCTTGCTCTGTTTGCTGAACAGCGCCCATAATTGTTTGCTCCAGCTCTGGGTCAAGCGTAATAACTTTGTTGACTTCGCTTTCAAAAAACTTACTTGAAATAGAACGGCGCAAAGCTTGACGAACATATTCTGTAAGCATGTCGGTGTCACGTGTCATATGTGCGTAGTCTGCAAGCGTTTCAAGGATAGTAACCAAGTCTCTTATAGAAACACCTTCACGCAAAAGGTTTGCAAGCACCTTTTGAATGTCGCCAATTGTAAGAAGCTTTGGTATAAGTTCTTCAACAAGAACAGAGTTTGCTTGCTTTACGTTGTCTATAAGCGTTTGAACGTCTTGCCTTGTTAAAAGCTCGTGCAAGTGTTCACGCACAACCTCTGTTAAATGCGTTGCAATAATTGCAGGGTGGTCAACAACGGTGTATCCCAAAGCTTCGGCACGCTCACGCTGCGACTCCGAAATCCAAAGTGCTGGAAGCCCCATGTATGGCTCAACGGTTTCTATGCCGTCAATTTCTTCTTCAACATAGCCTGGGTTCATTGCCATGTAGTGGTCAAACAAAATTTCACCGCCTGCAACTTCCACACCTTTTATAAGAATACGGTATTGGTTCGGCGAAATTTTAATTCCGTCACGAAGACGGATAATCGGTACAATTGCGCCAAGTTCAAGTGCAATTTGCCGCCTAATCATAACTACTCTGTCCAAAAGGTCGCCGCCTTGGCGTGGGTCAAAAAGCGGAATAAGCCCATAGCCGAAAAGCACCATAATAGGGTCAACATTCAGCAAAGTAACAACATTTTCTGGACGGCGAATTTCTTCCGTTTCTGTGTCTGCCGTAGTAATTTCTTCTTGAATTGCCTGCACTTCTTTGCGTTTTCTCAAAGCATTTCCCATGAATATTAAAAATATTCCAAACGGAACAAAAAAAAGGTCTGGTAGTGGCGTAAAAAGGCCGATAACAATAATTACTGCACCTGCAATTGTAAGAACAAGTGGCTGGCTGAAAAGCTGGTTTCCAAGGCTTGATGTAATTTCTGCGTCAGATGTAGCTTTTGTTACAAGAAGACCTGTAGCAATTGATATTAAAAGCGAAGGCAAAGAGCTTACTAAGCCGTCACCAATTGTCATAACTGTGTAAACTGTAGCAGCTTCACCTAATGGGAGGGCAGTTTGCCCGTTTAACCCAAGTGCAGCAATTGTAATGCCGCCTATAATGTTTATAAATGTAATGACGATGCCCATAATAGCGTCGCCTTTAACAAACTTGCTGGCACCGTCCATTGCGCCGAAGAAGTTTGCTTCGTCTTGAATTTTTTTGCGCCTTGCTTTTGCTTCTACTTCATCAATAAGCCCAGTGTTAAGGTCGGCATCAATTGCCATTTGTTTACCAGGCATAGCATCAAGCGTAAACCTTG
>CAZBLK010000006.1:0-110053 GCA_964492715.1 uncultured Defluviitaleaceae bacterium | reverse complement strand
CGGCTTTTATTTTCATTGCCGTCTGTGATTTTCGGTTCATGGTGCGTTGACAAAAAGGTTTTGGCAAACGTTGTTGGTGCTACAAGCTCTGATGTAAAAATAAACACAGCTATCGTTGACACAACTACATTGTCCAAAAAAGTGCAAGACGTTGTAAGCGACAAGCCTGTTTTTGACTTTTCTATAGTGAGTGGCGGCAAAACAATTTCCGACTTTGGTAACGGTAAAGTAACAATTACTATACCGTACACGCTTGCAAAAGGAGAAAAAGCCAACAATATTTTGGTTTATTACATTAAAAACGACGGCAACTTAGAAACAGTTAAAAACTGCTACTATGATGAAAAAACTAAGACAGTGTCGTTTGTAACAAACCACTTTTCTAAGTATGCTGTTGGAAACAAAACGGTAAGCTATAAAGACATTCCAAGTTGGGCGTGGTACTTAAATTCGGTTGAATTTGTTTCTGCCAGAGAACTTTTTAGTGGTGTAGGCAACGACAACTTTAACCCAGACGGCAAAATGACAAAAGCAATGTTCGTTACTGTTATGGCAAACCTTGACGGAGCAGACACAAGCGCATACACAAGTTCACCGTTTGCTGATGTTGAAATTAACTCGTGGTACGGAAAGCCGGTAGCTTGGGCAGAAAGCAACAAAATTATAAGCGGAGACGCTTTGTTCAACCCGAATGAAAACATCAACTATGAAGAAATTGCACTTATTCTTGACAATTATATTAAGCATAAGGGCATTGACCTAAAAGTTGTTTCAGAAACGCCATTTGCTGACATAAACAAGGTAAGCGGCGAGGCTAAAAAAGCGGTTGAGCACATGAAAAAGTACGGGCTAATTAACGGCACGGGTGACAACAAGTTTGCACCAGAAAGAACTGCTTCTAGGGCAGAAGCTGCCACAATTTTTACAAATATCATCAAGACGTTTTCAAAATAAAACTTTATACTGACAACGAATGACAAAGGACACAGTACAAAATTTACCGTGTCCTTTTGTATATTAAAATTATAAAAAGGGGGAACATTATGGATTCACAAGCTGTTACAAAAAGCACACTTATTAAAGGGAACTTTTTCTTTGCAGGTACAAAAGGTGACAAAGATTATGAAACGTATTTTGAGTACGACGACAACTATTTCTCAAGCTCTGCTATAAGTTATAACCACAAAATGGGTACTATGAGCCTTTGTTTGGCTATGTCTGCTTTTGGAAGTTCTGAATATTCGGAGGGAACAGAAGACGAGAGGTACAAAAACAAAAGCAAAAATGTGCGTAACTTGTTTGGCCAACTAGGTTATGTCGGTTTTGAAGTAAACGAATGTTTCAAAACAAAGCCTAAATACGACTCTATAGGTGTTGCTGTTGCTCATAAGCAGTTGGACGGCTTCACTGTTATTGCTATTGCAATTCGTGGCGGCGGGTATGAAAAAGAGTGGGTAAGCAACGTTAAAGTTGGCAATTCAGAAAGGTTTCACGATGGGTTTAAAGAAGCAAGAGACAAAACGTTGGAGTTTTTAAAAGGTTACATCAAAGACAAAGGCATAGCAGGCAGCGTTAAGTTTTGGGTAACAGGCTATAGCCGTGCCGCAGCTACGGCAAACCTTGTTTTAGCAGGGTTAAACGACAATGCTCTTGCAGACATTGGAGTTGTAACTAAAAAAGAAAACATATTTGGCTACACCTTTGCAACACCGGCTGGTGCAAGGGGTGTCATTGACCAAAACCAGTATAACAACATTTTTAACATAATTTTAGAAAGCGACCTAGTGCCAAAAGTAGCACCAGGTTGGTGGAGCTACATACGTTACGGAAATACAAAGCGTTTTCCTTCTATAGTCACGCATACAAACTTTATTAAACTTCAAGATGAGATGCTTAAATATTTTGAAAACCTTGGCGGGTTTAAGAAAAATGAATATATTCTTCGCAATTTTGCCATGTATGTTGTATATATTTTTCCGCCGATGATAATTGTAAACAAATTTGATTCTACTCCACAAGAGCATTTTCTTGATAGGTTTGTAAAGACTATTGCCAAATACGAATTTATTTCGCCAAATGAGTATAAAAATAAATATCAGGACCATGTAATGAAATTTATTGGCATATTGGCAGGGCAAGAAAACGAAAAAACTGTTAAAATTTTTAATAGAATTTATGAACTTGTGACTAACAACAAATTAGTCATTGTTGAGAGCATTCTTTCAGGGACTCTTCTTAAAACTTTAGCAAATTTCATTTTTCAAGCGTTTACAGAAAACGGCGTAGAAATTACAAAAGCTGAAATAGAATCTGCATTAGAAAAATTTTCCCGCATAATCATTAATTATGTACTTTTTTATATAGACGATGCGGCTACGCTTTTGGAAAACCTAAATATTATTTTGCAAGGGCATTATCCTGAAATTGCTCTTGCATGGATGAGGTCAATGTCATCTTTAAGCCTTAATGAAGAAAGTGAAAATTTTGTGGAGGAACAAATGTTTACAAACGGAAATTACAGAGTTGTTTACATCAACGCACCTGCTGATGTTCAAGTAACACTAGGTGACTACGTTGTTGCAAGTTTTGAAAACGAAAAACCTGTCCCTGCAAACAATGAACAATTTTCAGTTTCAAAAGGGATAGATGCAAATGGTCAAAAAGTAGTTTACTTGCCTGCAAATTCTGAATTTAACATTTTTATAAAGCCAACATCAGACGACGACGTATATGTTTCTGTACATGAATTTGATGCTGATGTGGGTGATGTTGTTCGTGTAATAAATTACAGAATGCCGGTGTCTAACTGCAATGCTTTTGATTTAGCTGTTCCTGCTTGGGATGTAAGCACAAGTGTTGAATGCACTTACAACTTGGCTGACAACGCTAATAAAAATGCTGAAAAATCTGTTTATGTTGGTGACAACGTAAAGCGCTGTGAAACAATGATTGAGGTTGAAGGAAATGGGCTTGTAAAAGGCAAAGGTCATTTTATTGTGGGAACTTTCAACAAGTTGTCGGCACACCCATATGAAGGAAACCGATTTGTAGGTTGGTATTCAAATGGAAAGTTGATTTGCGAGGATACAGAATATCGCTTCCGTGTTGTTGAGGACACAACATTTGTTGCACGGTTTGAAGTAATTGAAGGCTAGTAAAAGCTTATATTAAATTGTTTTTTATACTACTCTCAGATTAAAAATCGTAATAAAAACGTAGGATTTTTGACACAGTTCGAAGAAACGCCGACGCCGCTGTACTTCTTCAGCGTGGTAAGCACGTACATGCTTCGAGTACGCACTTACCACGCTTCATCGTACAGCGACGCCAATACGACGACTTCGTATTGAACACAGGTTCTTAATGTATCCACGTGCATTGGGTAAATGCAATTCGGCTGCTCAATAATTTTTTCAAGCTCATCTAGGGTATGTTTTAAAAATAGCTTTTAGTGGATTTTCGAGAAAATTTTTTGAAGTGCTAGGAAGCAAAAACCGCACGTACCCAAAGGCACGAAGGTTTTTGCTGACGAAGCAATTCGGCAAATTTACCTAAAAGACGCTAAAATATGTATTCTTTGTTATCAATTTCGCTTATAATAAGCGCACCTGCACTAGGTATTGCAAACTTTTCCACAATTACCTCCATGCTAGAACATATTAGAAGATTCTACTGTGACATTAAGCTTTTAATCCATTCGTCTGCAATTTTTGCAGCTTCACTTGGTGTTAAATTTGAAGTGTCAAGCAATGTTATAGGGGGCATAGTTTCTGATGCGTTCGTTTTAAGCCAATTGTTAAAATCAACGGAACTTTTTATCCAGTTTTCATCGTCAACTTCCCTGCCAGTGCACATACGTTTTTCAAGGCATTCATCATCACACACTACGGCAAGGTAATGAATAGCACTAAAATATTTTCTCTCAAATTGGTTTTCAAATTGCTTAGGAACAGCGCAGCCGCACAAAACCACAGGCTTTCCTATTTGCGAAATAGTGGCGCATACTTTCATCAAAACACTACGATATTCTCTATAGTCGTCTTCCGGAGTGTTGTAAACATCGTTCCACAACAAATCGCTTTCCATAACTATGTAATCTTCTTCCTTTAAAAAAAGCTCGTTACACAAAGTTGACTTGCCTGCGCAAGAAGCACCTGTAACTATAAACAAAGGTTGCATGTTTGTAGGAACCGTAAAAACACCTCCATATACTAATAAAAGCTGCCAAATTTTCATTTGACAGCTTTCATCACTTAAACTGTACGTGAAAGGATTCGAACCCTCGACCTTCTGGTCCGTAGCCAGACGCTCTATCCAGCTGAGCTACACGTACAAGCTCTTAACAACGAAAGTAATTATACCACGAATTTTTTACCTTGGCAATACCCTTTTTTAAAAAATTTCTAGGACATGTTTGGTAAATAGCTCAGCACGGATTTTCTAGCAGACTTTTCGTTATACTATCAATTCCAGTTTTTAATGATATTGACAGACGGAAGCCAAATGCCTAGTCGTTTGGCATTTTGACCGATGGGCAATGTCGATTAAAAACGGAATTGCTGTAAGGAAGAAAAACCGCATTTACTCAAAGGTAAATAAGGTTTTTTTAACGAAGTATAGCGGAAAGTTTTCCAAAAAAACGTGCTAATGGATTTGCAAAACACTCCCTAACCCTCGAATGTAAACAAAAATGTTGCTCCTTCACCAGATGCACTTTGCACCAAAAGCCCAATACCGTGCCTGTCAGCAATTTGCTTTGCAATTGCAAGCCCCAAGCCTGTTCCTGTTTTGTTTTGCTCGGAACGTGACGTGTAAAACCTTTCAAAAATATAAGGCAAATGCTCGTTTGCAATTCCACAGCCGTAATCTTTAATTGAAAGAGTTTTTTCGTTTAAAGCAATTTCAACAGCCTTGCCCTCTGGCGAAAACTTAATTGCATTATCCAAAACAATTAAAAGCATCTGCCTAATGCGCCCATAGTCACCGCTTAACTTACACATGTTTCCACTTTTAGTTACCTTAATTGAAACACCTTTCTTTTCAGCAAGCTTTGCAACGCTTCTTACAACGTCACCCAAACACTCACAAATTGAAATTTCACTTTTTTCAATTATAAAGTCGGAATTTTGCAGGCGTGTCAAATCTAAAAGGTCGCCTACTAGCCGTTGAAGGTATTTAGCTTCTTTTAACATTTGCTCGTAATATTCCGACACCATATCAGGGTCAGTTACAACTCCGTCAACTAAAGCTTCCAATGAGCCACGCATTACTGTAACAGGCGTTTTTAGCTCGTGCGATACGTTTGCTACAAAGTCACGACGCATTTGCTCAAGCTGTGCGCTTTGCTTGCTGGCAGTGTCAAGCCTGTCTGCCAAAATGTCAATTGCCCCTGCAAGCTGCCCAATTTCATCATTATTATATATTTCATTTTTCGCTGTGTAGTCGCCGCTTGCAAGCTTTAGTGCAGTGTTTTTCATCTTTGACAAAGGCTTTGTGAACGAGTATGAAAAAATTATAGAAAGAAGCGAAGAAATAAAAAGTGCCGCTAGTATGCTTAAAGCAAGAATAGTTATTCCTTGTGAAATAGCGTCGTTTATTCCGTGAACAGGTGAATGTAAAAGTGCAACACCTACTACGCCGCCAAAACCATTTTTTATTGGCACACCAACCGTCAGCGTAAGCTCGGACATTAAGCCGCTAAAATCTTCACTAAAAACAGTTTTGTCAGTAAAAACTTCTGCAATAATTTGCTCTGCATTTTGCGGCAAGTCCGAGTACCCCAAAGCAGCTTCACTCATCATGCCGTGCCTTCTGCCGTTTGTCAGCAGGTTATGCTTTTTGTCAACAATCCAAACGTCTGTTCCGGCAATGTCACCGATAATACGCAAATAAGCACCGTACCCCATGCCCATGCCCCTGTCCATGTACGAAGAAAAAGTTTCAGCAATGTTTTGTGCCTTGTTTTTAAGCTCTGCTTTATGAATGTCAAGTGTGTGGTTTCTAAACAGCAGAATAAAAACACCGCCAATTATTATTGAAAAAATAAGCAGTGCAGCACCAAAGTTTAAGCTAAGCCTAATTGCAATTTTTGATGGGCGAACATTTTTCGCACGTTCAGCGGCAAAAATTTTTTTAATCATCTTTAAGTACCTCAAACTTGTAGCCTACACCCCAAATTGTTTTTATGTCCCAAGCTGAATGTTCAAACTCATCAAGCTTTGCACGAAGCCTTTTTATGTGGCTGTCAACTGTCCTGTTGTCGCCAAAATAGTCGTACCCCCAAAGCGAGTTTAACAGATTTTCCCTAGAAAAAACTTTGTTTTTGTTTGTTGCAAGCGTCCACAAAATTTCTATTTCCTTTTTTGTTAACGAGACACTGTGCCCTTCAATTAAAACTGAATAGTCTTCAAAGTTTATTAAAAGTGTGTCAAATTCAAACGTCTGCAAAGCTTTTTCCTCACGCACTATTCGGCGCAAAATTGCTTTAACTCGTGCCATAACTTCTGCTGGAGAAAATGGTTTTACAACATAGTCGTCTGCGCCAATTTCAAGCCCCATTATTTTTTCAAAATCTTCGCCCCTTGCTGTAACCATAATTATCGGCACGTTTGACCCCCTGCGAATTTCTCTGCAAACATAAAACCCATCCTTTTTTGGCATCATTACATCAAGCAAAAGAATGTCGGGCTTTTCGGACGCAAACTTTGCAAGTGCGTCTTCTCCGTCTAGTGCAACAACTGGTTTGTATCCTTCCTTTTTTGCGTATTCTTCTAAAATAGATGTTATTTGCTTGTTATCATCAACTATTAAAATCTTTGGCATAAAGACACCTCCTTTATATATTAGACCTCTTGCTATATTATAAAACAAATTTATGTCAATTTCGTGTTTAACACTTCTAATTTAACAAAATTTATAGTACAATAGTTTTGGTATTTATATATATCGAATAATATACTGCAATTCGGAAAAAAACTTCGCTTTTATAATTATTTTCTGGAATTGCTTTAGTTAGTAGGTTTGAATATGAATTATTTACTTTCATTTTTAGAAGGCGTAATAACATTTATTTCACCGTGTTTGCTTCCAATGTTACCTATATACGTCTCATATTTTGCAGGGCAAAACGAAGAAAATAAAAAGCAAAAAATCCTCACAAATGCGCTTGGCTTTGTTTTTGGTTTTACAGTTGTTTTTGTTGCTTTAGGTGCTTTTGCCGGAAGCTTGGGAAGCTTTTTAAAACAATATAACACTGCCGTAAACATTGTAAGCGGTGTTATTGTAATTTTATTTGGCTTAAACTTTTTGGAAATTGTAAAGCTTCCTTTTATTAACACAAGCAGACTACAGTTGCAAATAAAAACTGTAAATGTTGGCTTTTTTTCATCCGTACTTTTTGGCGTAGTTTTTTCAATTGGCTGGACGCCATGTGTAGGGGCTTTTCTTGGCTCGGCTCTTATGCTTGCTGCACAAAGCGGAAAAAGCGTAAAAGGAATTTTAATGCTGCTTAGTTTTTCGATGGGACTTGGAATACCTTTTGTTGCCAGTGCAGTGCTGATTGACAAGCTTAAAGGTGCTTTTAATTTTATTAAACGTAACTACAAAATTATTAATTTAATTTCTGGCGGTTTGCTTGTTGTAGTTGGGTTTTTAATGGCAACAGGGTATATGGGTTATTTTTTATCACTTCTAACATTTTAAAGGAGTAGGATATGAGCGCAAAAACAAAAACTTTTATAGGTATAATTATTCTTGTACTATTTATTTTATTGGCATTTTTGGCATACGACAAGCTTTCTAAAAATTATAAGGCAGAAACATCTTTTGAGCTGGCGGCAGCAAAAACGGCAGGGCCTACAGAAACAAATGCAGAAACAATTACGGAAACAGCAACAAATGCCGAAGCTTCTCCAACTGAAAATAGTACAACTGGAAACAATAGTACAACTGAACCAGAGCAAACTGCTGAACCAGAGCCGATTTTAGCACCAAACTTTGTGGTGTATGACAAAGACGGCAACGAAACAAAGCTTTCTGACTATTTTGGAAAACCGATAGTTTTAAATTTTTGGGCATCTTGGTGTCCACCGTGCAAAAGCGAAATGCCTCATTTTAACAAGGTTTATGGCGAAGTTGGCGAAGAAATTACTTTTTTGATGGTAGACATGGTTGACGGTATGCAAGAAACCGAAGAAAAAGGCAAAAAATACATTGAAGAAAATGAGTTTGCTTTCCCTGTTTTATACGACTTAGATGAAGATGCAGCAAACGCATACGGAATTAGGTCAATACCAACTACAATTTTAATTGACAAAGATGGGTACATTGTAACTGGTGTTGAAGGTGCTATAGATGAAGAAACGCTTTTAATTGGAATTGACTTAATTAGATAACGTTATATATCTCAATTTAAAAAACGTGTCACCATTTTGCGTCGAAAAATTGTTGAAGCGCTACATACTTTTGCCACAAGATGGTGACTATAAAAACTCAAATTGCTATACTTGGCTTTTCGTAATTTATGCGAAAAGCCTTTTTCGTATCAATACACAGTAACAACAACGCCCCCTAAAACATAAGCTATAATAATTGTAAACTTTAAGGGGGAAATTTTGAATGATAAGAAACATTCTTGCAAACAGGTTTGCTGACCCAGTTCGGACACCTCTTGGCAGGCTTCAGTTTGGAGTTTTTGACATATCAATTGGAATGCCTATTCACAACGCAACAATTACTGTAAAAGAAAAAGCTACTGGGCGAACAATAGAGCAGCTTATGACAAACACCTCAGGTCAATCAATAACAATTGACCTACCAGCACCTCCTGTTGAATATTCACAAGAGCCAGGGCAGCCAAAGCCGTACACTGAATATAACGTCGAAGTTTCGGCACCCGACTTTGACACTGTACAAGTAAACGGAATTGAAGTTTTCCCAGACGTAACAGCACTTCAAGATGTAAGGCTTCTCCCTTTAGAAAATGTAGAAAATGAAGTTCGGACAATTACAATTCCAGAAAACACGCTGTGGGGTTCGTTTCCGCCAAAAACACCCGAAGACCCCGTAAAACCACTAGAGCCAGAGTCTGGCTTTGTTGTACTTGACAAACCAGTTATTCCAGAATTTATTGTAGTCCATGCTGGCATTCCAACAGACAAGTCTGCCCCAAACTATTATGTTCCGTTTGCCGACTACATTAAAAACGTTGCCTCATGCGAAGTTTATTCAACGTGGCCAGTATCAACAATTACAGCAAACGTGCTTGCCATTTTGTCATTTACACTTAACCGTGTGTTTACTGAATGGTACAGAAACAAAGGTTATAATTTCACAATAACAAATTCAACTGCTTTCGACCAAGCTTTTTCATACGGACGAAACATTTATCAAGAAATATCAGCAGTTGTTGACAACATATTCACCTCGTACATTACAAAACCTGGCATACGCCAACCGCTATTTACTCAATATTGCGATGGAATAAAGACAACATGCCCAAACTGGCTAAGTCAATGGGGCAGCAAATATTTAGGCGACCAAGGTTTTTCTTACACTGACATACTAAAAAGATACTATGGGCAGAACATATTAATTCAAACCGCTGAAAAAGTGTCTGGCGTGCCTCAGTCATACCCTGGGTACCCACTTAAAAAAGGCTCAACAGGCAAAGACGTAAGAACAATTCAAGAGCAGCTTAACGTAATTTCAAACAACTACCCTGCAATTCGCAAAGTTGCAGCTGATGGAATTTTTGGAACACAAACTGACGAAGCTGTAAGTACATTTCAAGGTATTTTTAGGCTTGCCGTAGATGGGATTGTTGGCTTTTCCACATGGTATAAAATTTCAGAAATTTATACTGCTGTTGCAAGGCTTGCAAGCTTGGGTTGATGGGTACTTACTTGCAAAATATGTAATACATTGTGGGCGACAATGGGTTTTCTGTAGTCGCCCATCAAATTAATTCCTTTTTAAGCCTTCAATGCTCGTTTTAAAATCAGCGTTTTCTACAACAGCACTACCAGCAACAATTACCTTTGCACCAGCGTCCTTTACTTGCCTTATATTTTCAAGGTTTATACCGCCGTCAACTTCAAGCTCTATGTTTAGTCCTAGCTTTGAAATTCTTTCGGCAACGTGCTCAATTTTACGCAAAGTTTGCGGAACAAACTTTTGACCGCCAAACCCTGGGTTTACCGTCATTACAAGAATTAAATCACAATCTTCATAAATATATTCTAAAGCTTCATGGCTGGTTGCAGGGTTAAGCGCAACGCCTGCCCTCTTTCCACACGCCTTAATTTTTTTAACAACTCTTTGCAAATGTATAGCCGACCTACTTTCAGCATGAACAGTTATAATGTCTGCTCCACTTTCTGCAAACTGCTCAACATAGTTTGCAGGCTCGTCCATCATCAAATGAACGTCAAGCGGCAAGCCTGTTACATTCCGAATTGACTTTACAATTGGCGCACCAAACGTTAGGTTTGGTACAAACACACCGTCCATAACGTCCAAATGCAAATAGTCTGCCCCTGCTTCTTCTAGCTTTTTTATTACGCCTTCAAGCTTCATAAAATCACAGGTTAAAATTGACGGTGCAATTTTTATCATTTAAAATTCCCCTTTTGTTTAAAATAAAGTTCGCAAAGTCCAAGTCTTCAGGCGTTGTTATTTTTATGTTGTCGTAGCTGCCAGAAACAAGCTTTACTAAAACACCAAGCCTTTCTACAAGCACAGAATCATCTGTGCCCAAAAAACCATCTTCAAAAGCTTTTTCATATGCTTGAAAAAGAAGCTCACGCTTAAAACCTTGCGGTGTTTGAATTTGCCAAAGGTTTTCTCTGGTAACTGTTTCTTTTATTGTCAAGCTGCTGTCTGTTCGCTTTATAGTGTCCTTTACACTGACCCCTACTACACAGGCATTGCTTTTCAATGCGCAATTTGCTACAGCTTCAATAGTTTCGCCAGTAACAAACGGACGCACGCCATCATGCACCAAAACAACGTCTGCATTTTTGCTAACAGCATGTAAACCGTAAAAAACCGAGTGTTGCCGTTCTTTTCCGCCAGAAACTACAGCCACAACTTTTTTAAAGCCACTTTTCTTTACAATTTCGCTTTCAACAAACGAAACATATTGCTCATTTGTTACAACGACTATTTCATTTATTAAAGCGCATGAATTAAATGCATCTATCGTATAAGCCAAAACAGGCTTTCCCAAAAGCTCGATAAACTGCTTTGGCTTGTCTGCTTTAAGCCTTTCTCCTTTTCCAGATGCAACAATAATTACAGAAGCAAACATATTGACCTACCTTATAAAATATTCCCCATAAGTGCCTTCAAACTCACTTAACTGACCATTGTAAATGTTATGAATTTCTTTGCTAACTTGCTTAACCCTCTGAATATCTTTAGGACGCAAGTCTGTATCAACGCCCATATTAATTTCTTCAATAGTATCATAAACAGGCAAAACTTTAATATCGTATGCTCCTTTTTTGCTAACAAACTTAACCCACGTAGGAACATACGAAACGTCTTTTATAACAGCCTTTTCTCCTTCAACCTTTTCAAAGTACATGTTTAAAATAATGCTTCGTTCTCGTGGCTGTGTTCTTTGTGATGAAACAAAGTTTCCTAACGAGTAAATTACAAAGCACTTTCTTTCTGTGCCGTCTTCGTCCATTACATTTACAAACTCCATAGGCTGCAAAACATGAGGGTGGCTTGCAAGCACAATGTCTGCTCCCGCTTTAAACATTGTTTCAACCCACTTTTTTTGTGTTTCGTTTGCTTCAGTTTCATACTCGTTTCCCATGTGCGGCAAAACAACAATAAAATCGGGGTTTAGAGCTTTTGCACGCTTAATGTCCGCAGTAATAAGCTCCTCATTAAGCAAGTTTAAGGAATACCACTTACCTTTTGCAAGAGATATTCCGTTAGTCCCATAAGAATAAGACAAAAATGCAAATTTAATTCCGTTTATATCTTTTATTAAAATTTCGTCACGCTCTTTTTCACTTCTGTATGTGCCGATATGCTCTAAGTTAAGCTTGCCCAAAACGTCGAGTGTCCTTAAAATTCCTTCGTCAAACTTGTCATTAGAATGGTTGTTTGCCGTTGTCACAAGGTCGAAGCCTGCATTTTTTATTGCTTCACCAAATGAATCTGGCGTGTTGAAGGTTGGGTATGTAGCAAATACTTTTTCCTTCCCTGCAAAAGTTGTTTCTAAGTTTCCAATGGCATAGTCCGAATTAAAAATATATTTTTTAATCATTTCAAACGTGTAATTAAAGTCGTAGCTGTCGGACTTTTTGTCGTATGCGTCATCAAGCTGCCATTCATGCACCATCATGTCGCCAACAACGCTAATCTTTGCGCTATAAACTTCTTTTTCTTTTACCTTTTTAAAAGCTTCTGTAGTTTGTGAAGCTTCATCAACATTTACTTCAAAAGCAAAGGCTTGAAGTTCAAAAGTAAGAAGCCCAAAAGCAAGAACAGAAAAAACTATCGCAAGAAAAATTAAAGGTTTTTTCATTTGTGCCCTCCATTTTATGCTTTATACAGGAAGTTTAAATGAAATTTAAACTCTGCTAACCAAAACTGAAATAATTCTTTTGTCCTCTGTATTGTCAGCTTTGTACACAAAATTATTATGAACAATTTCTGGTTTTTCGCCCTCGGCCGGAAAACGCCCAAGCTTTCCAATTATAAAACCGCCAAGCGTATCGTAATCATCTGTTGGAAGCTCTGTTTGCAAACGCTCTGCAACAAGCTCTAGGTCGGCAGCACCATTAATTCTGTAAACATTTTCACCAATCTCTTGAATGTCTGGTGTTTCTTCCTCGTCATACTCGTCAAGAATACTTCCCATTACTTCCTCAACCAAGTCTTCCATAGTAACAAGCCCTTCTGTTCCGCCATACTCGTCCAAAATTATTGCAATATGTGTTTTGTTCGTTTGCATTTCTTGAAAAAGCTCGTTTGTTTTTTTAGAAATTGGCAAAAAGTACGGCTTGTGTAAAAGGCTTGACAAATTAAAAGTCAAAAAGCTTTTGTTTTCAATGATGTGTGAAAGTAAATCCTTTGTATGCAAAATTCCTACTATATTATCAATGTTTTCTTCATACACAGGGATACGTGAATATTTTTGGTTAATAACAACGTCTGCAATTTCATCAAACGTAGAGTTTATTTCAAGCGCAACAATGTCACGCCTATGAGTTGCAATGTCGCCGACAATTTTGTCGTCAAATTCAAAGACGTTGTTAAGCATTTCCATTCCGCTTTCGGTAATTGCGCCTGGCTCTTGTGTGCTGTCTACAAGGTTACGAATTTCTTCCTCTAAAATGTCGTCAGGCTCTATTTTAGAGTTGTCACGAAGCGCCTTTAAGAAACTATTGTACGGTGCAGCCACTGCCTTAACAAACGGAAAAAACACGTAACTAAAAAAAATTAAAACTCGAATAGAAAGCACATTAAGCCAATCTTGCGACTTTTCAGAAAAAACATACGGCATTAGCTGACCTGCAAAAACCATTATGCACGTAACTAGTGCAACAACAATTAACACCGAAAAATAAGCAAGTGCTTGAAAATTTGCTGAAATACTTCCAGATGGATAAAACGAATTAATAAAAACAACTAAAATAGCCTCACCGAACCATAAATAACTGCAAGTTGCAAAAAAAGCAATGGTAAGCGTCCTTAAAAGGTAAACAGAAACCTTTAAGTCGGCTTCAAGCCTTGTCGTAATCCTCAACTTTTCCTGCCACTTGTTGCCGCCGTCAATCCTGCGCTTGCCTTTGGTTATGTACCCTAAAAACAAAGCCTTTTCTGCCAACGTAAACAAACCGTTAAGTACAGAAAGTGAAAGAAGCAGCAATAATTTGTTTAACAAAAAATCTCCCCCAAAATTAGTATATCTAAATTTCTACCTTAATTATTATATTGTATAATTAATAATACATTTATTATTGCTTTTAGTCAATAATCTTATAATAGCAAAACAAATTCCATTTATAATCTGTTTGTTACTCAAGTTAATTACTAAAACAAACTATTGCCATTTCCATTTTTTTGTATTATCCTTTAAATGGAGTTGATTGTTGTGATTGAAAAGGAAATTGAAATTTATACAGACGGCGCATGTTCTGGCAACCCCGGCCCTGGTGGGTACGGCGTTGTTTTAATTTACAAAGGAATAATAAAAGAGCTTTCTGGCGGTTATAAAAAAACAACTAACAACCGAATGGAGCTTTTGGCAATTATTAAAGGGCTTTCTGCGTTAAAAGAAACCTGCAAAGTCACTTTGTATTCCGACTCAAAATACTGCGTTGATGCAATAAACAAAAACTGGCTTGTAAACTGGCAAAAAAACAATTGGCGAAAAAGCAACAAAGAAAGTGTTTTAAATGTTGACTTATGGAAAAAGCTTGTAGAACTTTTAAAACAGCATGACGTAACATTTGTTTGGGTAAAAGGGCACGCCGACAATAAATACAATGAAAGATGCGACGTGCTTGGACGTGAATTTATTAAAAACGGCAAGCTGCTTGATGATGTTGGTATGGATAAATAACTGGAGGTTAACATGTTATATTGGTTGGTTAGCGGTTTTGTTTTTTTTGCTGATTTTATTAGCAAAAAAATTGTAGTTGAAAAGGTTGAATTAAATGAAACAATCGAAGTTTCAAAGGACAAGCTTTATGTTACGCACATAAAAAACACTGGCGTTGCAAACGGTTTTATGCGGAAGTACCCACATGCTGTAAACCTACTTTCACCTGTAGTTTTTTTATTTGTTGCAGGTGTTTTTCGTAAAGTTATAAAGGAATCAAACAACAACCATTTGTTAAAGCTTGCTAATGCTTTAATTTTGGGTGGCGGACTTGGCAACATGGCTGATAGGTTTAAAAACAAAAGCGTGACCGACTTTTTGCGTTTTGGAAAGAAAAAGGACAGCCTTGTTTACAACTTTGCAGATTTAAGCATTTTTTTAGGTGCGGTTGTTTTTGCTTTAGGTATTTTTGTTGGCAAAGATAATTAAGAGCGGCTAGGGGGTAATACAGGTTCTTACTTATATTTGACGAGGTTAACAAACAAATGAAAACACTGATAATGAATGGCTCACCCAAGAAAAATGGAGATACAACCGCACTAATCGATGAATTTACAAAACATTTGAATGGAGAGATTAAAATATTGTCTTGTTTTAGCGACATTTCTCCTTGCAATGATTGTAGATATTGTTGGAGTAACAATGGGTGCATTATACATGATGAAATGCAAGAAATATACCCATTTTTAGATGAGTGCGACAATATAGTTATTGCTTCACCAATATGGTTTTCCTCACTTAGCGGACCAATTCTAAATATAGCAAGTAGAATACAAACATTATTTTGCGGTAGGTTTTTTCGTAACGTTGTTAAAGAAGCTACAAAAAATGGCGTTATTATTTTGGTTGGTGCTGAAAGTGGCACAGAGGTCATTCCCACGCAAACAGCTTTGACAATAATGAAACATATGTATGTTCGTCGTCCTTGCGTGGCTACTATTTGTTCACTTGACACAAATAATGTTCCTGCAAGAGAGGACAAATCAGCGTTGGAAGATGTTCGAGAAGCAGCTTTATTACTTAATAGCTTGTACATCAATAAGCAAGCCAAATTAAAATAATTTTTACTATTTAAACCTTACCTTAAAATATCACCGACTTTTTGCGTTTTGGAAAGAAAAAAGACAGTATTGTTTACAACTTTGCAGATTTAAGCATTTTTTAGGTGCGGTTGTTTTTGTTTTAGGTATTTTTGCTGGGAAAGATGATTAGGAGCAGCTATGGGTCGGTACTTTTGCAAAATAACCTTTCCTTTATTAATATACAAAAGAAAGTTTATATTTGATAAAGAGGTGGTTTTAATGAGTTATGCTTATAACATTCGAAAGTTAATTGGAACAATTCCTATATTTATGCCAGCTGCGGGAATTATTTTATATGAAAATGGGAAGATTCTTCTACAAAAACGAAGCGATAACCAAAAATGGGCACTTCACGGCGGAGCTATGGAGCTGGGTGAAACTACTGAAGAAGCTGCCATACGAGAAGCAAAAGAAGAAATAGGAATTGTTCCAGAAAAGCTTGACTTTTACGGTGTTTTTTCTGGGAAGGAGATGTATCACGTTTATCCAGACGGAAACGAGGTTCATATAATATCAACAGTTTATTTTTGCGATAAATATTCGGGCAACATTAAAATTGACGATAATGAAGTGCTACAGGTTGAATGGTTCGACATTGACAATCTACCTGACAACATGGGACGGATTGATGGATTTATTTTGAAAAATCTTAATACATATATTGAACTCAAGTATAAATAGTTAGAGATTATGAACATTATTATTTACTATTATAATCCTAACTTAAAATATCACAGACTTTTGCTTTGCAGATTTAGCTTTTTTAGGTGTGGATGTTTTTAATGCTTCTGTTTTTGCTGGGAAAGATGATTAATGTCGGCTAGGTGTCGGTACTTTTTCAAAAGAACTGTTCTCTTATTAGGGTGTATCCGATAATTATAAGTTTTGCACAAATCGAGCAGTTTTTTTGTCTGACGAGGCAGAATTTCGCAGGCATAACTAGAAGTTAGACAAGAAATTCTAACGAAGTCAGGCGGAAAAACTGCCGATTTTGTGCAAATTTTATTTGTCGGATAGACCCTAACATACAAAAGAAAATTTATTTTAAGTGAAGGAGTGATATATAAATGGAGCTTTGGGATATATATAATATTGACAGAACAAAATCTGGTAAAACTATGGTTAGGGGCGAACCTTTTCAAAAAGGTAATTATCACTTAGTTGTACACGCTTGCATTTTCAATTCAAAAGGTGAAATGTTAATTCAACAAAGGCAACCATTTAAGGCTGGTTGGTCTAACATGTGGGATATAACTGTAGGTGGCAGCGCAACAAAAGGTGAAACAAGCCAAACTGCTATTGAGAGAGAACTTTTTGAAGAAATTGGATTAAAAATTGATTTACAAGATAGAAGACCCCATTTAACAATGAATTTTGATACAGGGTTTGATGATATATATTTAATTGAGAATGATGTAAATATTAACGACTTGAAATTGCAATATGAAGAAGTTCAACAGGTCAAATGGGCAACTCTTGATGAAATACTGCAAAAAATAGATGATGGTGTTTTTATTCCATATTACAAAACCCTTATACAGTTATTTTTCGATATTAGAAAGAGATACGGGTGTACCAATGTTAAACCTGAATATGAAATGAATTAAACTTAGGAAAACATAATGGATATAGTAAAAGATGATTTTTTAGGGTAATTAAAGTTAGATTAAAATATAGTCACAAACCTACCACAAAACCCTCTCCAAAAATTTCATAATTTGACAAATATTTTTTGCATTTCCCTCTTGCGTATCGAAAACCTATTTGCTATAATATGTGCAGAACAAAAGAAACTGTAAGTTCCTGAAATGTTCGATAACCTACTATTTTGAACCTACATCATTTTTTCGGGCTTCCTATACATGGTGTGTACGTCAGACCGCAACATAATTCCTAATTAGGCAGCGGAAGGCGAAAGCATCATTGCGGTGACCCACCTAGCTTTGCTAGGTGTCAAAATTTTAGGACCGGCATTTTGGGGTTTTACATATTAATGTTTTAAACGGCTTAGTGCCGTTTTTTTAGTTGCTTGAATAAATGCACTCATATTTTTCCAAAACTTACATATAATAGTAGCTATAAAATATCTATGCCAAACAAACTTATTAATATTTAAAACACAAAGGGGGATTTTATGTCCGTTAAAAAACTTTCGCTTATTTTGTTTTTGATTGTTTTTGCAGTAGGCTGTAAAAAAACATCGCTTATCGACACAGCTAAAGGCGAAATAATTTCTGATGCAAGCAGTGCAAGCGCAATACTTGAAGCCGTTCCTGTAAGCAGTACCGTAAGCTATGGCGACAACGTTACTGTTTCAAGAGCGTTAGTTGCAAAAATGCTTACCCTTGCTTTTTTAGATATGCAAACAATTGACAGCTACGAAAGAGAAATTTCATTTTCAGACGTAACACCAGAAAAATGGTATGACAAATTTGTAAACGCCGCTTATATAAACGGGCTTATGCAAGGCTCGGACGGCAAGTTTATGCCTGACGAACCTATAACACTTTCGCAAGCCCAAATTTTATTGGACAAGCTTGACCCAAACAAGAAAATTAAGCTTCAAATAACCGAAGAAACAAAGGACAAGCCTATTTCATACGCACTTTGGGCAAAGCTTTTTAAAGACCTTTTAACAAATCTTAGCGGAGAAAAAGGAATAACCGAAGTTTATTCAATTGTCGAACGCACATTTGTTGTTCTTGCGACGCCTGCAAACAACAGCAAGCTAACAGGTTTTAACATGATAACAGACAAAGGCCCTTTAACGTACTATGGGCTTAACATGGACGGGTACATCGACAAGGAAATTCGAGTTTTGCAAAAGGGTAATGATGTTTTGGCGGTGCTTGACGTTGTAACCGACACGCCGACAATTTACAGTGCGTATGTCGTTAAAGTTGAACCCGACGGAATTACAATTTTTTCTGGTGGCTGTGAACGAAAATATACAACGTCTGCCCCCATAAATGCCGCAGTTGGAAACATTTGCGACATAAAAATAAACAGCGGCAAAGCATTGGATGTTAAAGCTTATACCGAAAAAATAAATGATGAAATTGTTAAAGTTACAAACACGGAGGTTGAGTTTAAAAACAAAGGAATTGTTCCAATTGGTGATGTTTTTAAAGTGTACTCAACCACAGAAGGGCTTGTAAAATGGAAAAATTTAAGCAATTTAATTGTAGGAACTAACTTAGCTGACTTTTATCTTTCAGGCGATAAAACAATTGCCGCAGTAATTACAAAAACGCCATACCCCGAAAACATTAGAGTAGCAATAAACACAACAGGTTTTAAAGGGTTAATACACGAGGGCGTAACAATTAGCGGAACTAGGGAGTTTACAATTTCAAACGGGGTTGAAGAAAAAACGTACAAAGCGTGGGAGCCTGTAACAATTTCTGACGAAAATTTCGCTGGCAAGCCAAGGCTTTATGTTTCGTCTGCACCAGACGGCAAGCTTGTAATAACTAGCATAAAAAGAAACTGGTCGGGGAACGAAAGCCCCAAATACAGAGGTACGCTTGAAATTGCAAAGCAAGACGGCGGATATGTAATTGTAAACAACGTAGGCTTTGAGCAATACCTTTACGCTGTAGTGCCTAGCGAAATGCCAACAAGCTACGGCGTAGAAGCTGCAAAGGTGCAAGCTATTACCGCACGCAGCTATGCGTACAACCAATTTTATGAAAACAGGTATCATAAATATGGCGCAAACGTTGACGACTCTGTAAGTTGCCAAGTTTACAACAACACGCCGGAAAATGAAACTTCAATTTCGGCAGTAGACGCAACAAAAGGTGAGCTTTTGTCTTATAAAGGGAATGTTATTTCGGCAAACTTTTTTTCTACTTCGGCAGGCTACACAGCAAACAGCGGTGAAGTTTGGCTAAATTCTTCGACAAATCAGTTTCCAACTTCCTCAAGCCCTTACTTA
The DNA here is from genome assembly GCA_964492715.1 of uncultured Defluviitaleaceae bacterium. GTDB lineage: Bacteria > Bacillota > Clostridia > Lachnospirales > WRBF01 > CAZBLK01. Next base: position 90,405 of record CAZBLK010000006.1, on the reverse strand, counting down.
AAGTCGGAAAGCCAGCTTACCGACCCGTTGCGAACATACGGCGACCTTCGCAATGAGGAAAACGCAGCGGCATTTTTTAAGGACAAAAGCGTAAGCTCCTTTGACTCAAAGTTTTCTTGGTTTAGGTGGAACACAGAAATGACTGCCGAAGAAATTTCGGCTTCTATAAACGCAAGCCTTAAATCACGTTACAAGGCAAACCCTTCGCTGATTAAAACGTTGCAAAGCGACAACGTTTACAAGGTTAGACCTGTTGAAAACATAGGGCAAGTTGTTGACATAAACGTAAAGCAACGTGGGCAAGGCGGAAACATTATGTTTTTGGAAATAAAAGGAACGGAAGCTTCAATTTTAGTTGCAACGGAATACAACATAAGAAATTTGATTAGCCCAACTCAGAGAATAGCTGGTGGAAAAGACATTGTGTTGAAGCTTAACGACGGAAAAGAAATGAAAAATTATTCCATTATGCCAAGTGCATTTTACACAATTGAAAAAGTTAAGGACGACAGCGGAAAGCTAAAGTCTGTAAAGTTTTTTGGTGCTGGAAATGGGCATGGCGTTGGCATGAGCCAAAACGGTGTTAAAGGAATGCTTGACTTGGGCTATAATGCTACTCAAATTTTGCAGCATTACTACAAGGGAACAGAAATAATAAAATTGAGATAGTTTATTAAAGGGAAGCTGTTTTCTGCTTCCCTTTTGATTATTTAAACAAATATTTTCTTTACAGTAAAAGACGAAGAAGCGTACAACATACCAATGTATTTTACATTAAATTTAACAATTGACCCAACTTCAATTTTTTCTTTACATTCTTCAATGTCTAAAATTGTATGGTCACTGCTTGCGCCCAAAACTGTTACACCCTCTAGCGCTGGCAAAAGGTCGCCTGGCAAGCCCATGTCTAGCTTTCCAAGTGCAACAATAGCTTTTTTGCGTAGCCCTTTGTCCTCAAAAACAGGAATATTTCCAAAAGCATCAACGAACAACTCACCCATTGGGTAGCTTGGCTTTGTCCTAACTTCAACAACTTGTGTTTCCAGTGTAAAAGCATCTTGGTGAAGCTCTGGTATAGGATAGTTCCAAAGCTTGTCCAAGTCGTAGGCGTTTAAAATTGCCTCACCTATTCTAAGGTTGTTAATTCCGTCTGGCATTTTTCCGTCTAACATAAGCGGAAGCGAAGTTGTGGCTCCGCCAGACAAAATTTCTAATGGGCGACCTATTTTTTGTTCAATTTCCCGTGCAATTTTTACAAGCTTTCCAAGGTTTTGTTCTGAAGGCTTAATTGCCCCGTAGCAACCTAAGTTTGTGCCTACTCCTTTTAACTCAATGTTTTCAAGCTCTTTTTCAATTTTAACTGCTGTTTCAACTGCTTCATTTTCATCAACTATACCTTCTCGTAAATCGCCCAAGTCAAGCATAAGCAACACACCGTGCTTGTTTCCTAAAGCTTTGCAATGCTCGTTTATTTTTGAAATTGTTGTATACTCGCTGTTTAAACTTATGTCGCAATACTTTGAAACGTCGCTTAATTCGCAAAGCTGCGGAACACGCAAAAGCATTAGCGGTTTTTTTACGCCCATTTGTTTGTACTGTTTAAGCCTGTCAATTCTCGAGTCGGCAATGCAGTCAAACTCTAAGTTATCATAAAGCCAAACAAGCTCTGAAAGCCCGTTAAACCCTTTTACTACGCCCGAAACAGAAATGCCCCTTTGGTCACACTGCTTTAAAATATAATTAACATTTTCAGTAAGCTTTTCCTTGTTAATAACAAGCCTTGGATAATCTTTCAAAAAAATCAAACCCTTTCGCATACGAACTTTTGTCTATTATTTTTTTGTTAATTTAGCATAGCACCTTTTTGGTTTTTTAGCAATTAGCAAAACAATCGGCTAAACTCCTTTTAGCAAAAGGGGTTTAGCCGATATTTTAATTACGTAATGAAGGTATTAGAGCAGTTTGCTGTGCTTTATTGTAAGCTAATTTTTATATAGTTTGTAAAAATTGCAGCAACATTTGCTCTGTTTGCTGTTGTTTTAGGAGCATAATTATTTCCGCCTACTCCGCTTATTACGCCAGCATTTTTCATTTCATTAACTGCTTTAGCTGCCCACGAGCTTACTTTGTCATTGTCGTTGAAAGCATCACTGTAAGCTTCTCTTGCCTTCAATTTAATTCCTTTATAAACAGTATAGTTGTAAAGCATAACAGCCATTTCTTCACGGGTAATAGCTTTATTTGGGTCAAAAATTCCACCGCCAAAACCTTCAACAACTCCGTTTTCTGAAGCCCACGCAACAGCCGGCGAGTACCAAGCGTCTGAGTCTACATCGTTGAAGCTTGAACTCTTGTAGTTGCTCAAGTTTGCATTGTCAAGGCTTGCAAGGACAGACGCAAACATTGCCCTTGTCATTGCACCATCTGGCGCAAAATCATTGCCGCCCATGCCGCTAAACAAATCTCTTGCAGACACAAAGTCTATAGCACCCGAGTACCATTGCCATGATGCAACGTCAGAGAACTTTTTAGGGTTGTGCCCAATAAAGTACTTTGAAAAATGTGTTGTCGAGAAAGAAACTGTTCCGGTTTTTTCGTCATACTTACAATTTTTTACTACTTCAAGGTTGCCGCTGTCATTTATGTAATAAATAACTATGCTGTTTGGCTTTTCACCTGCAGAAAGCTTGTATGGAATTGTAACTACAGCCTTTCCGCCGCCAAAGGTGTTAATTGACGAGCCTTGGCTGGTTACGCTAAAGTTGTAAACATTGTTTTCGCCAACAGTTGCAAGCGCAGCTTTTGAAAGTGTCTTCTTGTCAACAAGGCTTGCGCTAATGTTAACAGTTGACCTTGATTTTTCAGCAATATACGAAACTGCCTTTGAATCAAACTTAATGTCTGCAAGCAAAGAGCTAATTCCTAAAGCTGCATCATTGTTTGTAATTTGTGTTAATGATGCTTTCGGCAATTCAGCCGTTACAGATGTTGAACTTTCTGGTGCTTGCAATTTAAATTCAACAGTAAGTGCTGTGCCGTTATTTTTTGCATTTTCTATTGCAGCGTTCAAAGCAATGTTTACAACTTTTTCAGTTATAGAAACGGTTGCTTTTTCATCTTCGCTTGTTGACGGCAATGTAATAGCTGAATTTGTAGTGTTTTTATCTGTTGTAACAACAGGAACAGGCAACGGTGTAGGTTTTGGCGCAGGTGTTTCTGTTGGTTCTTCCGTTATCGTATCATCTTTGCCTGTGTCTGGCTTTGGTGTAGAAGATGTTTGCGTAAATGTTGCTGTCAAAGTAACTTTTTGCGCTGGCATAACAAACGTATTGTTTGTTATTTCTACACTAGAGCCATCTTCTGCTGTTGCTTTAAGCGAACCTGCTTTGTAAGAGTACCCAGAGTTTGCTGTTGGTCTAACCGTTACAACATCACCTTCCATGTACAAATACTTATCTGACAAAAGCTTTCCGCCTGCAACTGTGCTAGAAACAACTACGTCATAGTAATTTTCTGCCAAAGCAATTTCTGCCCTGTCACGCACACGAATACGAGGTAAAAACTGTGTTTCTGATGAGAAGTTTTCACCTACAGAACCAAGCCCTGTAACAGTTACAATGTCGTCCACTTTCAAGTGTGCAAGTGACACGTTTTTAGTTATGTAACCGTTTATGTAAACACGAGAAGCACCGCTTCCGTCATCTACCAAAAGCTGTTGAACAACACCGCTGTCGTCTTTTATAATTTCTTTTATGTGACCAACAAAAGTAAGCAAGTTGCCTGTGTTTGCTGGAAGCATTGAATCTTTAGTTGTAACAGCCTTTGGTGTAACGCTGTTAATTGATGGGTCAATAACTCTGTAGCTTGTAACAGCAATTTGTCTTTCGCCTTGGTACTCGCTTACTTTACCAGTTATACGAACCATTTGACCTTCCAAAACACCTGTACTAACAGGGAAAACGTTAATGCCGCCTGTTGCGTCTTCAACATAGATACTATCAAAGAAGCCTTTGTTTGTATCTAAGCCATTGTAAACGCTTGAAGTAGCCGTTGCCTCAACAATTATATCTGAACCTAAAGGCAACCTCTTTGCTTGAGCAACAGTTGTGTTGCTAGTAAGTGTAAGAATTAAGTTTTCGCAGAAGTTATAGTTGCTGTACGGAACAGAGAATATGTTGTCAAGGTCTGCTTGAACTTCAAAGTTCGACATAAAAGCACCGCCAGAAACAACAACCATAGAAGTTGCTCCGTTTTCATGGCTTACATCTTCACTTGCTGTAAGTAAAACTGTGCTTCCATTTTCAGAAGCATACTTTGGCGGCTTGCTTGCGCCGTTTTCAATTCCGTATCCGTCGCCGTCATCATCGTAAGAATTAATTTTGTCCAAAAGCTTGCCGCTTCCGTCAGCGTTACTTGTACCGTATCCGCTTACAATTGGTGTCACACTAGAAGGAAGTGTGCTAGTTGGTGCTCCGCTTTCATCTAATGCAAAAATTGTTGTTCCCCCGTATTGGCTGAACCTTTGCAAAGATTTACCGTTTGCATCTTTTAAAACACCGTTTAGAAGCGGACTTACAAAGTTGTTGTGGTCTGTAAGGTAAAGCCTTGGTGCATTGCTTCCTGGGTTGTTGTCGTTGTCTTTTGCCTCGTCGTCCGCAATGCGTAGAGTAGAGCCTATTGCTTCAAGCAGCTTGTTTTGTTGTGCTGCCATATGTTGGTCTGCTGTAAAAGAAAAATCACTTTTTAAGTTTGAATAGCTTTCGTAGTAGTCACCCCAGCCTGTGACAATAACTGTGTTGCCGTTTTTAGCAAACTCTGAAACAGCAGAAATTTCCGCATTGGAGTAGCTTTTCCAAGGAATTCTTCCTATTGTTCCACTTCTTCTGCTTGGAACAGTGAAAATCATCATTTTATATTTTGGGTTTGACATTGCGGCAATTAAGTCGGCACTTGTTTTAAGCTCGACAACACGCACGTTGTACTTTGACGCAAGAGTTGCAAAGTTGCTCATGCTGTCTTTGTAGTTGCCGCTTACATACTCATTGTCATGCGAAGCGTCTATACCAACGTATAAAAGGTTGCTCGAGTCACGTACATTAATATTAATATCTTTTGAATATTCAAGAGCAATACCGCTTGCAGGTGTAATGAACGCAGTAACAGCTACTGTCATAGCACCAGCAGTAGTTGGTGTATAATTAAATACATGGCTTGCAGTACCTCTTACTGCAATTGTTGTGTCTAAGTCTTCAGTGTAAAGTACTTCACCTGTAGCTTTGTTTTTATAAATAATTTTGCTAAGCTTTGCAGGTGTATTATCGTTGTTAAACACTGATGTAGTAAGCTTCAAACTTTCGCCAGTAACAGGCACAAGTGTGTCGTTAGTTAAGTCCAAAATACCTAAAGCAGGGGCTTGCCCAAGCCATATAGGGGCTGTAACAGCAATGTGCCCGTCTTGTTGAACAACTTTAATGTAGTAATACCCTTCCTTTGGTGCGTCTATAGTGTGGTTAAAAGTTACGTCATTTGAGTTAAAAGTTTGCTTGTGAACTTCTTTACCACCTACAGAAATAATTGCTACACTTGCAATTTTATCAAGTGCATCTGGGTCTTTTACAGTTACACTAAACTGAGCCGTTGCTGGTGCTGTTGGCAAAATTGAACCCATTTTGTTACGGTTAAGTGTGTAAACAATGTCAAGGTTGTTGTCTTCAGTTGCGTATGTACTCATGTTTCTAAGCGCATCATAAATACCATCAACTGTAAAATCATTTGTGTAAGCAACTGTTCTTGCTGTGTTTGAGTTACCCCACATTTTTTTATGGTTGTCTTGGTTGTTTGTTGGCGAAAGGTGCCAGCCCATGTCCAATGCTTTGTTGTACTCACCATAAGAAGGGAAGTAACCGCCAGAGCCAACAGCACCTTCACCATTACCAACCTCTATTAAAGAAATTCTTTGGTCAATTGTTGGGTCAAGGTATTTAAACTCTGAGAAAGTGCCAAATGTTGTACCTGGGTGGTTAAATTGTGAAATAGATTCTGGCGTATTTTTTAAAAGCTCGTAGTAAGCACGCATACCAGCATCATTTGTTTTTGTATTTAACTCCGAATTGTTTCTGCTTACAAAGCCGTCTGTTGCAAAAGTGTTAATATGCCCAGGGCCGCCCGACCATGTCATTTCATAGCCGTAAAAGCTTACGAAATTGTCAGTTAAAGCTGCTGCTGCTGCATTTTTTCCGTTTTGCCACTGTAGATTGTTTGCGTTATAACCGTACAAATTATAAGTTCCTGCTTTGTCAGAAGTACTAGCCTTGTCAAATGAGTTCGAGTGGTCTGTAACAGCAAAGAAATCAAGCTGTGCGTTATCTCTTGCCCATGAATATGCTTCTGCAAGCGTTCCTGCACCGTCCGAGTTTTCGGCAGTGTGCGAGTGCAGCTGGCCGAAATAGTTTTTATAACCGCCTGTTGCACCAAGTCTGTAAGTAAATTCTATAGAATCGCTGTCAAGGTAATTGTTTAAAGAAGCTTTTGCTGTTACCGTAACAGGGAATTTTGACTCGTCCGTCGGAAGTGCAAATGCACCTGAATAAGTTGTTTCAGGGCCTGCCGTTCCGCCACTTTCTGTAATTGTGTACTTAATTGTAGCACCTGGTTGTGCAGAAGAAAGAATAACCATAATACCTGGTGGAACTACGCCAGAAGCAGGCGCAGCTGTAGGCGCAGTTGCTTGCGCTTGTGTGTATGTAAAAGTTGATTCTGTGGTTGTGTAAGTGCCGTCTGTTGCTTTTGCAACAATTGTGGCTGTTTTGTTTGTACCAACAAAATCAGTAGCAGAAATTGTAACTGTTGCTGTGTTTAAATCAACAGTTTGCTCTGCTCCGCCATTAAGTTTGTACAAAATTTTAATGTTTGCACCTGTAGTTGCAGTTGAAATTGAAACTATTCCGCCTGCTGGCACTTTTGAGCCTGAAGCAGGGTTAGCAGTTACTCTTGCTACATCTGCAACTATTTTTGTTAAATCGGTTTCATTCATAACAAGAATCTGTGGTGTACCATTGTTGTTAGCGGCAATGCCAACTACGTCTATAGTGTTGCCTACTGCAAAATTGCTACTTAATGTAATGCCTTCTAGGCAGCGCATTGTAGTTGAAGCAGTACCATCTGATATTGTGTGGTTTGAATTTGTTGCAATATTCGTAAGGTTTACTTCAGAAATTTTAACTAGCTTACCTTCAAATGACTTTGAGTTAAGCTCGGAAATAGTAATTGTTTCAGGTGTAAGCGGTGCAGCTGGCTCACTTGAAACAACTATGTCTGTTAGTTCGGCAGGTTGAATTTGTATAACTCCGTTGTTAGAGGACAATGTTCCAGTAACCGTTACATTTTTACCTGCTTCATAAGTTGTTGGGGATATGCTAAAACTTTTATAAACCGCAATACCACTTGTTTCATCTTGAATATATAAAGAAGAATTACCTTGATTACCGGCACTGGAAGGAATTGCTCTTGTGACTGTGCCGTTTACTATTACTTTAGAACCAGCAGGGATTATTCTTGCTGTCGCAATAGAAACTGTATCAATCTTTTTAAATTTAAGTGTTGTAGTGCTTGAAGTCATTCCGTCTTTTGAAGCAGTTGCAACAATTGTAGCTGCTGTGTCAGCATTTGTCCCTACAAAATCTTCTCGATTAAGCGTAATCGGAGTAGTGTACTCGGTTTCAGCTCCGTCGTTTAGAGTGTAGAAAATTGTTGCGCCTTCTGTTGCACAGTTAAGCGTGACTTGTGAGCCTATATTAACATAAGCTGGGTTTGATGTGGTAGTTGATGGGGTTGAGGTGACTGGTGCAACACCAGTTGAATCACCATAGCTTGAATTGCGTGGAGTAGGTGCTGCTGTAGTAAAGTCAATGCTGTTGTCATCAGTGTCCGTGCCGTCCGTAGGTGTTCTTTGAACACTTAATGTGGCTGAAGGAGCAGATGTTGGACCACTGCCTTCATATTCTGATGCAGTAGAACCAGCACCAACCATATCTACAACTGTTGTTCCGTCAGCCTCTGTTAAGCGCACCTTGAAAGCTGCTGCACCCATTGCAATAGTACAGCTGCTATCAGCTGTAGGTAAAGGAGCGATAACATTGGTGCCAGCAGCACACTGAAGAAGATAGTACCCTCCAGCTTTAACAGTTGCACCTGCAGGAAATATAAATTTATTCGTTCCTGGAAATGCACCCGCAGCAGAAACATACTGCAATTGCCAACCAGCAATGTCAACATCTGATAATGTTGGGTTGTAAAGCTCAACAAAATCGTTACTTAGTACTGCGCCATTGTTACCACCAGCACCATAAGCTTCGCTTATAACAATGTGGTCTGCTTCTGCTGCCACTACTGTAACTTTGTTTACTAATAAAACAGAAAACATCATAACAAAACTAAGCAAAAACCCTAAAGCCCTGTTACCAGAAGGAAGTTTTTGCAGCACGCCGCCTATAGCACGTGTAAACCCTTCAAAATTTGCCGTGAAATAACCTTGACTGCAAAAGCTAACAAGTTCTTTTCTGTCAAGGTTATTGTGGCTGTTTTTTTCCTTGTCCATTAAATGCCCTCCTTTGCAATAAAACTAACACTATGTTTAAAAACGAAACATTTCCCCCCTTTTTTCCGTAACAAAATGCAGAAAATTCTATTCACCTATATAATAACGTTTTAGTAGAAAATTACAAGTATCTTTTAGAAATTTTATTAATATTTTTTAGTTACACACATATAGTTGCTTTCTTAAAGTTCTAAACATAGCTAACAATTTTGTAATATGCGAACTTGTAATTTGTTTTACAATAACTTTCTTGATTTTGCACTTTTCATAGTGTAGAATATTGTCAAATATTTTATGCTAAAAGGCGGTGCAATGTGACAATTAAAACTATAACAAAAAACGGTCGTTTAATAACAATTTTGCTAATGCTAGTTATTTCTATTTTTCTTGTACTTCAGCCAAAAGCACGCAGAGATTATGCTCCGCCTGCACAAACCGACGTTACTTATTATTTTGAAAAGTGCAAAGTTTTGTCCACAGACGACTATGACTTGGAAGAAGACCCCGAAATAAAAGGACTTTACATAGGTCGGCAAAAAGTTAAACTTATGATAACTAGTGGAATGTTTGCAGGCAAGGAAGTTGAAATTGATAATGCAATTAGCCGAATGTATAATTATCGTGCAAAAAAAGGCATGACAATGGTAGTTGGGCTGGGCGAAAAGGAAGGTATGCTTGTAAGCTGCGAAATATCGTCTTATTCACGTGATTTTGGAATTTATGTTCTTATTGCGGCCTTTGTGCTTGTTTTAATTGTAATTGGGCGTTCAAAAGGTTTTTACGCCATAATTTCTTTGCTCTTTACATCTATAGTTGTTGTTTTTTATATGATTCCTACAATATTAAATGGAAACAGCCCGATATTTGCGGCTCTTTTAACGTCGGTTGTAGCTACAGCGGCTACAATTGCAATGGTTTCTGGGTTTAATGCAAAAAGTGCTGCTGCCGTTTTTGGCATATCATTGGGGCTTTTGACAGCAACTTTGGTTGGAGTTTTAGCAGGAAGCTTATTAAAAATTTCTGGGCTTAACATGGAAAACTCCGAAGAAATGATTTGGCTTGCACGAGACAGCAAGCTTTTAGTTTCGGAAATTCTTTTTGCAGGCATAATTATTTCATCTTTAGGTGCTATAATGGACGTGGGAATGTCAATAGCTTCTGCTGTGTACGAGGTTTATTCTGCCGACAAGTCACAAAACACCTACAGCCTGTACAAAAGTGGAATGAATGTAGGGCGAGATGTTATGGGTACAATGACAAACACTTTAATTTTGGCTTTCGCCGGCAGCTCAATTAGCACGCTTATAATTATGTACATGTACAGCTTTCCATACAATAGGTTTATGAACTTGAATGTTTTGGGAATAGAAATAATTCAAGGAATTGCAGGAAGTATTGGTTTGGTAATGACAGTTCCGTCAACAGCTTGGATTGCAGCTTTGCTTATAAAAAGGATAAAGGCTTCTGAGAAGGCATAATGTATTTATGCAGATATTATTGGCATACTGTAATTTTTTAAAATAATACAACTATGCAACAGACGTTTGGATTCAATATGCAAATATTGTAAAAATTAAAATAACTATAGGATTACTGAAAATTAAAAAAATGGTCTTGGATTACACTTAAAAACATTGACATATAATTATATTAGAACTAATATATTAAGTAGTGATATGTGTACAGTAGGCAGGTGTTTAAATGTTCAGCGATACAAAAAAGTCAGAGCTTATTACGGCAATATTCCGCTTTAAAAAGGTAAACACAACCATTTTAAGCGGCAAGACACTTCGTATGAACGAGGTCGTTGCAATGGCTATGATTGAAGACAGCTGCCTTATTAACGAGGGAGTACCGCTTGTTACGGCTATCGGTGAAGCACTCTGCATCACACAGTCGGCGGTGTCACAACTTTTAGCTACACTTGAGAAAAAGGGATACGTGAAGCGTGGTATACATGAACACGACAAGCGTAAGTATCTCTTTGAATTGACGGAACAAGGGCAGCAAGCAACAAAAGAAATGATGCAGAGAACCGATAGAGTATTTGAAAGCCTATATGTACGTTTTGGTAATGATAGACTTTCGGAGCTTGTGCAAGTTCTTAATGAGTACTCTGAAATTGCAGGGCAAATACAAAATGAAATATGGGGGGATTAAGCATATGTCAAAGAACATCATTTTCTATTTTACAGGAACAGGAAACAGCCTAAAAGTGGCAAAGGATATCGCCAAAGCTTTAGGTGATTGCGAGCTTATTTCAATGGGTAAGAAGCATAAGTTGTGCGGAACATATGATAAAATTGGGTTTGTGTACCCAGTTTATTGCGGCGGTTTGCCAGGTGTGGTGGAACGCTTTGTCAAAGATTTGGACATCTCACAAAACAAAAACGGTTACTATTTTGCCGTTTGCACCAGTGGAGCAATGGGTGGTGGGCTTAGCAATGTCGAAAAAATTATCGCCAATAAGGGTGGCAAGTTGAGTTATGGCGAAAACATAAAATGCTTTGCAAACTATGTTTGCCTATATCCTATGGCAAACGATGCAAATGAAAAGGTTAAGGCGCAAGCCGAGGCTACAAAGAAAGTTGCTCTTGATATTAAAAGCCGCAAAGTAAAGTCAATCCCTAAAAACGGTTTTATGTCACTGGCTCACGGTGGTTTTATCAAAAACTCACACAGCAAGGACAAACATTTTAATGTAAACAGTTCTTGCAACGGCTGCGGCACTTGCAGCAAGGTTTGTCCTGTCAGCAACATAAAAATGCAGAATGGAAAACCTAGCTTTTGCGGTCATTGCGAACAGTGCATGGCATGTATCCAATGGTGTCCTAAGCAATCAATAAACTACAAAAATAAGACACAAGACCGTGGCAGATACCACCACCCAGATATTGCATTAAAAGATATAACAGGCTCAAATTGATGTAAAAGACGACTTACAAGGTTTGTGAAATGAAACGCCGATTATAATTGAGACTAGGGCGTGTAAATGTAAGAACCTGTATTCAGCAAGCTATCACCCGCCTTTGATGCAATTATTCCGCCATTGTTTGTTGTGGCGGCTTGCCATAATTCTTCTATTATGCCTTCGCCGCCACGCTACAAATCGTGATAAATAGCCATTTCAAATACGGGCAACCCATTACTGAGTACAGGTTCTAAATAATCCTCACATAAAAAACATGAGGTTTTTGACGAAGTATAGATGAAAGTCTGTCGAAAAGACGTGCAAATGGATTTACAAAACACGTCCTAAAAGTTCGACATAAAACAACGCTTACTACGAAATATTTCCGTAACAAGCGTTGTTTTAACTACACCATTCTAGCAATTTCTTTTTTAAGCCTTCCGATAATTTTCTTTTCAAGCCGAGATATGTACGACTGTGAAATTCCCAAAAGGTCGGCAACTTCCTTTTGCGTCATTTCCTCTTTATCACCGTTTAGCCCAAAGCGTAGCTCCACAATTTTCTTTTCACGCTTTGAAAGCTTTTCCATTGCTTTTTCTAAAAGCTCTTTGTCAACCTCGTCTTCTATGTCACGGTAAATAATGTCAATTTCTGTTCCCAAAATGTCAGAGAGCAAAAGCTCGTTGCCCTCCCAGTCAACGTTAAGCGGCTCATCAATAGAAACTTCGTTTTTTGTGCGTGTGTTACGCCTCAAAAACATTAGAATTTCATTTTCAATGCAGCGTGACGCATATGTTGCAAGCTTAATTTTCTTTTCTGTTCGGAAAGTGTTTATTGCTTTAATTAAACCAATTGTACCAATTGAAATTAAATCTTCAACGTTCACACCTGTGTTTTCAAACTTTCTCGCTATGTAAACAACAAGACGTAGGTTTCTTTCTATAAGTGTAGCTTTTGCTTTTACGTCGTCGTCTGTTCCAAGCTTTTGCAAAAGCTCTGCTTCTTCCTCGGCATTTAAAGGTGATGGGAGAACCTCGCTTCCGCCTATATAATAAATTTCATTATCTTCTGTATTTAAAATTACAAACCTTTTAACTCTTTCGTAAACATGAAGTAAAATTTTTACGCAGTTCATGGATAAACCTCCCTTATGTTAACAAGTTATACTAATCTCTTTTAAACCAAGACTTCTTTTGGATTGAGACTAGTATTAATGTCCATACGTTTGCTGTAAAGCTTCTGTCCCCAAAAGCCCTTGGTATGTGCCATCGTTTGAAAGCTTGAAATTATAAATTCCTATAACGACGTTTTTAAGCTTTAAAACCCCATCGTTTGTGTTTATTTCAACCCAATCTGGGCGAAAGCCGCAAAGCATACCATTTTGCTTTCCAATGCTTTTAAACGGAATAATTCTAAGCCTATCAGAAAAGTCGCCTTCTTCGACAGACTTAACTATAAGCAGTAAGTCGTTGTCCTTTTTTTCTTGAAAAACATCTTTAAGCCTGTGTGGCAAAAATTCCTCAACGGCGTTGTACTCGGCAATTATTACAGGTGAATTGCTTACAGGGTCTTGCAGTGAGTTTCCTGTGTCTACAAGAGCATTAAAGCTAATGTTTGCTTCGTCGCAGAAAATTTTTACACTATAAAAAACTTGCTTGTTTATGGCTGTTCTTTTTATCCAACTGTAAAACAGTTTTATTATTATGTAAAAGCTGCATGTTGAAGCAAGCAGAAGCTTTATTGGAAAGTTTGTAATTGTAAAGTCAATCATGTTTCCGACAACTGTTGGAAGCTCTGTAAAATAATATAACGCAAAGCCAATTCCACCAATGGAAAATGCCGCAACGCTTGACAAAATTATGTACTTAAAAAGCTCCTTACAACAGCTAGGTTTAAACGTAATTAAAACACCCACCATTATAATAACAATTGCTGCAAATATGTTGTAAAACACATTAATGTTTGGAATAAAAAGAAGCAGGCAATATAAAACTGACATAACCGCACCGCCTAAAAAAAGCCGTAGTTTTTTTACGTTTTTGCCTGTAAGCTTTGAAACTATGTAAAAAATAAATGTATCCATTATAAAATTTATTAAAAAAACAACGTCCGCATAAATTTGCATAACTGACACTCCGATTAGTTTTTTTATTAATGTATTATACAAAATACAACACATGAAAACTGTCAAAAATGCTGAATGAAGTGCAGAACAATTCGACATTATATGACCATTATACAATCATAATGAGATACACTATTTACCAAGAATGAATAATCATATGTCATATATTACTTAAAATTTTGTTGCATACAAGTTAAATAGTGTTATAATAAACAATAAGATATATAGTCATGTACCTTCAAAATCAGTCAAATACGCTCGCCGTATTTGCCAATTTTAAAGTTAAATGACTATACTAACAAATACTTCATAAATTAGTATTCGTAACTGGAGGAGTATCAGTGAGAATTGAAAACCACCCAATATTAAGCTTTGACCGAGGTAAAGAAGTTACTTTTACATATGACGGTGTTTCGGTTAAGGGCTTTGAAAACGAAACAATTGCTGCGGCACTTCATGCGGCAGGCTTTCGCACAATTAGCCACAGCTTGGAGAAACACCGCCCACGAGGGCTTTATTGTGCAATTGGAAATTGTTCGTCTTGCACAATGGTTGTGAACGGCGAACCAAATGTACGTATTTGTGTCGAGCCTGTAAGAGAAGGGATTGTTGTTTTAACTCAAAAAGGCAAGGGGGAAGTTGTGTGATTTCGACTGAACTTTTAATAATTGGCGGTGGTCCGGCTGGGCTTTGTGCCGCACTTGAAGCTGGAGAAGCAGGTGTTTCTGTAACTGTTTTAGACAGAAACATTTCTTTTGGCGGTCAGCTTTTAAAGCAAACGCATATGTTTTTCGGCTCGGAAAAGCAGTATGCTTCAAAACGTGGCTTTGACATTGCGGCACTTTTATTGGACAAACTGAGAGCAATGGAGAATGTTACGCTTTTAAACAATGCTACAGCTATCGGCATTTACGAAGACGGGGTTGTTACGGCTGAAATAAAGGGAAAGTATGAAAAAATTAAACCTAATGCAATTATAGTTGCGACAGGTGCAAGCGAAAAAACTATTATGTTTAAAAATAACGACTTACCTGGAATTTATGGCGCAGGTGCTGTTCAAACGCTGATGAACCAGTATGGCGTTAAGCCAGGAAACAACATTGTTATGCTTGGTGCTGGAAACATTGGGCTAATAGTGTCGTACCAGCTTTTGCAAGCAGGCGTAAACGTAAAGGCAGTTGTTGAAGGCGGCAGCTCAATTGGCGGCTATCTTGTTCATGCGTCAAAGCTTCGCAGAATGGGCGTTCCAATACTTACAGGGCATTCTGTAAAGGAAGCGCACGGCAGTAGCAAGCTTGAAGCAGTGACAATTTGGAAGTTAGATGAAAAGTGGGAAGGCATAGAAGGAACTGAGCAACGGATTGAAGCAGATATTTTGTGTATTTCGGTTGGGCTTTCGCCGCTTTCTGAACTTTTGTGGCAAGCTGGGTGTGAAATGGTTTATGTTCCTGCTCTTGGCGGCTTTGTTCCAAAGCGTGATGAAAAACTGCAAACTACTGTTTCGGGAATTTTTGTTGCTGGGGACGTTTCAGGCGTAGAAGAAGCTTCCAGTGCAATGGTAGGCGGATATATTTCTGGTCTTTCAGCTGCAAAATATTTGGGGCATGACGTTTTGAACTATGAAGAAAAAATATCAGAATATTTGGAACAGCTTAACAGCCTTCGCCATGGCGAAGTAGGCGCAAGGATTAAAAACGGATTAGCAGCAGCTTCAATTTAATGGAGGGTTATTATGCTAAAGCAAACAGGAATTCCGACATCCGAGCAAGTTGAAAGTGTTTTTCCTTCTTACAAAAGGCTTAACAAAGGGGCTGCAGCAGTTATTGAATGTTTCCAAAACATTCCGTGTAACCCATGCTTTACTGCTTGCAAAAGAGGTGCAATGAAAAAGTTTGAAGACATTTGCGACTTGCCAAACATTGACCATGAAAAATGTAACGGCTGTGGATTGTGTATTGCAAAATGCCCAGGGCTTTCCATAATGGTTGTTGACCTTACATATTCTGAGGATAAAGCTTTGATGAAAATTCCGTGCGAGTTTTTTCCGCTTCCAAAAGAAGGCGAGGTTGTAAAGGGGCTTGACAGGTCAGGGCAATATGTAGCCGATGTAACGGTTGTAAAAGTGCAGGACGTAAAGGCATTTGACAAAACGCAAATTGTTTCAATTGCTGTTGATAAAGATAAAGTAAAAATAATAAGAAATATAAAGGTGGTGGAATAGATGAGCGAGGACGTTATAGTTTGCCGTTGTTCCGACTTGGACTTAGAATATATAAGGGTGCTAATTGGAAAAGGTTTTACAACGCTTGAAGAATTAAAGCGTATTGCAAGGCTTGGAATGGGCCCATGCCAAGGAAGAACGTGTATTCCGCTTGTAATGCAAGAGCTTTCCAAAGCACTTAACGTGCCTGTTTCAGAAATTTCTACTACAACCTCAAGGCCTCCTGCTAAAAGCATGAAGCTTGGGCAAATAGCCGATGCGGCAGAAGTTTTAGGAGGTGGAGCAGTTTTCCATGATTAAAACAGCAGATGCAGTAATTATTGGCGGCGGAATTTCGGGAACGGCAATTGCGTACAACCTTCTGAAAAACGGAATGAAAAATGTTGTTGTTTTGGAAAAAGAGTACATTGCTTCTGGTGCAACTGGGCGTTGCGGCGCAGGTATTCGCCAACAATGGGGAACGGAAATGAACTGCATTTTTTCAAGATATTCATGTGAATTTTTTGAAAATGCAGCAGAGGAATTGCAGTATAAAAGCGGTGACATTGAGTTTAAGCAAGGCGGATATTTGCTTCTCATTTCAACCGAGCACGAGCTTGAACAAATGAAGAAAAATGTTGCCCTGCAAAATTCGCTTGGCATAAATTCAAAGCTTTTGGGCGTTGATGAAGCAAAAGAAATTGTGCCTATTCTTAACACAGATGGTTTACTTGCAGCAACTTTCCACCAAAAGGACGGCCACTTAAACCCATTTCATACAAACCAAGCTTTTGCTAATTCAGTAAAAAGACTTGGAGGGCATATTTACACGTTTACTACTGTAACAGGAATTGATGTTGAAAACGGTAAAATTCAAGGGGTTCAAACAGATAAAGGGTACATTTCAACAAACGTTGTTGTAAATGCCGCCGGTGGGTACTCACAGCAAATTGCCGAAATGGTTTCTGTAAAGCTTCCTTTATACTCAGAGCGGCATCAAATTCTCGTTACAGAGCCTGTTGAGCCACTGCTTAACCCTATGGTAATGAGTTTTTCTTTAAATTTATATTGTCAGCAAGTGCCGCATGGTGGAATTATAATGGGGCAAAGTGGACGTGATGAGCCGAGAGATTTGCGAACAACCTGTAGCTGGCAGTTTTTGGACGAAATGACAACTACTATAACAAAGGTGCTTCCGCCGCTTAGGAACATTCGACTTTTGCGTCAATGGGCCGGGCTTTACAACATGTCGCCCGACAAACAGCCAATTTTTAGCGGAGTGGCAGAAGTTGAAGGCTTTTATGTTGCTTGTGGTTTTTCTGGGCACGGCTTTATGTTTGGCCCTTCGACTGGTGCTGCCATGGCAGAATTAATCCTTGGGCTTACACCAACTTTGCCTTGGGAACAGCTTAATATAGAACGGTTTGCAAAAGGCGAGCTTATCATTGAGCCGTCAGTTGTTTAAATAGAATAGCTAAAACAAAAAACCTCCTTAATCGGAGGTTTTTTGTTCATTGGTCATGTATTGAATTATTCTTTATATGGTTCACTAGCCGTAAGCTCAAGGTTGTGTAAATTTTGAGTAATATCAGGCTCTGTAAGGTTGTAGTTCTTTACACGTTTGTTTACAGCTTCCAAACCAATTCTCCAAAGAGTAGGAATTGCTGGAGCTTCTTCAAAGAAAGCTACTTGCCAATCTTTATATTGTTGCTGCAAGTAATCATTGTCCCAACCACTTTGAGATGAAATGTTTCCAATAATTTCATCAAACTTGTCACTTGTGTAACGAGTGTAGTTTGTAGGTGACTTACGCCCCCACAATGAAGCTGGGTTAGGGTCATATCCTGTTTGCCAACCAGCATCGTACATGTCTATTTGTGGGTCATCTTTTTCTACCATTTCATAGAATGCGTTTACTTCAATTAAACGTCCTGTTGCAAGCTCTACCCTCAAGCCAACGTCTGCCCAGTTTTGCAATTTGAATTGAGCCAGTGTGTCAGCAACTGAGCTTCCAGCTCTAGCTGCCCAGTGAATTGTAAATTGGTTACCATCAGGGTCTTCACGGAAGCCGTCGCCGTCTACGTCAACATAACCAGCTTCGTCCAAAAGCTTTTTAGAAAGCTCTGGGTCATAGTAATATCCAGCTAAGTCTTTGTTTTGGTAAGAGCCGTGCCTTGGTGTAATAACTGTTGTTGCCAAAAACCTCAAACCGTTGAAAAGGTCTTGTGCAATTGTTTCGTTGTCAATTGCATAGCCAATTGCTTGGCGTAGTTTTACATTGTACATTTTTGAGTTAGGGTCAGTAACGTTTACGCTGTTGTCTAAGTCAATAGTACCAAGCTTAAAGCCTGTGTAGTCAAAAACAGTCATAAGCTCACCTAAGTACGTATAGTTAGTTGGGTTTTTATAGTCTGGGTAAACTGCTGTGCTAAATGTAGCAATGTCATACTTGCCTTCCTTCATAGCAGTTGGAACTAAATCCGTGCTTACAACTTCTAATACTACACCATCTAGCTTTGGTTTGCCCATCCAATAGTCATCAAAACGTACAAATTCAACTGATTCGCCCGGAACAACGTTTTTAACTTTGAATGGTCCAAAGCCAATTGGGTTAAACCTTGTTTTGTCGTGACCAGACATATCTTTAACAGCAATGTCACCATAGTAATGACGTGGGATAGCGTATGTCCAGAACCCTGAAACTAACAAAGATGGGTAGAAATCCACAAAGCTAATTGTTAAAGTCATTTTGTCGTCTGAAAGTTCAAGGCCAGAAATTTTATCAGCTGTGCCAGCACGATATTCATTTACACCTACAATGTTTTCAAACGATTCATCGTAACGGAAGCCATTATAATCTTTGTGAGCAATTACTTCATATGCGTAAACCAAGTCATCTAAAGTTACAGGCTCGCCATCATGCCATTTGATGCCTTCTCTCATTTTAAAAGTGATTGTCTTTTTGTCAACATCAAATTCATATGTACAAGCACCGTCTTGGTCCATTACAAAGTTTTCGTCGAAGCTAACCACTGCATCTACAAAAAATGTCAAAATTTCGGCATCAGCAGAGTCTTCATAAAATGCTGGGTTCAATATGCCTTGGAAACCAGTATCAAGTGTAAGACCGTATCTTAAAACTCCTCCCTCAATGCTTGGTTCGTTGTTTTCAATTGCTTCTGGAAAAGTTGATGCCACTTCATTGGCTGCAGCAGAATTGTCTGTAGCTGCTGGCGCAGGTGTAGCACTTGCTTCTGCTGTTGTAGCAGCTTCAGAAGCTGCAGGTGTAGGAGATGCTGTAGTTTCTCCTGCTGGCTGCTTAGTGCACCCTGATAAACCCATTATCAAAGCAAGAGTAGCTGCAGTAACTACAGATAAAAACTTTCTTTTCATAAAACTCCTCCTTAATTCAAATTTAACCTAATCTTTGTTTTGCGTCCGCAGCACGTTTTACTGCCTGACCAATGAAATTTATGCAAAGCATCATTACTAAAATCAGCAATGCTGCAGGAAGCCACTGCCAAGGGCGAAGCTGCATGTTTTCTGGCACACTTGCGTATGTAAGCAACGTGCCCAAGCTAGGTGTACCAAACGGAAGACCAAAGCCTAAGAAGGAAAGCCCAGTTTCTAACCCCATGTTTGCCGCAAGGCTCAACGTTAAGTTTGCAATTACGATTGAAGCAATGTTTGGCAAAACTTGAAAGTACATAATTTTCCAGTTAGGTGTGCCAAGTGTTTTTGCCGCAGAAACATAGTCAAGGCTACTTTGCTGTAAAGCTTTTGCCCTAAAGAGCCTTGTTTTGCCAGCCCAAAGGAAAGCAGACATAATCATTACAAATGTAAATACATTATATTTCGGAACGAGGGAAACAAACACAATTATTATCATTAGGTCGGGTAGCATTAAATAAAAGTCTAAGACACGCATTATTGTGTTATCAACGTTACCTCCGTAGTAACCAGCAAAAAGCCCAATAATTATACCAATTACGCCGCAAATTAAAGTAACGCAAATAGCTATTGTAAACGAATTTCTAGCACCCACAATAAGTTGGTCCATCATGCTTCTTCCGGCTGGGTCTGTGCCCAAAATAAACTCCTTTGAAGGTGGTTTGCTTTTTAACTTTAAATTCACTTTAACAGTAGATTGCTGCGGTACAAAATTTGCCGCTATATAAACAAACAAAAACAAAAAAGTAATAACAAAAACTGAAATCAGAGCAAACTTATCACGCTTTATTTCTTTAATTACTACACGTGTAAAGGAAGGCGGCTTGCTCACAACAGTAGTAATGCCTTGTTCTTTTTTTAAACTATCGTCTGACATATGCGTTCCTCCTTTACTTAATTCTAATTCTAGGGTCAACAATACTTAAAACAATGTCAGAAATTAAGTTGCCCAAAACTATAAGCACAGCAAACATAATTATAAGTGCATTAACAACAGAATAATCCCTTTTTGATATTGCTTCAATAAAAAGCCTGCCTATACCTGGGTATGTAAAAGTGTTTTCAATAAATACTGAGCCAGTTAAAAGCCCCGCAATAGAATAACCTAAAAATGCAACAATCGGTATAAGCGCATTTCTGAAAATGTGCTTTGAATAAACTCTTTTGCTAGGCACGCCTTTTGAACGTGCAGTTACAACAAAGTCAGACTGTTCAAAGTCGATAATTTCACTGCGTAAGTATTGTACAGTACCTACAGTTGACAAAAGTGCACCAGTTATTGCAGGCAAAATCATATAATAAATTTTACTAAAATACCAATTTAGCGAGCCAGCCGCAATTCTTACGTCAATAGAGCCGCCTGTTGGAAACCATTTTAGTTTAAAGCCAAATATATAAATAAAAATTAAAGCTAGTATAATTGTCGGCGTTGCCAGCGATATAAAAGTGTAAAAAGTAACTAGCCTGTCGGGCAGCTTGTCGTGAAACCTGCCAGAAATTATGCCCAAAGGTATTGCAAGCATATACGCCAGTATTATTGTGAGAAGCGAAAGCCAAAACGTATTTACAGCACGCTCACCAATAAGCTTTGTTACTGGAATTTTATACATAATGCTGTTTCCAAAGTCGCCTTTGACAGCGTTTCCAAGCCACTTCCCATACCTTACGTACCAAGGGTCATAAAACCCGTACATTTGACGCAATTCTTCTACACGTTCAGCTGTAAGTTTATCGTCAATTTTACCTGTAAGTGCATCACCGGGCATTTTTAAAGCCAGCAAAAATATAAGAAAGCTAAGCAATAATAGCTGGGGTATAAGAATTAAAATTCTTCTTGCTATTGTTTTCCACATAAACGTTCCTCCTCTTCCAACAAATTCCAGCTATGGCAAAGCAACAGAATGAGTGTCGCTTAACTTTTTAAGGTCAAAAACACGACCGCCTTTACCGTAGTGCTGGTTTTTCAATTGTTCGTATTGTTCCTCAACAACAGCTCTCTTTTCCATGTTTTCGTTTCTTGTAGCTGGGTCAGAGTCTGGAATAGCAGCAATAAGCCGCTTTGTGTAAATGTGTTGAGGGTTTTGGTAAATGTCGGAGCGAGTACCTTCTTCTACGAAACGTCCTCTGTGCATAATTACAAGCCTTTCGCACATATGCTTAACAACGCCTAAGTCGTGGCTAATAAAAACGTATGCAAGGTTTAATTGCTCTTGAATATCTTTCATATAATTTAAAACCTGTGCTTGAACCGAAAGGTCCAAAGCGGAAACAGGCTCGTCTGCTATAATAAGCTTTGGACGGAGCGCAACTGCACGAGCAATACCAATTCTTTGCCGCTGACCACCCGAAAATTCATGCGGATATTTCAAAGCGTTGTCAGATGACAGCCCGACAATTGATAAAAGCTCATCAACTTTTTTGCGTTCCTCTGCTTTTGTATTATTTTCAAAGTTTCTAAGCGGCTCTGCAACCAAGTCAAGAACACGCATTTTTGGGTTTAGTGAAGAATAAACATCTTGGAAAATCATTTGCACGCCTTTTCTGAAAGGTGAGCGGTTTTTCCCAACGTATTTTGTAATGTCTTCTCCGTTAAATTTAATTTGCCCTGAAGTCAGCCTAGCAAGACCAATAATTGCTTTGCCAGTAGTGCTTTTTCCAGATCCAGATTCTCCTATAAGACCTAAAGTTTGCCCTTGCTCTACCTCAAACGTTACGCCGTCAACAGCTCTTACATAGTCAACTGTGCGCCCTAAAATTCCGCCTTTTATAGGAAAGTAAACTTTTAAGTCATTAACTTCTAATAGTGCCATAAAGCGCCCCCCCTAATCTTCTCTAAATTTAAAGTTTTTGTAGCATGAGCACAAGACAACATGGTCTTTTTCAACTTCATGGTACACGGGGTCGGTTTCGTGTTCGCTGTCTGCAATCCAAGGAATTCTGTCTTTAAACCTACAGCCAGTTCTTGGCAAGTCTTTAAGCATTGGAACCATGCCTTCAATAACTTTTAAGTGCTTTTCCTCTGTTTCTGTAATTGTTGGGTTTGATGCCAAAAGCGAGCGTGTGTATGGGTGTTGAGCATTTTTAAAAATTTGGTCAACGTTTGCAAGCTCTACAATTTGCCCAGCGTACATAACAGCAACTCTGTCAGCCATTTCGGCAACAACGCCTAAGTCATGCGTAATTAAAATTACGCCAGTTTTCATTTCAGTTTGAAGCTTTCTTAATAAGTCCAAAATTTGGGCTTGAATTGTAACGTCAAGCGCAGTTGTTGGTTCGTCGGCAATTACCAAAGAAGGCTTGCATGAAAGCGCAATTGCAATCATTGCTCTTTGGCGCATACCACCAGAAAGCTCGTGTGGAAGCTGATTATATGTAAGTTCAGGGTTAACCATTCCGACATCTTTAAGAAGTTCAATCGCACGCTCTTTTCGTTTTTCTTTGTTAAAATCGGTGTGCAATTCTAAACTTTCTTCAATTTGTGCACCAACCTTCATTAATGGGTTTAATGCTGTCAGAGGGTCTTGGAAAATCATTCCTATCCCTTTTCCTCGAACATTGTTTAATTCGTTTTCGCTAATTGAGAGCAAGTCAGAACCGTTGAAAAAAATTTTACCTTCTACTTTAGTAATGTGTGATTTGTGAAGCTTTAAAATAGAAAGCGCCAAAGCACTTTTACCACATCCGGACTCGCCAACAATGGCAAAAACTTCATTTTCTTTAACGCTAAATGAGACATTATCAACAGCTGCATAATGCTCCTGCCCTATGCGAAAGGACGTTTTAAGGTTTTGTATAGTAAGAAGCTCCTTACTCATCAAAACTCTCCCTTCTTTACACCAAAGCCAATACCAAAAAACAAATAGGCTTCTAATGTTAATAGTTATATTTAAGCTTAAAAACATAAAGCAAAGCTTCAAATTATGAAAAAGAGTAAGATATTAAACAAGTGAAATTTATGTTCTTTGAAAAAAACTATGTTAAATGCGTAGGCTTTAACATAGTAGAAAAGTGCTTTTTTATTTATGATATGTTATCATAATAATGATGGTTTGTAAAGAGTTTGTAACATAATTATACAAAAAAAATTAGTTAAGTTTGTAACAAATTATATGTAACAATAAATTATTTAGAACATTATTTGTTTTTTTATAATGTAATACTTAGAACCTGTGTTCAATACGAAGTCGTCGTATTGAACACAGGTTCTTAAAAGCAGAAGTGGAATAAGCCAAAAAAGAAACGGCAAAGTACCGTTTCTTTTCAATAAGCCTTTTTAAAAGTTAAATTTATTGTTCAAGTGTAGCATACATTAAGTACTTGTGTCCTGTAGGTGTTGAGTAACCACCTTTAAGTTTAGGGTTCATCAAGAAGATGTCAACATAGTAGTAAATTGGGCAAAGCAAAAATTCTTCGTCACTGAACATAAGGTCTTCTGCTTGGTGCATAAGAGCGTATCTTTCATTTTTGTCAGTAGATGTCTTAATCTTCTTAATAAGCTCGTCGTACTCAGCGTTTGACCATTGAGCGTCGTTGTTACCGCCGCCTGTTACCCACATATCAAGGAAAGTGATTGGGTCATTGTAGTCGCCAAGCCAACCGTTTCTAGCAATGAAGTATTCGCCATTTTTACGAGTGTTAAGGAATGTAGCCCATTCTTGGCTTGAAAGACTTACATTAATGCCAAGGTTTGTTTTCCACATGTTTTGTAAAGCTTCTGCAATTGCTTGGTGGCCAGTACCTACGTTGAAAAGGTATTCAATGTTAGGGAAACCTTCACCATTCGGATAGCCGGCTTCTGCAAGAAGTTTTTTAGCTTCTTCTACGTTAGCCTCATAACCGGCAGCTGAAGCATCATAGTATTCACCTACAGCACGGAACTCTTTAGTGCTGTCTGCATCAGTAAGACCAATTGGAACAAAAGCACCGGCAGGTACTTGACCGGCTTTACCAATTTGCTTTGTAATAAATTCACGGTCAATAGCAAGTGTTAAAGCTTTTCTTACCTTAGGGTTATCAAGTGGAGCTTTTGCTGCGTTGTATGAGATGTAGTATGTACCCAATTGACCTTCAAGGTTGAACTCAGGCTTATCTCTCCAAGCATCAATTTCATCGTTAGGCATTGTTTCAACAAATGCTGCTTCGCCGTTTTGGAACGCCGCCAATACAGCGTTGTCGTCGTCCATCAACAAGAACCTAATTTTTTCAGTTGCAACTGCACCAGCGTTCCAGTAGTTAGGGTTCTTTGCAGCCATAATATAAGAAGATTCAACCCACTCTGTCATTGTATAAGCGCCGTTTCCAACATAAGTAGACACTTGAGTAGCCCACTTTTCACCGTTAGCTTCAACTATGTCTTGGCGAACAGGGTAGAAAACGCCGTTAGAAATAAGCTCAAGGAAATATGGAGTTGGAGCAATAAGCTCTACAACAAATGTTTTGTCGTCTGGAGCAGAAATTGCAAGTTGACCTTCGCTGTATCCTTTAATAACATCATACATATATTCATAGTCGGCTGCTGTTTCAGGGTCAATTGCACGGTTCCAAGCATACAAGAAATCTTTTGAAGTAAGTGGCTGACCATCACTCCATTTAAGCCCATCTCTAAGTGTAAATGTGTAAACTAAACCGTCAGCAGATACGTCCCACTTTTCTGCTTGCCCAGGTACTGGAGTAGCGTTGCTATCCATTGTAGTAAGACCTTCAAACATGTGAAGAATAATTGATGAAGCATCTGCCGCTGAGTTTAAAGCAGGGTCCATTGTATCTGGCTGTGCGCCAAATTGAACAGTAAGTTCAGATGCAAAATTTCCACCTGTAGTTTCCGAAGTAGTATTCTCCGATGTAGTAGTTTCCACCGAAGTTGAAGCCGATGGAGTAGGTGTAGCTTTGCTTTCGCCGCTGTCGCTTGGTTTTGAACAACCATACAAAGACGAAGCAAGAAGTACAGTAACCAAAGTAAGTGCTAATCTTTTCATTAAATTACCTCCTTGTTATATGCTTTGTTAAATTTATGCTATCAAACCAAAAGGCTTGAGGTAGCCAACGCTAAATGTTGTGACATGCTGCAAAGTGGTTTGGTGAAACCTCTCTAAATGTAGGTTCTGTTGTAACACAAATGTCTGTGCAGTAGCTGCACCTTGTTCTAAACCTACAGCCCGAAGGCGGCTTTAAAGGGCTAGGAACATCACCTTCTAAAATAATGCGCTTGCTTTCCTTTGAAACTTTAGGGTCAGCAATTGGAATTGCCGAAACAAGCGACTTGGTGTAAGGGTGTACAGGGTGGTTTGTAAGCTCGTTTGCTTCTGCAAGCTCAACCATTTTACCCAAGTACATAACACCAATACGTTTACTTATATGCTTAACTATAGAAAGGTCATGCGCAATAAATAAATAAGTTAGTTTAAATTGTTCCTGCAATTCTTCAAACATGTTTACAATTTGTGCTTGAATCGAAACGTCAAGTGCAGAAACAGGCTCGTCACAAACTATAAATTCTGGTTCAACTGCAAGCGCCCTTGCAATGCCAATTCTTTGGCGCTGTCCACCAGAAAATTCATGCGGATAGCGGTTTGCATGTTCACTGTTTAGCCCTACACGCTCTAGCATGTTAATAATTTTTTCCCTACGTTCAGCGTTTGAACTTGATGTTTTATGTATATCTATAGGCTCGCCTACAATGTCGCCAACAGTCATTCTTGGGTTTAGCGAAGCATATGGGTCTTGGAAAACAATTTGCATTTTCCTGCGGTATGGGAGCATCTTTTCCTTTGTAATGTCTTTTCCTCTGTAAAAAATTTGTCCGTCTGTTGGCTCGTAAAGCCTTAAAAGAGTACGTCCGCAAGTTGTTTTTCCGCAACCGCTTTCGCCAACAAGCCCAAGGGTTTCGCCTTCTTCTATATAAAAGCTTACATTATCAACAGCTTTTACATAGTTTTTCTTAAAAAGACCAGCGCTTACAGGGAAATATTGCTTTAGCCCTTTAACTTCTACAAGCTTGCTCATTTTGAAAGCCCCCCCTCTGCATCAATACGTTCTTTTTCAATGTACCAACATGCCGAGTAGTGAGTTTCTGACAAGTGAGTGTATGGTGGCATTTCCCTTAAACAAATTTTCATACATTTTTCACAGCGTGGAGCAAACGGACAGCCCTTTGGAGGGTTCAAAACGTCAACTGGCACGCCTTCAATAGGAATAAGCTTTTCGTGCTCATCATCATTAAGCTTAGGCACTGACTTTAAAAGCCCTTTTGTATATTCATGGCGTGGGTTATAAAAAATGTCTTCTGCCGAGCCGTATTCAACAATTTTGCCAGCATACATAACCGCAACGCTTTGGCACATTCCAGCAACAACACCTAAGTCGTGTGTTATCATAATTATGCTCATGCCAATTTTTTTCTTAAGTTCCATCATAAGTTCAAGAATTTGTGCTTGTATTGTAACGTCAAGTGCAGTTGTCGGCTCATCTGCAATTAAAAGCTTTGGTTCGCACGCAAGTGCAATTGCTATCATAACCCTTTGGCGCATTCCGCCCGAAAATTCATGCGGGTACTGCTTCAAGCGTTTTTTCGGTTCATTAATTCCAACAAGGTCCAAAAGCTCAATAGCACGTTCTTCAATTTTATCTTTTGTCAAATTAGTGTGCAGTCTTAAAGGCTCTTTAATTTGTTCACCAATTGTGTAAACAGGGTTTAAGCTTGTCATAGGGTCTTGAAATATAAGTGAAACTTCGTTGCCCCTAATTTTTTGCATTTCACTTTCAGTTTTATTAGTTATTGTGTGACCGTTAAATTTAATCTCACCTGAAACAATTTTGCCAGGGAATGGAGTAAGCCGCAAAATGGAGTGTGCCATTACGCTTTTTCCGCTTCCACTTTCGCCTACAACGCCAAGTACGTCGCCTTCTTTCATTGAAATGGAAACGTCGTTTAGCGACTTAACTTCACCAGCAGGAGTAAAAAAGGAGAGCTTTAAATTTTTTATATCAAGTAAGTTTTGCATTATTCATTCTCCTTTCTAGCTCTTTAGTTTAGGGTCGAAGGCGTCACGCAAGCCATCACCAAACAAGTTAAACGAAAGAATAATTAAGCTAATAGCTACAGCAGGTGCAAACAGCCTGTATGGGTACGAAGTAAGCCCGCCAATAGCTGTAAATGCAAGTGAGCCCAGGCTTGGCATTGGTGCGTTTACGCCCAAGCCCAAAAAGCTTAAAAATGATTCTGTAAATATAGAAGAAGGAATTTGCAGCGTTGTTGTAATGATAAGTGTACCAACGCAGTTTGTAAGCAAATGCTTCTTAATTATTCTTGAATTTTTAGCACCAAGAGCACGCGCTGCTGTTACAAATTCACTTTGCTTTAATGTTAAAATTTGGCCTCTAACAATTCTTGCCATACCAACCCAGTAAAGACAAGAGAAAACCAAAAATATACTTATAAGCCCAGAACCTACAGTGTTTATCCAGCCAAACATTGAAGGGTTTCGTTCTGCAAGCTGTTGAAGCGGATATTTTAAAGTTTGCTGAAACATTATAATAAGCAAAACGTCGGGTATTGTGTAAATGATGTCAACAACACGCATCATTAAGTTGTCAACCCAGCCGCCAAAGTATGCCGAAATTGCGCCATATGTAGAGCCGATAATAAGAATGATAAATGAAGCAATTATACCTACCAAAAGAGATATACGGCTACCCATCATAATTCTAATCATCATGTCACGGCCAAGAGAGTCTGTTCCCAAAAAGTGAGGGAAAACTTTTTCACCGGCATCAATTTTTGCTTGCTCTGAGGCAGAATACTTCATTGGGAAAAGGTCTTCGCTGCCTCTAATTTGTTCGTCATATTTATATGGATAAAACATGGGGCATATGAAAGCAAATACAAGTGATAAAATAATTACGGCTAATGCACCCATAGCTAGCTTGTTCTTTTTAAGCCTTCTAATTCCGTCTTTCCAAAGCGTAACACTTTCACGCATTTGCGTCATGCCTTGCTTTTCGTCTTGCGTTGCAGGGACTAAGTCGTCTACAGAAAGTTGAAATGTAGGCATTTTTGGCTTTTTCAGTTCTTTTAAATTAGATTCCATATGTTTACACCGCCTTTATTCAAATTTAATTCGTGGGTCAACAATTTTATATGCGATGTCAACCAATAAATTCATCACAACCATAATTATTGCTAAGAAAATTGTTGTTCCCATTATCATTGAATAGTCACGGTTAGAAATGGAGCTAACGTATTGACCACCAAGCCCAGGGATTGTAAGAATTTTTTCCACTGCGAAACTTCCAACTAATATGTAAGAAAGCATAGGCCCTAAGTATGTAATAATTGGAAGAATTGCGTTTCTTAAAGCGTGTTTAAACAAAACTGTAAAACCATTCAAGCCTTTTGCCCTTGCTGTACGCATGTAGTCTTGCCCCAAAACGTCAAGCATTGAAGCCCGCATCATTCTGCTAATATAAGCAGTAGGGTAAAACGCTAAAGATATTACAGGAAGAACATAATGCGCAGGTGTAGTAATGCCGAATGTCGGAAGCCAACCAAGCACAACGCCAAAAAAGTACATCAATGCAGTAACAGAAATAAACGAAGGTACAGCAATGCCGCAAGTTGAAATAAACAAAATTATTTTGTCAACTAATGTGTTTCGCTTTAAAGCCGAAACTGAACCTAGAGGTATTCCAAGAAGTAGTGAAACACCAACTGCAATAAGGCCTAATCTGGCAGAAACCGGGAATTTTGAAGACATAATTTCTTCAACATCTTTGCCACGAACCTTCATGCTAGGACCAAAATCTCCTTTAATAGCTTTAAGCATGTAGTTCTTGTACTGTACAATGACAGGCTGGTCAAGACCATACTTCTCATTAAGTGCTGCAAGTGTAGCAGCAGACGGTGACTTCTCGGCTAAAAACGGACCACCTGGTACAAGGTACATAAGAAAAAAGGTAATCGTTGAAACCAAAAATATTGTCACCAACGAAAGAATAACACGTTTTATGATGTAACTTACCATAACATCACTCCTTTCTTATTATGTGGCTTTGAATGAAGTTTTTAACATTACTAAGTTTTCTTTAACGCATTTGCAAAAATTCCCATGTTTTGCTATGGTGTGTTTGAAAAAAAACCTTTTAGTTTCTTTTGAATTAATTTTAGAATTACTTAGCTAGCAAAAAGCCTTACCTATTATTTGGTACGTGCAATTTTCGCTTTCTTTCTCCTAAAAAAATCCCTAAAAAACCACTAAAAATTTTTTCAAGCAGAGCCAACAAGCTGCAATTAAATTTTATTCCAAGTTACATTATGTAAAAACTTTTCAAAGCCAATGTTCAATTTTGGATTTATTTAAAATATGTGTGCAATTTTACCAAAATATGAACATTAAAATTTGTTTTTTGCCGACTTTGTAAAAATGACTTTTGTTAACAGTCACCAAAAAACTGCTGTGTTTAAAATTTCTTTAAATAATACAATGATTTTGAAAATTTGTCAAACTTTTTTTCAAAATTTTCATTGACACTTTATTGAAGTATTAGTATAATAATGAATTATAATTTCTGATAGTACGCCTTTTACAAAACTTTTTATCATTGGGCAGTCGCCAAGCGGTAAGGCGCAGGACTCTGACTCCTGCATTCGGGGGTTCGAATCCCTCCTGCCTAGTAAAATCAATGGGTACAAGCGGTTTCGCTTGTACCCTTTTTTATTTTTTACATAATTTTTGTGTAAGCTTAAATTTGACTTTACCACCAAAACACGCTATTCTCTAACAAGCATATCAAATGGCGTTTTTTTGTTGGCAGAAATCTAAGAGCCTATGTCATTATATGAGATATTGTATTTATTACTTTTGAAGTATAAATTTATTTGATGTACAGCACAAAAAACAAGCCGTACCATGACAAAGTAATCGGGTTATTTTGCAACTTAGGGCGTGTTCCTACTACCGTTCAACGCCCATCTTTTGAGCTGATTTTCCGCCATACTTCGTTAAATTTTCTTGTAATACTTCTGTATTACTTCAAAAATTTACCTCGTATGCCGAAAAATCAGCTCAAAATCTGGGCATTTCAGATAGTGGGAACACGCCCTAAACTAAAAATTTGAGTTCAGCCATACCTCTTGACGATACGCTGAGAGAGTGCTCGCCGCACTCTCTCTTTATGTTACAAACTTTACAAACTATTCAGCGCCATTTTTTTATTCCTTACCTAAAAACAGCGAAATAACTGTTCCAACAATAAATGTAACAACACCAACGCCAATTGACATGGCACTTACACCGCTTTGATACGTAATAGGGTCATTAAAAATTCCAAAAATAGAACCGAATATAAGCCCTAGTATTGCAAAGTAAGTAACGGCATGAGCCTTTTCTAAAAGAACCGAAATAACTTTAGAAATAATAAAAATACCAAGCAAAACACCAATTCCGAGCGGAGCTAAAACTTTTAAAATGCTAATTAAAAGCTGCATGTCAGTGGGTGCTGAAATAAAAGCTTTTATTTCAGAAACAGCATGTATAACTTTTGGATAAAGCCCTAACAATATCATTATAAAAGAACCGCTTACACCAGGAACAACCATTGCCGCCGATGCAATTATGCCACCAACAAGAAGAAACAACATGTTCGGCGAAGCATTGTCACCTGCAAGTGGGCTACTTTCCTTTATTAATGAAAGGGAAACAACAAGCGCAAGCGCAAGAACAAACGGTACAGCATAACCAAGCTTAAACTTGCTTGATGCAGCCTTTTTGTAAATTAATGGAATGCTACCAACGACAAGCCCTACAAAAAACGTGCTTGTTGGAAACGAATACGTGCTTAGGCTAAACTCAATTAAGCTGCTAAACGCAACAATTCCAAAGCCAACGCCCAAAATAATTGGCAGTAAAAAAACCAAGTAGCGCTTAATGTCTTTAAAAAAGTTGTTTATTGCACCGATTAATTCGTCAAAGACGTTTAAAACAACGGCAATTGTTCCGCCGCTAACCCCTGGGATAATGTTTGCAACACCAATTATTATCCCTTTTAGAAAATTTAAAATAAATGTTTTCATTATCTTCTCCTTGTTTTTATGTAGTTGTATGGCTTTAAGGCATAAAAACCTAAGGGGTTCTGCCCCTAACCACCACAAGCGGTTTGCCCCTTGACCCAATTTATTAAAGACCTTTTAGCTTTCAATTTGCATAAATATTATATGCTTGTATGCAGGACAATATTATTTTAACACAAAATTAAGTTTTTTGGAAAATTTTTGTGCAATTTTATTATTGCCACATTTAAACATGCCTTTGACTTAATTTGCTAATTATGTTATAATTATATCAAAACTAAAGTTATTGGAGGATTAATATGGTTAAAGTTGGTATTAATGGTTTTGGTCGTATAGGCAGGCTTGTATTTCGTGCTTCTTTAGAGAAGTCAAACTTACAAGTTGTTGCAATAAATGACCCTTTCATTGACCTTGATTACATGGTTTACATGCTCAAGTACGATTCTGTACATGGTCGTTTTAAAGGCGAAATTTCTGTTAAAGGTGACAAGCTTGTTGTTAACGGAAACGAAATTACTGTGTTTAACTGCATGAAGCCAGAAGAAATTAAATGGGGCGAAGCAGGCGCAGACTATGTTGTTGAATCAACAGGCGTTTTCACTGACGTAGCTGGTGCTTCTGCACACTTTACTGGCGGCGCAAAGAAAGTTGTTATTTCTGCACCTTCTAAAGACGCTAGAATGTTTGTTATGGGTGTAAACCACGACGAATATACTACAGACTTAAACGTGGTTTCTAACGCTTCTTGCACTACAAACTGCCTTGCTCCTTTAGCAAAAGTTATAAACGACAACTTTGGTATCGTTGAAGGCTTAATGACTACAGTTCATGCAACAACAGCTACTCAAAAAACTGTTGATGGCCCTTCAAAGAAAGACTGGCGTGGTGGTCGTGCTGCTGCTGCAAACATCATTCCTTCTTCAACTGGTGCTGCAAAGGCTGTTGGCGAAGTTATTCCAAAGCTTAAAGGCAAGCTTACAGGCATGGCTTTCAGAGTTCCTACAGTTGACGTTTCTGTAGTAGACCTTACTTGCCGTTTGGACAAGGCTGCTTCTTATGAAGAAATTAAGGCTGTTGTTAAAAAGGCTTCAGAAAACGAGTTAAAGGGTATTCTTGCTTACACAGAAGACGCTGTAGTTTCAAGCGACTTTATTGGCGAATCTTGCACATCAATTTTTGATGCTTCTGCTGGTATCGCACTTAACAGCAACTTCGTTAAGCTTGTTTCTTGGTACGACAACGAATGGGGCTATTCAAACAAGGTTCTTGACCTTATTTCACACATGGCTACTGTTGACGCAAAGTAATCTTTTTAAAAATAAAAGTGGCATAGGTTTAAACCTGTGCCACTTCTTTTTGTTCGGCTTTTTTGGAGATAGGTGGTTTGGGGGAAAGAGCCTTTTTTCGCCGTTTGAAAAAAGGTTCTTTCCCCCAAAAAGTTTTCCTAGTCCGTCAGCTCAATTTGCATAATATTTTCAGAATAAAAGTCGTCAATCAACTGCAACTGCACAGGCACGCTGTAAATAAGCTTGCACGGAAGCTCGACTACCATTTCTGTGCCAACTTCAAGCCTGTTTACATAAAACTCGCCGCTTAAAAGCTCTGTAAGCTGCTTAACAATTGTAAGCCCAATGCCAGAGCCTTTTATGTACCCGTTTGTAAAACCACGGTAGTACCTTTCTTGAATGTGCGGCATTTCGTCAGAGCTAATTCCTACGCCTGTGTCCTTTATGCTAATATGTATATATTCTTGGTCAAAAACTAAGTTAACTATTATTTTTCCGTTTTCCAAAGTAAATTTAATTGCGTTTGATAATAAGTTAAGTAAAATACGTTCAACCATTTCCCTGTCAGTCGCCATAACCTTTTCTTTTTCATCTGATTCAAACAAAATGGTAATACACTTTTTTTGTGCCAGAAGCCTAACCGAGTCAACAATGTTAGAAATTAAAGAAACGATGTCAATGTTGCGAAGCTTTGGCTGCATTCTGTCGTTTTTAATATCTCGTGAGTCGTTTACGTCATTTATCATTTTAATAATTTTAAACCATTGCCTTTTCATGTCTTGAACAAGCTTTAAAGAGTCTGGCTGCATGTTGGGCGACTTTTCAAGCAAAAGAATTTGATTGTAAATAATTGAAAGAGACGTTTTTAAATCATGCAATATATTTTCATATTGAATAATTTCATTTTGCTCTGTCTCCAATTCTGTATAACCCAAAAAATCCAGCCGTTGCTGCTCCACATGACCACTCCTCAATACAAATTAGTTATTTATCTATATTCTATAGCTTCAAAATGGCATCAAGGTGCGTTGCACCTAAGAGCCAAATTTTACAACATTCCTAATTAAAGATTACACCACCTATAACATGTTGAAAAATAGGTGGTGTAATAAGTTTAATCTATGCAGTTAAAAAATGGGTAAATAACTTACACCAACTTTTTGTACTCCTCATACCTTCTCTTTGCGTCTTCTTCGGCAGCTTGGAACAACTCGTCAGCAACCTCAGGGAACGTAATTTTAAGAGCAGTATAACGTCCTTCATTGTTAATGTAGTCTTGGAAGCTAGCTGTTGGCTCTTTTGAGTCAAGAGTAAAAGGATTTTTACCTTCCTTCTCAAGCATTGGGTTGTACCTGTACAAGTGCCAGTAGCCGCATTCAACCGCACGCTTCATTTCAAGCTGTGTAAGACCCATGTTTATACCATGGTTAATACATGGAGCGTATGCAATGATAACTGAAGGCCCTTTGTACTTTTCAGCTTCTGTAATAGCCTTTATAAGTTGGTTTTGGTTTGCGCCCATTGCAACTTGTGCAACGTATACGTAGCCATAAGTCATAGCCATTCTACCAAGGTCTTTTTTGCGAATTTTCTTACCACTTGCAGCAAACTTAACTACAGAACCTGTAGGAGTAGCCTTGCTTGACTGTCCGCCAGTGTTTGAGTAAAGCTCTGTGTCAAGAATAAGAATGTTTACATCGTCGCCAGAAGCAATTACGTGGTCAAGTCCGCCGAAACCAATGTCGTAAGCCCAGCCGTCACCGCCGATAATCCATTGTGACTTTTTAACAAGGTGGTCTTTGTCAGCAAAAATAGCCTTAGTCAAAGCAACAGCTTCCTCACCGTATTCACCCATGCAGCCTTCAAGAAGCTCAACCACATCAGCAGAAGTTTTCTTGCTTGCTTCGCCGTCGTCCATTGTGTCAAGCCAAGCTTGAAGCACAGCCTTAGCCTTTTCGTCTGTTACAATTGAAGCAAGCTTAGAAACTTTTTCTGCCAAGCCTTCTCTAATTTGCTTTACAGCAACGTACATGCCCAAGCCGTATTCAGCGTTGTCTTCAAACAATGAACTTGCCCAAGCAGGACCTTGACCTTTTGCGTTTGTTGTGTAAGGAGTCGAAGGTGCAGAGCCGCTGTAAATTGAAGAACAGCCTGTTGCGTTTGCAATGTACATTCTGTCGCCGTACAATTGAGTAATAAGCTTAACATAAGGTGTTTCACCACAGCCTGCACATGCGCCTGAATATTCAAACAGTGGCAATTCAAACTGGCTGCCCTTAACTGTTTCTTTGTTAAGTGGGTTTGCTTTACGCTTTAATGAAAGAGCGTAGTACCAGTTTTCCATTTGAGGAAGTTGTTCTTCCATAGGCTTCATAACGAGCGCCTTTTCCTTAGCTGGGCAAACTTGTGCGCAGTTGCCGCAACCTGTACAGTCAAGTGGGTCAATTTGAATTCTGTATTCATACGCATCAAGCCCTGCGCCAACAGCCTTTTTAGTAACAAAGCCTTCTGGAGCGTTTGCCTTTTCGTCAGCGTCAACCAAGAAAGGTCTAACTGTAGCGTGTGGGCAAATGTATGAGCATTGGTTACATTGGATACAGTTTTCTGGAATCCATTGAGGAACGTTTACAGCAATGCCACGCTTTTCGTAAGCAGAAGAACCTTGCATAAGACGTCCGTCTTCAAGCCCCTTAAATGCGCTAACAGGCAACAAGTCGCCTTTAAGAGCGTTAATAGGTTGAAGAATTTCAGTGATAAACTTAGGCAAGTGGCTGTTGTCTTCCTTTGGAGCATCAGCAACTGTTTTCCAGCTTTCAGGAACGCTAACAAGCTTAGCGCCTTTAACGCCTTCGTCAACAGCAGCGTTGTTCATGCTAACAACTTTTTCGCCCTTCTTGCCGTAAGACTTTTCGTTAGCTTGCTTCATGTAGTTAACAGCTTCTTCAATTGGAATAATGTTAGCAAGGCTAAAGAACGCTGCTTGAAGCACAGTGTTAATGCGGTTGCCAAGCCCTAACGACCTAGCAATAGCTGTACCGTCAATTGTGTAGAACTTAATGTTATGTTCTGCAATGTATCTTTTCATCTTTGCTGGAAGCTTTTGTTCAAGCTCGCTTTCGTCCCATGTGCAGTTCAAAAGGAAAGTTCCGCCGTCCTTTAAGTCTTCAACCATGTCGTACTTGTCCACGTAAGAAGCGTTGTGGCAAGCAACAAAGTCGGCTCTGTTTACAAGGTAGCTAGAACGAATTTGCTGTTTACCAAAACGAAGGTGCGAAGTTGTTACGCCGCCCGACTTTTTAGAGTCGTAGGCAAAGTAAGCTTGTGCATACATTTCTGTGTGGTCGCCGATAATTTTGATGCTGTTTTTGTTTGCACCAACTGTACCGTCTGAACCAAGACCCCAGAACTTGCAGCTAATTGTGCCTTCTGGTGTAACGTCAATTTCTTTGCCCACTTCAAGCGACAAGTTTGTAACGTCGTCTACGATACCAAAAGTAAAGTGGTTTCTTGGGTTGTCGCTCTTTAAGTTTTCATAAACAGCCATAATTCCAGCAGGAGTAACTTCCTTTGAACCTAAGCCGTAGCGTCCGCCAACGATAACTGGGCGTTCGCCTTTTTCAAAGTAAGCTGTGCAAACGTCAAGGTACAAAGGTTCGCCAAGTGCGCCTGGCTCTTTTGTTCTGTCAAGAACACAAATTTTCTTTGCAGTTTTTGGAACTGCTGCAATAAAGTGTTCAATTGAGAATGGTCTGTAAAGGTGAACGTTTACAAGGCCAACCTTTTCGCCTTTTGAGTTTAAGTAGTCGATAGTTTCTTTAATAGCATCACAAGCCGAGCCCATAGCGATGATAACTCTGTCAGCGTCTTCTGCGCCGTAATAGTTAAACAACTTGTAGTCTCTGCCTGTAAGCTTGTTAATTTCTGCTAAATATTTTTCAACAATTGCAGGAGTAGCATCGTAGTAAGGGTTTGACATTTCACGTCCTTGGAAGTAAATGTCAGGGTTTTGTGCCGAACCACGAAGAATTGGGTGTTCTGGGTTTAATGCACTGCGTCTGAACTCGTTAAGTGCTTCCCAGTCAAAAATTTTAGCCAAGTCGTCATAATCAAGTGTTTCAATTTTTTGAATTTCGTGTGATGTACGGAAGCCATCAAAGAAATGTACAAAAGGAACACGTGCTGTAAGCGAGCTTAAATGTGCAACAGCGCCCAAGTCCATTACTTCTTGCACGCTTGAAGAAGCAAGCATAGCAAAACCAGTTTGGCGGCAAGCCATAACGTCTTGGTGGTCGCCGAAAATTGACAAAGCGTGTGCAGAAATTGCACGTGCCGAAACGTGAATTACGCCAGGCAAAAGCTCACCAGCAATTTTATACATATTAGGAATCATTAAAAGAAGCCCTTGAGAAGCTGTGTAAGTTGTAGTCAAAGCACCAACAGCCAAAGAGCCGTGAACAACGCCAGCAGCACCAGCTTCTGATTGAAGCTCTACAACTTTAACGGTTTGTCCAAAAATGTTTTTCTTTCCGTTAGCAGCCCACTCGTCGGTAATTTCTGCCATTGGTGAAGATGGCGTAATTGGGTAAATGCCAGCTACTTCTGTAAAAGCATATGAAACATAAGCAGCAGCGGCGTTACCGTCCATGGTTTTCATGTTTTTTGCCATTTATAAAACCCTCCTTTGAATATTTAAAAACGTAAACAAATTAAAATTTGGTGCAGACTATAGTCTGCTATATATTTGTATTACATTTTAGGGCGTGTTTGAAAAATAGCTTTAAGTGGATTTTGCAGAAAATTTTACAAAGTGCGAGTAAGCGAAAACCGCACGTACCCAAAGGTACGAAATGTTTTTGCTGACAAAGCAATTAATAAAATTTACCTAAAAGATGCTAAAATGGATTTTCAAGCACCACTTAATCTTCAACTATATTATTATACCATATTTAGAAAAATAGTAAATGGTTTTGAAGGAAGAAAATTGAAGTTGTTAAAGATTTGACATTATAAAAATAAGTACAGCTACAAAAAACCAAAGTGTTTTTTATAACTGTACTTATTTTTTAGGGTGTGTTTTAAAATTTTATTTTAAAACACACCCTAACTATCCATTTATTAATTTACCCCTCTTTGTGTCCAATAAACATTTGCGTCAATATAATCTCCGTTTTTTATCTGTGCTAACTCAAGTTCCTCGTCTTCTGACAAAACCTCATCACCGCTTTCAATATAAGCGTATATCATGGCGCAAATTCTTGGCAAGTCGGCTTCTGGAATTATGTCTACTGCCTTGTGAAGCTTTATTCTTTCATCAGTCATACATATTCACCTCAAAGTATAAATCTCAGTATAAATTATTGCGATAATCTATCTTATTTACTCTTATATAATTTTCTGATATATCATACAAAATTCTTATGTTTGCAACTTTTAAACGAAAATCACTTGTATAATTGCGAAGCTTTTTAATGTTTCCTTTTGGAGGAGTTTCCAACAAACCATTGATGGAATCTTTAATCATAATAAGTTGTTTTTTATTGAGGCTATCCAAAAACTTTATTGCTTGCTTTGATAAAAGTATTTGCACTTGCTCACTTCCTTGAAATGGTTGTTAAATAATATTATTATACCATATTTAGAAAAATAGTAAATGGTTTTGAATGAAGAAAAATGCATTTGTTAAAAATATAACTATAATCGCAAATCTAATCACTTTTTCATATGCTCGTATAATTTTCCCCAATTTCCAGAAACTAAAAATAACTGAAACAAAAAAGCTGAAACAAAAAAAGTTAAAATAAGGGAGGAGTGGTTTTATTGCATATTTCTAAAGTTTTAGACACAAACATAAAAGCATTTGACCAATTGTTTACAGACTGCGGCGACATTGTAAAAAGAAAAATATCAATTGGAAAAAATGCTGACATAAAAATATTTGTTGCGTACATTGACATGCTTGTAAACACAACTAGCATAAATGAAAACATAATGTACCGCTTAATGCTTGAAATTAGGCAAACACAGCCCCAAACAATGTTTGAGCTGGGCGACGTAATGGAAGCACTTATGAACAGCGGAATAACCTCGCTTGACATAAAGGAAGTTGAAACACTTGATGATATTTCACTTGCTGTAATGACAGGCGACACCGTCGTTTTTGTGGAAGGCTCAGAAAAAGCACTTGTTGTTTCAACAAAAGGTTATCCAAACCGTGGCGTTCCATCCGCTGAAACCGAGGTAAACATGCGTGGCGCAAAAGACGCCTTCAGCGAAGTTTTCCGCATTAACACAATGCTTATTAGGCGCAGAATACGTGACACACGGCTAAAGGTAGAACAGCTAAAGCTTGGACGGCGAAGCAGTACCGACGTAGCTTTAATGTACTTATCCGACGTAGTTCGCCCTGAAATTTTAAAAGACTTGCGCCAGCGCATAAAGCGAATTGACATTGATGCAATTTTAGAAAGCGGCTACGTTGAACAGCTTGTAGACAACGACTGGGTTTCACCGTTTCCACAGCTTCAAACTACCGAACGCCCCGACAAAGCGGCGGCTTCAATTCTTGAAGGCAGAATTGTAATTGTAATTGACAACACGCCGTTTGTGCTAATTGCGCCAACTACGTTTAACGCACTGTTTCAGTCGCCTGACGACTATTACCAAAGGTTTGAAATTTCTTCATTCTTGCGAATGTTACGTTTTTTAGCTGGCTTTTTGGCGCTTACAATTCCGGGGCTTTACATTGCAACGGTTGTTTTTCACCCGTCAATGCTGCCAATGCGGCTTGCGTTTAAGCTTGCAGG
This sequence comes from uncultured Defluviitaleaceae bacterium, assembly GCA_964492715.1. Taxonomy (GTDB): domain Bacteria; phylum Bacillota; class Clostridia; order Lachnospirales; family WRBF01; genus CAZBLK01. Next base: position 50,970 of record CAZBLK010000006.1, on the reverse strand, counting down.
GGCTAGAGAGTCTGTCCCGTTCCCTGTTGTTATTGAGGTGCTTATAATGGACATTGCTTTCGAGCTTTTGCGAGAAGCTGGTGTGCGGCTTCCTGCGCCAATTGGCGGCACAATTGGCATTGTCGGCGGTATAATTATTGGGCAGGCGGCTGTTGAAGCTGGGCTTGTAAGCCCAATTGTTGTAATTATCGTTGCAATGACAGGCATTTGCAGCTTTGTTTTGCCAAATGTTTCGCTTGTAAATGCTTTTCGGCTTTTAAAGTATTTAATTATTTTAATTTCTGCAATGCTTGGCTTCTTTGGCTTTTGGATTGCTATTTTGCTAATTGCAATACACCTTTGCAGTTTGAAAAGCTTTTCAATTCCATACCTTTATCCTTTTGTTTCGGGCAACGTTAACGAAAGCACCGATGTTAAAGACTCGATTGTTCGGCTTCCAATTTCTTTAATGCAGCGCAGGCCAATTTTTTCACGACCCGATGCAGAAATTAGGCAAGCAAAAAGTGTTTCCAAAAAAAGGAAGGTGAAGTAAATGCCCTTTACAAACGACAAAATTTCAGTTCGTCAGCTTCAAGTGCTTTTAATGCTTGACATTTTTGGAACAGGTGTAATTGTGCTTCCACGAAGGGCTGTAGAGTACGCAAACCAAGACGGCTACTTAGTAATTGCGCTTGCAACGGTAATTGCTTTGCTTTATGCCGTTTTTATAACAAGCCTTGGACGGCTTTTTCCAAACGACAGCTTTTTCACTTATACATCAAAAATTGTGTCACGCCCTATTGCCGTTTTTTTGGCACTGGGCTTTGTTGCAAAATTGATTGTAAATATTGCCCTTGAGCTTAGGTTGTTTGGCGAAATAATTAAGCAAACGCTTTTAGTAAACACACCTTTTTGGCTAATATGTGTTTTAATGCTTTTTGTTGCAGGGTACGCCGCATCAAAAGGGTATGAAACACGGGCAAGGCTTGGTGAGCTTTTTGTTTTCGTTGTGTTTTTGCCTATTATCGTTGTTTTCGCAACTGCAGCTTTTAACACAAACATTTCAAACGTAATGCCTGTTTTAAAAACTCCACCAGATATGCTTTTGAAAGGTGCTTTCTTTTCGGGTGGTGCCGCTTTTACTGGGCTTGAAATTTGCTTGCTTGTTTACCCTTTTATAAACAAGCCACGCTCTGTACGTAAAGGTGTGCTTGTTTCTGTTTTAATAATTGGTGCTTTAATGGTGTTTATAACATATGTAACGCAAGCAACGTTTGGCGTAGCCGACACAAAAATGAAGCTGTGGCCTGTGCTTGAAATGATGGACGTTTTTAAACTTACAGGTGCGTTTATGGAAAGGCAGGAAGCCCTTATAATGAGCTTTTGGATAATTTCTGTTTTTTTTATAACAAACGCTGGGCTGTTTTTTTCTTCGCTGCTTTTAAAAGACGTTGTAAAAATTGGTACACACTCGGAATTTATTGTTATATGCGGTGTTGTCGTTTTCCTTTTGTCGCTTTACCCAAAAAACATAAACGAAGTTTACACATACCTTGATTTAATGTTTAGTACAGTCGGCATTTTTTATTTGGTAATTTTACCGCCGCTTCTTTTTGTAATTGCAAAAGTTCGTGGGCTTGGGCTTGGTGTAAAAAAAGGCGGTGAGCAGGCATGAAAAAGAAACTGGCTGTTGCAGTAATGGCTTCGCTTCTGCTTTTTCAAGTAGGCTGCTTTGACAACGTAGAGCTTGAAAACCGTGGTTTTGTAGTTTCAATAGGCGTTGACAAGCACACTGAAGAAAGTAAAGCTTTAGGCATAGAGGGCGGCAAGGAAGAAAACAAGTTCCTTGTTTCGGTTGCTCTGCCAAACATGGCGGCATTCAGCGGCAGAGGCGGTGACGAAACTAAAAAAACTGTAAAGCAAGCCGCAGGAAAAACTTTGGCGCAAGCTATGTATTTTACAGACAGCTTTTCTGGAAAAAAGCTTTATTTTGGGCACACAAGGCTTGTAGTTTTGGGCGAAGAAATTTTAAAAGATGAAAAGCTTTTCCGTGAAGCGATTGACGCACTAGAGCGCAACCGCCAAATGAACAAAAACATAATTATGCTTGCAACAAGAGAAAGTGCTGACAAAATTTTAAGCGCCGAAGTCGAGCCAATGGTCGGCATTTATGTTTCCGACTTTTACCAAGGCTCTCACGACACGGCCGCAGTTACATTTGAGCAAAACCTAGACCAAATTATACGAAGCTTGCGCTCTGAAAGCAAAGGAACAGCGACAATTCCCTTAGCCTCGCTTGAAAAAGACGGCAAGGAGCTAAAGCTTGGCGGTGCTGTAGTTATGAAGGACTTTAAGCTTGTTGGGTATTTAAACGACCTTGAAACACGTGGGTACTTACTTGCTTTTGGCAACGGTGAAGGCGCAAGACTAAACGTAAACTACGACGAAAAAGACGTGCCTGTTTTTGTTTCTTCAAACAAAAGAAAACTTTACCTTGATTATTCAGGCGGCAGACTTAAATGCAGTGTAGACGTTTCTGCAAAAGGTTCTGTTGAGGAGTTTTACTTTGAAGGGCAACGCCTTGATGAAAATGTGCTTGCACACATCAAAAAAAGCGTTGAAGATGAAATAACAAAAGAAGTTAAAAACAGTTTTGACATAATGCAAAAAAAGCTTAAAACGGACGGCTTTCTTTTAAAGGACGAGTTTAGAAAAAAATATTATAATGTTTATAACGAAATAAAAGAAAACTGGGACGAAGTTTATGAACAAATGGAAGTAGAGGTAAAAACAGAGTTTGAAATAATTGGTACTGGCGGTATAGGTTGAGTTGAAAATTCCCTCTTAAATTAAGGGGGAATTTTTATATGCAGCTTATTGCTTAAATATAAAAACGGTGATACGCTATAATAAAACTACATAAAAGGGTGATAAAATGAAGCAATTTATTAACGACTGGCACGGCGACCCAAATGTCTTTGTTCCGAACACGGAAGAAAACATAGAATACCCAATTAATAAATGGCTGCAAATTGGTATTGGTGATAGTAAAGTTTTTATGCTGTCAGCTTATGTTTATAATGAATTTGTCATGTTTTTATATGTACTTGACAATAGTTTATATGAAAAGTCTTTAGCCCAGCATCAGTTTATCCAATTCCCCAAAACTTATAGAGAGCAAGAAGAACATAGCTTCAAAAGCAACAACAGATTTAATGTTTTCTTAAATTACGAAATAAACGGGGTTAAAAATTCTACTGGCAGAGGTAGTTTTGTTCACTTCGTTGAAAATGAAGCTTTAAAAGCTGACAACAACTGGAACAATGAAATTCAGAAAGAAGAATATAACTATTTGTTCAAGCTAATTAGCGAAGAAGGAAGAATTCCGAACGAGCTTAAAAACAAGCAAGTAACCTTTGCTAAAAACTGCTTTGCTTTTGAGCAAACAATAACACAAATAAACAACCTAAAAGTAAAAAATTTACAGCACAATTTTAAAGCGTATGATGTTCAAAAACGGTTCACAATTCCTTTTGGCAAAAGCAACCTAAAGGTTCCGTATACAGTAAAAGAAACAGGCAAAGAAAGCTTTATAATAACAAACAAGCTGGAAGTTTACAACACTCTTGAAACCTTTCAAAAAAGCGTTGATGAACTAAAAAAGCGGATAGCTGAAAACAAAATACTTGGAAATTTGGAGATGGCGCAAAGAGAAGAAGAACACTTAGAAATGCTTGAAAAAGACCATTTTGACAAAAATCTTTTAACACTTAAATTTTTAAAGCCAGAAAAAAACCGCTCCTTTAAAATTATGGCAGACAGCTACCTTAACAGTGAAGTTGTTATAAACAAAGGGTCAAGCCATACATTTGCAATTTATTTTTCAAAGCCAGAAAGCAATGAGCAAACAGAAGAAGGTCTTTATGAAGACTTAACAGTTGTTTGTGAATTAAATGAAGGTTTAGAAAATTTGGAAAGTGATTATACAGTTACACTGCTAAACGTAACAGATACTATACAACCAAATGAAAAACCGCTTTTAGAAGTTAGCTTTTAGAAAATTGTACAAAGTATCACCAAAATAGGATAAGCGAATATATTGTACTATACTATTTTAGGGGGTACTTTGGATATGAAGAAAAAATCGTTTCCTTTTTACTTCATTGTTACTTGCCTTGCAATCGTAATGAGCGCCGCACTTGTTGGGTGTGCAACAAAGCCTGAAAAAACTGTTGTCAAGCTAAACGAAGTTGTACATTCAATTTTTTATGTTCCGCAGTATGTTGCAATTGAAAAAGGCTTCTTTGCCGAAGAAGGCTTAGAAATAGAGCTTTCTGTAGGGCAAGGCGCCGACAAATCAATGACGGCGTTAATTTCTGGCGATGCAGACATTGCGCTTCTTGGAACAGAAGCAGGCATTTACGTTTACAACGAGGGCAAGGAAAACTACGCCAAAGCTTTTGCACAGCTTACACAGCGAGCAGGCAATTACCTTGTAGCAAGGGATATTGATGCTCAAAGCTTTAACTGGGAAGATGTGCGTGGCAAAAGCATAATCGGCGGGCGCATTGGCGGAATGCCGCAAATGGTTTTGGAATATGTTTTAAAGAAAAACGGCATAGCCCCAGGAAAAGACGTTGAAATTGTAACAAACCTACAGTTTACAAGCACAGCAGGCGCATTTGCTGGTGGGGTAGGCGACTTTACAGCCGAGTTTGACCCAAGCGCACTTTCGCTTGAACAAGCAGGGCATGGAACTGTAGTAAGTGCGTTAGGCGAAGAAAGCGGCTATGTTCCGTACACGGTTTACATGGCAACGAAGGATTATATCGCAAAGAACCCTGATAAAATACAAAAATTTACAAACGCAATTTACAAAGCGCAGCTTTGGGTTGCAAGCCACAGCTCCAAAGAAATTGCAGAAGTAATTAAGCCGCATTTTACCGAAAGCGACATGGACTCACTTATCAAAATGATTGACCGCTACAACAACCAAGACGCATGGACAAAAACGCCAGAGTTTGACTCACAAGGCTTTGGGCTTTTGCAAGACATAATGGAAGACGGCGGAATGTTAAAAGAACGTGTAGCGTTTGACGAGTTAGTAGATGTTAAGTTTTCTGAAGAAGCAGTAAAGAAAATTAAAAAATAAGCAATACAAACCTCTGGGGAATTCTCCGTAAATATAAATGGGTTAAAAAAACCCAACTATAAGCTGACTTCAGCAAAAAGGGAGTGCTTAGCTAACACTCCCTTGCTACATATTTTAAAGAGTGAGTTCGTCATTGCCGAACCCACTCTTTTTAAACTACCTCATCAACAATCATTCCTGCTTCAATAATTTTAAAAGTGTCAGAAACAATCGTGCCCAATTTATAATTGTAGTAATAACTCAAGTTTTTAAACTTCATATGTTCTGTCAAAGGCTGTGCCAAAACGTCAATTGCCCTTTCGTAAATATTTTTAAAAAGGCCGCTTGTCGAACCAATAACTTTTCTAAGTTCACCCTGCGACATGTTTTCATAATACTTGCTGTTGAAATTCAGCTTTCCGCCAGACATATAAAGCCCTATAAGCGAAAAGTCTTTCAAATTGTCGCCGACAAATTGAGAAAGTTCAAAAGAAAATTCCTTCAAGCTTTTGCTATGAAGCTGTGTTGACATAAATTCTACAGAGTTGTTATAATAATCCGTAAAATGCTGAATACTTTCCCCAATCCAGCGTTTTGCTGTTTGGTTGTCAAATTTTTCGGAGTATTTGTTAAAGTTTATCATGTCGTTTGCAACGTTGTTTGCGTAGTGCTTTGTTCCAACAACACTGCTTGCAACGTTTCGCAAATAGTCAATTACATCATTAGTCATAGACTTATTAAGCAAAAAGGTTGGGGCTGTGCCGTCTTCTGTAGGCTGCGGAATAACTAGCCGCTTTTCGGCAAACTTAACAAGGCTATGTGTTGTTCCATCACTAGCCGAAACTGTTCTAAAAATATAAGGGCGGTAAAAATTAAAGTAAAAAATATTCGTAAGCATATTTCACCCCTAAAGACAACCTTTTGCAAGTTTAGTTATTGTATATTATATTTCGTAAGCACAGAAAAATCAATTGAAAATAATAGAAATAATTTGTAAAATAAGTTTAAACTTATAATTTTATAAGCGAATAACTTTTTCAGATGTAGAGACAAGTATTTTTGCAACCTCGTACATGCTAGTAACAGTACCTACAGCAAGCTTGTCTGTAAGCTTGTAAAAAGCAAGGCACGCACCGCATGATAAAATTGAAACGCCCAAATCTTCAAGCTTTTTTAAAATGGCAATAGCTTCTTCGTTTGTAGTGGAAAGGTTTACACCTGTGTTTAAAAGAATAATTTTTGTAGGAAGCTCATCTAGCTCTGACACAGAAAAAAGAAAACTTTTTGTTAAAGCGTCTCCAATGCTGCCCTCGCCAGTTCCCATAACGTCGTACATTATAACAATAACAGTTCCGTCTTTTATTGTTTTGCTTTTAGGGCCGTAAGGCACAGCAGTTTCGCCGCTACCTTTTGTAAGCGTAACTTCAAAATGCTCTGCGCCAACAGCTTCAGCTTTAAAAGCAACTCCAAGAGACTTTGCCATTTTTTCAAGGTTTTGTGTTGCAATTTCGTTGTCAACAGAAATTTTTAAAATGCCACCTTCGCCAAGCTCCTCAAGAGCATTTTTTGCCATAACAACTGGCTTTGGACAAGGCTCGCCCATTGCATTTAGTATAACCATTTGCTCACCTCACAATTATTTTTACGTCTGCATTACTAACAACTTCACCAACTATTGCAGACTTTATAGGAAGCGTATTTAATTCATCAAGTAACTTAGCACAGTCGGCTTCTGAAACACTAATTAAAAGCCCCCCCGACGTTTGAGGGTCAAAAAGAATTTCGGTTAAAGGCTCGTCAACGCCAACAAGCTTTACATTTTTGCCGAAGAAGTTTCTGTTGCGTTGCCCAGCCGCAGTAGTTAAAAAGTTGGAGGCATAGTTATAAACTTGCGGTATGTACGGTACACAGCTTTTATGAGCAATTATAGAATGTTTTTTTGTACACATTTCACTTAAATGCCCCAAAAAGCCAAAGCCTGTAACGTCCGTAACAGCCTTTACATCAAACTTCCTCATAATTTCAGAAGCGTATTTGTTTAAAAATTGCATTTGAGTAACAGCCGTTTCATAGCTTTCATCAGACGCAAGCGAAACAACGTTCGCCGCCATTACAATTCCAACGCCCAAAGGCTTTGTCAAAATAATTTTGTCGCCTATTTCACAGCTATTGTTTGCAAACACTTTTTTAGGGTTAACAACACCTGTAACAGAAAGCCCATACTTTGGCGATTTATCCGCCACCGAGTGACCGCCGCATAAAACGCCGCCTGCTTCTTTTACTTTTTCTGCACCGCCACGAAGAATTTCGCCCAAAACGTCGGCGTTCATTTTTTCTGGAAAGCAAACTATGTTCATAGCTGTTAAAACATCACCGCCCATTGCATAAACGTCGCTTAATGCGTTTGCGGCAGCAATTTTACCAAACAAAAAAGGGTCGTCCACCATAGGGGCGAAAAAATCAAGTGTCTGCACAAGTGCAATGTCATCAGTAAGCTTATAAACAGCCGCATCGTCCGAGCTTTCAAAGCCGATTATAAGCTTTTCATTTATTACCGAAGGAATATCCTTTAAAACCTTTTGCAGAAGCTCGGCATTAAGCTTTGACGTACAGCCGCCACAAGAAGAAAACTGCTTTAAGTCGTTTGTTAGCATATGTCACCTTTTAGTATATGAAGTATATTGACGATAATCAAAAGAAAAAGGTAAGACCTTAGGGGCGCTGCCCCTAAAACCCCGCAAGGGGCTTGCCCCTTGACCCCGTTTTTTAAAGATTTTTACACAAAGCTGTGTAAATTATCGTACATTTTTTAAATAATTTAAGACGTTCAAGTTAATTTCACTGCTATAATCTGGCACGTTTCCAAGCCGCCAAACTGAAATGTTTTTTACGCCAAAAAGCTTTGCAAGCTTAACCTTTGCCGACATGCTGCGCACGTCTTCGTACCAAACTACGTTGTCGGTTGAATCTTCGCTGTTAAAAAACTTAATGTAAGGGCTTTCGCTTTTTTTGTCGTAGTTTATTTCGCCGTTTGCATTAATCCGCTTTACTAAAGCGTCATAGTTTGGCGTGTATGGCTTTTGGTTAATTGCTTTTCCGTTTTGCACTTTCCATTGCACAGTTCCAAACGAAAGTTGTAGCATTACTTTACTTTTGTCTTCTACGCCTGTTTGCTTGTCGGTTATTGCCTTTAACGCATAGTAAACGTCACCGATTGGTGCAACAGGTGTCATTACAATTCCGTTTTCCATGTCTTGCTGCGTAAGCTGTGTAGCGTTGTAGTCGTGCGCCATTAAAATGACTTTGTCGGCAAGCTTACCAATTGTTTTGTAGTCGTATCCATCAAAATACTCGTTGCCTTGGCGCATTTTTGGGTGTACAGCAACGTAAATTTTGCCGCCGCCTGCGCCATTCATTTTTTCACGAAGCACGGCTAAAAGCTCGTTTAAGCCTTGCCTTTCCTCGTTGCCCTTTAGACCCTCAAAGTCAATTACAACGCCGTCAAACGAAACACCGTTTTTAATGTTAGCTGTTGAAGCAAAAATAATTTCAGCCGCTTGCTTGCGCAATTGTTGGCTTGTTACTATAGTTTTTGCAGTTGAATTGTCAACAGCAAGCATAAGAAGCTTTGTTTTGCCTGTTGTTAGCCCAATTGGTGCTTCAAACCCAGACGGAAAATAATATTCATTGCCGTTTGCCGTTGTTGTGTTTACAGAAATTGCGTCTCCAGAAAGTTCAAGCCTTCCCCAGCCAAAGCTTACACTGTCAAAGCCGTTTATTGCCTGCATTTGCGGCGAAGAATTAATCGCATAAAAGGCATTTTTAAATTCAATGTTGTTGTTCATAGCGTTATACATTGAAACAAGCATAGCAGCCGCTTGCTCCCTTGTTGCAGTAGCCTTTGGCATAAAATTGTTTCCGTCCATTCCTGACACAATTCCAAAGTCTTTCGCAATTGTTATGTAACCTGCATATGCACTGACATCAGAAAATTCACTGCCAAAGTTTGCAAGCGAAGTAGCCAAGCTGTCGTAGCCAAGCGCACGAACAATCATAACAGCCATTTCCTCACGGGTAATAGGCTCGAAAGGGCGGAATGCCCCTGTTTCTTTTGAAATAATTCCGTTGTCCAAGGCGGCTTCAACGTAAGGGAAAAACCATTCGTCTGCTTTTTGGTTATCCGAAAAACTTCCAACTTGCTTTGCACTTTTTGGAAGTTCTATAAGCTTGCACAAAAACGTAACAAATTCTGCACGGTTAATTGTTTTGCCCACGCCAAAGTTGTTGTTTCCAATGCCGTCTGTTATGTTTAGCTCACGAAGCTTGTTCACATGTTCGTATGCCCAGTTGTTTTTGTTTACGTCAGCAAAGTCAGAAGCGTATGCAACCCCTAATGAATTTAAAGAAAATGATAGTGAAATAGCTAGTCCTAAAAAAAGTTTAAGTGCTTTAGCTTTCATTTTTATTCTCCTAATTATAAAAAAATTAAGACCTTAGGGGTGCTTCCCCTAAAACCCCGCAAGGGGCTTGCCCCTTGACCCCATTTTCAAAAGATTTCCATACAAATTTTTAACTTGTGGCTTTTAAATATATAAAACATTATAACATTGTATAACATGGTTTGCAAACTACGAAACCCAAAACATAAAAGGGCTGTGCAACCAAAAGCAAGCTTGCACAAACCCTTTCAAGCATGAAACTAAATTTTAAAATTAGCAACCATCTGCGCAAGCAATTCAGACTGGCTGTTCAATTCTTCTGCGGCAGAAGCCGTTTCTTCAGAAGTTGCCGAGTTTCTTTGGACAACATCAGAAATTTGGTTTATACCAACTGTAATTTGCGAAATACCTTCGGCTTGTTCATTTGCTGAGTAATATATTCTGTCAATAATTTCTGAAACTGAGTTTGTGTCCGAAATTATTTTTTTAAGCGAATCTGCCGTTTGCTGTGCTGTGCTTGTGCCTTCGTTTATTTTAGTTATAGTGTCTTCAATTAAGTTTGAAGTGTCTTTTGCTGCCTTCAAACTTCTTCCAGCAAGAGAGCGCACTTCCTCTGCAACAACTGCAAAGCCTTTGCCGTGTTCACCTGCACGTGCCGCTTCAACAGCAGCATTAAGTGCCAAAAGGTTTGTTTGAAAAGCTATGTCGTCAATAACTTTAATAATTTTTGAAATGTTATTAGACGCTTCCTTTATATCATTCATTGAGTCAAGCATTTTTATCATTTCGCCGTTTCCATCTTTTGCACTTAGCATAGACTTACTCGACAATTCGTTTGCAGCCTTTGCTTCAACGGCGGAAATTTGCGTTTTGTCATTTATTGTCGTAATAGAAGCGTTCAATTCCTGCAAAGAGCTTGCTTGTGTGCTTGCGCCGTTTGCCAAGTCCATAGACGATTGTGAAATTTGCTTTGCCCCAATAAGCACGTTGCTTGAAGATACTTTTATTTCTGAAATTGTGCTTCTTAATGTGCTGCCAATGTTGTTAATAGACTCCTTAATAAGCCCAAATTTCCCTACGTAATCTCTTGAAATATTGTTTCTTAAATCACCCTCGGCTATTTTTGCAAGTATATCAGTAATTTCCTCAATGTAAGAGCCGATAGCTTTAACCATTGTGTCTAGCGAAACCATCATTTCAGCAAAGCTGCCTTTAAAATTTTTGTTTATGTGAACGTCAAAATTCCCTTTTGACAATTGTGTTAAAATGTCGTTTACTTCTTGAATTGGGTTATGTACAGATGTAAGTAAGTTGTTAAGCCCAATAGTAATTTTGTTCCAGCCGCCGCTGTACGAGCCAGAATTAACTCTGCTGTCTAGTTTTCCTTGTATAGCATTTTCTATAAGTACAGAAAGGTCTTTGTCTAAGCTGTTAATAGTTTGTTTTAATTCATTAAACTTTTCATTTGCTATAGCTTTTTTCCCTGGAAAGTTTTTAATAGTAGTGTCAAAACTTCCACTGCCCAATTGTCCAAAAGCTTTTATTATTTCTAGTGTGTCGTTCACTGCCGAATCAACAATTGAGTTAATGCCTGAAGAAAGCGTCTTGTACTCACCTTCAAACAAGCTTTCGTCTATGCGTGCATCAATGTTTCCTTTGTTGTAGTCAACAACAAGCTTGTTTATGTTGTCAACAAGAGAAGAAATTGTAGTGCTTACAATAACAACTGAATTTGCAAGTTGCCCCACTTCATCATCACTTTTGTGCTTAACATTAGAGCTTATTTTACCTTGCGCCAAGTTTCTTGCAACACCTTCAATTTCTCTAACTGGGTTTGTAATTGCGTTTGCAAGCAAAATTGAAACTACAATTCCAATAATTACTGCAATTACTATAATGATAACAGCAATTATTATTGCATTTATTGTGCTTTGAATATACTCTTTTTCATCAACTGCAAGCGCAATGCTCCAATTGTTAATGCTTAGAGGTGCGTATGACTGCAAGTAGTTTGTTCCGCCATACCTATATTTACCAAACCCAGCTTGCCCAGCAATCATTTTCTTTTCCACTTCGGCACAAGCTTCTAGTTCTTTGTTTGTTTGCGAGTCGACAATTGTGTTTTCTCTGTTGATTAAAGCATCTGGGTTGTACGAAGCTATCGTATAGCCGTCCTTATCAAGCATGTATACTACGCCTGTTTCCCCGACAGTAATGTGGTTTGTAATTTCCGACAATATTTTGGCGTCAACAAGAAAGTAAATAGCTCCAACTACTTTTGTGTTATATTTTCCGCCTTCCCAAAGCGGTGCAGCTACCGTTATTACGTATTTATTCAAACTTCTGCTCATCAAAACGTCGGATATAGAGGTTTCACCACTTAAAGCCTTTTTAAAATAATCTCTGTCAGACACATCAACTTCGCTTAAAATACCTTTTCCTGATATGTCTACAACATTCCCAAAGAGGAAATTATATTGAGCAACTTTATCATTTATAATTTTACGCTTATCCTCTAATGCAATTTCTGGGTTTGACAACCTTGTTAATGCGCCAGTTTCAGCGGCAACGGCTTTAAAATTTTCTAAAGAACTAACTACGAGGTCTGCGGAAGTCAGTGCTGTTTCCGACATTGTTTTGTTAAGGGTTTCAAAAGAGTTTTTATACATTAGATATGCAACTGTTGCGCCAACTGAAAGAAGCGATAGTGTAACTAATAAACAAACAATAACTAATATTCTGGTTTTAATACTTTTCTTCATTTTTTCCCCTCCGCTTTTATAGCTTTTGATGTAAATATTGAACGGTTTAATAAGCGTTGAAATATTTAAGTAATTTGCACATTTTGTCAAAAACTTTTATACACTAAAAGTATGCAAAAGCTGATTGTCGCAATAAAAAATTTAAGCACACGTCAGATTTAAAGTTAGTTGTTTATTTAATTGCATTTTTTGCCAGTTACACCCCCATGCTAAACAACACTCTAAAGCATTGTTATAACTGCACTAGAATAAATATAAATTTCTACTAAAATTGTGTAATATAATCAACATATTCATTTGTAGTTATATTTATATTGTTAATTATATCAGAAAGTTACTAAATACACAAAGGTTTTTTTCTTAACATTTGATGTTATTATGCAATATTAATTTTTAAAGTTTGCACAAAAAAACAAGGATTTTAAAATATCTTCAAAACCCTTACAAGATTATGCAAACTTTTATTTTACTGCACCCTACAAGAGTCGAACTTGCGGCCTTTCGGTCCGGAGCCGAACGCTCTATCCACTGAGCTAAGGGTGCAAAATATTTATATATTTTACAATGGTAATGATTTGTTGTCAATTAATTTTTCATATAAAGCAAATTGTTTTTATATTATTGTAGTGGTGGTGATTTTATGCGGACAATGTATGGAAAAAGGCTGCGCTTACCAAAAAAACGTGGCGGCTTTAAAACTGTTGTTTTCTTTTTGTTTACCGTAGTTATTTTTTCAACAATATACATAATTTATAACATTGATAAACTTTTAATGCCAATGGTTTTGGCAAGCTATGACATTGAGCTTAAAAACAAAGTAAATACAGCTATAAACAAGTCAATAGAACTTGTAGTAAAAGAAACAGAGGTTGAAGCGGCAAGCTTTTATATTAAAGAAGAAGATGTAAGTGGCAGAATTACTTCTTTAACCGTTAATACACTTTTAGTAAACGACATTTGTTCAAAGATTGCTGAGGAAATTTCCCTCATGCTTGGCACCATGGACGCCGACGACGTATATGTGCCTGTTGGCTCGTTTTTAGGCATTGATGCACTTGCTAACATTGGCCCTTCTGTCTCAATTTCTATTAAACCAATGGGAAGTGCCACTGTCGATTATGAGTCGTCGTTTGAGTCTGTTGGCATTAACCAAATTAACTTTCAAGTCTGGCTTCTTGTTGACACGTCAATACGTGTTATAAACCCAACCCAAGAGGGTGATGTTAAGATGAACAGAAAAGTTTCGCTTGTTAACACAGTGTTCAGCGGTCAAGTTCCTGAAAATTATATAGGCAACAACTTACTTGGCAAATAAAAGCTGCGCTTTACTTACGTTTCATAAAGTTTTAGAAGCCAAAAGCCTAGCCGGTTGGCGTTTTGACTAGGGTCTATCCGACAAATAAAATTTGCACAAAATCGGCAGTTTTTCCGCCTGACTTCGTTAGAATTTCTTGTCTAACTTCTAGTTATGCCTGCGAAATTCTGCCTCGTCAGACAAAAAAACTGCTCGATTTGTGCAAAACTTATAATTATCGGATACACCCTAGACAATATCGATTAAAAGCGGAATTGCTATTAACACAAGTTTAAACTTCCGAATATAATATTAAAAATCTGTCTTGACTTGCCTTTAAAAAGTTAACAAACGGAGGTTTTAGTATGCCATACAACAATGCAAGCAACTACCTTATAGGGGGAAACGATGAACATGGCGTAAATCCGCCAACAGCAGGAAAACGAACTCCAATTATGCCGTATCTAAACAGACCTTTCTACGAAAATGAATTTAACAGAGGAGCAAAATATTTTTTTCTTGAAGCATGTGTAAGGGTTGGCTTTAGGGTGTATGATGTAAAGCCGGAATTAACTGACGTTTCAATTAGCGAGCGTGTAACACGGATAAAACGCCAAAACTTGTCGGCGCTTGTAACTTATGCCTACAACGCATTCGGAACAGGGCAATCGTTTAACCAAGTAAGCGGTTTTGAAGTTTATTATTCTGTTAAAAACCCATATGTAGAAAGAAGCAAAGTTCTTTCACAGCTAATTTTTGATGAGCTTTCGCAAGCGTTGGAAACTAGGGCACGGCAAGTAGGCACGCTTGACATTGGGGTGTTGTCGTCTGTAAATTGCGTTTCATCTTTAATTGAAGCGGGGTATATGACAAACTTTGAAGACGCAAAAATAATGGTAGACCCCGACTTTCAAAGAGAAGTAGCCGAAGCAACGTGCAAAGCTGTTTGCCGCTTTTTTAACGTTCAATACACTGCTCCGACAAATGGCGAAAACATGCCTACACTAAGGCTGGGCGACAGGGGAAACAACGTTCGGTTTTTGCAATACAGGCTTTATAATGAGGGGTACAACCCAGGGGGCTTTGACGGAGTTTTTGGCCCTAACACGCAAAATGCAGTAAAGCAGCTTCAAGCCGACTTAAACCTTGCGGCAGATGGCATTGTTGGGCGGCAAACATGGACTAAACTTATGGACTTTAACAAGTCACAGCCGTTGTCCAAAAAAGGCGCAAGAAATAAATATGTACGCTACATGCAGCAAAAACTTACCTCAAAGCTTTATAACGTAGGAACTATAGACGGAAGGTTTGGCAGCGGAACAGAAAACGCTGTAAAACAGTTTCAGTACGAAAATGGGCTTGCTCCAGACGGAATTGTCGGGCGGCAAACGTGGAACAAAATTTTCCCAATCGGCGGCGGAAGGGAACAGCCATAGATTTGTGCACTAAGCAGTAAGCATAAGCTAGAAGTCAGATAACTACTTTTAAAATACGCAAATCAAGAGTTGAAAAACATATGTGAAATATTGGCTTAATTGGCAAACCACTTGCAGGAGTTTGCTTTTAAGTGATTTCAATTCAACTCTTGATTAGCTTGTATTTCAAAATTATTTTAAAGTTTCGTTTGCTTTTTGCTGAAAGTAAACAAGCGCTTCTTCTGCCGACGGTTTTTTGCCTGAAAAAACTTCCTGTAAAGTTATAAACCAAAATGGGCGCATTGCAGAAAAACCCTTTGCTGTAGCATAATATGGTGCGTAAAACTTTACAAGCTGTGCCGACAAAGCTTGATATTCGCTTAAACTTTCTGAATTTATTTTTGCAACTGCCGAAGCATACCCTGTAGCCTTTGCGTTTTTGCTTCCCCACACAGGGTCTGTTACACAAAACTTTATAAATTCTTTTGCCATTGCAATTTTAGCTGGGTCGCTATTGTTAAAAACAGCATATCCGCCAATTATAGGCTCTAGCAAAGGTTCATTAGGGCTTGGATACGGAACTAAAATTGGGGTAAAGTTTTCCGCCCTTTCCGTTGTTAATGCCATATAACTGTTGTAATAAATTGTGTGTGAAACCGTTCCTAAATTAAACGCCTCGGTTGCAGAAATGCCGTCATAAGTGTCACCGTTTAAAAGAAGCCCTTCACCTACCATTTTCTTTGTCCATTCCAACGCTTTAACGCCGTTTTCGTTTCCTATGGTGTAAGAAGTTATTTCGTTATTCACAAAAGAACTACCAAATAAGCTTGCCAAAAACCCTCTCGTTCCTTGGTCGCCAACTTGCGACTTGTAGTAAAACACTGCACCCTTTTCCCCTTTTTCTTTTAGAGCCTTTAAAAGTGCTTCGTACTGCTCCACAGTCCAACGCCTGTCACCCTCAAGATTAAGCATGTTTAGCAGTCCATGCTTTTCTAACATTTCTTTGTTGAAAGCCATAAGGTACGGTGCTGTGTGCGCCGCATACAAAAAGTAGCCGTCGTTTATTTTGCTTGCGTTTAGCACAGGCTTTGGAACTTGGCTTACGTAATCTTCTGTAAACAAATCGTTGAGGCTTGCCAAAGCTCCTTCGTTTGCTAAGCTCATTATGTGCGGAGGCGTGTCGTAAATTATGTCAGGCAGGGTGCCCTCAGATATTGCTTTTGCAAGTTTTTCTGCGCCTGTTTCACGTGTTAGCGTTTGAATTTCGATGGAAACATTTGGGAATATTTCTTTAAATGCTTCAACTAAAGCTTGCTCGTGTCCTTCTTCTGCCAATTGCCAGTTTGAATAATTCCAAAAAGTAAGGCTTACAGGGGGTGGCGTAGGCTCTGGTGTAGGCATTGGTGTTTGTTCTTCTTGTTCTTTGTCTAGTTCTAATTTTTCTGTTTCTATTTGTTGTCCATTTTGAGCCTGTGTTGGTTTTTGGCTGCACGACGTTAACGTAAAGGTTATAAACATTAAAGCTAATATAAGTGTTATCTTTCTCAATTTTATTCCTCCAATTAAATACTCCTTGAATTATACGTTAATTTTTATTGTTTGTTATTCCTAAGCAAATATTAATTATTTTACTTTGCATAAAAATTATTGTAAAGTGTTTATTTTAAGAGCCTGTTCAGAATCTCGCTTTTGAAGCATTTTTGAGATAATTTTTTGTTCTGCAAGGAAGTGCCGACGACGCATATTCGCAGAATAATGCTAGGAGGCACTGACGATGCAGAACGGAAAATTAGCCAAAAATGTAAATAATGGAGATTCTGAAGGCTCTAAACAGCTTCTTTACTGTGCGGCAAAAAATAAAGCAGCATAACGTGTATTTGGCATTTTACTGGTTAAAAAAATCAGCTATGTGTTAACATAGCTGACAACGTGCTTATATAGCAATTTATAAATGATTATAATCTAAGCAATTCTGTAAACTGAAACGTTGCCAATTGGCCCAGGAGCTGGCGAAGTAACTATGTCAATAGGTCCGTTTGAACCGTTGATAAACCCAAATGTGTCTCCTGCTGTAGCAGCATAAACAGTAATTGTGCCTACAAGCATATCAATTGTAGATGCAACAGAAATTCCGTCTACAAATATCGCACCTGGGAAAAGATTCATGTCTACTTCAAGCCCTGTTGTTCCAAGTACAGGTGTAACAGAAAACTTCCAATAAATTACATAAGTGCCTGATGTAAGGATTGTAAATAACCCAGTTCCTGCATCATAACTAAGGTCTGTTCCTGTTATATTTACAGTGTCTAAAGTAATGATACCTCCAACAGGAATTGCTGTTTGGTCAGTTGTTTTAAACGCATTTAAGAACGAGTCAAAGGCTGGGCCAGCTGGGCCTGTGTCACCTGTTGCTCCTGTTAACCCTGTTTCACCTGTTGCCCCTGTTGCTCCTGTTGCTCCTGTTGCTCCTGCTGCTCCTGCTGGGCCTGCAGCTCCAGTTGTGCCAGTAACACCCGTTGCTCCTGTCGCACCTACGGCGCCAGTTGCACCTGTTGCGCCTGTTGCACCTGCTGTTCCAGTTGCACCTGTTGCTCCTGTCGCACCTGCTGCTCCTGCTGCACCTGTTGCTCCTGTCGCACCTGTTGCTCCTGTTGCTCCTGTTGCTCCTGTTGCTCCTGTTGCTCCCGACACTCCAGTTGCTCCTGTTGTTCCAGTTGCGCCTGTTGCTCCTGTTGTTCCTGTTGCTCCTGTCGCACCTGTTGCTCCTTTTGCACCTGTCGCTCCAGTTGCTCCCGTTGCACCTTTTGCACCTGTTGCGCCAGTTGCACCTGTTGTTCCTGTTGCTCCTGTTGCGCCAGTTGCCCCTGTTGTACCCGTTGCCCCAGTTGCGCCTGTTGCTCCTGTTGCTCCTGTTGCACCTGTTGCACCTGTTCCTCCAGTTGCGCCTGTTGGTCCTGTTGGCCCTGTTGGTCCTGTTGGCCCAAGGTCAGCTTGGAAAACCATAAGGCTTCCTTGTACTGGAACAATAGTTGAATAAGTGATAGTATCTGCAGTTGCATTTACCAATTGAACCGTTGTTCCAGCTGTTACAACGTTAAAAGTCGCAATTCCAGAAACTTCCCCTAAAACTACAGGTGAATCGCCTTGCACAAAGTCACCTTGTGACGAAGATATGGCGAAGTTTACGCCAGTAGGTGAAGCGGTGTTCTCTGTGGCAATCCACCAATTAAAAACATACTGCCCTGGAACATTGATTGTCACTGTGCCTGTTGCAGCATTGTAGCTTACTCCACCTGTCATAAAAATTGTATTGTTAAACAGTACACTTGCTCCTGGTGCTACACTGGTACCGCCAGTTAGTGTCACTTGTAAAGAATTGTTGCTCATTAAAAAACCACCCTTTTTTTTCGTATTTGTAGTAATGTTATTAAAAAATATTTAAATACAGTAAGCATGTACAATTTATTATATGAACACAAATAATTATTGTTACTAATAGCAATTCTATTTTTTAAGCCTACCATGCTATACAAGTGTTTAATTACAAAGAATGATTTTTTAAAAGAGGTGATATTGTTAAACCTGCCCCATAAACATTTGCACTACAAACGAAACAACAACAACAAGTGCAGAAATTATAAACCCATGTAGCATAGGCTTAAACCCTGAATTTGAAACTTCCTTAAAGTTTGTTTTAAGCCCAATTGCACCCAAAGCCATAACCATAAAAAACTTACTTAAAGCTTGCGCAGTGTTGCTTACACTGTCTGGAATAAACCCTGTGCTTTTTATAGCAACCATTACAATGAACATTAATATAAAGTATGGGAATATCTTTTTAATATCAACCTTTTTTCTGTCTGTCGCCCCAGCTTCACCAGTCGCCTTTGCATTGCAGCGTGCGTTAATGTATGAAAACACAAGCACCGTCGGAATAATTGAAAGTGTCCTTGTAAGCTTTACTATAACAGAAAAAGCGCCTGCCGCATCAGAAAAAGCATAGCCGGCCGCAACTACCGACGAAGTGTCGTTTACAGCAGTTCCAGCCCACAAACCAAAGCCCATGTCGCTCATTTCAAAGTACCGCCCAGCAATGGGGAACAAAACAACCATAGCAACGTCAAAAATGAACGTAGCCGAAATTGCATAAGCAATGTCTTTGTTTTCGGCGTCAATTGTTGGGGCAATTGCCGCAATTGCCGAGCCACCGCAAATGCCTGTTCCTGCGGAAATTAAACTTGAAAGCTTCCAGTTCATTCCAAACAACCGTCCAAGCAAGTATCCGCCCCCAAAAGCCGAAAACAGCGTAAACACCATTACGATTAACGAATATTTGCCAACAAGGAAAACTTGTGAAAAACTTAAAGTAATGCCCATTAAAACTATGGCAAGCCGCAAAATCTGCTTTGATGTAAGTCCTATACCGCCTTTAAACACATTATATTTTGACACAACAGGGTTTAAAAGCATTCCAATAATAAGTGAAAAAACACCGCCGCTAATTAAGTGGTACGGAACAAAGCTGCTTGTATAGTTTGCCAAAAAAGCAAGAACAATTGTTAGTGCAAAACCAGCAGCATTTTTCTTAATAAAGTTCATAAAATCCCCCATTTACTTTATTTGCAGGGAAAACCCTGTTATCAACAAAACTACATATTGATATTATACCAAATTTGTGATAACCTCAAATTATAAATTTTTATATCTCGATAACATACCATAATGGCAGGTGCATTATGCTGGACTTTAGGCACGAAACATTTTTAACACTTTGCAAAATAATGAACTACACAAAAACAGCAGACATACTTTGCATTACACAGCCTGCTGTTTCACAGCACATCAAATTTTTGGAAGACTTTTATGGCGGCAAGCTTTTTAATTATGAAAACAAAACGTTAACTCTTACAGAGCGTGGAAAAAGGCTTTACAACTACACATTAACAGCAAGTACAGACAGCGAACAAATTAGAAAGCTTTTGCGAAGCGAAAACTTTAAAACTAAAGATTTATGTTTTGGTGCAACATTAAGTATAGGTGAATTTGTTATGCCAAAGATAATGCTTAAATTGCTAAAAACCTATCCAGAAATGCACGTGGCAATGAGCGTTGGCAACACAAGCAAGCTTTTAAAAGAGCTTTGTGACGGAAACATTAGCTTTGCGCTTGTTGAAGGTTTTTTTGACAAGTTCGAATACGGGCACGAGTTGTTTTCAAAAGAGAGGTTTATTGGCATTTGTGCCGCCGACTTTCCTCTTTCTAACGACAGCCTAAAGCTTGAAGACATTTTTAACCACAGGTTAATTTTGCGTGAGCGTGGTTCTGGAACAAGAGATATTTTTGAGCGTTTATTATATGAGCAAAACATGACACTATCAAGCTTTAAAAGCGTAAGCGAAGTTGGAAGCTTGGCAGTTATAAAGCACCTTGTTAAAGAAGGGCTTGGCATTACGTTTCTTTACAAAACGGCAGTTGAAAACGAGCTTAAAGACGGCACGCTAAAGGAACTAAATATTTCTGACATAAATGCTTTTCGTGAATTTAGCTTTGTTTACTTAAAAAACAGCCAGCACGAAAAAACTTATTTGGAATGGCTTCAGTTTTTTAAAAGTTCTGTAGATATGAATAATAATATTATTAAGGAATAAAAATAATTATAGGTGAATTTATGCGGTTAACAAAAGAATTTTACAAAAAAACTGCGCTAGAGCTTGCACCGCTTCTGCTTGGCAAACTTATTTGCCGAAACGTAGACGGAAAAATTATAAAGCTGGAAATTACAGAAACAGAAAGCTACTTTGGCGAGGACGACACAGCGTGTCACGCCCACAAAGGCAAAACAAAGCGCACAGAAGTTTTGTACAAAGAGGGCGGCATAGCGTACGTTTATTTATGCTATGGCATACACAATTTGTTTAACGTTGTAACAGGCGAGGAAGGTTTTCCGCAAGCTGTTTTGGTGCGTGGGGTGGAAGGCTTTTCAGGCCCTGGCAGGCTTACAAAGGCACTAAACATAGACAGAACGTTAAACGGCGAAGACTTAATTACATCAAACAACATTTGGCTTGAAGATTGTGGAAATGTTGTTAACTACAAAACCGACAAACGTGTCGGAATTGACTACGCATCAGAAGAATATAAAAATAAGCTTTGGCGGTTTATTAAAATTTAGCCAAAGCAAGGGGTTGGTTTGTTGAGGCTTTTTACAGCAATTAATTTTGACGAAGCAACAAGGAAAAAACTTTTAGCAATTTCAGAAAATTTAAGAAGAAGTGCAAAGCACGGCAACTTTTCTTTAATTGAAAACTTGCACATTACGCTTGTTTTTTTAGGCGAACAAAATGCAAACCGTTTAGCCGACATAGAGCAAACAATTGAAAGTGTTTCGGTTGCGCCGTTTACACTTACACTAAACGGCTTGGGCTGCTTTAAGCGTGACGGCGGCGACATCTTTTGGGTAGGTGTGCAAAAAAACGGTAGCCTAAAAAAGCTTTATTCACAGCTTAACAATGGGTTTATGGAAAAAGGCTTCCAAACCGAAACAAGAGAGTACAAGCCGCACCTTACAATTGCACGAGAAGTAATTCTTTTTGACCATGCAGACAAGGTTCAGCTTTCAAGTACCCCTACAATTGAATTTGAAGTGACAAGCGTAAGCTTAATGAAGTCAGAACGAGTAAACGGCACTCTAGTTTACAGCGAAATTTTTAAAAAGCCACTTTGTTGATTTTATAAAACGAAAGGTAGGTGTAACTTGCAATGTACATATATTCATTTCTTGCACTTTTAGTTGTATGGAATGTAATAGTTTTTTTTCTATACGGCTTAGACAAAACAAAGTCTCGTCGTGGCAAATGGCGAATAAGCGAAGCAACTTTAATTTTGTGTGCTATTTTTATGGGTGGAATTGGTGCGCTTTGCGGAATGTACGTTTTTAGGCACAAAACTAGGCATTTAAAGTTTAAGCTTGGTGTACCTATTGCACTTGGGGTAAATGCTTTTTTAATTGCTGGTTTGTTTCTATTAAAGTAGCATATCGGTTTATAGGTTTTAAAAAACCCCGCCAATGACGGGGTTTTTACTTTACCTGTTTAAATATTCATCTTTAGTCATTGAGTAGCAACATTCGTCATAAACATTTCCGTCAAACGAAGCATAAGCCAAACGAAGTGTCCCTTCAAAAGTAAAGCCCAGCCCATTTATCACTGCTTTTGAACGAGTGTTGTGGGGAAAATGATAAGTTGAAACGATGTCAAGGTCAAGCTCATTAAAAGCAAAGCGCAAAACTTGTTCAATAGCCTCAGACATTATGCCTTGCCCCCAGTAATCTTCAGACAAAACGAAGCCCAACATTCTAGCTTTTTCATTGTTTCTTTTGCTTGCGCTGTGAAGCCCAATTGAACCAATTACTTTTTTGTCGCCTTTATGTACAACTGCCCAAACATCATTTGCTTTAATAAACATTTGAACAATTGACAAGCTTTCTTCTTTGTTTTTGTGTGGAGACCAGCCTGCATTTGGGCCGACTTTTGGGTTTTTGGCGTATTCATAAACGTCGTCAGCATCTGCCACTTCAAACTGTCTAATAATTAACCTTTTTGTTTCAAGTGTTTTCATAATACCCCTCCTTCAAGTCTAATTATAGTCTAATGAAAGACTAGTGAAAGACTAAAATTAATCCAATAAGTATGCAACAGCTTCGTAAGGCTTCATTTCTTTGTCCTTTGCTTCACCGTCGTTTTCATAGTTTGAAACATAAAGCTTGCTCGTTTTAAACTTAATATCCTTTGGCAACACAAAGCTTTGCTGCTTGTCGCTAAAATTAAGGCAAACTAAAAGCTTTTGGGCAGAGCCTTCAAGTGTGCGCAAGTAAACATAAAGCGCTTCATGCTCGTTGTAAAATTCTGTAAAGTCACCGTAAACAGCAACTTCGTTTTCCTTGCGAAGCCTAATAAGCTTTTTATAATAGTGGAAAACAGAGTTTTCGTCTGCCATTGCGTTTTTAGCGTTAATTTCTTTGTATCGTGGGTTAACCTTTATCCAAGGAGTGCCAGTTGTAAACCCTGCATTTTCGCTGTCGTCCCACTGCATTGGTGTTCTTGCGTTGTCACGCCCCATAAAATGAATTGCTTTCATCATTTTCTCTGGGTCGTACCCACGAGTTTCTACAAAATCTTTCCACATGTTAAGTGTTTCAATGTCTCTGTAGTCTTTAATGTCTGTAAAATAAGCGTTTGTAGTGCCTAACTCATCACCTTGGTAAACAAAAGGTGTTCCTTGCATTGTGAAAAGCATTGTAGCAAGCATTTTTGCACTTTCTACACGGTATGTTGTGTCGTTTCCAAACCGTGAAACAAAACGTGGTTGGTCGTGGTTTGACAAATACAAGCTGTTCCAGCCAATGTTATGAAGCACCTTGTGCCAGCGAGTGAAAATTTCTTTAAAAGCAGGAAGCCCACGATGTACTCTTTCCCATTTTCCAAGCTCGCCGTCACCAGTATCCCAGCCCATATGCTCGAAGTGTATAAGCATGTTAAGCTCGTTTCTGTCCTCGCCAACTAAGAGCCTTGCAATTTCAGCAGTTGCGCCAGCTTCGCCCACAGTCATTGCATTGTTAAATTTTTCAAAGCAATTTGCGTGCATTTCTTGTAAAAACTCATGCAACCTAGGGCCGTTCGAGTAGTATTCACCGCCAATTATTGAACCGCCTGTGTGCACTGAATCTGGGAAGTCCTGCACTTTTGAAATCATGTTAATAACGTCCATTCTAAAGCCGTCTATCCCCATTTCAAGCCAATAGTTCATTAAGTCGTAAACTTCTTGCCTTAATTGTGGGTTTTCCCAGTTTAAGTCGGGCTGTTTTTTAGAGAACAGGTGCAAATAATACTGGTCTGTTTGCTCGTCATATTCCCAAGCCTTGCCAGAAAAGAATGACGTCCAGTTGTTTGGCTCTTTGCCGTTTTTACCGTCTCGCCAAATGTAATAATCTCTGTACTTATTATCTTTTGATTTTCTTGACTCCACAAACCAGTTGTGCTCGTCTGAGGAATGGTTTACAACCAAGTCCATAATAAGCCTAATTCCGTTTTTGTGTAGCAACGAAAGAAGCTCTTTAAAATCTTCAAGTGTTCCGAAGGCTTCTAATATGTTGCGGTAATCGGAAATGTCATAACCGTTATCGTCCTGCGGTGACTTGTAAACTGGGTTAAGCCAAACCGTATCTATTCCTAATTCTTTTAAGTAATCAACCTTTGAAATTATACCTCTAAGGTCGCCAAAGCCGTCGCCGTTTGAGTCCATAAAGCTGCGTGGGTAAATTTGATACACTACTGCTTCTTTCCACCAAATCTTTTTCATATAAACCTCCATAATACAGAAACCACAAAAAATATTGCTCTAGGTGCGGAAGTTATCCGCACCTTTAGCAAGTTTTTGTGAATTAAATTAATTAAAACGAACCGCCCATTCCTGCGCCACCTGTACGCCCAGAAACAGGTGCAGAACCAGTGAAGCCGTTTGCGGAAGCACCACCGTTAACAGAATTGTTTACGCCTGATACACCATTTGCAAAGTTGTTAGAATCTGTTCTTCCGCTAATATTATTATAATAACTAGAAGCGTTATTGTCTATAATATTATTAGCATTTGCACTGTTTACAGAGCTTTTTCCTACTCCGTTTTGGTTATAAATTGCCGAAGCGTTATTTTGGTTTAAGCCCATGCCTTGACCAATTGTGCCAGTAGAGTTTGTTAAATTTCTGCCCATGTTGTTTGTGCCTGAAACTGTTGCGTTGTTTACGTTATAGTTGCTCATGTTTTGCACTCCTTGTGTCGCATAACCTGAAATGTTGTTATACCCATTGTTGTTGTTTGGTGTGCTAAAAGTTGCATTGTTGATGTTGTTCATACCATTTGCTGTTGTTGTAGCGTTGCCTGTTGTACTGCCTGTTGTATTGTTGCCTGTTGTTAAGTTGCTTTGTGTTGTTCCAGCAAAGCCTGTTACATTAGATGAAGTGTTGCCAGCCCATTCGTTCATTGCGTTTGTACGGTTGCCAGAACCTATCATGTTTGTTACGTTACCTGCCTTGTTTGCAGATGTTGTAAGACCTCTTGCGTTTACACCGTTGTTTGCTGTTCCGACTTTAGTTGTTGCTTTTGGAGCAGTCGCAGCATTGCCTTTTGTTGTGCGGTTTGCTGTGTTTGTTAAACGGTTTGCAGCAGTTGTTGTTTTAGTGCCTGTTGCTTTTCTAGTACGTTTAACTGTTTTTGCTTTTGTGCCACGGTTAGCAGTTGTTGTAAGCCTACTTGCTGTTGTACCTTGACCAGTAGTTCCTTGATAAGTTGTTCCAGCAACGGTTTGGTTGTTTACTGCATTGTTTGCAACTGTGCCGCTAACAATTGGATTTACCATTGGGTTTGCAACTGAATTTGTTACATTACCAGAATAATTTGTCAAGTTGTTGTATGCTCTGTTTGCTGTTGTGCCAACGTTGCCATACATGTTTACTCCGTCAGTGCCGCCTCTTGAAGGTGTACCATAGTTCGATGTCATTCCTTGGTTGTATCCGCTGTAGTTGCTCATATTATTGTTGTAGTTGTTGTAATTGTTGTTATACCCTGTTCCATAACGGCCTGTGTTTGTATTGTTTGTAGTCATTCCTGAATACGAAGCAATGTTACGGCCTACGTTTGAGCCTGTTGTTGTGTTCATACCTGTGTTATTGCCTGTTGTTGAGTTGCGTGTTGTGTTCATGCCTGTGTTGTAGCCTGTTGTTGTATTACGTGTTGTATTCATACCTGTGTTGTAACTTGAAGTGTTATTTCCAACTGTTACACCTGTTTCGTAACCTTGTGCCCTGTTGTTGTAGTTATACCTAGACCCTGTATTAGCACTTGTGCTATATCTGTTGCCAGTTGTTTCATAAGTCCTGGAGGTTTGTCCTGTTGGGTACGTTGTGTTTGCCGAGCTTGTAACCCTGTAGGGCGAAACATTTGGACGTGCAGTATAAGCTCTTGCCATGTCTGTGTTTCTTACAACAGCACCACCTTTATCGTAGTAGTTTGTTGTTTTGCCTACATTGTTTGCAATCCTTCTTGTTGCATTTCTAACGTTTGTTGCGGCATTGTTGTAGTTTGTGTAACCGTAGTTTGTACGGTCAGTAGTGTAGCCGTAGCCGTAGGTGTTTGCATTAGTTCTTAAACCAGCGTTATCGTATGTCCTGTATGCGCTGTTGCTCATGCTTTGACCTGCACGGTTCACTTGGTTGTTCGGCGTGTTTGCTGTACAAGCTGTAGCCGCAAAAATTGCTGAAATAAAAGAAGCAAGAAGTAAGTTTTTGTATCTATATTTCATTGCTGTTTTTCCCCCTTGATTAACTTAATTTTCAAGATTAATGAATTAATTTCGTTATATTGTCAATGCTATAAATGTAACAAAATTAAATCGTTCGAGCTTTTTCGGCTCGCAATTATTATTGTAATCAAAATGGGTTTTATAATACTGTGTTTAAGTTGGAACGTTAACAAATATATGGCTTATTTTAAATTAATAAACTTTTATATCAAGAAAAATCAATAAAAATATAAATACTTAATACATAAAAAAAGTGGTGATAAAATGAAAAAAAAGCTTACGCTTGCAGTGCTTATTGTGGTGTGTATTTTTACTTTCTTCATTAATATAATTTTAGCTACGGACATGTCTGAAAAATTAACTCCTTCCTTAGCTTCTTCTTTGGCTGCATCACAAGAGCTGGGAAATGAATTTAATAAAATAAGCACATATCTGGTGCGATACAATGAAACCGACGAAAAAGTGGCAGCAGATTATGCGGATATTTTTAACGTTAATGATGAATTCTATGAATATGATGATTATTATTTATTTAAAAGAAGAAATGAAAGCTTGCTTGTGTATAAGTATGTAAGCCTTGTTAGTTTTAGGCAGGAAACAAAGAGAAAATCGGAAGAAGTGCCTGTGGAAAAGGCTGTGGAAAATGCTGTCTCATTTGTGCAAAACAAGCTTATCCCTTTTACGTATGACGAGGTAAAAACAAATGTTATAGATGACATTTATAACATTACATTTATAAAAAAGCTTGGCGGAATAAAACTGCATGACTTTAACAGCTTTGCAAAAGTAGATTTATACGGAAATGTTTTGCAGTTAGATTTGTATTACTGCGATTTTTCAAAATACGGAAGCTGTGGCGTAATGCCTATAGAAATGGCGTTTGCCGAAGCTGGACTTGTTCCTGAGGAAGTAAACGAAGCCGACAACAAAGGGCTTGTGTATGTTTATGAAAGCAGTGTTATTTTGCCAGCATACTTGCTTGAAGGTGTGGATAGTCACGGCAAGGAATATCAAACATTTATAAATGCGGCTAAATTTAATTGACGTATTGTTTATTATCACGGGGTTGCAAAACGCATTGTAGGGAACGCTATTTTGCACCCCCTACAATGCGTTTGCATTAGCCCCATGCTGTTTATATAATCTGCCTAAAAAGCCCATGGTTTGTGCAGTAAAAATAAATCATTCCGTGTTTAAACTTAGGAAACCTTACTTGAATGTTCCACTCTGGGTATAACTTAACCAGCAAAAGCTTTTCGCCTGTTACATATGCAACAAATGAAATGTAGTGTTCCTTTGTCGCTTCATGCTCACTTGAAATAAAAATTTCGTCTTCTATAAGTTCGTGTTTAAGCTGGTGCGCTTCATTGGATTTTGCAGGAACAAGCTCATCTATCTTTCTTCCACAGCAAGAAACCGAAGCTTCGCCAGTGCTTGTAACAACGTTTCCGCAATCCTTACACACATAAAATTTTATTTTCTTCATATTTCCTCCATCAATTTCATTTTGGTTTAATTCGCCAGAAAGTATTTTTTCAATATCAACGCCAAGCGCATTAGCCAAGCTGTTTAAAAGTGAAACGTCAGGGCAGCCCAAGCCACGCTCCCACTTTGAAATTGTTTTGTCACTTATGTTTAAAATGTCTGCAAGTTGTTTTTGAGTCATGCCCTTTTCTTTTCGTAGGCTTAAAATTAATTCTCCTGTTTTTTGGCAGTCCATTTTGTACCTCCATGTAATTTAAAGCAAAGACATTAGAGCACCTAAAACCCCGCAAGGGACTAGCCCTTGCCCCATTTTTTTAAGAAATAACAAAATTTTTCAACTGTTAATTCTCATATTATAGCAGTATTTTAATAACTTACAATAAACTATCCGTAGAGTAAATAAAGTAAAATAAATTTTGGCATTTCTTTAATTTTGGATTATAATATTAAGGGCTTATAGCAATTCCAGTTTTTAACGATATTGGCTGATGGAAGCCAAACGCCTAGACGTTTGGTGTTTTGACCGATAGACAATGTCGATTAAAAACGAAATTGCTATATATAATACAAAATTTTAGGAGTGATTACAAATGATAGCTAGTGTCATCAATGCAGTGCTTGTTATATTAGGCAGTATAATTGGGCTTATATTCAAAAACAAAATTAAAGAAAACTACTCTAAAGCTTTAGTAACAGGGCTTGCCCTTTGCGTAGCAGCTATAGGAATATCTAGCGCACTTCAAACGGAAGACTTTTTAGGTGTAATCGTTTGTATAGTAATTGGAATAATTATCGGCGAAATGCTTAAAATAGAAGACAGGCTTGACAACCTTGGCAACACAATAAAAAACAAATTTATGAAAAAGCAAGACGAAAGCCGCTTTACAGAGGGCTTTATGAGCGCAACGCTTTTGTTTTGCATAGGCTCTATGGCAGTAATGGGTTCTATGGAAGCCGGTATAAACGGCAACTACAGCATTATTTTGTCAAAAAGTGTAATTGACTGTGTAACGGCTGTTACATTTGCAGCAACAATGGGCGTGGGCGTGTTGTTTTCTGGGTTTGGCGTTTTAATTTATCAGGGTACTTTGACTTTACTTGCAATTTGGGTAGGCCCATTTTTGCCAGCAGATGTTGTGCGTGAGATGTCGGCTGTTGGAGGGGTTTTAATTATGGGTTTGTCTATAAACATGCTTGGGCTTTTGGGTGCAGGCAAAGTTAGAGTTGGTAACATGCTCCCTGCTATATTTCTTCCTATAGCTTACATACCTTTTGTTAATTGGATTACAAAGCTTTTTTCATAGATGTTTGACCTATGAAAGGTTACAAAGTTTTAAACTTTGAAGCCTTTTAATTTGCATTAAGAATTGTATCGGTACAATTTTATGTTCCCGCACAGAACACTTTAAAAATGGTTGATTTATGCTATAATTTGAAGCAAGAGGTGAACACATTGGGGAAAATGTCAGCTAAAGACTTAGCAATTAATGCTGTGTTTACAGCGTTTGTTTTAATTAGCACAATCATTTTGCAAATTCCTGTTCCTGCGGCAAACGGCTATATACACATGGGAGACGGTATAATTTTAATTTGTGCTGTTTTTTTTGGCAAAAGAACGGCTATGTTTGCAGGGGGGCTTGGCTCACTTTTGGCTGATGTTTTAACAGGTTATGCACATTGGGCGTTGTTCTCGCTTGTAATTAAAGGGGCAATGGGGTTTTTATGCGGAGTATTAAGTGAAAAAACTTCGCAAGAACAAATTGGCGAAATAAAACTTGCTTCACTTAAAAATGTAGTAGCCGTTTTTAGCGGAGCTTTTTTCATGGTTGTCGGTTATTTTTTTGCAGGAATATTTTTATTAGGCGGAATATCAGCTTCGGTAGCTTCGGTTTTGCCGAACGTTTTGCAAGGTGGGTTTGGTATTTTGGTTTATTTTATTATTGGCACTGTTTTGAGGGCAGCTTTTAAAGCCCAAAAAAATAATTAGTGTAATTTAATAACATAATTTTCCTTCAACAATATAATATAATATGAGTGCTTACAAAAACTTACATAATCCCATAGCAATTCCACTTTTTGGACATTGATAAAGGAATGTCAAAGTTTAGTTTTGTAAAAGGAATTGCTAATACTAGCTTCGTTTATCTTTATTGAAGCTAGTATAAGTCCGCACTCCATAAAAATATTTTGGAGGTAGGTATATGAACAAACCAAAAAACAAATACCCTTTCAGAAATCCGCCGCTGCCATATTCGTATGACGCACTAGAGCCGTTTATCGACACAAAAACAATGAAAATTCACCACGACAAACTTCTTCAAGGATATGTAGACAAATTAAACGCAGTTCTTGCAGACTATCCGTTGTATTGGAACTGGTCTTTGCAAAAGCTGTTAGCCAACTCGGCCTTATTGCCTGCACAAATTCAAACTCAGGTACATAACTATGCAGGCGGCGTATTTAACCATGTTTTTTATTTTAACGGAATGACACCAGCACAGCAAAAATGGAGCAACACAAAGCTTGAAGGGCTTTTAAGCAAAGGTTCTATGGGGCTTGATATGCTGAAAAGTAGCTTAAAGGAAGCGGCACTGTCGGTTTTTGGCTCGGGTTATGCGTGGCTTGTGAAAGACAAAAATGGTGTGTTTAAAATTTTGACAACTGCAAACCAAGACACGCCTATTTCGTTAAATGCTGTTCCGCTTTTAAACATTGATGTTTGGGAGCACGCCTACTTTTTAAAGCACTACGGCAACCGTGGCGAATATATTGACGACTTTTTTAACGTTGTTAACTGGGATTTAGTTGAGCGAAGAATTGAAAATGCTTAAACATTGAAAAACCCCTTCGCTTTGACAACATTTTTTTAATGAAGTTCCATTAATACTTAGAACCTGTGTTCAATACGAAGTCGTCATATTGAACACAGGTTCTTAAATGATAATACTTTCCCTCACATTTGTGGGGGATTTTTTTGTATGTGAATAATTTATACCAAATTTGTAAAAATATAATAAAAACTTACTAGAAAATTCATCTACAATTATATTGACAATGAATTTAAATGTGGTATACTTATCTAAGTAATAATAATTATCATTTGATATAAATTATAAATGGAGGAGAACTAATATGAAAAAATTTGTATGTTCAGTTTGCGGTTATGTACACGAGGGCAACACACCACCAGAAAAATGCCCACTTTGCCAAGCTCCTGCTTCTAAGTTTGTAGAACAAGCTGGCGACCTTGCTTTTGCTGACGAGCACAGAATTGGCGTAGCAAAAGACATTGACCCAGAAATTATCGAGGGCTTGAAAATGAACTTCATGGGCGAGTGCACAGAAGTTGGTATGTACCTTGCTATGTCACGCCAAGCAGACCGTGAAGGTTATCCAGAAGTAGCAGAAGCTTACAAGCGTATTGCTTTTGAAGAGGCTGAGCACGCTGCAAAGTTTGCAGAGCTTTTGGGCGAAGTTGTTTCAGCTTCAACTAAAACTAACCTTGAAATGCGTGTAGCTGCTGAGCACGGCGCTTGCCAAGGCAAGAAAGACCTTGCTACTAAGGCTAAACAAGCTAACCTTGATGCTATTCATGATACTGTTCATGAAATGTGCAAAGACGAAGCTAGACATGGTCAAGCTTTCAAAGGCTTACTTGACAGATACTTCGGTAAATAATAAATAAAAGAAAATACAGTAAAATAAGGCATAAAGCCTTGAAAAATGAGGTGTTCCAGAGATTGGAGCACCTCATTTTAGTTTGCTGTTTTCTGCTGTGTTTTAGTCGCTCCAAAAATTTTCGTGGGCAAAATGTGGGCAAATGGGGGTATTTCAGGGGGTCAGGGCGGCTTTTGCCCACGGGGGCATAAAAACAGCCTTAAACCCAGTAAAATCAAGTGGTTTAAGGCTGTTGGTAAGAATTGGGTTGTGGGCAATGGTTATATATAAACATGATATAAAAAAATTTTAAATGAAGAACTTTTATATGTTGCAAAATATAATAAATACAGTATAATATAGGAGGATTTCACCATGTTTAAGAATGATATCATAAATAAGGTAAAGGAAGTTTGTGAGAAACATAAAGTAACTTCTTATCCTAGGATATGCATTTTTATGGCTTAAAGCTTCATACCATAGGCTTTGAGCGTAATAAAAGCATACCTTTTCCAGAATACTTGCTCCTAGCTCCAGCTAACGTTCATGACCTTGTAGCTGTAAAACCTGTCCTTGAAACATTACGCAATCGCACTATTTTGGCAGACAAAGCATACTGCGACAAAGCATTTAATGAACTCCTAAGGACAAATAACTCTGAAATACTAACCCCTGTAAAGTCAAAAAAAGGTGAAGAACAGTGGGAAAAGAACATGTTTGGTGCTGCTAGCAGATTGGTTTCTAAAGCTATCAGTTCTTTTCGTCAACCAATTGAATCTTTTATTAATTGGATTCAAGTAAAGACAAATATCCAACACGCTTCTAATGTTCACTTCTAATGTTCACTTCTAATGTTCATTCTTCTAATGGACTCATTTCTTTTGTTGCTTCTAGGTTGGCTTTTTGCTTGCTTCTTATCATTGGGTTTTTTAACTCTTGATTCGCATTTTTATATATAAGCTACTGAGCAAAGCTTTTGATATAATTCACTTAGTCCGAACTTGACAGCACCCTAAGCGTGGGCTAAAGACATTTTTGGACAAAAATAGTCGCCAATGTATAGGGAGTGTTTCTTTATTCCATTTGCACGTATTTTCGGCAGGCTTTCTGCTATACTTCGTTAGAAAAAACCTTGGTTGCCTTTGGGTAAATTCGGTTTTTACTTCCTTGTATAACGAAAAGTCTGCTCAAAAACCCATACAAAGCGATTTACCAAACACGCCCAGTATTGATATTATGGTGCATTTAAAATGGCAACGCCAGCTTTACCTCTTTCAAATTATTGTCAATTCCCGTCCCAAGCTTAATCTTTTCTTTAATTTTATCACCATGAAAGTCCGTACCTACTGTAACGAGAAGCTCATGCTTTTTTGCAAGCTCAAGAAAAAGCCGTGTTTGTTCTTTGGTGTGGGTGCTGTAATAACATTCAAGCCCTTTAAGCCCAAAGCCTTTTAATTTTTCAAGCCAATTGTCAAGCTCGGCAGGTGAAAAGGATAGCCGCCCTGGGTGTGCAAGCACACAAACACCAGCTGCATCGTTTATCAGCTTAATAGCTTCTTCGGCAGTTGGTTTTTGACGCTCAATTTTTTGAAACTCTGGTGTGTCTAAGTACAGCCTAAAAGCTTCGTCAACGCTTTTTACATACCCAGCATTTACCATTGCCATTGCAAAATGAGGACGCCAAATTAATTTGTCGCCTGCAAGTTTTGCCACGTCTGTAAGCAGAATGTCAACACCTTTTTCTGCAAGAAAGTCAACAATTCTTTGGCGGCGTGCACTTCTGTCACCTTTAATTTCGTCACAAACCTTTTTTAAGGCTTCGTTTTTAATGTCTACGTTTAAACCTATAATGTGCATTTCTTTGTTGTCACTTACGCTAATTTCAACGCCAGAAATAACACGTACCCCACATTTTTCACCGCATTTGACAGCTTCTTCAACTCCGTCTGTAGTGTCGTGGTCTGTAATGGCAATTGTTGTTAAACCTACTTCTTTAGCCATAAGCACAAGCTCTGTCGGCGTGTATAAACCATCTGAAGCGGTTGTATGTGTATGCAAATCAAGCAATTTTAAGCACCTCATTAGTAAAAATTGTATACTTATAAAAGTGTAAAGCATAAAAATAATATAATTGACTTTACTAACTAATTATAATAATATTAGTTAGTAAAACAGTTTAACTTATACATAAATTTGACGTGAATTAATACTTAATTTGACCATAGAATTAACATTAGAATTAACATTGAATTAACATTAGGAAGGGTTCTGTAATGTGATGCAAAAAAAATTAGATAAAATTAGTTTGGCTGTATTCTTCATATTCGTTCTCCTTGCTTTTGGAATGCTTGCCGACACAACTAAGTATAGAACACCTAGATATATTGACTATATCAATTGTAACAGATTATACGGAAATTTGGAATATGTTAATCTTAAAACAAATGAGTCAGGTGTTGTAGAGCAAGGAGAGTCTGTTAAAAATGTTGGTAAAAATGATACAGTCAGGTTTACGCTAGAAATTGCTGAACCTATTAGAAAGTATGAAAGCATTACGTTTAGAACCGACTTTCTTTTAGTGAAGGTGTACAGCGGTGATAGAGTAATTTATTCATATGGTGACGAAGAAGCGTTTCCAAGTTATTTACACTCTGTGGGAACACGCTGGCATAGCATTTTTTTAGAGTCAGGGTTTTCAGGCAAAATTTATGTAGACTTAAAAGCGGACAGCACAGGGCATGACATTTTGCTTGGACCAGTTTACAAAACAACTAGCGGTGCTTTTTTTTACAACATGATTGAACAAGAAGCAGGATACTTTGTAATTTCATTTATTGTGCTTTTTGTTGGTATAATTGTTTGCGCTATTTCAATTATTTTGTTTTTTCAAAGGCTTACGGCTGCAAAATTTGTTGCGCTTGGGCTTTTGACAATGTGGGGCGGCTTGTGGCTTATTTCGGACAATGCAATAGTTGCAGCATTTGCGGCTTCACCTTCTGCTGTGTACATTTTTAACAACATGTTTCATTTTTCTATTGTAATACCTTTTATTTTGTACATTAGGCTTGCTTACAACCCAAGAGGCAAAGAAGCACTTAAAATTCTTTTTTATGTAGATGTACTCTTTTTTAGTGTGGCAACTTTGCTGCAACTTTTAGGGGTTTGCGACTATAGTGAACTTTCATTTATTAATTCTATAATTACTCATACAAATGTTTTAGTTGCATTTTCCACTTTGGTTTATGACTATTACAAAAACAGGGAAAGAAGCGTAATGTTTTTCTTTGCAAGCATCATTGCGTTTCTTGGGTTTTTAGTACCTAATGTTATAACAAGAGATGCCGACATGCGCTTTGAGCCAAGCTTTTTAGTGTTTATAACTATCATTACTATAGACGCCTTGTTTAAGTTTAAAGACTTGCTGCTTATGAAAAACAACCAAGAGCATCTTGTTAAGCTTGCCTACAAAGACAGCCTTACAGGAATAAGAAACCGAACTGCTTATAACGAGCTTGTTAATTTTCATTATAACAAGCTAGATGAAATAAACAACTTTGGAGTTATAGTTTGCGACTTGAATAATTTGAAAACGCTTAACGACGTTTATGGGCACAACATTGGCGACTTGGCAATTTTGGCTGCTTCTCGTGAAATTTGTGTTACGTTTTCTATGTTTGATGTTTTTAGGGTTGGGGGCGACGAGTTTATTGTAATTACTAAAAACTACCCAAAAGAATTTGTAGAAGATTTGGTGCAGGAAATTAACAAACTTACAATTCCACTTGAAACTCCTTTGGGCGAAAAGCTTATTTCAATTTCGGCAGGGGTAAGCTTTTATGACAAAGCTAAGGACGAAAACGTTGATGACATAATTCATAGGGCAGACAAGGACATGTATAGAAACAAAAGAACTAATAAAATCAAACGTTAGTAGCAATCTTTTAGCTATAGAACTTGATTAAAAGTTTTGTCCACTTTCTCAAAAGTGGCGTGGGTAATTGGGGTAGAGCCCAAAGGTCTTCCCAGCAAACTAAAAAAGGAACAATGCAAAGTGAGCGACAATTTTAAAAGCAGCGACAATTTCAATATTCAGGAAGAACTTAAAAAGCTTCCCGACAAGCCGGGCGTGTACATTATGCGTGACTGTGCTGATGAAATAATTTATATAGGCAAGGCTAAAGTTTTAAAAAGCCGAGTACGGCAATACTTTCAGTCGTCGTCACAAAAAAATTTAAAAGTTTCTTCAATGGTGCCAAACATAGTTCGGTTTGAATACATTGTTACAGACACCGAGCTTGAAGCTTTAATTTTAGAGTGCAATTTAATAAAAAAGCATGACCCAAAGTACAACGTTCTTTTAAAAGACGACAAGTCTTACCCGTACATTAAGCTAACAACTAACGAGCATTTTCCACGTATTTACATGGTCTACAAGCTAGACAACGACAAAGCAAAATATTTTGGGCCGTACACAAGCATGAAAGTTATACACGAAACGGTCGACTTGGTGCAAAGCATTTGGGGGCTTCGTAGGTGTGCCAAAGTTTTCCCAAGGGACGTTGGAAAAGGCAGGCCGTGCTTAAACTACGATATAGGGCAATGCCATGCGCCGTGCGCTTTAAAAATAGCTGAAGAACAGTATGACAAGCTTGTTGCGGAAGTTTTGTCGTTTTTAAACGGCAAGCACGAAAACATAATTGAAAGACTAACTACTGAAATGCAGAAGTTTTCAGACGACTTGCAGTTTGAAAAAGCGGCTGATATAAGGAACAAAATTTTTGCAGTAAAACGGTTGAAAGAAAAACAAAAGCTTGACAACGTTGCAGGCACAGACCAAGACGTAATTGCTTTTGCAAGCGAAAAAAACGAAGCGTTTGTTCAGCTCTTTTTCATTCGTGGAGGAAAAATGGTTGGCAACGAAAGCTTTATGCTTAATTTTGCGGAAGAAACTTCTAACGAAGAAATTATGACTGGCTTTATTAAGCAGTTTTACGGCGAAACAACTTATATTCCAAAGGAAGTTTTAATTCAGTACGACATTTCCGACAAAGAGCTTTTAACAAAGTGGCTAAGTACAATAAAAGGTTTTAATGTAACAATTTCTGTTCCGCAAAAGGGTGAAAAACAGCGGCTAGTACAGCTTGCAGCAAAAAATGCTCAAATTTCTTTGGCACAGTTTGGGGAACAATTGCGCCGTGAAGCCGGAAGAACTATAGGTGCTTTGCAAGAAATTCAAGAGGCAATTGGAATTGACAAAAAGCTTACAAGAATTGAAGCATACGACATTTCAAACACTATGGGCTATGAGTCTGTCGGCTCGATGGTAGTGTTTGAAAACGGCAAGCCAAAACGAAGCGACTACAGAAAGTTTAAAATTAAGTATGTAATTGGTGCAAACGATTATAAAAGCATTGAGGAAGTAATTTCACGCCGTTTTATGCGCTATAAAAAAGAAATTTTGGAAGAAGGAAGCGAAGATTACGGAAAATTTGCAAAGCTTCCAGACATTTTGTTTATAGACGGCGGAAAAGGGCATGTTCATGCTGCAAAGTCGGTTTTAGACTCTTTAAACATAAGCATTCCAATTTGCGGCTTGGTGAAAACTGATAAGCACAGGACTAGGGGCTTAGTTTATAATGATGAAGAAATTTTGCTTCCGCCAAACTCCGAAGGCTTTAAGCTTATAACAAGAATACAAGACGAGGTTCACCGTTTTGCAATTGAGTACCACAGAAAATTAAGGGAAAAGGCGTTAATGCGCTCGGTGCTCGACGATGTTCCAGGAATTGGAGGAACTAGGAAAAAAGCACTTTTAAAGCATTTTGGCTCAATTGAAAAAGTTATGCGTGCATCTGCCGAGGAACTTTGCCAAGTTGACGGAATGAACAAAAAAGCAGCAAACGCTGTGTATGACTTTTTTAGAGGAGTTTAATGCTTTACATAAAATGTATATTTTGGTATAGTATAGTTATAAACTTATTGATAGCGTAATTAACTTCAAGTAGTTTTTAAGGAGGAATTAAAATGCCCAGTTCACAAGTTAAATTTGACTACGTGTACACCCCAAGCGGCACTGATGAATTTAGAAGCATTCACTTGGAGCTTAAAATATATACAGACCATGCAGAGCTTTTGCTTAACTCTGCATATATAATTTCAAAGGAAGACTTAAACAAGCTGCTTCCTTCTATTCAAAAGGAACATTTTAGTAAAATTAAGCTAAACATTGCTGAAGATTGCGAAATTATTTTGGGGCTTCCAGAAAAAAGCTATAAAATTATTTTAGACAAGCACACACATGAAGTTGTAGATTATATTTTGCTATAGGCTCTAAATTTTTGTTTAAGAGGGCAAACTATGTATTCTGTTCAAATAAAAACAATTATGGAAATGTTTGACCTAAAGCTTTTAAACTCGGTCAGCATTGAAGAAAGAACGTTAACTCATGCAGAAATAAACCGCCCTGCTTTGCAGCTTGCAGGGTTTTACGACTACTTTAACGAAAACCGCTTGCAAATTATTGGAATGGTTGAGCACACATATTTGCGCAAGCTTAGCAAGGAAGATAGGCTTGGTACTTCAAAGAGGTTTTTTACGTATAACTTGCCCTGTGTAGTAATTTGCAGAGGGCTTGAGCCGTTTCAAGAAATGTTGGATTGTGCAACGGAAAAAGACATTCCGCTTTTTTCTTACGAAGGAACAACCACCGAGTTTACGGGCGAAATTATACGCTGGCTTCGTGTAGAACTTGCGCCACGTGTAAGAATGCACGGCGTTTTGGTAGACATTTACGGTGAGGGCGTTCTTATAATGGGCGAAAGCGGCATTGGCAAAAGCGAAACAGCTTTGGAGCTTATAAAACGTGGTCACAGGCTTGTTGCTGATGATGCCGTAGAAATTAAACGTGCGTCTCGTCAAACGCTTGTTGGAAGCTGCCCTGAAATTATCAGGCATTTTATAGAACTTCGTGGCATAGGAATAATTGATGTAAAGCAAATGTATGGCGTAGGGTCGGTTAAAACTACGCAAGCTATTGACCTTGTTATAAACCTTGAAGCGTGGGACAACGAAAAAGATTATGACAGGCTGGGGCTTAACGACGAGTACATGGACATTCTTGGAAACAACGTTGTTTGCCATACAATTCCAATTCGCCCTGGGCGAAACATTGCCGTCATTTGTGAAGCGGCGGCTATCAACTTCCGCCAAAAGCGCATGGGCTACAATGCGGCGCAAGTGCTTAACGAAAGGATACAAAGTAATTTAAGTAAAAGTGAAAATTAAAAATGAATTGATATCGCAATTTGAATAAACAGTTCACCATTTTGCGTCAAAAAATCGTTGAAACGTTCG
Source organism: uncultured Defluviitaleaceae bacterium (assembly GCA_964492715.1). Lineage (GTDB taxonomy): Bacteria > Bacillota > Clostridia > Lachnospirales > WRBF01 > CAZBLK01. The sequence goes on along the minus strand of CAZBLK010000006.1, from coordinate 12,102 downwards.
ATATTTTTGCCGTAAAATGGTGACTATAAAAACTCAAATTGCTATATAGGAAGGAATGTTCAATTGGCATATAATTTTAATCGGTTTAAGGAAGCTTTAAAATGCGAATTGCTTATTGACGAACCAATGTCAAGCCATACGTCTTTTAGAATTGGCGGAAAAGCAGACCTTCTTGTTTTGCCCACGACTGTTTCAGAAGTAAAAAGCGCAATTGCAATTTGTAGGGAGGAACAGTTGCCTTTTTATGTAATTGGCAACGGCTCAAACCTTTTGGTTAGAGATGGTGGCTTTCGTGGGGTAATTGTTAAACTTTTTAAAAACTTCAGTAAAATAGAAAGTGTTGACGAAACAACTTTTTCGTGCCAAAGCGGTGCTTTGCTTTCTGCAATTTCGGCTTTTGCTCTTGACAAAAGCCTTACAGGGCTAGAGTTTGCGGCTGGCATACCAGGAACTGTGGGAGGCGCTGTTTGTATGAACGCCGGTGCATATGACGGCGAAATTAAAGACGTTTTAGTTAGTGCAGACGTTATAAACGGAGAAGGCGAAGTTTTAACACTGTCAAACGAACAGCTTCAATTGTCATACCGCACAAGTGCAGTGCAAATTAGCGGCTACGTTGTTCTTTCTGCTGTTTTCTCTCTTAACAAAGGTGAGTACAGCGAAATTAAAGAAAAAATTGGCACGCTGAACAAAAGCCGCCGTGAAAAGCAGCCTGTCGAGCTTCCAAGTGCAGGAAGCGCATTTAAACGCCCAAAGGGGAACTTTGCAGGGAAGCTAATTACTGAAAGCGGTTTAAAAGGTTGCCGTGTAGGCGGTGCTTCGGTTTCCGTAAAACACGCTGGCTTTATTGTAAACGACAAAGGCGCATCTGCCGCTGATGTAATTAAATTAATTGAGCACGTTAAAAACGTAGTAAACGAAAAATTCGGCGTCATGCTTGAACCAGAGGTTAAAATAATTGGAGAATAATAAATTTTCGGAAAATTATAAAGGTGAACTTATGCAGTTTGTAATTGTTACGGGAATGTCGGGCGCTGGAAAAAGCACGGTTTTAAAGTTTTTTGAAGATATGGATTTTTTCTGTGTGGATAACTTGCCGCCAACACTTATTGCAAAGTTTGCCGAGGTGTGCTTTCGTCCTGGGGCAGACATAAAGCGTGTAGCAATTGGCATTGACATTAGGGGCGGAAAGCTTTTTGACGACCTTTTTGTAGAGCTTGAAAAAATGCACGGCGGCGACTATGAATTTAGTATTCTTTTCCTCGATGCAAACGACGACGTTCTTTTAAAGCGGTACAAGGAAACAAGGCGTTCTCACCCGCTTGCTAAAAACGACAGCATTATTTCGGGCATAGAAAAAGAGCGAAGCCTTTTAAGCCACGTTAAGGAACGAGCTACTTATATTATTGACACGTCAAGCATTTTGACAAGGCAATTAAAGGAAAAGCTTTCAGATATATTTTTGGAAAACAAAAGCTTTGACAGCTTGATGATTACTATAATGTCGTTTGGCTTTAAATACGGTGTTCCGCAAGACTCTGACTTGGTTTTTGACGTAAGGTTTATTGCAAACCCGTTTTACATTCCAGAACTAAAGGAGCTTACAGGAAAAGACGCACCTGTTGCAGAATATGTTTTGGGGCACGACGTTAGCCGTGTTTTTTTAGACAAGCTTAAAGAAATGGTTAGCTTTTTAATTCCAAACTACATTTCGGAAGGCAAAAACCGCCTTGTAATAAGCATTGGCTGCACAGGTGGCAAACATCGCTCTGTAACTTTGGCCGAGGAGCTTTTTAAGGTGTTAAACAAAATGAACAGTTCGGTTAATATTTCTCATAGAGACATTAGTAAGCTTCGTGATGGTTAGGACAAAAAATATTAAAACATAAAGACCTTAGGGGCTCTGCCCCTAAAACCCCGCAAGGGGCTAGCCCCTTGACCCTATTTTAAAATAAAACAAATGAGGTCGGACGTATGTCGTTTTCCTCTGAGGTAAAAAAGGAGCTTTGCAACAGGCACGAGGGCGCACGGCACTGCATTATAGCCGAGCTTTGCGCCATACTAAACACATGCGGCAAAATTACGGTGCGAAACGGCGCATTAAGCGTTGTTATTCAAACAGAAAATGCCTTTGTTGCAAAGCGTTACTTCACGCTTATTAAAGCAAGCTTTAGCGTAAACGGAAACGTTGCCGTTTCAAAAAACATTGCGTTAAAGAAAAACCGTGTTTACACCGTTTCTATACACGACAATGAATCTGCCGAAAGGCTTTTAAGTGCCGTTTCGCTTGTTAAAAAGGGCAGCGACGGCAAGTACACCGTTAAAAGAACAATTGACCCTTTGCTAGTAAAGGACACGTGCTGTAAACGTGCGTATATCCGTGGGGCGTTTATTGCTGGTGGCTCTTTAAACACACCAGAAAAAACGTACCACATGGAGTTTGTAAACGCAAGCGAAAAGCTTAGCAACGGTCTTTGCGAATTAATTAATTTTTTTTCGCTTCATGCTAAAGTTATTGAACGCAAGGGGCACTTTGTAGTATACTTAAAAGAAGGAGAAAGCATTGTTGACCTTTTAAACGTTATGGAAGCGCCTATTTCTTTAATGGGGCTTGAAAACGTTCGCATTTTAAAAGACATGCGTAACGACATAAACAGGCGTGTCAATTGTGAAACCGCAAACATTAACAAAACGGTTGGTGCGGCTGTAAAACAAATTGACGACATTAAACTAATTTTTGAAAAAAAGGGCGAAACGTTTTTAAGCGAACAGCTTTTGGAAGTTGCTTTGCTTAGGCTGGAAAACCCAGACGCTTCTTTAAAGGAGCTTGGCGAGATGGTTACTCCGACTATAGGGAAGTCGGGTATTAATCATAGATTTAGAAAAATAAGTGAAATTGCTGATGTACTGCGGTAAAAGTAAATGTTGTGGTATAATAAAGAGGAGGGTAAGGTAACTATGGTAGAACGCATTGTAGTGTCACGCACTAGCCTTGAAGCTCGTGCTGCAGCTATGTTTGTTCAAACGGCAAGCAAGTTTGCAAGCAGCATTAAGCTGAAAATGGAAAACAGGGTTGCTAATGCCAAAAGTATTATGGGTATTATTTCTTTAAGCATTTTGGAAGGACAAGAAGTAACTATAACTGCTGAAGGCGACGACGCCGAAAGAGCAGTTTCAGATTTAAGCGGGTTGCTTACAGGCGAGGTTAACGGATAAGCGGGGGAGTTTGCCCGCTTTTTTGCTATATTAAAGTAGCGTGAGTTCATATAAATTGCAAAAAGTGCAATTTAAAATATGTTATAGGTTCTAACAAAAAAGACAGTGGAGGTTTTATGGACAAGCCAAAATTATACCGTAGAAGGTACATTCCAAACGAAAATGTCCTTTTAAAGGACGACGAAATTGTTTTAATTAACGACGAGTTTATCGTTACAAAATGGAAGTCTTTAAAGCCACGGCGTGACTTTTCTCACGGCTGCTCATGTTATTTTTTGAAGAAGGGTTACAAGGTAAGCAAGTTTTTTGACCATGACGGCAAGCTTGTTTATACATACTGTGATATTGTAGACTGCGAGTTTGATGCAGAACAAAACACATACACATTTCACGACTTGCTTGTGGACGTAATAGTTTATGAAAATGGTTTTATAAAAGTGGCTGACCTTGCCGAAATTTCCGAAGCGCTTAACTTGGGGCTTATAAACATTGAAATGGCAAAAAGGGCGCTTGTTATTACAGATTTACTTCTTTCTGTTTTGTATAATGAAGGAGTTAAAGCAGTCACCAAGAATTTGGAAAACATCTTTATTTAAACTTCCAATTTTCTTATACAAGAACTCTAAAATTATGAATACATGTCAAATTCTCCGAATAATATTACTTATACTTATCAAATTAATTCGGAGGCTGAAAATGAAAGTAATAAGCATAAAAAAAGAAAAAATATTAATTACGCTTTATTTGCTTATAATTTTTGTTGGCGTATTCAACACAATACGCTCCGAAGCCGTTCAAACTTTTTCGATGCCTGTTTCAAAAAAGGTGATACTAATAGATGCTGGGCATGGTGGTTGGGATTCGGGCATGGTGGCAGACAGCAAAACGCATGAAAGTGACATAAACTTGCAAATTGCACTAAAGCTGCAAAGCTACTTAGAGCAAGGCGGTTCGCAGGTGCTTTTGACACGGGCAGACGAAAACGCACTTGGAAGCAGCAAAGCTTCTGACATGCAAAGAAGAAAGACAATTGCAAACAGCTCAAACCCTGACATTTTTGTAAGCATCCACCAAAATTCTTACCAAGATGGTGGTGTAAAGGGCGCACAAGTTTTTTACTTCGACACTTCTGACAACTCGAAAAAGCTTGCCGAAGCTATTCAAACAGAAATGAAAGATTTTTTAAAGCAAAAAAACGACAGGGTGGCGTCGGCTAACAAAAGCTATTATGTGCTAAGGCAAACAACTTCGCCTGCTGTAATTGTAGAATGCGGTTTTCTAACCAACTACAATGAAAAGCGAAATTTGAAAACAGAGGAGTACCAAGACAAAGTTGCTTGGGCAATTTATCAAGGAATTGTGAAATATTTTGATGAACAGGAATAATGTGCATAAAAAAACAAACACACTTTGAGGAATGTAAACTTCTACTCAAAGTGTGTTTGTTTTTAGTCGTTTATTTATCCATGATTTGTTTAATTTGGTTTAACAACTCTTTATCTGGGAAGTATTGTTCAGTTAATTCTGCGTTAATAAAGCTTTCTTTGCTTAAAGGTGTTCCACGGAATATTATACACTTGGCATTTACTTATGTCAAAGCAAACAAAAAAGGCGTAAATAAAACGCCTTAATTATCACTAAATGTAACTTTTATTCCACCGCTTACAGTTTCGGCTTCAATATTGTTTGGCGCACGTCCTGACCTATTAGTTTTAAAAGTTTTACCAACCCTTTCACCATTCAATTGCGTTCCGCCGCTTACAGTTGAATATTTAACCTCGTAGTCGCTTTGACTGCCGTTTACAAACATGTCTACACTGCCAGAAATAGTTGAAATGTCATTCTCGCCAACAAAATTTCCTTCAAGGTTAATGCTTCCGCTTGTAGTTGAAACATCAATGTCATTTGAGGTTACGTTTTTAAGGTCAATTTCTCCGGAAGTTGAAGAAACTTTGCTGTCACTAATTTCTGTTTCGTTTACTTTAATTACTCCGCTTGTTGTTTCCGCTTGAAACTTTTCAAAGCCTGACCCTTTAACTAAAATTTCGCCAGAAACAGTGTTGCCAGAAAAATTATCACCCAAAAGATACTCTGTTATTATGTTGCCGCTTGCTGTATTGAGTGATGTTCTTTTCATATATTGTTTAGGTATATAAACTTTTACATATCCGCCTTTGCTGTTGCTAAAGCCAATATTTATTTGCATTTCTTCTTCTACTTTAAGCCTTCCGCCACGTAAGCTCCAGCTAATATCTGTGTCGGAATAAATTTCAACCCCAAAGCTTTCTCCTTCGAGTAAATAAATGTCGCTACCTACTGTTTTAATTTCAATTTCATCAAAGCTTTCAAGGTTTTTTTCTGAAACTGCTGTGGTTAAGTCTCCATCGTTTTCATAGTTGTAACCATCTGAATATGAATATTCAGTACCTGATGTAACCCCAAATTCAAAAACTCTGCCGTTTTTAGGAACAACTATTTTTCCATCTCTAATGTAAACATTGCGTTTTGCTCCCATAGCAATCCCTGCAATAATGAGTGCAAGGCCTACGACAAATGTAGTTCCAATAAATTTCCACTTGTTTTTCATGCTGCACTCCTCCTTGTTAAAAGCTTACTGAAAAGCCTAATTATTGCTTTAATTCCATGTGTGTAAAACTTTGAAACTAAAATTGAGAAAAGGAAGCCAAGGCTAAACAATAGTAGGCCTGTGCCGATAAAAAATAATGCCGTAGCAAACTCTGTAAAAATTATTGTAAAACTTACACCAACCATAACAATTCCGCCCACAATGAACCCAATTGCTAAGGCTCCAAACGTAACAAACAAAACAAAAAGTGTAATAAAAAGTGCAAACACAACAGACGCTGCTGCAATTGCAAGAGGAAGTGCAATTGGGGCGGCAAAAATGCCAGCAATTAAAAGCCCAATTTTGCTAAAGCCTTTTTTAGGTTTAGAGCCATCATAAGCTGTGTCCTTTGAAACATAGTCGCCAATAATTTTTGCGGCAACATACGAAGGGTGTCCAAGTTCTTGTATTACCCTTTGTTCGTTTTGTGCGCCTGCTTCGTAAAAATATTCTTCGTAATATGAAATTGCGTTTTCGGCTTCTGCTTGTGGCAGTTTTTTAAGCCGCTCTCTTAATTCCGCAATATATTCATTTTTGTTCACTAGCTACACCCCCATTTAGCAAAAGTTCTATATTTTCTTTGTATGCTTCCCACGCTGAGCGGTAAAGCAAAAGTTTTTCCTTGCCCGATTCTGTAATAATGTAATACCTTCTGTTTCTACCGTCAAAAGCTTCATCGTATGTATCAAGCAAGTTTTCTTTTAAAAGCCTTCTTAAAACGGGGTACAGCGTAGATTCTGATACTTGTGCTATAGTTTTAATTTTTTGCGTAAGGCTGTAGCCGTATGCAGAACCTTGGTTTAAAACGCCCAATACACAAGCGTCTAAAAGCGCAGAGCCAATTTGAAATGGCATTTTTGCTCCTCCTTTCTTATATCAACGTCAATATTATACATCATATAATATTGACGTGTCAACAATAAAATAAATAATATCATATACTTTTTTATATACGGTAATAAAAAATGTTTGTTTTATTTTTTGATAAATTTTTTTGTAATCAAAAAACCAAGTTATGTAAGAAACAAAGAAATAAAGAAACAAACAAAAGAAGTTTAGTAATTAAGCTTATACTTGCAATTGCTGAAAAAAATTGGTATACTTTAATTCATTAAACTAAAAGAGTTTACATCTTTATAGTTTGTTGTTCGTGTGAATAATTTTCTTTTTTAACTATTTACATTTAACTAAAGCAGTTCAAGAAATTAACGATAGAAGTATAGATATTTTCACGAATGCTTCAACGTGAAAATATAATGAAGCTTTTGGATATTATTTTTAAGAATTGCTGTATTTTCAAATTGTGCTCGTGACGTGGGGTTTATAAAGCGGTTCTATTGTAAAAATAGGTGTGGGGTGGTGTTTGCTTTGGCACTAAACGAAGCTATAATCATCGTTGTTACAATTAACGTTGATTTTTTTAACTCTGTAAAAGGTTGGTTGGTAAATGCCGCAGTATCTAGGCATGTGGTACATGTACAAAACCTGCTTGATATAGAGCGAAACATAGTCAAAGGCAAGTGTAACGTCATTCTTTTAGATGTTGACTTTGGTAGCTTAAATGAAAAATATTTCAGCTCGTTAATGGAAAAGCATAAACTACACATAATACTAACAGGAAAAACCACAACGGCAGCTGTTCCGCTTGTGCGTGCAGGCATAAAAGACTTTGTTTTAAAACCGCCTGACAAATTTGCACATTCGTCTTATGTTGATTTTATTAAGAAAAGAATTATGTTGTTTGTAAACGAAGACAGCCTGCTTAACTATACTTTAGCACCAAAAACAGTTGATATAAATGAAAAGATTGTTGTTATAGGCTCGTCAACTGGCGGAACAAATGCCCTTGAAGTAATTTTACCAAAGCTCCCAGCCAACTCACCGCCAGTTCTTATTGTGCAACACATAATTTCTGGGTTTACAAAGTTTTTTGCCGACAGGTTAAACGGGCTGTGCAAAGTAGAGGTTCGAGAAGCACAAAACAATGACTTTCTTCAAAAGGGATTGGTTTTAATTGCCCCAGCCGACATGCACATGATTTTGGTAAGGCGCAACCAGCGGCTTCAAGTTGAATGTTTTAAAGGAACAAAAGTTAACTGTGTTATGCCGTCTGCTGATGTTTTGTTTGAGTCGGTGGAAAAGGTAATGCACAAAAATGCCGTTGGCGTAATTTTAACAGGCATGGGCTCGGACGGTGCAAGAGGGCTTTTAAAAATGAGAACAGGCGGCTGCAAAACAATTGGGCAAGACCAAAATTCCTGCGTTGTTTATGGAATGCCCAAAGTTGCGTTTGATATTGGTGCTGTTGAAAAGCAAGTTTCGCTTGATAATATGGCTGATGCAATTATTGCAGCTTATAGGTGACGTTGCCAAGAATAAGTTAATAAAGAATAAGTTAATAAAGAAAATACATTAGGGGCTTGCCCCTTGACTCTATTTTTTGGTACATTCTACAAGAGGTGTCTTATTGGATAACACTAAAGCTATTATACAATTTAAAAATACAAGCTATGACTATAAAACTTATAGCGAAAAGCAAGGCGAAGACGTAGTTATTCGTGCTGTAAACGGCGTTACGCTTGATATAAAAAAAGGTGAGTTTGTTGCTGTTTTAGGGCATAATGGGTCGGGAAAGTCTACACTTTCCAAGCATATCAATGCTTTGCTTTTGCCCACGGACGGCGACGTTTTTGTTAAAGGCTATAACACGAAGGACTATCAATTTGTGTTTGAAATTAGAAAGACGGCTGGAATGGTTTTCCAAAACCCAGACAATCAAATTGTTGCAGGCATTGTAGAGGAAGACGTTGCTTTTGGGCCGGAAAACCTTGGTGTTCCCCCACAAGAAATTAGGCAAAGGGTTGACACGGCACTTGCTACGCTTAACATGACAGAATATGCGGCCTCCTCACCTCACTTTTTGTCGGGTGGGCAAAAGCAGCGTGTTGCAATTGCCGGTGTTTTGGCTTTACAGCCAGAGTGCATTGTTTTGGACGAACCTACAGCTATGCTTGACCCTGTTGGGCGGCGTGAAGTAATGAACGCTGTTAAAAAGCTTAACAAAGAGCTTGGAATAACAATTGTGCTTATTACACATTTTATGGAAGAAGCTGTGCAAGCTGACAGGGTTGTTGTTATTGAAGACGGAAAAATAATAATGAACGACACACCTAAAAACGTGTTTAGCCAAGTGGACAAGCTTAAAGAAGTGGGGCTTACTGTACCGCAAGTTACCGAGCTTGCACACAGCCTTAGGCAAAGCGGCGTTAAGCTTCCCGAGGGCATTTTAACGATAGATGAAATGGTTGGTGCAATATGTCAATTGAAATTAAAGGCTTGACGCATGTTTACAACAAAGGAGCAAGCTTTCAAAAAAAAGCGCTAGATAACGTCAGCCTTAAAATAGATGATGGTGAATTTGTTGGGCTTATAGGGCACACAGGCTCTGGGAAAAGCACCCTTATTCAACATTTAAACGCACTGCTCCAGCCAACAGAAGGAACAATTTTTATTGACGGCGTTGACATAAACGCTGACAAAAAGCAGCTTAAGGCAATTCGTCAAAATGTTGGTCTTGTGTTTCAATACCCAGAGCATCAGCTTTTTATGCTTACGGTTTACAAGGACGTTGCTTTTGGGCCTGAAAATATGGGGATTTCGCAAGCCGAAGTAAACGAGCGTGTTGTGTCGGCTCTTGAAATGGTGGGGCTTTCGAGCGAAGTTTATGAAAAGTCACCGTTTGAGCTTTCTGGTGGGCAAAAGCGGCGTGTTGCCATTGCTGGAATTTTGGCAATGCGTCCAAAGGTGCTTGTTTTGGACGAACCAACAGCAGGGCTTGACCCTCGTGGGCGTGAGGAGCTTTTTACACTTATTAAACAAATGCACAAAAAAATGGGGAACACGGTAGTTTTAGTTTCTCACAGCATGGAAGACATTTCACGCCTTGTTGACAGAATTATAGTTATGCACGACGGCAAAGTTTTTTGCACAGGCACAGCAACCGAAGTCTTTAGGCGTGCATATGAGCTTGAAAAAATTGGGCTTATGGCACCGCAAATTAGTTACTTGATGAACGAGTTGAAGCAAAAAGGATTTGATGTTTCTACAGATATTTTTACTGTGGAAGGTGCGGCTGAGGCTTTGCTAAAGGTTATCAGATAGGCTTGGAAAGAATTTGAATTTTTAAGGGGAGAGAACATTTTCACAGTGTGAAAAAAGTTCTCTCCCCTATTTTTTTATTTTCGTCTGCTAATGTTGTACCTATAAGTAACAACATTAACGTAAAGCCCAAGCCTTCGGCAAACGTCAATTATGAACTTTGTTTTTTGGGAGCGCTTGTCCCAAAGAATTACAACTAAGTCCAAATTTTTAAGCTGTTCTAAGCTTTGAAGTTTTGAAATAAAAATATAGTCTGCACAATAATCAAATTCAGCCTGCTTTTTTTTTGCCAAATTTTTAATAGAAGTATATAAATAATAGTTTCCTGACCAAACTATGGAAGTTATTACATCCGGTAAAAACTTTTCAAGTTTTTTTATAGGTAAAGGTGGATAACCGATTACTGCAATGTTCATGAAAGCACCTCAATTCAAGCTAGTAATTTTAAGCAAAGTGATGTCACTTTAGTGTTTTATGACTGCATAAATATTACAACAAAATGTTAACATTAATATGATATGCAAAGTATTGGGGGTTTATTTATGCCATCATTAAAAAGAGTTTTTACGTTAAGATTAAATGATGAAGTTTTTGACAAAATTGGGTTTTTAGCAACAAAGGAGCACCGCTCTATGACAAACTACATTGAGCACGTGCTTCTAAAACATATTGACACATACGAAAAAATAAACGGTGCTATACAATTAAATGAGGACGAAAAGACAAACAATGAGTAAAACGCATTTGTAATTTAATTGCTTTGTTGACGATTTATGCTAAATAATATATAATTAAAAGATATCAAAAAAGAGGGGTAACTATGATTAAAAGCATGACTGGTTACGGAAAAGGCGTTTTTGTTTTAAACGAGCGCAGGCTTTCCGTTGAAATAAAGTCAGTAAACCACAGATATTGCGACATTTCGCTTAAAATGCCTTACATGCTAAATTTCTTGGAAGAAACAGCAAGAAAGCAAATTTCCGAGGCAATTTTGCGTGGCAAAGTTGACGTTTATATAGGCTTTGAAACGCTTTCAAAAGATGACGTGTCCATTTCTCTTAACACAGCACTTGCTGATGCTTATGTAGCAAAGCTTTTTGAATTGAAAGAAAAATATCCTGTAAAAGACGATATAAACGTTTCTCTTGTAGCAAAGTTTCCTGACATTATAAACATTGAAAAGGGCGTTTTTAGCGAACAAACAAAGGCAGAAATTGCCGAAGCTTTGCATGAAGCTGTTGCAATTGCTCTTGTTTCAATTGTTGAAATGCGCAGCAGAGAGGGCGAAGCTTTAAAGCAAAGCATTTTTGAAAAGATTTCAATAATAAATTTCTTAATGTCAAAGCTGGTTGAGCGTTCGCCGCTTGTTGTAAGCGAGTACAAAGCAAAGCTTAAAAACCGCCTTGATGAAATGCTTGGAAACGCAGCGTTTGACGAGTCACGGCTTTTGACGGAAGTGACAATTTTTGCAGACAAGTCGTGCGTGGACGAAGAAATTACACGGCTTGCAAGCCACGTTAGCCAAATGGAAAACATTTTTGAAGAAGAAGGCTCTGTTGGGCGCAAGCTTGACTTTTTGGTGCAGGAAATGAACCGTGAAGTAAATACAATTGGCTCAAAGTCTAACGACCTCGAAATTACAAAAATTGTAATTGACTTAAAAACAGAGATTGAAAAAATTAGGGAACAAGTTCAAAACATAGAGTGATTTTTGCGGAGGCTTTTATGCAAAACATACGTCCAGTAAACATAGGCTTTGGAAACGTAGTAATGGCTGGCAGAATTATTTCAATAATAAGCCCCGAATCTGCACCCATTAAGCGTATAATTCAAGAAGCTAGGGACAAGGGGATTTTGATAGATGCAACATACGGAAGGCGAACGAGAGCCGTCATTTTTACAGACAGCGACCATGTAATTTTGTCGTCACTCCAGCCAGAAACTATTGCTGGCAGAATGTCTTTAAAAGACGTAGTAGAAAGCGCTCAAGAACCAGTAGCCGAAAGTCTATAATAATATTGTTATTCTTAATTTTGTTATTCATTTGAATAAAAGTTTTGTCCACTTTTTCAAAAGTGGCGGGGTTTGGGGCAGAGCCCCAA
>CAZBLK010000005.1:0-115592 GCA_964492715.1 uncultured Defluviitaleaceae bacterium | reverse complement strand
CCGCTCTCGTGGCGACGAATGATATAATATCAAGAATTTTGTCGATTGTCAACACATTTTTAAAAAAATTTTAAAAAAGTTTTTTAAGAGATAATAGCTTTAAAATACTAATGCCTCGAGTAGCTACTATAAGCCTTTTGCAGCCTATTTGATGTACTATCATTTTCATCTGTTCTATTAAATCCACCAAAAAACAAATCGCTCCCCCCTGCAAAGCAAAGGGAAGCGTTATACTACCTTTAAAACAACCCAGAAATATTCCCATCAGCATCAACATCAATTTTTTCAGCAGACGGAACTTTAGGAAGCCCAGGAAGCGTCATAATGTCGCCTGTATAAACAACAACAAACTCTGCCCCAGCCGAAACCTTCAAACTTTTTACATTTATAGAAAACCCAGTTGGCGCACCGACAAGCGTTTGGTCGTCAGAAAAGCTAAACTGTGTTTTCGCCATGCAAATAGGAAAATGTTTAAAGCCCATTTCCTCAATTTTTTTAATGTCTTTAAGAGCCGCCGCCGAAAAGTTTACACCAGAGCCACGGTAAATCTTTTTAACAACTTCGGTTACTTTTTCTTTCAAGCTCATTTCGTCTTCGTAAGCAAACTTAAAGTTGTTTCCGCCTTCTGCAAGTCGAATAACTTCTTTAGCAAGTGCTTCGCCGCCTTCGCCACCCTTTGCCCAAACTTCGCTTAAAGCTACGTTTACATTAAGCTCAAGGCACTTTTCTTTAATTAGGTTAAGCTCGGCTTCTGTGTCAAGCGGAAAGCGATTTATTGCAACGACCGCTGGCATACCAAAGTTTTGCGTTACGTTTTCCACATGGCGAAGAAGGTTTGCAAGCCCTTTTTCCAAAGCTTCTACGTTTTCTTCCCCAAGTTCCTTTTTGGAAACACCACCGTGCATCTTTAAAGCCTTAACTGTTGCAACAATTACAACAGCAGAAGGTCTTAAACCGCTTTTTCTGCACTTTATGTCAATAAATTTTTCACACCCTAAGTCTGCGCCGAACCCAGCTTCTGTAACAACATAGTCCGCAAGCTTCATTGCAGTTTTTGTTGCAATTACGCTGTTGCAGCCGTGTGCAATGTTAGCAAAAGGCCCTCCGTGTATAAGGGCAGGTGTATGTTCCAGCGTTTGAACAAGGTTAGGCTTAATTGCATCTTTAAGAAGCGCCGCCATTGCACCTTGAATTTTTAAGTCACCAACAGTAACAGGCTTGTCGTCAAATGTGTAGCCAACAATTATGTTTGCCAAGCGGTTTTTCAAATCCACCAAGTCGTTTGAAAGGCAAAGAACAGCCATAACCTCCGAAGCAACTGTAATGTCAAACCCGTCCTCACGGGGCGAACCATTTGCCTTGCCGCCCAAACCGTCCACAATATTTCTAAGCTGGCGGTCGTTCATGTCTACCGCACGACGGCAAGTAATGCGCCTGCTGTCAATGCCAAGAGCATTTCCATGGTAAATATGGTTGTCAACAACAGCCGCCATCAAGTTATTCGCTGCACCAATTGCGTGAAAGTCGCCTGTAAAATGGAGGTTAATGTCCTCCATAGGTACAACTTGTGAGTATCCGCCACCTGCCGCACCGCCCTTTACGCCAAAAACAGGCCCAAGAGAAGGCTCTCTAAGCGCAATAACAGTTTTTTTGCCAAGCCTTGAAAGTGCATCACCAAGCCCTACAGAAGTAGTTGTTTTGCCCTCACCTGCTGGTGTTGGCGTAATTGCTGTTACAAGAATAAGCTTTGCTTGCTTATCCTTATCAAGCTTAACTTTTGAAAGGTTAATCTTCGCCTTATAATTACCATAAAATTCAAGGCTTTCTCTGTCAAGCCCAAGCTTTTCACCAATTTTTTCAATGTGTAACATTTCAGAAGCTTGCGCAATTTCAATGTCAGTTTTAAATTCCATACTAACCTCCTTTTATAAGCTGTTTAAAACAGTTGAATAAACCTCATGTGCCAAAGTTTCTGCTTTTTCAATCAAAGCTTCCCCGTTCGCCTTAAACTCACTTGCCTTTTTTTCGTCTTTAACGCCGCCCAAATTAATTAACACATTAAGCCAAGAGCCTTTTGCACAAGAAACAAAGTTAAGCGCAGCAACACCAAGGTCACTTGCGGCATTTGTGTTTGACTTCCCAACAATTGTTTGCAAAAGCTCAAGCCCCTTTACCGAAAGCGCAAGCGTTTCAAAAGGAACTTCCGTAGCAACAAGCGTAGCATCAGCAATTGACTTTGAACGTGCCGCCTTTTCCTCATCTGTTTCCTTTGGAAGCTTAAACGCTTCCGAAATAAGGTTAAAAGCGTTTGTGTCCTTGTCAATTTGCACAATAAAATTGTTTTGCATTTCAGTAGCTTTTTCGGCAACGTCTTTGCACAATTCGTCAAACTCGGCATATTTCTTTTTGCCAACAGTAAGCCGTGCAACCATAGAAACCAAAGCCGCCCCCTGTGCGCCGCAAAGTGCGCTTGCAGAGCCGCCGCCAGGCGCTGGAGCATCCGAGCCCAAAAGCTTTATATATTCATCTACATTTAGTTTAACCAATTCCATGAACAACTTTTCCTTTCTTAATAACAGTTTTTACAAGGTTGCTTCCCATGCGGTAGCAAAGCATTGAAAAGTCTGGTGCGCTCCAAATTACAAGGTCTGCTTGTTTTCCAGCTTCAATTGTGCCAACGTTTTCACCACGACCAATTGCACAAGCAGAATTAAGCGTAACAGCCGTCAAAATTTCTTCAGGTGTCATGCGATATTTTAAGTAGCCCAAAGTAATTACAAGCTGTAAGTTTAACGATGGGCAAGAGCCAGGGTTAAAATCCGAAGCAAGTGCAACAGGAATACCCATTTCAATCATTTTTCTAGCCTGTGCAAACTCCTTGTTTAAGTAAAAAGAAGTAGCTGGCAAAAGTGCTGCAATTACGTTTCCGTCTTTCATTGCCTTCATGCCTTTTTCGCCTGTTGCTATAAGGTGTTCGGCAGAAGTGGCCGACAACTCACCAGCAAGTGTAGCACCGCCAATTTCTTCAATTTCATCAGCATGAATTTTCAGCTTAAACCCAAGCTTCTTTGCCGCTTCAAGAATTTTCTTGCTTTGTGAAACATCAAAAACAGAGTACTCACAAAAAACGTCGCAAAACTCCGCCAAGCCAAGCTCCGCAACTTTCGGCAAAAGTTCATTGCACAAATAGTCAACGTATCCGTCTGCATTTCCTTTAAACTCATCAGGCACAGCATGTGCGCCCATAAAAGTGGGCACAATGTCAACAGCTTGGTTTTCGTTCAAAAGCTTAATTACACGAAGCTGTTTTAATTCGTCTGCTTCGTTCAAGCCATATCCGCTTTTAGCTTCGGTAGTAGTTACACCAAAGCTAAGCATTTCATTAAGAAACAAATAACTTTTGTCGAACAACTCTTGTTCTGTAGCAGTTCTTGTTTTTTTAACCGTGTCAAGAATTCCACCGCCTGCACGAAGAATGTCTAAGTAAGACGCACCTTTTAGCTTTAGCGGAATTTCATTTTGCCGCCAGCCGCCAAACACAAGGTGCGTATGGCAATCCACAAGCCCTGGTGTAACAAGCTGCCCATGTGCGTCAATTTCCCTAACATTTGCCCCTTCTGGAACTTGCGGAAGTTTTCCGTCACTCGTTACTTCCATTATAACACCATTATCAATAAGCACTGCCGCATTTTTAAGCACCAGATTTTCGCCCTGCTTTTCACCGCTTAACGCAGTTTTACCCATTGGCGTTTGAAGCACCCCAATGTTTTTTATCAAAAGCATGTTTACACCTTCTTAAATTAGTTCTACTTCTAAAGTAAATGGTTTTCAAGAACTTGTTTGTCTGCATCAAAGTTTTCAATTTGCATATAGTATTCACAGCTATCAACTAAAGCTTTCATAGGCGTAAGCCCAATAATTTCAGTTCCAATTACATGAACGCCCCATCTTTTAGCTTCTGCCTTTGTCAATTCAAGCACACGATATAAAGGCGTTTTATTAAAGTTTGTCATATTCATAGAAACTTGCGCTACGTTTCTGTCTTCAAGCATAATGCCCAAAGCTTTTACACAGTCAAACCCACCGCTTGAACGGCGAAGCACCTTTGCAATTTTGTTAGCAATTTCAACGTCCGAAGTTGAAAGGTTAATGTTAAAAGCAACAAGCGGCATTCTTGCACCAACAGCAACAACGCCAGCAGTTTTGTTAACTGTTCTTCCGCCAAAGTCAGGTTCCCATTCAGGCAACTGTACCTTGTCTGCCATTCCCTCAAACTGCCCTTTTCTAATAGTAGAAAGGTTTTGACGGTTTGGTGCACTTGCCGAGTCCTCATATAAAAATACAGGAATACCCGCTTCTTCCCAAACACGCTGTGCAACTTGCTTTGAAAGTTCTACACATTCCTTTGTGTCCATTTCTTTAATAGGAATAAAAGGAATTACATCAACAGCACCCATACGTGGGTGTTCACCAGTATGTTTTGTTAAGTCAATAAGCTCTGCCGCTTTTTTTGCAACAGCAACAGCAGCGTTTGCAACGCCCTCTGGGTTTCCTAAAAACGTAATAACAGTACGGTTGTGGCTTGGGTCACTGCTATAGTCCAAAAGGGTAACGCCAGCCGTGTTTCTAACTTCGTTTACAACTGCTTCAACAATTTCAGCGTTTCTGCCTTCGCTGATGTTTGGAACACACTCAACAATTTTTGCCATAAAATCCTCCAAAAAATTAATATTTATATTGTTCTCTTTACTTATATAAACCCCACCCACAAAAAATGGGTCAAGGGGCAAGCCCCTTGCGGGGTTTGGGGCAGAGCCCCAAGGTCTTAATCTTCAATCTTTTAATTAATCTACCAACTTATCAATCAGCACATCACTAGCAATGTAAGGAATAGTAATATGCCCCTCACCAGCATACTTCTTGTTATACTCAACGCTTACCTCAATAGAATTTTCATTCCGTGCCCAGTTCCGCCTAGCAACTCCGCCCATTACGTCCCACATCATAGCACGCTTAATGATTTCATCAATTCTAGCACTTCCGTCAAGCACAAGCCCAAAACCGCCGTTTATCGACTTGCCAATGCCAACACCGCCGCCGTTATGAAGTGCGCAAAGGCTCATGCCCCTAGCCGCATTTCCAGCAAAGCATTGTGTAGCCATGTCCGCCATAATGTTGCTTCCGTCTTTAATGTTTGCAGTTTCTCTAAAAGGTGAGTCAGTTCCGCTTACGTCATGGTGGTCACGCCCAAGCATTACAGGCCCAATTTCACCATTACGCACCATTTCGTTAAACCGCAGCGCAATTTTTGTTCGCCCTTCTGCATCTTGGTAAAGTATTCTTGCATAAGTACCAACAACAAGCTTGTTTTTCTTAGCGTCCTTTATCCACATGTAATTGTCACGGTCCTGGAACCGCCTAGTAGGGTCGATGCAGTCCATAGCGGCGGCATCAGTTTTTTCCAAGTCTTCTTCTTTGCCAGAAAGGCAAACCCAGCGGAAAGGCCCATACCCATAGTCAAAAAGCATAGGCCCCATAATATCCTCTACATAAGAAGGATAAATAAAACCGTCCTTTTCGTCTACGCCGTTTTTGGAAATTTCTTTTACACCGCTGTCATAAACAGCTTTCATAAAAGAATTTCCGTAGTCAAAGAAATAAGTTCCGTTTTTAACAAGCGCTTTTATTGCTTCGTAATGCTTGTGCAAAGTTTCGTCAACTTTTTTAACAAACTGCTCTCTGTCGTTTGCAAGCATTTCTGTCCTTTGCTCAAAAGAAAGCCCAACAGGGCAATACCCACCGTTATAAACGTTGTGACAAGACGTTTGGTCAGAAAGTAAATCTATTTTAAAGTTCCGCTTAACTGCATGTTCCAAAAGGTCAACAATGTTTCCGTGGTAAGCTATAGAAACCGTTTGCTTTTTAGCAACATTTTCAGCCGCAACATCAAAAATTTCGTCAAGGTTATCTGTGTAAACGTCAACCCAGCCTTGCTCGTGCCGTGTTATTATCCGAGAAATATCAACCTCAGCAAAAATCCCAACAGCGTTAGCAATGTTAGCCGCCTTAGGCTGTGCGCCACTCATGCCGCCAAGCCCAGACGAAACAAAAGTGTACCCTGCCAAGTCGCCCTGCTCGTCAATGCCCAAAAACTTGCGTCCTGCGCCCAAAATTGTGTTAAACGTACCATGAACAATCCCTTGCGGCCCAATGTACATAAAGCCGCCAGCAGTCATTTGCCCATAGTTTGCAACGCCCATTTCCTCTGCAATTTCCCAATCATCAATGTTATCAAACATGCCTACCATAAGCGAGTTTGTAATAATAACCCTTGGAGATGCAGGGCTTGACGGGAACAAACCAAGAGGGTGACCAGATTGTATAACAAGCGTTTGGTTTTCTGTCATTTCTTCAAGATACTTTTTAATAAGCCGATATTGCAGCCAGTTTTGACACGGCTTTCCAGTTTCGCCGTATGTAACAAGCTCGTAAGGATAAAGCGCAATTTCAAAGTCAAGGTTGTTGTCAATCATTACTTGAAATGCTTTGCCCTCTATGCAGTTCCCCTTATATTCATCAATCGGTTTGCCGTAAATTCTACCCTCTGGGCGATAACGGTACGCATAAATACGCCCCATAGTTTTAAGTTCTTCCAAAAATTCAGGCGCAAGCGTTTCATGCAAATGCTCTGGAACATAACGCAAAGCATTTTTAAGCGCAAGCTTAGTTTGCTCTTTAGTTAAACGAAAGCCACGGCTAGGCGCTCTGCGTTTACCTTCTTCAAAGGCAGGATACTCTGGAAGCGTGTCGTCAAGCTTAATAGCCATTGCACTTTTAATCACATCATTTTCAAACACCAATCTAACCTCCTTTTATAACCTTTGGGGACATCACCTCAAAGGTTTTATGTTATAACAGCCCACCGCAAACACTTTCAGCCGCAGCTACAATTTCATTGTTTTTAACCATCTCATCAAACTTAACCATCTCATCGTGCATTACAATGTCTTCTCTAACAGCCTTAACACTTTTTCTAATATGTTCATAAACAGCTTTAGTAGCAGGCGCAATGTTAACTTCGCCCCTAAAGTGAAGTGCCTGTGAAGCCGTAAAAAGCTCAATGCCCAAAACCTTTTGTGCATTGTCCAAAATCATTCGTGCTTTCCTTGCGGCAGTTGTACCCATGCTAACATGGTCTTCTTGGTTTGCGGACGACGGAATAGAGTCAACGCTTGCAGGGTGTGCAAGCACTTTGTTTTCCGAAACCATTGAAGCCGCCGAATACTGTGCAATCATAAAGCCGGAATTTAAACCGCCATGCTCCGCCAAAAATGCAGGCAAGCCATAAGAAAGCTGTGGGTTAACCATTCTTTCAATGCGCCTCTCCGAAACGTTTGCAAGCTCCGAAACGGCAATGCCCAAAAAGTCAAACGCCAAAGCCATTGGCTGGCCGTGGAAGTTTCCGCCAGAAATAACTTCGTCTTCATCTGGGAAAATAATTGGGTTGTCCGTTACAGCATTAATTTCTTTTGAAACAACAGAATAAACGTAGTCAATTGCGTCACGGCTTGCGCCGTGAATTTGCGGCACACAGCGGATAGAATAGGCGTCTTGCACCTTGTTAGGAATTTTGTCAAATGCAAGGTTGCTTCCTTCAAGAAGTGTGAGAAGGTTTTTAGCAGTGTTCTTTTGTCCTTCGTGTCCTCTAACATCGTGTACTTTGTTGTCAAAAGCTTTTTTAATGCCAAGCTGTGCTTCGCACGTCATAGCGGCGGCAATGTCTGCCGTTTTTGCAAGGTTTTTAGCGTCATAAACAGCAAGGCAGCCTATAGCTGTCATAACTTGCGTTCCGTTTATCAAAGCAAGCCCTTCCTTTGCGGCAAGCTCAATTGTATTAATGCCTGCTTTTTCCATAGCTTCTTTGCTAGGCAAAACTTCGCCACAAAACTCCGCCTTGCCTTCACCAATCATTGTTAAAACCATATGTGAAAGGGGCGCAAGGTCGCCACTTGCGCCCAAGCTTCCTTTTTCTGGAATAATTGGGTGGACGCCTTTGTTAAGCATTTCAGCAAGAGTTTCAAGCGTAGAAAGCCGAACGCCAGAAAAGCCCCTTGAAAGGGCGTTAAGCCTAAGAAGCATTACGGCACGCACAACGTCAGTTGGAAGTGGGCTTCCCATGCCACAAGCATGGCTAACAATTAAATTTCGCTGAAGCGTCCCAGTATCCTCGTTTGAAATTAACGTGTCCGAAAACTTTCCAAAGCCTGTTGTAAGCCCATAAATAATTGCACCTTCCGAAAGCTTTTTGTCAACATAAGCACGTGACTTGTTTACTAGCTGTTTTGCGCTGTCACATATTTCGACAGCAACATTTTTTCGTGAAACAGCTACAACTTGTTCAACGGTTAAGTCGGTACCGTTTAGTGAAATGTTCACATAATCCCCCCAATAATCTTAAAGTTATATACATATATTACAATTGATTTATTATACCATATAAACGCAAAATCTTCAATAAAATTATTACATCATATCACAATGATAAAAATTGATATATATTTATCAAAATTTAAAAAATTACAAAAAAAGCAGTGTTATCAAAAGCTTTTGCAAGAGAATAACACTACTTTTTTTATATATCTGATTTATTAAGCATTCATTACGCAACTTCGACAACAAGGTTTTTCCGCCTATAAATTCCAAGAAGTAACCCCACCAAAAACATGTTGCCAATAAAACTGTATTGTCCGTATGAAATAAACGGCAAAACAATTGAAACCGCTGGAAAAAGCGTAAGCCCAACTAGCACATTTATAACAATTTGAACTGCAAAAACAGTACAAATTCCAATTGTTAAAATTTTACCATATATGTCAGAAATTTTCAAAGTCGATGCAGCAATTCGCCAAATAAATATGAGTAAAAGTGCAATTAAAGCGGCGGCAAAAAACCAGCCAAAAGTAGCTACTATTGTGGTGAATATGTAGTCGGTAAAAAACATAGGTACACTTTGCACAACTGTCCTAGATTCACCTAAAAAAGAAACTTCCACTTTGCCAAAAAGTTTTGATGCTTGAAGAAATGTTCTTGCCATATTTGTTTGATACCCTCCTGTTGTTGCATATGCTTCGGGGTTTAAAAAAAATAGCAGCCTATCCCTAAGATAACCAACAGAACCAACAACTTTATACAAAACCAAGCACAAAACAGCAAATGCTCCACCGTACAACGTAAGCATATACTTAAATTTATTTTTTAAAACTTTGCTTTCGATAATTCCAATAGTTAGCATAGCTAAAAAAGCAGCCCCAAGCAACATTGTAAATGAAATCGCTGGAAAAATAAGAAGAATAAAAAACGTAAATGCGGAAATAAGCACAGTAAACCCAAAGTCAAACAACTTTCCCATCTTTAAGTTATAGCTTTTGTTCCCTTTGATAATAGTAACTAAAACTGAGTTATTTAAGCTACATGTGGCAAACCATTTTATAAGCCCTGCAAATGCAATTAAAAGTGGCATTACAATTACAAGAAAAATAGGTATTAATATATTTTTACCATAAAAAACATCTAAGGATATGTAGTTGCCCACACGCCTGCATTGCCCCAAAATACCTACAAGGAAAAAAACTGCAAAAATTGGAATACATAAAGCTTCAAGCTTCTTATAATCCATGAAAAATGCAATTAAGAAGGCAACTGCACCAAACGCCATAGAACCCCAAAAATAATTTTGCTCCGCAAATTTATAATCGCTAATTCCGTTTATAAAGGCAAGAATAAATGTTCCACCCAAAACCAAAATAGGCGTAATAATTAAAAGCGACCATTCAATTATCGGCTTATAAGTTTTGTTTAAGTCTGCACCAATCTCAACAGGGCTTCCCATGCGCTTTACAGCTTCTTGCGTTGCCGCTTCGACCGACATTCCACTTTCCACAAGCTCAGTCGTCAAGTCATCAATATGCGCCTCAAACTCGTTTGCAATTGCTTGCCTAACTTCCTTTCTTTTAATTTCTTTGCAAAGAGAATTTATAAAATTATCCCTAGAACTATTTTCACATTGGGTGCTGTGACTTTTATCTTGCATAATTCGCCCCTCCGATAACTTTATTAATTGCGTTTGAAAACAAGCTCCACTCCGCCTTTTTTTCAGAAAGCACCTTTAAACCGCCTTTCGTAATTTTGTAATACTTTCTTTTTCTAGCCGACTCTGTTTCTTCAATATAACTTTCAATTAACTTTTCTTTTTCCAGCTTGTGCAAAATTGGGTAAAGTGTCCCTTCCTTTAAGCAAAACGTTTTGTCAGAAAGCACCTCAAGTTTTTTGGTAATTTGATAGCCGTACATTTCCTCATTGCTTAGCAAATTTAAAATAAGCAAAGTTGTACTTCCTTTTAATAGTTCTTTATTAATAGCCATTTAATACCTCCTATAGCAATACATAGTATTACTATGTATTTTACCAAAATATATAAATTTGTCAATTAAATTTTCTATTGCATTTTGTCGAAACTGCGGTATAATTAAATTAATAAAAAGATTTCTTCCGAGTGCGAGTTAACGAAATGTTTATAACCAACAGCTATTTTATGGGATAACAGTTCTCTTTTTCAGGGTATGTACACCGTTCATTTGTTACGGAAACACAAATGTCAAAGGGCTTAACCACTTCAAAAATGGTTTTAAACCTTCTTAGAATACGGCTCGGCAGAGTCTTTTTTCTTTTACTTGGAATTTTTTGAGGTGAAAAAATGGGTGAACGAGGTCAAGTAATTGACATAAAAGACGATGTTTTAACTGTAAGGCTTACAAGAACAGAAGCTTGTGCAAAGTGCAGAGTTTGCACAGCAGGTATGCAAAGCAGTGACATGTTTGTAAACGCAAAAAATCTTTGCGGTGCAAATGTTAATGACTGGGTAAACATTGAATTGGAAAACTCCGACTTTTTAAAAGCTGTTACAATAATGTACGGCATTCCGTGCGCTTTTTTGCTTGCTGGGATTTTGGGAGGTTATTACGGCTCACTTTTCTTTGGCGTACAAAGCGGAAACGAATTTTATGGTTTTATAGCAGGGCTTGTACTAATGTTAATTTCTTTTTTAATTATCCATTCTAAAGAGCAAAAGTTTAAACAGGGGAATTTTGTACCTGTGGCAAACAAAAAATTATAAAAAAGCTATGTATACCTTACTTCTAACTACTGTCATTTTACAAATCACAGAAATGTGGCTTGTAAAATGACAAGTTTGTGGCGCATTATGTCACATTCGTATTTATTTTTTGTCAATTTATGTTTAAAATTAAAATCTGGTCTTTACATTTTCAAAACTATGATTTATAATTGCATTATCCGTCTGTACAGTGTTTAATAATCATTAGTTCATGGTTTAATAAACGCTTAAATAATTACGAATTATCTGCCACACTCCTTTGTTTCTTATCACCATGTTTGTAATTTGTAATTAGTTTTGTTTTCGCTGTGGTGCAATTTAACTTTTATACTTTTTATACATAGGTAAAACAAATGTTTGTTGGTTACTTTATTATTAGTTGCCTAAACCATTTGCTTTTTTCCATTTGTATATACTGCGCCGCAAAATGCTTGTTGCTATTTGTAAATTAATTAAGCAAGCACGTTAACAACTACTACATGAAACACAGTGTTATGTCTGTAATTTTTTATTTGAAAATAAAAATTCAAATATTTCGGAAATGCTTTATAGCAAACTTACATAATTTTTATTTCCATAATTACAGGCCATTTTATTAACTGCTGTGCAGCTAAGTTACATGAGAGGGGAATTGCTATGGAGATTACTGATGTGCGTGTAAGAAAAGTTAACAAAGATGGGAAGATGAAGGCTGTTGTGTCAGTAACGTTTGACAACGAATTTGTAGTACATGACATTAAGGTTATTGAAGGTGACAAAGGACTTTTTATTGCAATGCCAAGCCGCAAAACTATGGACGGCGAGTTTAGGGACATTGCACATCCTATTAACTCAACTACTCGTGAGAAAATTCAAGCGTATGTCCTTGAGAAATATGAAATGGCGCTTTTATCTGACGATGGCAGTTTAGGTTCTGAAGACGACTACATTTAGGAACATAGCACAATTATTTTGAATTCATTTTTTTGACATAACTTTTTCACGAAAAGCATTTTTGCAAAACAAGCGGACGGTTTCGTCTGCTTTTTTAGGTATAAATATATTATTTCTATTTTATTAATAGCCTTTTCAAATTCGGTCTTATAGTCTTAATTGTTTCAATTCCCCACGCCGCATTTATTGAAATAAAAATATACGGCAAATAAGCGTACCTTTCCTGCACTTCAATAATTAAAAACACACAAAAAGCTGCAAATGTTATAAACGCTGGAATTAAAAAACGATAGTCTGCCTTTGCTTCCTTTAACCAAAAAACTCTTATGCCAGCCAAAACAGAAAGAAAAACAAAAGTAAAACGAACAGCAGTGTCAAAAACTTCTAAAACCCTGTAAAGCTTTGCACCCGAAATTAGCCCAATCACCTTTTCCGTATTGTAAACTTCGGCAAAACCCCAGCTTAAATCACACTTAACCCACATAACTTCAACTTTCTTTTTAAACAACTTTGCAAAGTCCGTTAAAGAAGCTTTAAGCCGCATATCTATAAGCTTGCGCTCGTAATTTAAAAGTTCCTCGTTTATTCCACCGTTTCTTTCTACAATTTCTAACATTGCAGTGTAGTCTTGCATAGAAAACATTCCGCCGCTTTCAAGGTTTAAACCTTCGGCAAACTTCCACAAACTGTTTTCGTTTTTAATTCCCTTTTCATTTAATGAAGAAAGCTTAACTGCGCTGTCAACAGCAATGTTAACAACAGAAAACCCAACAAACAATGAAAATGCTGTAATAATAACTTTTCTAAAATTAGCTTTGCTAAAATCCTTAATTATTTCAAAAACAAAATACGCAGCAAATGCTGTTAAAACAACAATACCCTCTGGGCGCATTAGGTTTCCTACTGAAATTAAAGCACCGCAAACAAAAGCCTTTGCAAAAAACCTAAGCCGTAACTTTTGCGAAACAAAAACATAAACAGCAAGCACAATAAAAAACGCCGAAACATGTTGGTTTGTTAAAACAGGCATCAACGAAAGCGGCGACATAAAAACCATGTAAAGCAAAGAAGTAAACTTTGCACCTTCTTCGGAATAAAGCTCTTTTGCAATTAAGTAAATAAGCACGTTTACACCTGCTGACAAAAAGCAGTTTACAACCTTTAAAAAAAAGATGTCTGGAACAAGCTTTAAAAGCAACCCTTGCCAAACTGTAAACGGTAGTTGGTACCCCCAAAGCACATAATAAATGTTTGACGTAAAAGAATAATCCCCCTTTGAAAAAGCCCACGAGCCGTTAAGCATTGACAAAAAGTCCATTACAACAGGAGGGTTTAAAAGAACAACAATTATCAAACGAATTGCAAAAGAGCATACAAACAAAACCCATGCAAAGCTTATTCTTTTTTCAAAGCGGAATTTGTTTTTTAGTATGAACATTCCCAAAAATGGTAGTGCGGAAAACGCAATAAAACCCACGCCAAATTTAATCAATATAAGCAAAAGCACAAGCGAAAAAGCGGCAGTAAAAAACACAGAAAACAAACTTAAAAGTGGCTTTGTCAAAATTAATTCGTCCTTTCAAAAACCCCAAAGGTATGATTCACCTTCATTATAACATGTAAATAAGCAAAGGTAAAATTTTCTTATTTTTGTGGCGAATAATTCAAAAGGTAGTGATTTATTTTGTAATATATGTTAAAATAAAATGGTAAGAATGTTATTAATATAGTAAATCCGGTTTAAGATATTGGCAGATGGAAGCCAAATGCTTAGCTGAATTGCTGTAAGTCGAGGTTAACATGGATAATCAACAAAGTCGTACACAACAAACAAGAAAGCCTTCTAAAAGAAGACGCAAGAAAGCACCAAACACAAGTCTTTTGGAAGTGCTTGTAGTTGCCTCTTTTGCGGTTTTAGCTGTTGTAATTGGTTTGAGGTTTTACGTAAGCGGCGAAAAGCCCATTGAGCCACAGCCAACAGGTGCTTTGGCACAAGAAAGCGCAACAAGCAGCATAACAACAAACGAAACGGAAAAACCAACGGCTACGCCAACACCTAAGCCAACGCCTTCTCCTACTCCAACTCCGGAACCAACGGAATTGGAAACAGAAGAGCCAGAAGGTGAAGCAGAGCAAGAAGAAATAACACCGCTTGATGTTCCGTTGCGCAAAGTTGGAATGCTTGATTTACCAAGCGACATAATTTCACCGTACACAGGAAACTACGGCAGCCCGCTTGACGGCAACGGCAGTTTTTTAAAAACTAGCACAAACTGGTATCTTAATAAAAACAAAAACCACCAGCCGCCAACCGCCCAAAAGGATTTTGACATTAGGGAGCTAAACGGACATTATTTAGGTGATATTAGCCAAAAAGTCGTTTATTTAACATTTGACGAAGGCTACGAAAACGGTTATACTGAAAAAATTCTTGACGTTCTTTTGGAAAAAAACGTTCAAGCCGCTTTTTTTGTTACAAAGCCGTACATTAAGTCAAACCAAGGGCTTGTTAAGCGTATGGTTTCCGAAGGGCACTTAGTTGGCAACCATTCTGTAACACACAAAGAATTTCCAACGCTTTCCGACGAGGAAATTGTTGCAGAGCTTAATGAAACGGCAGAATATTTTAAAGAAGTAACACAAATGGAAATGCCCAAAATTGTTCGTCCGCCTGGCGGCGTGTACAGCGCACACTCGCTTGCTGTTTCCGACAGCCTAGGCTACAAGACATTTTTTTGGAGCTTTGCATACAAAGACTGGCTTGTCGATGACCAGCCAGGAAAAGAAGTAGCATACAACACTGTTATGGATAATTTGCACAATGGCAGCATAATCTTATTACATGCAGTGTCGCAGTCAAACACCGAAGCTTTGCCCAACATTATAGACTCCATTCGTGAGCAAGGCTACACCTTTGAAAGCCTTGAAGAAATAGGAAGTTAAGTTTCGCATAAGCACTAAAATGCGGTAGAGCTAAATTATAAAGGAGCGATAACTATGTTTAAAAGATACGAAGCAGTAGATTTCAAAGACCAAATGAAGCTAAAGCTAGATTTTAACAACATGATGTCAGAATTTGTTGGTCACGAAGGAATTTCCCAAGCGGACATTGAAGCAATTTCTGATAAAATTGAAAAGTCAAAAGTTGCAATGAAAGAAAAGCGTGACGCAAAAATGGCGTGGCGCAATTTGCCATACAACCAACAAAGCGTTGTTGAAGAAATACTTGAATACGTAAACGAAACGAAAAACAATATAGATGCGTTTGTAGTTTTGGGCATTGGCGGCTCGGCTTTGGGGCCTATGGCTGTACAGCAAGCTATTAACCACCCGTTTTACAACGAACTTCCACGCATTAGGCGTGGCGGCTTCCCACGCCTTTACGTTGCCGACAACGTAGACCCAGAAAAGCTGCACTACCTTTTTGATGTAGTTGACATTAAAAACTCGGTGTTTAATGTAATTTCAAAGTCGGGCAGCACGTCAGAAACTATGTCGCAGTTTATGATTATTAAGGAAATGCTTGAAGAAGTGCTTGGCAAGGAAGAATCTAAAAAGCACATTGTTTGCACAACGGACAGCGAAAAAGGCAACCTTATAAAAATTGCTAAAGAAGAAGGCTACAAAACATTTATAATTCCGTCAGACGTAGGCGGGCGTTTTTCCGAGCTTACACCTGTTGGGCTTTTGCCAGCGGCTTTTTGCGGAGTTGACATTGAAGAAATGCTTGCAGGTGCTGCCTTTATGGACGAGCTTTGCAAAAACGACGACATTTACAAAAACCCAGCGTACATCTTTGCAATTTTAAATTACATTGCAATGGAAAAAGGCAAGCCAATGTCTGTTATGATGCCATACGCTGATTCGCTTAAATACATTTCGGACTGGTACGCACAGCTTTGGGCTGAATCTTTGGGCAAAAAGCTTGACAATGACGGTAACGTTGTAAACGTTGGGCCAACCCCAATTAAAGCTTTAGGTGTAACAGACCAACATTCTCAAGTTCAGCTTTACACTGAAGGGCCTTTTGATAAGCTTGTTGTTTTCCTTGGCGTTGAACATTACAAGGCAGAAATTAAAATTCCAAAAATTTACGGCGACATTCCGTCACTTGGCTTTTTGGGCGGCGTAACACAAAACCAGCTTATTCAGTATGAGCAAATGGCTACAGAGTATGCCCTTTTAAAGAGTGGCAAAATGAACATGACAATTACACTTCCAGAAGTAAACGAGTTTACACTTGGAGAGCTTCTTTACTTGTTTGAAGTAGCAACTGCTTTTGCAGGCGAGCTTATGAACATTAACGCTTTTGACCAACCAGGTGTTGAAGAAGGAAAGAATGCTACTTATGCGTTGTTTGGACGCCCTGGCTATGAGGAAAAGAAGAAAGAGCTTGATAGCAGACCTGCTAAGAAGGATATGTATATAATTAACTAAATATTAAAATCCTGGGGGGAGAACCTTTTTTTCAAACGGCGAAAAAAGGTTCTCTCCCTCACCCCCCTTTCTCCAAAAAAGCCGAATATTTTTATAAAAAAAATCGTAGTCCCTAAAGAAGACTACGATTTTTTTATTTGCTTAATGTTCTATATAAGAATAGTTGCTACGCCGCTGCCATAAACGCCGCAAGCGTTAGCTTCGTCTGTATCTAAGTGCATGTTTGCATGAAAGTCTTCCCTTACACGAATAAGAACATTTTTAAAAACGAGTGAACGGTCATCTGCGCCTTCAACCAAAACGTCAACCTTGTCGCCGTTTTTAAGGTTTATCTTTTCTGCGTCTTCCGTAGACAAGTGAATATGACGCTTTGCAACAATTACGCCTTCTGAAAGTGTAAGTTCACCAGCAGGCCCTTTTAAAACTGCACTTGCTGAGCCTTTAACGTCGCCCGAATCTCTGGCTACTACATCTACGCCAATTTTTCTGGCATCAGTAACAGCAAGTTCAACTTGGGTTACGCTTCTTGTGGGCGCAAGCACGCTTATGTTAAACGAGCCTTTGCTGCCGATAACTTCGACACGTTCATTGCAAACAAATTCTCCATGTTGTGAAAGTGCTTTTTTATGAGTAAGCTCATAGCCTTCGCCGAATAAAATGTCCACATGCTCCCTGCATAAATGCAAATGCCTTGCAGAAACTTCAACTTCTACTTGCATTGTTCTTCCCCCTTTTGTATTACTTACAAAAGTATAGTTCCTACACCGCCGCCATAAATGCCGCAAGCGTTACCTTCGTCAGTATCTAGGTGCATGTCAGCGTGGAAATCTGGGTTTACACGAAGAAGCACGTTTTTGAAAACAACAGAGCGGTCGTCTGCGCCCTCTACCAAAACGTCTACTTTGTCGCCGTCTTTTACGTTTAGCTTTTCTGCATCTAAGTCAGAAAGGTGAATGTGGCGTTTTGCAACGATAACACCTTCTGTAAGTGTAACTTCGCCAGCAGGTCCTTTTAAAACTGCACCAGCCGAGCCTTTAATGTCGCCAGAATCTCTGGCAACTACGTCTACGCCAATTTTCCTTGCATCTGTAACAGCAAGCTCTACTTGTGTTGCACCTCTAAGCGGTGCAAGCACGCTCATGCTAAACGAGCCCTTTGGGCCAACAACTTCTACACGCTCGTTGCAAGCGTACTGCCCTGGTTGAGAAAGCTCTTTTTTGTAAGTAAGCTCATAGCCTTCACCGAATAAAATGTTTAAATGCTCCTTGCTCAAATGTAAATGTCTTGCTGAAACTTCAACGTTAACTTGCATTGTTTTTCCTCCTAATTTGTTTGTTGTTAATGCACATAAAGAGTCGAATTAAAATATGAAATAATAAAGACCTTAGGGCTTCTGCCCCTAACAACCCGCAAGGGGCTTGCCCCTTGACCCCATTTTTTAAGGGCTTTCAAGCATATTTTAAACTCTTTAAAGGCATATTAATTTATTTATAAGTTTTTGGGGATTCTTCTCTCCGTAAAACTCTTAAAGCCCCTTCGGTAAGTGCAAGCATTTCTTCCTCGCCTGCATACGTTTTTACTGGTGCAAGAGCCGAAACTCTTTGCTTAATTGCCGCTACAAAACGGTTTGAATATGCCAAGCCACCTGTTAAAATAATTGCGTCAACTCTACCTTCAAGAACAGCAAACATTGCGCCAATTTCTTTTGAAATTTGGTAAGCCATAGTTTCAAAAACAAGCTCGGCTTTTTCGTTGCCGTCCATAATCATTTCCTCACACTCACGCAAATCGTTCGTGCCGATATATGCCGACATGCCACCGCTTTTTGTTGAAAAAGCAAGCATTTCATCAAGTGTGTACTTGCCAGAGTAACAAAGTGAAATAAGCTGCCAAACAGGAACAGTTCCGCAGCGTTCTGGCGAAAATGGTCCTTCGCTAATTCCGTCGTTTACATCAATTACTCTGCCGTAGCGGTGTGCAGAAACGCTTATTCCGCCTCCCATGTGCGCCACAATAAAACGACAGTCTTCATATTCCTTGCCCATGTCTTTTGCACAGTGCCTAGCAACCGATTTTGAATTTAGCGCATGAAACTTACTTACCCTGTCAATGTCAGGCATACCCGAAAGCCTAGCGTAACGCTCTAGTTCATCAACAACAACAGGGTCAACTATAAAAGCAGGAATGTCAAACTTTTGCCCAATTTCGTTTGCAATAATTGCCCCAAGTGACGAAGCGTGAACTGCCGCCTGGGGAAGCTGTAAATCTTCAAGCATACGATTGTTAATTGGGTATGTACCGCTTTGCATAGGGCCAAGCAAACCACCCCTGCCAACAACAACGTTAATTTCGTCAAGTGCAATTTCGTTGTGCTCGAGTGTTTCTAAAACAGCAAGCGTCCGAAAGTCCTTTTGCTCCAAAATGCCGTCAAACTGTTCAATGTCAGCCTTTTTGTGCCTAATAACGTTTTCAATGACACGCTTTTCATTTTTGTACACAGCAACCTTTGTAGATGTTGAGCCTGGGTTAATTGACAAAATCGTATAAATAACTTCGTTGGTTTCGTTTGACATTTTCACACCCCACTATTATTTTAAAATAAAATGCTTTTAATTTGTATTGTGGTTGCTTTATGAATAAAGCTTCATGTCCTGTATAGATATTTTACCACAATATGTCGCTTGTAGTCTATATAAATGTGTGCAATATTTATTTATTCATAGCTAAAAGAGAAAAAATAACTGTTTTCACCTTATCACTATTTAAAATTAATCTTAAATTAAATATAAATTCTTCCTCAGTTACGCAAATAATTTTATTCAACGCATCTTCACATTTCAGCTCTAAAGCCAAATCATTATTTTCAACCATAATTTTAACAGGGTAAATTTCAATGCTGTGCGACAAGCGAAAAACCTCAAAGCTATAGTTTGGTGTGTTTTTAGATGTCAAATATACTTTAAAAGAAAAAAAATCTGAACGCCCCAAGAGGTTTAAATCAACTATTCCGCACTTAATTAACCCTCCCGTTTTATTGTGCAACAGCTCGCACTGTTCTTTAACAATATCCATCGGTGTTTCAATTTTTACAGGCTCAATCTCAAAATTCCATAAATCTCTCATTAATACTCCTCCTTTATCTCAAAAATAATTGGCAAGTGGTCGCTTATTTCCTTAATTGGTCTACACGCCTCATTTACTAAAGCATAATCACCAACTTTAGTAATTATATTTAAGCAATCATAATTCATCATATCAATCAAGCTTGGGCGTATAATAACTTGGTCAAAAATATTCCAATAAAAATTAACTAATTTGCTCGTATTGTAATGATATGTTCCATAAGGTGGTTTGCTTCTTGCGTAAACCTTCCACATAGGATTGTAAAACATTTTATATGGTTCCCCATTTACTATTCTTTCTTCTTTAACTTCTTCCTTAAAGGGAACACCATGCAAGCAACTGGCAGATACAATAGCTTCTTCAAAAGGGTTTGCATTAAAATCACCTACAGCAATGCTAAAATCGTGACCAATTAATTTTTCTTTTTCATTAATCTTTCTATGTAAATTTCTTGCAATTTCTTCTACTTCTTCTTCGTTGTTTCTAAGCTTGCTTACAAAATGAACCGAAGCAATAATTAATTTAATTTCATCATACTCTAAACTGTCAATTCTAAAATAATCGGACGAGTCGTCTAAAACTTCAAATCTTATTCTTTTTCTTTTTAATATACGAAGCCTGTTACTTTTATTGATTGGTTTATGTTCATAATAACAAACATAGTCATCAAAAATATCGAAATTTATTTTATTGCACAATGTAATTAAGTCAATTTTACATTCAGCTAAAATTACTATGTCACAATTATTTTCCTTTATCATCTCAATTAAAACATTTTCAACATCATTATTATTTAAATTCCAAAAAAGAATTGTCATATAATCGAACCCCACTTTTAATCTCCCTGCAAAATGCAGGGAGATTAAATAAAATTCTACTTCCTAACCCTTACAACTTTAGCAACCTCGCCCCCAATAAGCGGCAAAATTGCAAACCCAAGGGCAGAAACAACTTGCGAAACATTGAGAGGTGTTGTGTAAAAAATGTTTGAAAGGAAAGGAACGTACACAACAGCCACAACAAAAACAAGTGAAGCTAAAACGCTTTTGTTAAGGAATGAATTTCCAAAAATCTTCATGCTGGTAAGAGCCTTTCTTTCCGACCTTGCAGAGTACGCACGAAGCAATTCGCCAAGAACAAGTGTTACAAAGCAAAGCGTTCTTGCAACTTCCAAGCTGTCAAAAAAGTAGTAGCCGTAAACAAACGCAGAGAGTGTTCCAACAGCAAGAAATACGCTTTGGAAAGCAACAGCAACTGTCATGCCACGGTTAATAATTGACTCTTTAGGGTCTCTTGGCGGAACGTCCATAATACCCTCGTCCTTTTCCTCCATGCCAAGCGCAAAAGCAGGGAAAGCGTCTGTAATAAGGTTAATTGACAAAAGGTGAATAGGCATAAGCGGAATTGGAAGCCCCACAAGCATTGAAACAAAAATAACAAGAATTTCGCCAATGTTGCAAGAAAGCAAGTAGCCTACAACCTTTCTAATGTTGCCGTAAATAGTTCTGCCTTGCTCAACAGCTTTAACAATGCTTGCAAAGTTGTCGTCTGTCAAAATCATGTCGGCAGCTTCTTTTGAAACGTCAGTGCCTGTAATACCCATTGCTACGCCAATGTCAGCAATTTTCAAGGAAGGTGCGTCGTTTACGCCGTCGCCTGTCATTGCCGCAACTTCGCCGTTTGCTTTAACAGCTTTTATAAGCCTAACTTTATGCTCTGGTGAAACTCTTGCAAAAATGTTTGTTGTTTTAATAGTTTTGCAAAGCTCCTCGTCAGAAAGAGTGTCAATTGTCAAGCCGTCAATTGCACCGGTTTGTGTAACAATTCCAAGCTCTTTACCAATAGCTGCCGCAGTTGTTTTGTGGTCGCCCGTAATCATTTTTACACCAATTCCGGCACGCTTACAAACTGCAATTGCGTCTTTTGCTTCCTCACGAGGTGGGTCTATCATTGCAATAAGCCCCAAAAATGTAAGGTTTTGCTCGTCAGGCTCTGCTGTGCCTTCCTTTACATCAATGTAAGAAACACCAAGCACACGAAGCGCCTGTTCCGCAAAAAGGTTGTTTGCGTTCATTATAGCATCTCTGTCGCTATCGTTAATTTCACGAACGCTTCCGTTTTTAAAAATATATGTCGAACGCCTTAAAACTTCGTCGGGCGCACCTTTTGTAAACATAATTTTCTTTCCGTCAACGCTGTTTACAGTAGACATAAGCTTACGGTCAGAGTCAAACGGTTTTTCACCTACACGGCTATACTTTTTGTCAAGCTCCTCTTTTTTAAGCCCAACTTTTGCGCCAACAACAACAAGTGCAACTTCTGTAGAGTCGCCAATTGCTTGGCCGCTTTTTTCATTAAAGCTAGAGTCGTTACAAAGCACAGCACCTGTAAGCATTTTTGTTACATTTTCTGAAAGCGGCTTGTCCTTCTCGTTTTTTATGTCGCCTGTTAAACTGTAGCCTGTTCCAGAAACGTTGTAAAAGTCTTCCGTGTCGTAAAGCTTTACAACTGTCATTTTGTTCTGTGTAAGTGTTCCTGTTTTATCACTGCAAATAATTGTTGTGCTACCAAGTGTTTCAACGGCACTAAGCTTTTTTACAATCGCATTTGTCTTTACCATTTCCTGCATACCAAGCGCAAGAATTACAGTGACAACAACTGTAAGCCCCTCTGGAATAGCCGCAACTGCAAGCGAAACACTTGTCATAAACACTTCAAAAATTTCCATGCCACGAAGCAGCCCAATTCCAAAAATTAAAACACTTACAGCAATACAAATTAAACCAAGCTGTTTGCCCAAAGTGTTTAACTTCTTTTGAAGGTGCGTAGGTTCTTCACCTGCATCGTCAAGCATTGCAGCAATTTTACCCATTTGCGTGTCCATGCCAATTGCTGTAACTACGCCACGCCCACGGCCGTATGTTACAACCGTTCCCATATAAGCACAATTTACACGGTCTGCAAGCGGCACGTCAGCCTTCAACGAATCTTTCAGCGCTTTTTCAACAGCAACTGATTCTCCTGTTAAAGCCGACTCGTCAATTTTTAAGTTTACGCTTTCAATTAGCCTAATGTCGGCTGGAACATAGTCGCCTGCGTCAAGCACAATTATGTCGCCAAGCGTAACTTCGCCCGAAGCTACTTTTACAACTTCACCATTACGCAAAACTTTGGCAGAAGGCCCCGACAAATCCTTCAAGGCGTTTAGTGCATTGTTTGCTTTGTTTTCCTGCATTACACCCAAAACACCGTTTAAAACAACGATAAAAAGAATTATTCCGCCGTCAACAGGTTCGCCAAGTGCAATTGATAAAATCGCTGCGACAATTAAAATTATAACTAAAAAGTCTTTCAACTGTTCAAAAAACATTACAAAAATGCTTTTCGGCTTTTTGCCACGCAGCTTGTTTTCGCCGTACTGCTTAATTCTTTGTTCAACCTCAGAAGCCTTTAGCCCCACAGATGTGTCTACATTAAGCTTTGAGCAAATTTCCTCCACAGTCTTTGAATGAAAATCATTCATTTAGTTTTCGTTCCTTTCGTTTTATATAAACTGCTTAAACAGCTAATTACGGCAATTTCGTAAATAATCTCTATAAGCTTCAGCATGTTTTCACGTTGAAGCATTCGTAAAAAATGCTTCGCTTCTATAGTTATTTTCTAGAATTGCTTTAGCAGAAGGGGTTTCTCTTAACTAGCCATTTATTGTTTATATAGTAAATTTTTCTAACAGTAAAATAATACCATATGTGCAAACGTCACGCAATATAAGCCAAATGAATATTATGATTATTATTGTTAACAAGGGGTGCTAATATGCCGATAGGTTTTGGAAATTATTTTAGAAACAAAAGGCGAAGCAGTTACACACCAAGCACAATGAACACAATGAACACATATAAGGAAAGCTTAGAAAACCCAAACGTTCAGCTTAAACCGTTTTTTAACACAATTATTAAAGAAAACAAAGCTGAACAGCTTGAAAGAAAAACAGTAGACCAGTATTTAGAAAATTTATCTAAAGGTACAGCAACTGCACATAACCAACAAGTGCATCAGCAGCAAATACAGCCGCAAATGCAGCAGCAAGTACAACCACAAATGCAAATGCAGCAACAAATGCAACAGCAGCAGCCACATTTTCAACAGCAGCCGCTAAACCAAAGCGGATTTATGCCACAACCAATTAATAATCCACAGCAACAAAACTTTTATCCTCAAAATGTTCCAATTAACCCTGTACAAGCGGTTAGAAATGTACAAAGCCCACAAAGCCTAAAAGATGAACAAGCCAACGGAGCTGGCGGAATTTCATTAAAACCAAACGAGCACATAGTTTGGCAACGCCCAGACTTTGCGGCTAATCAAGTGAATAACCAAAACAATAACCAAAACAACCAAAAGAATAATATTAATAATCCGCAACTGCTTCAACAACAACCAAAACAACAAAACAATCCACAGCAGCAATTACAGCAACCGCCAAACTTACCGCAATCACTTCCAGGCGGCGTTATGCTTCAACCTTTAAACGAAGAAACGTACAAAAAAGCTATGGCAGAGCTTGAAATAAACAAGCAGACAATGCCGCAAAAAGCTCAAGCTTCACAAAGCCAAAGCCAAATCAAAAAACAAACACCACCTAAACCGCAATTTAATGATTCTTCTCGGACAGATGGTCTGCCAGCTTTTGGCGTAAACATTGAGCCTAAAAAAGAAAGGCGAACAGATGAACCTTCAAAACATGTTTCTGCTGCGGAAAATAAAAAAGAAAAAGATTTTCAAGCATTGTCGTCACAAGCCGAGCAGCCAACTTTTGACAGCCGCTTAACAGAATATATTCAAAATGAAACAAACGGTGCAACGTTTTACAATTACCTTTCAGGCATAGCACCGTCTGGGCGGTATTCATCTATTCTTTCGGAAATATCAAGCTGTTGCTTAAAACGTGCCGAAACATTCAACCACCACCACACAGCAAAAAATGGTGAAGCTTTTGTTCCACGCAACATTGAAATAAACAAATCTTTAAAGTTTGCAGACGCATTAGAATTTGCAATAGATGAGGAAAGCACAACGCTTCGTGAGCTTTGTGCAGTTTATGAAAAAGAAGAAGATGCAAATAAAAGCAAGCTTTTAAGTAGCATAATTGTAAAAAAAATGGTTGATTACGGTATGCTTTGTATGATGAAAGGCAAGGGATAATAAAAGGGCGATAATCGTTCGCCCTTTTTACAATGCACCTAAACCTTCTTAAAAATTCCTTCTTCCAAAATACAGATTACTTCGTCGGCTACTTTTTCCAAATCCTCATTTTCGCCAAACAAAACATACCGCAAACCTACAAAGTTTGCAATGCCCATTAAAACATAGCTTAAAACTTCGGGGTCACAGCTTAAAAGTTCACCGCTTTTTTGCCCTGCCGTAATTGTAACAATGTACCGTGCTGCAAAGCTTGTGTAGTATTCAACAAAAAGCAAGTTATCTATGTGCAAAGACTCCCAAATTACGTTGTACATATTGCGGTTTTCTTTTATTAATTGAAGAAAGCTTAAAAGCCCACGGCGTTCAACTTCTTTTCTGTCGGTACAACCCTTAATGCTTTTTGCAATGTGCATTCTTATTACATGGCTGTATTCATGCAACAAATATTTGTAAATGCTGTATTTGTCAGGAAAATATATGTAAATTGTCCCTGGGGCAACGCCTGCTGCCTTTGCGATGTCTGCAATTGTTGTGCGGTGATATCCGCTTTCACCAAAGCATTTTCCAGCAGCCTCAATAATGTTTGCAAGCGTAATTTCCCCACGTTCAGTTTTTGGCATGTTTATAATTTCGCTGTAGTTTGTATTGTTCACAATTATACCACCAGTTATCAAAAAGTTATATGTAAGTTGCCATGTTTACTATAAGTGAGGGAAATATATTCCCTCACACATTCTTATATCACATATTCTATTTTTTTTACACCAATAAAGCCCAAAACAATTGAAACAAAAAGCATTGGCTTTTCATACATAGACGCATGACCACAGTTTGGCATTACAAGAAGCTCGCTTCCTTTAATGTGCTGGTGTATATACTTTTGCTCGGTCAATGGAGTTAGCATATCACACTCTGAGCCTACAATCAAGGTTGGAACAGAAATTTTTTCCAGCTCTCCCCTTAAATCGTGGTGGTTTGCGCTTTTTACAAGCCTTACCATGCTGTTTAAAAAAGCTTCGCTTGCAAAAGCTGTTCTGCACAAAAGGCTTTTTCGTTTTAACATCCAGTCAATGTTAGCTTCGTAAAACTGTGGCGAATAAATAATTGGAATTGTAGCGGAATAAAAAGCTTCTGGGCTGTGCGTAGCGTGAACCCACGCCGCACCAGACTCCTTTAAATAATTGTTTGTGTATGCAACAGTGTTAAACAAAAGAAGCTTGTTTAAATATTCACCGTACTTAACAGCAAACTGCAAGGAAACTTCACCGCCATATGAAATCCCCATAAGGCTTACCTTTTTAATGCCAAGAAAGTCTAAAAGAGCCTTAACCAAGTCGGCTTGCAAAGAAATCTGAAAGTCCGCATCAGCCTTGCCGCTTTGCCCTTGCTCCAAAAGGTCTACCATTATAAGCCTGTTGTTTCTTGAAAATTCTTCTTCAAACATCTTCCAACTAGCTGTCGACATCATTATGCCGTTTAAAATTAAAAATGGCTCACCACTGCCTATATCTTCATAAAAAATATTAATTCCATTAAAAACAAAACTAGCCATGTAACCCCTCCTTACATAAATAAAAATCAAAAGTTTTGCCCACTTTTTCAAATGTGGCAGGGTTTGGGGCAGAGCCGCAAGGTCTTACGTCTCCCTAAAGGTCTACATAAGCCCAAGCGACTTTGCACTAAACATAAGTTCTTCTTTAAACTTAGGGTGCGCAATTCCAATTAAAAGCTCTACCCTCTCACGAATAGTAGTTCCACGAAGCGGAGCAACGCCATATTCCGAAACAACAAAGTCAACGTCGTTTCTTGAAAGAGAAACAGCCGCACCAGGCTTTAATTGTGGCACGATTTTTGAAATTTCTTCTCTTTCGCCGTCTTTGTTTTTAACATTAGCTGTGGAATAAAGCGTAATAAACGAACGCCCGTTTTTTGCCATTTGTGCGCCAATTGCCGTGTCAGCTTGACCACCTGTTCCGGAGAACTGTACAGAACCAATGCTTTCAGAGCAGCACTGACCTGTTAAGTCAATTTCAATAGTCGTATTAATTGAAACTTGGTTGTCGTTTTGTGCAATTGTGTAAGGGTCGTTTACATAACTTCCGTCCATAACAGAAAGGATTGGGTTATCGTCAATAAAGTCGTAAAGTTCTTGCGTTCCCATAATAAGAGTAGTAACAATTTTTCCTCTATGCAGTGTTTTCTTCGAGTTTGTAATTACACCTTTTTTAAATAGCTTAACAACACCTGTTGTAAGCATTTCTGTATGCACGCCCAAATCTTTTTTGCTTGTAAGTGCGTCAGCTACAGCGTTTGGAATTCCGCCAATACCAAGTTGAATACAATCACCGTCGTTTATGTACTCAGCAATGTAGTTTCCAATAGCACGGTCCTTTTCGTTTATGTCTACATCTGGCAAAATTGGCACAGAATAGCTTGTTTCAATTAAATAATCCGCTTCTGAAACATGAACCATGTTGTCACCAAAAGTTCTCGGGAAGTTAGGGTTAATTTCCAAAATAACAAGGTCAGCTTGCTCTAAAGCCCTTCTTTCGTAAGTGTTGCTTAAAGGAATTGACATGTAGCCATGTTTGTCGGGCATAGAAACAGCACTTGAAAAAATGGTCGTTTTTTTGTGCTGCAAACGCTTTGTCGCCGCAAGGTGAAGGTGGTTTGGAATAAATGAAATGTTGCCATTTTTGTGCAGCTTACGCAAAGCACCAGTGTAAAACCATGTGTCTATTTTAAAGTTTTCTTTGTATGCTTCATTTGTAAAATATTCAAAGCTTCCCATTGGCAAGCAGTTTGTAACTGTAACGTTTTTAACTCTGTCAGCAATTGTGTGAAGTTGTGACAAAAGTGCCGCTGGCTCTTGTGCGCCTAAGCCCGTTACTATAATGTCATCACTTTTAATTAGTGACAGTGCTTTTTCAACTGTAATTAACTTGTTTTTATAATCCATATAAACCTCCGACATAGCAAATTGAGTTTTTGTAGTCACCAAGCCATTTTACTGCAAAAATGT
Source organism: uncultured Defluviitaleaceae bacterium (assembly GCA_964492715.1). GTDB lineage: Bacteria > Bacillota > Clostridia > Lachnospirales > WRBF01 > CAZBLK01. The sequence goes on along the minus strand of CAZBLK010000005.1, from coordinate 87,699 downwards.
CAAACGCTTCAACGATTTTTTGACGCATAATGGTGAACTGTTTATCCAAATTGCGATAATAAAATTAAGGGCACAGGGCACAAAGCACCCTGCACCCCTAAAAGGCTTGCTACTATAATTTAAAAAACTTACTTACCTAAAATTGAATCAATGTTTTGAAGTGGCTTAACAAGTGACCAGCCAGTTGCGTTTGTTGCATCAACCTTTGAAAGGTTCATTTCGTTTGTACCCAAACGCTTGCCGTTTGAATAGTCAATTATGCCACCAAATGGGTTTTCAATTGGCTTAGCTTCAAGACCAGACATAAAGTTATCCCAAGTTAAAGTACCTTCTGTTTGTTTAAGCCCTTGAACAAAGTAGTGTCCTGCAATCCAGCCAGTCATAGCGTATGTGTTTGCTGCAAATTCGTCTGAGCCAGCTTCTTTTGCAATCCATTCTTTGTAAAGCTCGTATGCTTCTGCTTTGTCGCCGTCTGTTGCAACCCAGCCGTTTCCGTATACGTCAAACTTGCCGTCAATTTCAGCTTTAACAGCGTCAGACATTGCGCTAGACACGTTTACATATGTTGTAATAACAGGCTTGTTTACAGTTTGTGCTGCAAGCTCTTTAACAACAGTTGGGAATGTAGCTTGAATTTCACCAGCTATAACAACGTCAACGCCTGCGCCTTTAATTGCAGTAACAGCAGCAGAAACGTCAGTTGCGCCTACAGCTACTTGTTGCTCAACAAGCTCAACGCCAAGCTCTTTACATTGTTGTTGTGCGCCCCAAAGAATGTCTTTACCAGCGTCATCGTTAGTGTAAATGATACCAACCTTTTTCGCTTCAAAGTCACCAACTGCACGTGCAACCATTATTTTACCTTCTGTTTTGTAAAGAGGTTGAACAGGGAAAATGTTTCTGTCTCTGCCAGTTGCTTTGTCGTTGTAAAGCTGACCAATACCAGTTGCAAAGTAAACAGCAGGAATACCATATTCCTTAACGTCTTCAAGAGTAGCAGCAACTACAGGTGTGCCAAAGTGCCCAACAAGAGCAAAAACTTGTTCGTCTTCAACAAGCTTTTGAAGTGCAGTTTTGCCTTTAACTGGGTCAAACTCGTCGTCAATGTTTTTAAATTCGATAGTACGTCCGCTTACTCCGCCTTCTTTTTCGTTTACCATTTTAAAGTAAGCACGGATACCAGTAAGGAAAGGAGTACCTACAGGAGCGTATGCGCCTGATGTTGTTGCAGAGTTACCTACAACAATTTTTGTGTCGGTAACGCCTTGAGCTGGCTTTTCGTCTTTCTTTTCTGTTGCAGCTTCAGTAGCTGGTGTTGTGCCTGTTGTACCAGTTGTACCGTTGCTGCAAGCCGTAAGAGCAAATGCCATTGTAAGTGCAATAACTGCTGATAAAATTCTTCTTTTCATGTTTTTTTCCTCCATATTAGAGTAATTTTTTATTAAGTTCTTTCGTAACCTAGTGTGATACGAAAGAATCAAAAACCTTATAACCAAGAATCCTTAAAAAATGGGGGCAAAGTGCAAGCCCCTTGTGGGGTTTTAGGGTCAGCGCCCCTAAGGTCTTGACCTTCTTTCATCAATTCCCAAGGTAAGCCTCAATAAGCTTAGGGTCATTTTTCAGTTTGGCCGCTTCGCCCTCCATGCTAATTTCACCAAGCTCAATTACATAAGCATAGTCAGCAATCTTTAACGTTTGAAGCGCATTTTGTTCAACAATAACAACTGTTGCACCTTCTGCTTTAATTTCCTTAATAATTTCAAAAATGTCACGAACAACAAGCGGTGCAAGCCCAAGTGACGGCTCGTCAAGAAGAACAACCTTTGGACTGCACATTAAAGCACGCCCAATTGCAAGCATTTGCTGCTCGCCGCCCGAAAGCGTAGATGCAACTTGGTTCGTTCTTGTTTTTAAGACAGGGAAAAAACGGTAAACCTTTTCAAAGTTTTTATCAATTTCCTTTTTGTCGTTTAAGGTGAAAGCACCGCTTTGAAGGTTTTCAAGCACCGTTAAGTCCCTAAAAATTTGCCTGCCTTCTGGGCTTTGTGCAATGCCTAGCCCTGTTATTTTCTCCGCTTCCATGTTTGTTATGCTTTTGCCATAAAGCGAAATTTCGCCAGCAGCAGCAGGCACAAGCCCAGAAATTGTACGAAGAAGTGACGTTTTGCCTGCGCCGTTTGCACCGAGAATTGCAACAACTTTGTTTTCTTCTACAGTTATGTTTACGCCTTTAAGTGCTTCAATGCTTCCGTAGCTTACTTTAAGCCCTTTTATAGATAATGCAGTACCCATGCTATTCCTCCGTTCCCAAATATGCAAGCTGCACATCTTTGTTTTGTTGAATTTCTTTAGGCGTGCCAGTTGCAAGGTGCTTGCCGAAAGATATTGCACAAATGTTGTCGCAAATGTCCATTACAAGGCGCATGTCGTGTTCTACAAGAAGCACAGCACAGCCATATTTGTCACGCACTGTACGTATTGTCTTTGCAAGCTGAAGCGTTTCAACATCGTTTAGTCCAGCGGCTGGCTCGTCAAGAATAATTAGCGTAGGGTCGCACATTAATGTACGTGCCATTTCAACCTTTTTCATTACGCCGTAAGGCTGTCCGCCAACAAGCTGGTCGGCACGGTCGTCAATTTCCATAAATTTTAGTGCTTCCATTGCTTTTTGCCTAAGTGCCTTTTCTTCCTTTCTTGCAAGGGGAAGGCGGAAAGCAAAAGAAAACAAGTCGGCTTTAAAGTCTATGTGTGCGCCAATTAAAACGTTGTCAATTATAGAAAGCTCTTTTATAAGCTCTACGTTTTGGAAAGTTCTAACAAGCCCTTGGCGAATAACGTCATGTACCTTTAAGTGCATAAGGTCTACTACGTTGCCTTTTTTACTTTTAAAAAGAACTTGCCCTTCGTTAGCTTTATAAAACTGAGTTATACAGTTAAACGCTGTGGTTTTACCTGCACCGTTTGGCCCGATAAGCCCAAAAATTTCACCTTTTTTAATTGTAATGTTAAGTCCATCAACAGCCTTTAAACCGCCAAACTGAATTGAAAGGTTACTTACTTTTAAAATTTCGTTGTTGCCTAGTGTCGCACTCATTGTGTCACCGCCTTTTTCTTTGATGGCTTAACAATAAGGTTCTTTAAGTCGTGAAAAACACCAATTACGCCTTGTGGGTAAAACAAAATTACTAAAACAATTAAAACACCGTTAAATATGTAGCTAAAGCCGGGAATGTCTTTAATTACTGGAATGTTTTTAATAAACAAGTCTGGCAAGCCAAAAACTACAAATGCTCCAAGTAGCGTTCCATAAATAGAACGAAGCCCACCAATTACAACAACTGCCAAAATGTTTAGTGAAAGCGTCATAACCCAGTTTGTTGGGAAAGAACCACGAACAAAGTGGACGTACAAAACACCTGAAAGGCTTGCGTAGCAAGTTGCAAGGGCAAAGGAGTAAAGCCTGTATTTAAGAAGGTTTACACCCATAGCTTGCGCTGCCGCTTCACTTCCACGCATAGCGTTTAGCGCACGCCCAATTTTGCCGTTTACAATGTTGTACGTTATAAACATCATTATAATAAGAACAAAAACTATAAAGTAGTAAGCTCCGTTTCTGTCAAGCTGCCCAACAAAAGGAAGCTTTGGGTACGAAGCATTTTTTCCTGCAAAGCCGTTTGTAATATTTGAAAGTTCCTCAAATGTTTTACGAAGAATTTCACTTACGCAAAGTGTAGCAATTGCAAGGTAAATGCCTTCAATTTTAAGAGAAACAAGCCCTACAAGCAAACCAATTACAGTTGGAATTAAAATTGAAAGAAGAAGCGAAACAAAAAACGGCAAGCCCAAATCTTCTGTGAAGTAAGCCGAAGCGTAAGCGCCAACACCCATAAACCCAGCAGTTCCCAAAGAAATTAACCCAGAATAACCAAGCAAAATGTTTAGCCCAAGCGCCGCAATGCCGTAAAACATTATGCCGCCAAAAGATGTTACTACGTAGTTTTTAATAATTCCTGCGCTTGCAAGCGTTGGTAAAACGGCTAACACAAGCCCAAAAACGATAAAGCTAATGTACGAAAGCGTAGCCTTGTTTTTTGTAATTGAATTCATGATAATAAACACCTACACTTTCTTAACAATCTTCTTGCCAAACATACCGTATGGTCTAAAGACTATGAAAACTAAAATTGCAAGGTATAAAATTTGCTCGCCCCAAACCGAAGAAACGTAGAAAACCAAAAGGTTTTTAGCTATACCAATTACATACGCCGCAACAATTGGGCCGTAGAAAGTTTGGAAGCCGCCCAAAACGCAAGCTATCAAAGCATTAATTTGAACGTTGTCCATAAGGTTTAAAGTTACAGACGTAAACGGTGCTGTCATTATGCCTGCAAGTGTGCCAAGCATAGCAGCCACAGCCCACGCACCCATAGTAACAGTTTTTGTTGGAACACCCATAAGCTTTGCCGTAGCTTCGTTTGACGCCGTTGTTCTAACAGCAAGCCCCCACTTCGTCTTTTGAAGAAGGTAGAAAAGCAAAAACATTATTGTAATTCCAAGTGCAATGTTAAAAAGCCCGTTAAAGGAAATAGACGCAACCTTTAAGTCCAAAGAGCCGTTCGGGAAAAACTGCGGAAGCCTTAAAGGGTCTACGCCGAAAAATATCGGTGTAATTCCCAAGAAAATCATTATTAGCCCAAGCGTAAGAATTTGCTTGGCAACAGGTGATGCCTTTTTCGTCCGACGAATAATTACTATATCAACCAAAATACCTACAAAGAACGCTGTAATCATTGCAAGAACAGCCGCCAAAATAACAGGAATGTTAAACTTTAAATAAAGCGTAGTTGCTATGTAGGCGTTAAACATGCCAATTGCACCAAGAGCAAAGTTTGTCATGTTTGACGTTCGGTAAATAATAATTATGCCGAGCGAGGCTAGGGCAAAAATGCCGCCCGTTTCAAGGGAACGCAAAAGTAACTGTAAAAGTGTGCCCATGCTTCGTCCTTTCCAGTAGAAAATTCTACAAAACGTTAATAGTTATTAGTAAATTGACAATTATTTGTCAATAAACATGTGGTACTATTTGATACAAGTTGAATTGAGTTAGTGTGACGCTTCGCCCCATTTAATAATGTTAGCTGCCCAAACATACCCTATACCAGCAGCAAGCATACATAAAACCGTGCCGTCTTTTACTTTGCCTTCTTGCAATGCAAGGTGTAAAGACAAAATTTGGTCTACTTGCCCAATGTGACCATAGTTGTCAAGGTAAATTGATTGGTCTTCTGTTAAGCCGAGGTCTTTAAGCATACCCAGATGCCCACTTTTTTTAATGTGCAAAATAGCAAGGTAGCCCAAGTCGCTTCTTGTAAGCCCCGACTTTTCTAAAGACTTGTCAATACATTTTAGCCAGTTTGGTGCAGAAACTTCGTTAAGGCGGTTTTTCATTTTTTCTGGGTCAAGAAGCCTTAAAGATTTTTTTGCTTCTTCTAAGTTTTCTGCTGAAAGCGGGTTTGCAATGCCGCCAATTTCAACACCTGCTGTTCTTGCAAGTGAGCCGTCTGCAATGATGTGGCTTCCGAGGAGGACATTTTTGTTGTAGTTCTTTTTAAGAATAATTGCGCCGCCGCCTGCTGAAAGGTTGTACATCATTGACATGTTTTTGTCTGTGAAGTCAACAAAGTCACCGTTTCTGTAGCCGCCTACAACCATTACTGTGTTAATGTCTGGGTCGGCTATAAGCATATCTTTCGCCATTTTCATAGCCGAAACTGCTGTACAACAACGGTTTTGCACATCAATGCCCCATGCGTTTACAGCACCAATTCTGTCTTGAATGTAAAGTGCCGAAGTTGTTAATGGGTATTCCTTCCATTCTTCACCTATGCAAAGGATAACGTCAATTTCCTTTGGGTCAACTCCTGTGTTTTTAAGGCAGTCAAGAGCTGCAAGTGCGCCCATTTCTTGTGTGCCGTCGTTTGTGCCTGGGATTGTTTTTTTGTTTATGCCGAGTTTGTCACGAACTGCTTCTTCGCTCCAAACGCCGTTTGTTGCTTGTGCAATTTCAGCCGCTGTCATGTAATTGTCAGGAAGGTAGACGCCAGTTCCTACAATTCCGATATTAATGCTCATGATTTGACTCCTTTTTGTGGCGGCTCTTTAGGTTTGACTATAGAGAGCCGCCGCTTTTAAAGTTACGAATTAGGGCATTTTTTGGTTAAACCTTGGGGTTCTGCCCCAAACCCCGCCACTTTTGAAAAAGTGGACAAAACTTTTATTTAAAGGCGAAAACTATAGTCTCATGCCGCCGTCAACTTGTAGGGTTTGACCAGTAACGTAGCTTGCATCTTCAGAAGCAAGGAAAAGAGCTGCCTTTGCAATTTCGTCTGGTTGGCCAAGCCTGCCGAGCATTGTCATTTTAGCAAAGCTGTCAAGAAGGTCTTGAGGAACTGTTTTTAAAATGTCTGTCATAGTGTAGCCAGGAGCAATTGCGTTTACACGAACGTTGCCGCCCTTCATAGCAAACTCTTTTGCCCAAGTTTTTGTAAGCCCGATAACGCCAGCTTTTGTAGCTGCGTAGTTTGCTTGACCAATGTTTCCAAAAACGCCAACAACGCTTGAAATGTTAATGATTGAGCCACCGCCGTTTGCTTGCATGTGAGGGCCAATGTGGCGAGTTAAGTTAAACACGCCTTTAAGGTTTACATCAAGAACTAAGTCCCAAGCTTCGTCAGTCATTTTTCTTGTCATAGAGTCTTTTGTAATGCCAGCATTGTTTACAAGCACGTCTACTTTGCCGTACTTTTCAACTGCATATTTAAAAAGTTCTTCACAAGCTGCGCTGTCTGTTACGTTTAGCTTATAGCCTTCTACGTTTTCGTGTGAGTAAGCAAGCTCACCCATGTCAGCGGCAATTACTTTTGCGCCTTCTGCTGCAAAAAGCTCTGCCATTGCTTGGCCAAGACCTCTTGCACCGCCTGTTACTATTGCTACTTTGTCTTTGAGTCTCATTTTAATATCCCCCTTTTTTATGTAAAAAGGACAGAACCTCGGGGTCTCTGTCCCCAAACTCCTGCAAGGGGCTATCCCCTTGGCCCTTTTTTATAAAGCAATTTGATAAAGATTTTCACTATTTTGCTATAAAGACTTTACTACTACTGCTGTACCCATTCCACCGCCTATGCAAAGGGAAGCAAGCCCAAGCTTTGAGTTGCGTTTTTTCATCTCACTAAGAAGTGTGACGATTATGCGGTTGCCGCTTGCGCCAACTGGGTGACCAAGTGCAATTGCGCCGCCGTTTACGTTTGTTTTTGCCATCAATTCGTTTTTGTCAATTCCGTGTTCCTCGACAAGCTCATGAATTACACCAAGGCTTTGGGCTGCAAAAGCTTCGTTAAGCTCTACAAGGTCAATGTCTTTCAAGCTTACGCCTGCTTGCTTCAATGCCTTAGAAATTGCTGGTGTTGGACCTAAGCCCATAACTTTAGGGTCTACACCTGCTTGACCAACGCCAATTAATTCTGCAATTGGCTTTAAGCCATATTTTGCAACAGCTTCTTCGTCAGCAAGAACAACGAAGCTTGCGCCGTCGTTAATGCCAGAAGCGTTGCCTGCTGTTACAGAACCGTCATTTTTGAAAACTGCCTTCAAGCCAGCAAGCTTTTCTGGGTTTGTTTTTCTGTTAGGGAACTCGTCTGTATCAAAAGTAACTGTATCACGTCCAACTTTTACTTCAATAGGAACAATTTCGTCTTTAAACTTGCCGCCGTCAACTGCCGCAATTGCTTTTTGTTGTGAATTGTAAGCAAATTCGTCTTGTGCTTCCCTTGAAATGCTGTACTTTTCAGCAATGTTTTCTGCCGTAACCCCCATATGAATGTTGTGGAAGGCGTCTGTTAAAGCATCAAACAAAACATGGTCAGTAAGCTTAATTTCGCCCATTTTCATTCCAGTTCTAACTGTGCTTGGTAAAATGTGCGGTGCAAAGCTCATGTTTTCAACTCCGCCTGCAACAACAATTGAAGCACCGTCTTGAATAGCCGAAGCACCAAGCATTACAGCTTTCATACCACTTCCGCAAAGAATGTTTACGCTATACGCTGGAACTTCTTCAGGTATTCCTGCATTAATAGAAATTTGTCGTCCTACGCCTTGCCCAAGCCCTGCCGACAAAACATTACCAACGATAACTTCGTCAACATTTTCTGGCTTTACACCTGCTGAAGCAAGCGTCTCCTTTAAAACAGCAGCACCAAGCTGTGCTGGGTGTGTGCTTTTAAGCGTACCTAAAAACGAACCTATAGCACTGCGCTTGCCTTCAACAATAAAAACTTTTTTCATGAAGCAAAACCTCCTAACAACCACTAACTAAATTTAAAACTATAATTTACAGCAATTCCAGCCGTTTTAACCGACATACAACCAATTAAGCTAGAATTACTAAAGCACAAACCAAATGAATGTTCATTCACATTAAGCTTAAATCTACAAACTCCTTTTTTTAAAAGGAGTTTCCCAAACATTTAAAAACTGATGTGAACATTAATTCATGTATCTAGTAAAAAAAATAAATTAGTGCATAATTACCAAATTACCGCACAAATTTATAAGTTGATTGTATATTATCATTGTTTATGGTTTATGTCAAGCGAAATTTAAACAATTTCAGCTAATTTCACATGCTTCCAATTAAACCCAGACGTTAGAATTATTGAGCTTCTACCAAGTTACAAAAGACCTACTTTATGCCATTCTCATGGTGTTACATATTAAACCTAACAGAGTGCCCCCGGATATTTCTTTCGCAGATTAGTGTTGCAACCTATAAAGCCTCATGGTAAAGAAACGTTATAAGGCGTGTTTGGTGAATCGATTAGTACAGATTTGGAGCAAACTTTTCGTTATACGTGGAAGGAAAAACTGAACTTACTCAATGGTAAATAAGGTTTTTTTGACGAAGTATAGCTCAAATCCTGCAAGACAATGTGTGATGTATCTCTATGATGTTGCGGTATACCATATTTAAAAAAAGCTAAACAAAGCACAGTCGTCACTTAATTTTGACAGCTATTTGACAAAAAATGTTTAGTCCTACCTTGTGGTGCTGTCAAGTTAGGACTAAGTTTTTTCAACAAAGAGTTGGAAAATTCATTGTGTATTTGATTGAGTTGCAGTATACTTGTATACAATGAAGAAAATAATGATTATCCTGTAACTATGAACAAGCGAACAAAAATAGAGATTATATATATAATCTTTAGTTATACCATTTTATGTATTATAATATAAAATATAGTTGAAAGGGTGATTTCATATGAAAAAAACAGAGTTAGTTAATCTCAAGCAAAACAGGAGGGTGACTATACTTTAACTCTCTTGCAAAATGGAGGCTTATGTTTAATATTATTTATAAAGAAATTGATAGTTCATTTATGGCAGTTCTTGTGATAAAATTTGGTGATAAAGTAAGTAGTCATTTGCACTTTGGTGAAGATTGTTATACTTTAGTTGCTTTTAATAACAACGAAGCGGTGGGAATAATATCAACATACCCAAAGAATTTTTCTGACCCACTAAGCGAATGTAAAGATGCCTATATTGATATAATTGAGGTTGACACGCAATATCAACGTCAAGGTATCGCAAGTCACATGATTATGTTAACAGAAAAATGGGCGAAAGAATACGGTTACTTTCAAATTCGTTCGTGGAGTAGCGATAACAAGCTTGAAGCTATCCCGATGTGGATTGCATTAGGGTATAGTATGTGCCCTGCTAAAATATGGATTGAATGGTGTCAAAAGATTGTTGATGGCTTCTATGTTGTAAAACAACTTAATTCACCAAACATTTATCCCAACATCACAAAGTTTATCAAACAGGACATATATGGCTCGAACGGAAGCTATGTTCACAATTTGCGGTTGCTACGTGCCAAAGACGGTGTTTATGTTTATAACGGCACGTATAATGGTGTTCCTGCTATTGTAAAATATTTTGAGAATGATGATGACAAGCGTGAAATAAAAAATTATCGCATCTTGAACGCAAACGAGATTCCAACAATAAAGGTTTTTGCCTTCGGCCAGTCAACTGTTGTTATGGAAAATATCAATTTGTCGTCTGATTGGCGTCTTGGCATTTCTGATGATTTACAAGATGAAGAAGTCGCAAGCAGCCTTGCCAAGTGGTATTTTGATTTCCACGAAAAAGGCAGCGTTGTACCTGAGCTTCATACGCTATATTGTGAGTATAATAACGTAACTGAAACAGTCATTAAGGAGCTTATGGATAAATTGCCTGAAGCTGCTGACACTTTTCAATATATTTTGGAACGCTATGACAAGTTGCGAGAGTTGATTGCTGCACTGCCTTATACCTTAACTTACAATGATTTTTATTGGACTAATTTCATTGTACGTAAGGACAAGAAAGCCGCATTAATGTTCGATTATAATCTGCTTGGAAAAGGTTGCAGATGCTCTGATATACGCAATGTATGCAGTTCACTATCAGAGAATGCCGCTACTGTATTCGTCGATGAGTATAATAGCTTATATTCAGAAAGATATAATGCAGACAGAATTGATGGCAGTAGAATTGAAGAACAAGTTGACAGGGTTGTTTCGTGTCTATTTACTCTTAGCCAAGCTATTAAGTGCGCAAATTTTCCAAGTTGGGCAGAAGGTGAAAAGAGAGATTCATTAAATGGGGCTTTGCTTTGTAATTCAAGAGAATTACTGGAGTAATGCATAATTTCATATTATGAGCATAATATTTGCTTTTAGAAAGATTTTCTCTGCATAAGAAAATCATTATAATCCTGAAATTATAAAAAAGCCGTCACTTCATTTTGACGGCTTTTTTGTCGAAAATTGTTTTAGTCTGTAGCTGGGCTGCTGTCAAGACAGGGCTTTTAAAAGCCATTGACTTTTAATTAAATTTATGCTATTCTTGATAAAGAAAATAATTATTATCTTGTAATTGTGATTACTATGGAGGTGCTTATGAAAACTAACTATTATTTAGGTTGGTTTAACAATTTTTTTCCAGGGAAGCTAGTCAAGGTATTGCAAGAGGATATAACAGATAGAAAGTCACTTGTTATGATTAGCTCTAACCCATCTCTTTTTGAAGATGATGGCGCTACTGAGCGCTCGTGGCTTGACCAATCGGACATTAAGTTTGATGAATATCATTTAATTAATTATAGCGTTCAGAAGGAAGAAGCCCAAAAATTAATACAAATTGCTTCAGTCATTTTTTTACTTGGTGGAAGTGCCGTAAAGCAAAATGGTTTTTTAAAAGAATATGAATTGTCGGACTTGATTAAAAAAAGCAGAGCCGTTGTGATTGGAGCAAGCGCTGGTGCGATAAACATGTCAGTTAAATGGATTTGCTCGAAAAACCTAGGATTTAATGTTGAAACAAGCTCTGTTTACGACGGAATCGGGCTTGATGATTTTTCTATCCTTGCTCATTATGATCTTGAGAATAACATTGCAATGGCTCAACGTGAACTATCTCCTTTATCAGAAGAAATGAATGTTTATTTGTCGAACAAAGATTGCGCTTTACGTGTAAAGGGAGGCGAAATCGACATTATAGGCAGTGTATACTTAATTTCCCACTCAAAGATTAAGAAATTGGATGAGATGCTCTAGTTGAGTTGAGTGGTTATAACATAATTGAGTTTATTTATATAGAACTCCTGTGGCAGTTAAGGTTATGGTCACTGCACAGCATAATCTAATACTTGGCATTGAACAATAAATTGTATTTTAAGAAAAAAAAGAGTATTTATATATGTTAAGAACGTAATAATTCAAGCAATTAATTGTTACATCAGAAAAAAATAATTCTAAAGCACAGCCACCATGCAAACTTTGGCGGCTTTTCTTGTCGAAAAATGTCTTTAGTCCCACCTTGCCCCCCCCAAAAACAACAAAAAAGCGGCTTCGCCAAAGCAAAACCGCCTGTTTCTAACCAATCTTTTCAACGCCGCCCATATACTTAACAAGTACCTTAGGAATAACAATACTGCCGTCCTTTTGCTGATAATTTTCAAGAATAGCCGCCGTAGTCCGCCCAATTGCAAGCCCGCTTCCGTTAAGCGTATGCACATGCAAAACTTTGCCAAGTGTGTTGTCTTTGTAGCGAATGTTCGCACGCCGTGCTTGATACGCTTCAAAGTTGCTACAGCTTGAAATTTCAACATATCTGTCGTAGCTAGGCATATAAACCTCAATGTCATATGTCATTGCAGCAGAAAAACCTAAGTCGCCGCCGCAAAGCCGCATAATACGGTGCGGAAGCTCTAAAAGCTCAAGCACTTTTGCAGCATCTTTTGTTAGCTGTTCCAATTCCTCATAAGAATTTTCGGGCTTGGCAAACTTAACAAGCTCAACCTTGTTAAACTGGTGCTGGCGAATTAGCCCACGTGTGTCACGCCCAGCAGCACCTGCCTCTGCACGGAAACAAGCAGTGTACGCACAATGCTTAATTGTTAAATCTTCTTCATTTAAAACTTCATCACGATACATGTTTGTAACAGGAACTTCCGCTGTCGGAACCATAAAATATTCCGTGCCTTTAATTGCAAAAGCATCGTCCTCAAACTTTGGAAGCTGCCCCGTGCCAACCATGCAGCGCCTATGCACCATCATCGGCGGAAAAACTTCTGTATACCCATGTTCATCTATGTGAAGGTCAAGCATAAAGTTAATTAACGCACGCTCAAGCCTTGCACCCAAGCCTTTATAAATAGTAAAACGTGTTCCAGTAACTTTTGCAGCTCTTGCATGGTCAAAAAGCTTGTGCTTTTCGCCAAGCTCCCAGTGCGGTAGCGGCTCAAATCCGAACTTTGTGGTGTCGCCCCACTTATGCACCCGAATGTTGCCGCTGTCGTCGCACCCTTCGGGAACAAGCTCGTTTGGTGCATTTGGCACACTTAAAAGAAAGTTTTCCATTTCATCATCAAGCACTTTTACGGAAGGTTCAAGCCCCTTAATTTCTTCCGAAAGCTGTTTAAGCTCGTCAAGCATCATTGAAACGTTAACACCTTTAGCCTTCATCTCTGGCACTTGCTTTGAAAATGTGTTTTGCTTGCTTTTTAACTGTTCAAGCTTTGCAAGTGCTTCACGGCGTTTTTTGTCAAGTTCAATAAATTTTTCAAGCTCGAAGTCTGCGTTTCGCTTGCTTAAAAGTTTTTTAATTGTGTCAAAATTGGCTCTCAATTCTTTTGCGTCTAACATTATGCCTCCTCCTTTGCAATTTGATATGCTTATACTAATTCCGATTAAAAACAAGTTGCTATATGTATTAAACTGGAATTAGTAATATTATATCATAATTACCAAATTATAGCAATTACAGTTTTTAACTATATTGGCAGAGTGAAGCAAAACGCCTAGCCATTTGGCTTTTTGACCGATATACATGTTGATTAAAGACGGAATTGCTATATGCAAAAATTACAGTTTTCTAAAAAACAACTAACAGCTTATGTCAAAATTTACTGCATTACTTAATAAATAAATAGTTCGTAATAAAAAGCGAAGCGGCAACGCCAGCAAAGTTTGCAACCAAAGCACCAGCAAGCGTGTACCGTGTTTTAGAAATTTTTACACTCATAAAATAAAGGCTTAACGTGTAAAAAACAGTTTCTGTGCTGCTCATCATAATAGAAACAAACCGCCCCAAAAACGAGTCTGGGCCATAGCTTTTGAAAATGTCAACCAAAAGCCCAACAGAAGCCGACGACGAAACAAGCCGCATTAAAGTAAGCGGCAAGGCGGCAGCCGGGAAGCCAATCGACTTAAAAAGCGGTGTCAAAAATTGTGTAAGCAAGTCAAGCGCACCCGAAGCACGAATTATTCCAACGCTTACCATAAGCCCCAAAAGTGTAGGCATAATGTGCAAAACGGTTGTAAGCCCATCTTTTGCACCTTCGATAAACGTTTCGTAAAGGTCAACCTTTTTGCTGTAACCAACCATTATTATTATAGCAAATGTAAGCGGAATCATCATGTTTGACAGTGCAATCATTACGTTCATTCTTTAGAAAACACCTCCGCAACCTTTACAAAAGCAATTCCAACAACGGTTGACACCAAAGTAGCCAAAATGCCAGGTGCTATAATTTCGGCAGGGTTTGCCGAGCCGTACTGCGAACGAAAAGTTATTATGTTAATAGAAATAAGCTGTAACGACGACATGTTTACAATCATAAACATGCACATAGACTTGCTTGCTCTGTCCTTTTTTTTGTTTATTTTTTGCAGTTCGTCCATTGCCATTAGCCCAGCAGGCGTTGCTGCCCAGCCAAGCCCTAGCACATTTGCAATCATGTTTGTTGCAATGTGCGAAAGCGATTTGTTGCCCTTTGGTATGTCGGGGAAAAGGTAGGTTAAAAACGGCGTCATTTTCTTTGACAAATATGTAATAATCCCTGAACGTTCGGCAATTTTCATTAGCCCAGTCCACATTGAAACTACTCCAAGCATAGTTATAGCAAGCGTAACAGCTTCTTTTGCAGAATTTATTGCCGCATTTGAAACGTCGCCCATTGTGCCATTAAACGCCGCAACTATTATTCCAATTAAAACCATTCCGCCCCAAATGTAGTTTAACACACATTCACCACCCAAAATTGTCCTAAAAAAGTATATGCTTGGGGTGTAGGTAGTATGTACAGAGTTTGAAAAACTAAAATTAGAAAAATAAAACTGAAAAATAAAAAGGCGTGGGCAAAAAGCCACACGCCAAAGTAACTACATTATGTAGTTAAGCTTACGCTTCATGAGGAGCATCAACTGGGCAAACAGTCGAGCAAGCACCACAAGAAATACATTCATCAGCATTGATTTCGTACTTGCTGTCGCCGCTTGAAATGCAAGAAACTGGGCACTCTGGTTCGCAAGCACCGCATGAAATGCAGCTATCATTTATTTGATATGCCATCACTAACACCTCCTTTAGGATAAGGGGGCGTTTGCTAACATTTTTGCAAATAAAGCAAGCACCCTTAATATATGTTAATTGTATATTATAATGCAAATTTTATCAAGAGTATTTTTGCGCCAAAAAAATTGGCATATTTAATTAGGAAATATCAATCCTTTCAAGCGCATTTTTAAACTCGTCGTCAGACGGGTCAAGCGGCTTCCACGCAATTTTTACATCATCACCTTTATACCGTGGTATAAGATGAATGTGAAAATGGTTAACCGTTTGCCCGGCAGCTTCGCCATTGTTTTGCAAAATGTTTATGCCGTCACAAGAAAGAGCTTGCTTCAAAACCTTTGCAGCTTTTGCCGCAAACTGGTAAAGCCTTCCGCAAAGCACAGGGTCAATTTCAAAAACATCAGAAGCATGAACTTTAGGCACAATTAACAAATGCCCAGCACTGCTTGGAAACCTGTCAAGCAAAACCCTAAACTCATCGTTTTCAAAAACAGTATAAGAAGGAATTTCACCACTGGCAATTTTACAAAAAATACAATTCTCACTCATAACTTATCTCCTTAGTTAGAGAACAGAAGCAATAACCACCCCACAAAAAACGGGTCAAGGGGCAAGACCCTTGCGGGGGCTTGGGGGCAGCACCCCCAAGGTCTTTTTCTTTTGAATTTAACAAGCATTAAAACTTCTGCACAAGCTCCTTAAACACCTCAAGCGCCGCCCGTACAGGTTCTGGGCTAGACATATCAACGCCGGCATCTTTCAAAATATCAATGGAATACTTACTGTTTCCGCCTTTTAAGAAGCAATCAATGTACCTGTCCGCCGCTTCCTTGCCCTTGTCAAGAATAAGCCTTGAAAAAGCAATTGCAGCCGAAAACCCAGTTGCATACTGGAACACATAGTACGGTGTATAGAAATGCGGAATACGTGACCACTCAAGTGCAATTTCTTCGTCTAAAACAACTTCATCACCGAAATAAAGCTTAACAAGTGAAAGGTAAAGCTCGGACAACGAATCAACTGTAAGCGACTCGCCACGTTCTTCCATTTCATGCGCCTTCATTTCAAACTCTGCAAACATCGTTTGCCTAAACACTGTACCCCTAAACTGGTCCATAAAGTAGTTTATTAAATACTTTCCAAACGCTTCATCTTTGTTGTTTTTCAGCAAATAATCCATTAAAAGCGCTTCATTTGCTGTTGAGGCAACTTCCGCTGTAAAAATTGTATGCCCAGAATAAACAAAAGGCTGTGTAGTCCAAGAATAGTGAGCGTGCATTGCGTGACCCATTTCGTGGGCAAGTGTAAACATGTCGCTTACTTTGTTGTCATAGTTAAGAAGCACATATGGGTGCGCCCCAAAAGCCCCCCAGCAGTATGCACCACTTCGTTTGCCAGCGTTTTCGTAAACGTCAATCCACCCTTCGTTAAACGAACGCTCTAAAACAGAGCAATAGTCTTCACCAAGCGGCTTCAACGCTTCTAAAACAGTTTTCTTTGCTTCGTCAAAGCTTACATTTGTATCAACGTTTTTAACAATTGGTGTGTAAGTGTCGTAAACGTGAAGCTCGTCAAGCCCAAGCTCACGCTTGCGAATTTTTAAATACTCATACATGTAAGGCAAATATTCATGCACAGTTTCAATAAGGTTTGTTACAACTTCCTTTGGAATGTTGCGTTCTGCCATAACAGCATCTGCACACGAATCAAACTTTCTTGCCTTAGCATAGAAAATGTCTTTTTTTACGCTGTTGCTGTAAAGCGTGGCAATTGTGTTTTTGTAATTTGTATACTGCGCATACATAGCCTTAAATGCGCCACGCCTAACTTCAACGTTTGGCGACTCTAAAAGAGAACCATATCTGCCGAACGTAAGCTCCACTTCGTTGCCGTTGTCGTCTTTAACTGTGCCAAACTTCATGTCTGTATTGCAGAAAATTTCATAAACGTTTTCAGCAGTTCTAGCCATTTCGCCGGTTGTTGCAAGCAAGCTTTCAAGCTCTGGCGAAAGAACGTGCGCACGAAGCCTGGTTACATTGTCCAGCCAGTGTTTATATAATTGCAAGCCTTCGTTTTGGCTTAAAAAACTATCAAGTGTTTCTTGCGGAATAGAAAGAAGCTCAGGTTCTACAAACGAAGCTGCCTGTGAAACTTTTGCAACCAAACCTTCTGCCTTGCTTACAAAACCTTGATACTTAGAAACAGAGCCGTCCTCATGTAGTTTCATGTTTGCGTACACAAAGCACTTTTCCGTCCATTCAAGCATTACGTCTAAATACGTTAAACACTCTAAAAGTGTGTCGGCGTTTGCAAGCTTACCTTTAAACGCCTCAACCTCTGGAAGCTTTGAAATAATTTCGTCGTGTGCTTCTTGCCACTTTACATCTGTTTCAAAAAGGGCTGTTAAATCCCATTTGTACTTGTCGTCAATTTCACTGCGCTTTTTTTGTTGTATTACCATTGTAGTTCTCCTTTCTAGTTGTATGTGCATGTTTCTTTTTAAAGCAACTTTGACCCAACTGCAAAAAGTGCAAAAAAACCTAAAATGTCATTCCTGTACTTTTTTTGGTAAAGTTTCGGCTTAGCAGTTTGGTCAAAATTACCATCTTATTTATGTTTGACATAAGTATAACACTTTCCAAGAAGTTTTGAAAGTGCTTAAAAACAAATTAAGCACTCAAAAAAATTCGCTTGCCGCTTGGTTATAACCCCATTCCAAGCTCAATCGCCTTCAAATTACTTTCAAGCATTTCAGCTTTTTTTGCAGGCACGCTTTTTTTAATTGCCAAAACAAGTGACTCATGCGAAGTAAAGCCAGTTTCTTTCAAAAGCTTTCCAACTAAAATTATGTTTGCAAGCCCTTTAAGCCCATGCTCTTGTGCAAGCTGTGTTGCAGGAACATAAAACACGTTTATGTCGTCACGCTCAACCTTTTCGTTTACAAGGCTGCTGTCTATAATCACCGTAGCGTTTGGCACGCAATCGTTAATAAACCTTTTGTAAGAAGGTAAGTTCATTGCAACAAAAACGTCTGGCGTGTTTACTTGTGGCGAGCCAATTGTGCTGTCGGAAATGCAAACAGAAACGCTTGCAGTGCCGCCACGCATTTCAGGCCCGTATGACGGAAGCCAAGAAACTTCGCTTCCGTCCAAAAGCCCAGCATAAGAAATTACTTTGCCAGCAAACAAAACACCTTGTCCGCCAAACCCTGCTATAAGCATATTAAAACTTTTTCCCATTTTAATTTCCCCCTTCAGAGCTTGCGCCAGCGTCTTTGTAAACGCCAAGCGGATAGTACGGCATCATGTTTTCACGGAGCCAGCCCAAAGACTCTACAGGCGTAAGCCCCCAGTTTGTTGGGCAAGTGGAAAGCACTTCAATAATTGAGTAACCTTTGCCCTCAACTTGGTATGTAAACGCTTTTTTAATTGCTTTTTTTGCGGCGTTTACGTTTTTAACAGAGTCAACGGAAACACGCTGTGCAAGCGTTACACCGTCAAGAGTTGCAAGCATTTCGCAAACTCTAACAGGGTTTCCTGCTGTTTTTGTGTCTCTGCCGTAAGGCGTAGTTTGCGTAACTTGCCCGGAAAGGGTAGTAGGTGCCATTTGTCCGCCTGTCATGCCGTAAATTGCGTTGTTTATAAAAATAACCGTAATGTTTTCCCCTCGAGTTGCGGCGTGAATTGTTTCTGCCGTGCCAATTGCGGCAAGGTCGCCATCACCTTGGTATGTAAACACAACGCACTCCGGTCGTGCTCTTTTCAAACCTGTTGCAACAGCAGGCGCTCTGCCGTGCGGTGCTTGAATCATATCACAGTTAAAAAAGTCGTATGCAAAAACAGAGCAGCCAACAGGCGCAACGCCAATTGTTTTGCCCTCTATTTCAAGCTCGTCTAAAACTTCGGCTACAAGCCTGTGAACTATGCCGTGGGTGCAACCAGGGCAATAGCTAAGCGGAGTGTCTGCCAAAGCGTTTGGTTTTTTAAATACTACTGCCATTATTGTTGCCCCCCTAAAATTGATTTAATCTTTTCAAGAACTTCTTTAGGCGTAGGAATAATTCCGCCTGTGCGCCCAAAAAACTCGACTGGTTTTTCACCGTTTACAACAAGGCGAACGTCGTCAACCATTTGCCCCATGCTCATTTCAAGCGCAAGGAACGCCTTTGCAGAAGGAACTGCTTTTTTAATTTCCTTTGTTGGGAACGGCCACAAAGAGATTGGGCGAATTAAGCCAACTTTAAGCCCTTCGGCACGAGCGGCGTTTACAGCACTTGTTGCAACACGTGCAGAAGCACCGTATGAAACAATTACAAGCTCGGCGTCGTCTACCAAGTAGTTTTCTGCAAGCTGTTCGTTTTCTATTATTGCGTTATATTTTTTGTAGCGTTCAATTACAATTTCTTCCAAAGCTTTTGCTTGAATGTGCAACGAGTTTACTACGTTATGAGGGCGTTTATGGTCATGCCCTGTTAAAGCCCAAGGCTTTTCAATTTCTTTTGCTTCTTCGTCTTTATGTAAAGTTACAGGTTCCATCATTTGCCCAAGCATACCGTCTGCCAAAATCATTGCTGGCATACGGTATTCGTCGGATTTATCGAACGAAAGCTTCATTAAGTCTACCATTTCTTGAACAGTTGACGGTGCGTAAACCAAAATTCTAAAATCGCCGTGACCTGTAGCTTTTGTTGCCTGCCAATAGTCTGCCTGTGACGGCTGAATGCCGCCAAGCCCAGGGCCGCCACGCTGAATGTTTATAATTACACACGGAAGGTCTGAACCTGCAAGGTATGAAATGCCCTCGGCTTTTAAACTTATGCCAGGGCTTGAAGACGATGTAAGTACACGCTTGCCAGCCGCCGCTGCACCTAAAACCATGTTAATAGCGGCAACTTCGGACTCTGCCTGCAAATAAACGCCGCCAACCTTAGGCATACGCTTAGACATGTAAGCGGCAACCTCTGTTTGCGGCGTAATTGGATAGCCAAAAAACAACCTACAGCCCGACATAATTGCGGCTTCGGCTAGGGCTTCATTGCCCTTCATTAGTACACGTTCTTGTTGTGACATTTTTTCACTACCTTTCTACAGTAATTACACAGTCGGGGCACATTGTGGCGCACATTGCGCAGCCTGTGCATTTTTCGGGGTTGCTTACAGTTGCCGGGTGGTAGCCTTTGCTGTTAAATACGGCTCTGTCGTACACAATTATTTTTTGTGGGCAAGCGCTGGCACATAGCTCACAGCCCTTGCATTTTTCTTGGTTTACTGTTATTTTACCCATTTATATCCTCCCTTGTTGGTACATGAAAAAGATTAAAGACCTTGGTGGCTCTGCCCCCTTGACCATATTTTTTATGCCCACGGTGTTTTTACGTAGACTTCTATTGGTAATAGGTTTTGTACTTTACCTTCTAGTTCGGTTACAAGCTTACTTGGTGCTGTCGTTGCGGAAACTTCTAAGCCTGTAAGCTCACTCACTTTTTCGGCAAACGCAAGTGACGTAACTATGTCGTTTGCTTCGGTTGTGCCTGAAAGGTGAGAGTTGTTTATAATTGATGTTGCTTTAAGCCTGCACGCCGCTTCAATTTCTTTTAAAAGCTTGGCGGCTTCTTCGGCTTCGGTCGTTAAAGCTCTGTATCGGTTTATTACATAAAGCATTTCATATACAGTGTCTGCAAGGCTTCTTGCAAGCGTGCCCAAAGCTGTTGCACCCACGTCGTCACCGCCGGCGTCAATTATTACACGTCCGCTTTGCCCATTAAAAATTGAATTTATTTCAGCAGGAACTGACGGAACGTCAACGTTTGTTCCTGCAAACTTTGGCGAAATAACGTGAACACCTTTTAAATATTCCTCGTCCTTGTATTCAGAGGAAATAAAATATGGGTTTACCAAGTCAAGGTCAACAAGTGTTACCTTTTCGCCAAGGGCGTTAAACTTTGCCGCAAGGTTTAAGGAAACGTTAGTTTTTCCAACTCCGTAATGTCCGCATACAATAATTATTCTTTTGTTTGGCAGTTGTGCTGTCAATTAAGCACCTCTTTCTATGTTTCTTGTTAAAGTATTATATCATATCAAACTGAATAAATAAATATGTTGGCAAAAAATATTCCAAAATATTTATTAAAACAACAATATAATTATAAATTTTTCACAAACTTTGCATGTACACTTGCTGTGTTTTTGCTGTTAGTGTAAAGCGGTTCACTTTTTGGTACTTGCAAATTAATTTGAGTGCTTTCGTAAAATACTGCAAAGTCTAAAACCGAAAACGCTTTAAAGCTTTTGTCAAGTCTTTGCGAAAGTTTTGTTACAAGTTCAACGTTTGTCATTTGGCACAATGGTTTAATTGCGCTGCTGGAATGTCTTTTCTCCCCGTCAGTTGATGTATATGTTCCGCTTGTTTCGTATGCCGCCGCAAGCGGAAGAACGACGTCTGCTTTTTTAGTTGTTTCTGTAACAATGCAGTCGCTTACAACCAGCAAATCTAAGTTAGACAAATTAACATCTGGAATGTCCTCACCGAAAACAAACAAAGCTTTTATTTTTCCTTCGGCTATTCCCCTTTCAATTTGTGCTCTTTCTTTCATAGGTAAAGCTTGTGTAATGTGTTGCAAGCCCAACGTGTTGCAGTTTGGTTTAAGCGGAATTATGCCGCTGTTTTTTTTGCCTGTTTGCAAATGTCCGCTTATTGCTGCGATATCAGCAACAAGCATTGCCGCATCTTGTGTCAACGCCTTTTCGTCAAATACAATAATTGTATTTTCGGCTTCTGCATATGCCTTTGCCGCTTCAAGTACACTTTCACTCACTGTAACAGTAGCTAAATAATTTGTTAAGTCATCAAGCCCTGTTAAATCAGCCGTTTTACCTAAGTCAATCACAGCTTTTGCAAACTGTTTTAAAACATCAAGGTCGTTTTCAGTTTCAAGTTTATAAGAAGCCCAGTTGCCTGCTTTGCTTTTTTTGTTTCCAATAACAACAAGCTTTGCACCGTTTTCAACTGCTTGTTTTATTTTTAGCCCTGCCACTGCGTGGCTTTGCATTATGTCGTCGTCCTGAACTAGCACAATTACATCTGCTTTTTCAAGTCGGTAAAACGTCGTATTGCCGTTACCTAAAACCTTGCTAATTCCACTTTCATACAGGTTAAAGCAAGTAACGTTTTCAGTTTTAAGCACGTTTTTCGCTAAGTTTACAATTGCGTAAGCTTCTTCGTTTTTCAAGCTGTCCGAAATTGAAACAGCTAAAGAGCTTCTTCCGTACTTTGCAACAATTTCTTCGACCCTGTTATAAATGTATGTAAATGCTTTTTCAAATGAAGCTTCGTTAAGCGAAACTTCTTTTAGCGAAGCTTCTTTAATCGAAACTTCTTTAAACGAATCATTTTCAAAAATCCTTGGCTTAACAATTCGCTCATACCCTTGCAACTCGGAATAGCCAAACCTACCTTTTGCACAAAGCACAGCCCTTTTGTCAATAATGTCGTTTGGAAGTGTACGCAAATTCATACTTCCTTTTGAAGTAATTTTAGTTTCACAACCAACACTGCAAAAAGAGCAAACCCCAAATGTAACAACCTCGTCAACAGGAACAGGCTTTTCCACTTTAAGCTTTTCCATAATTGCACCAGTTGGACAAACTGTGGCACACTGTCCGCACGAAATACAGCTTGTTTGTGCCAAAGGCAAGTTTGCTTCTGGCACGACAACTGTGTCAAAGCCACGCTGATAAAGCCCCAAAGCTGTCACGCCCATAGCCTCGTCACAAACTCTTACGCACAAGCCACATAAAATACATTTTTCTGGGTTTCTTGTTAAAAAGTGACTGCTGTCGTCAACTTGGTTTTTATGTACTGCACCCAAATAATTTTCGGGCGTTACGTTATACATGTTTGCATAATTAACCAGCTTGCACTCGAAGTAGTCACCACATCCACATTCAAGGCATCGACTTGCTTCCTTTTGTGCTTGTTCGTCCGTGAAGCCGTGGTTTACCTCACAAAAATTTCCTTTGCGCTCTAACGGCAAGCGGTGTAGCATTTGCTGGCGTGAAATTTTTTCTTTGTGTAAAAGCATTTCTTCTGTTACTTCACTTGTTACAATATAAGGTTTTTTGTACGGAATAACCTCTCCGTTTAAGTAACTGCAAATAATTGCTGCCACTTTTTTTGCTTCACCAATTGCCGTTATAGCAATGTCTGCGCCTTTGTTTGTTGCATCACCAATTGCAAAAACGCCGTCAATGTTTGTTTGGAAAGTGTTTTCGTCGGCGCAAATTGTGCCGTATCTTGTTAGCTCTAGTTGTTCAAAACCGCTTGCCAAAACACCTTGCCCAATTGCAACTATAACAGTGTCAACATCAAGCACTTCTTCTTCGCCTTCAATCGGAACAGCAGAACGTCTTCCGCTTGAATCAGCCTCCCCAAGCTTCATTTTTTGCAGGCGCACTTTTACTGCTTTGCCGTCTTCGCCAACAATTTCAATTGGGTTTACCAAATATTTAAAAATTACGCCTTCTTCCTCAGCTTCTTTTATTTCAATCTGTTCGGCTGGCATTTCTGCCTTTGTTCTTCTGTAAATGTTGTAAACTTCTTCTGCGCCAAGCCGAACGGCTGTTCTGCAAGCGTCCATTGCTGTGTTTCCGCCGCCTACAATTGCAACCTTTTTGCCAATTTTTACATGCTCACCAGTTGAAACTTTCCGCAAAAAGTCAATTCCGCCAAAAACGCCAAAAAGCTCCTCGCCTTTGCAACGAAGCAGACTGCTTTTCCATGCGCCAATTGCAACAACTAACGCATCATGTTTAGCCCTAAGCTCGTCAAATGAAACATCACGCCCAACTGTTACACTGTTAACTAGCTTAACGCCCATTTTCTCAATTATAGAAACTTCCTTGTCAATTATATTTCGTGGCAAGCGGTATTCTGGAATTCCATACCTAAGCATACCGCCCATTTTTTCCATTCCGTCATAAACAGTTACGTCATGCCCTTCTATTTTCAAGAAGTACGCCGCCGAAAGCCCCCCAGGGCCTCCGCCAACAACTCCAACGCTTTTTCCTTTAGCCGCTTTAACTTGTGGCACAAAAGGCTTGTCCTTTAAAAGGTCTTTATCCGCCGCAAAATATTTTAGTGCTGCAATACTTATTGGTTGTTCCACAAGCCCACGCCTACAAGCTTTTTCGCATGGGTGTGGGCAAACTCTGCCTATGCACGCTGGCAGCGGAATTTTTTCTTTTATAAGCTTTATAGCTTCTTCATATTCTCCGTTTGCAATCAGCCCAACGTAGCCTTGGCAGTCGGTTTCTGCTGGGCAAGCTGTAAGGCATGGTGCTTGGCAGTCGCCCGTGTGGTCGGAAAGCAAAAGTTCTAAAGTAGCCTTACGTGAAGCAAGAACGTTTTCAGAATTAGTTGATACAACCATTCCGTCTGCAATTTTTGTTCCGCACGCACGCAAAAGCCTTGGGTTGCCCAAAACTTCAACTACGCAAATTCCGCAAGCACCACTTGGCTTTACCCTTTCGTCGTTACAAAGTGTAGGTATAAAAATTCCGTTTTGTGACGCAAGCTGCAAAATTGTGTCATCTTCATGCCCTATTAAGTTTTTTCCATCTATAGTTACAAAAATATTTTTCATTAGTCCACCTCTAAGTAAAAAGCTGTATGTCTTGCATTACACATTTGATATTACACAATTGTATCATAATATACAACAATTTTAAATGTGTATAAAAATTAACACAATTGTTTTATATCATTGTTAAGTTAATAACATGTCAATGTTTGTTTTGTTCTTTAGTTTCAAATAAAACTAATTACAAATTGCGACATTTAATGTGATATTTTTACAACTCACTGTAAATTTTTAATAAAATTTTTTCATATTTTGCTAAAAAAAATGTTGACATCAACATTCTTATATGATATCCTTTGACATGTTACAAAGTTAATTTTTTTTTATTCTAGGAGGAAACAAAAATGAAGACAGGAACAGTAAAATGGTTTAACGCAGAAAAGGGCTTTGGATTTATTTCAGTACCAGGCGAAGATGACGTCTTCGTACACTTCTCAGCTATTAATGCAGATGGTTTTAAGACACTTGAAGAAGGTCAAGAGGTTACGTTTGAAGTTGTACAAGGAGCTAAAGGGCCACAAGCTGCGAACGTTGCTCGCTCATAATCCAGTGTTTTTTGCTTAGCATTAAATATAGATGATTATAAGCAAAAACCTTTCATTTGTTAAAAAATGGAAGGTTTTTTTATTACATCAATGCCGCCTTTTAACGATACTGCCACACGCAAGCCATAGGCAGTTAAGGCGACATTGCTGTAAGTACAGTAAATATTGCAATTTGAATAAACAGTTCACCATTTTGTGTCAAAAAATCGCTGAAGCGTTCAATATTTTTGCCGCAAAATGGATTGGTGACTATAAAAACTCAAATTGCTATACCTTTGAATTTTTGCAATATTGAGGTGAAAAATGTCAGAAAAAAAGCCTTCATTCGTTAAACAAGCCGCAATTTTGGCCGCTGCTAGTCTTGTCGTTCGTTTTATTGGGTTTTTATATAGATTACCGCTTACAAATCTTATTGGTGACTTGGGCAACTCAATTTATGCGCTTGGGTACAACCTTTACACCTTGTTTTTTATCATTTCATCAGCAGGGCTTCCTGCCGCAATTTCAAAAATGGTTTCAGAAAGAATAGTTCTTGGCAGGCACAATGATGCACACAAGGTTTTTCGTGTTTCACTTTTGGTTGCTTTTATTGTGGGTGCTATTTGTTCGGCTTTACTTTTTTTATTTGCTGGGCCTTACACAGAAAAGTTTCGCTCACCAGAAAGCTACTATTCAGTTGTTGCACTTTCACCAACTGTTTTAATTGTTGCTGTGATGGCTGTTTTTCGTGGCTATTTTCAAGGAATGAAAAACACCGTGCCAACAGCTATTTCACAAATTATTGAGCAAATTTTTAATGCAGTTTTCAGCGTTTACCTTGCTTACATACTTGTTAAAGTGAGCGTTCCTCTAGGGGCTGCCGGCGGAACAGCAGGCACAGGCATAGGTGCATTTTTTGGGCTAATAACAATTGTTATAATTTATTATATAGTGCGCCCTGTGTTTAAAAAGCGAATGAAAAAAAGCACAAATGATATAAACGAAAAAAACGGCGAAATTATAAAGGAGCTTTTTGGTACAGCAGTCCCAATTATTTTGGGCACTGCAATTTTTAGTGTTACAAACTTAATAGACACAGGTATGGTTATTGACAGGCTTGTTGCAAGCGGAGCTTTTACAATGGAGCGTGTAAAAGAGCTTTATGGGCAGCTTACTGGAAAATATGTTGTTTTAACAACGCTTCCTGTCTCAATTTCAACGGCGCTTGCAACTGTTTCTGTTCCAACAATTGCCTCGTCGGCTATTTTAAAAGACACAGAAAACATGCACAAAAAAATTGGCGTTGCGTTAAGGCTTGCAATGATTTTGTCAATTCCTGCTGCTGTCGGCATGGGCGTTTTAAGCGACCAAATTTTAATGATGCTTTACCCAAGCTACCCAGAGGGCGGAATGCTTTTAAAAATTGGGGCTGTAAGCATTGGCTTTTTGGCACTTACACAAATTGTAACAGGAATTTTGCAAGGAATGGGAAAGACGTATATTCCGGTAATTGCCGCACTGGTTGGTGCTGTCGTTAAAATTTCGCTAAACTACTTTTTAATTTCTGACCCAAAAATAAACATTTACGGCGCTGTTTTAAGCACAATTGCGTGCTACGCCGTTGCTTCTTTAATAAACACTGTTGCGCTGTGCAAAACAACAAAGCTAAAGCTTGATTTTATGGGCGTGTTTGCTAAGCCTTTGATAGCTTCTGCTGTAATGGGTGTTTCGTGCTATGTTTTTTATTACGGCATTTATTTGTTGTTGGAAAGCACTTTAATTGCAACAGTAGTTTCAATTTTTGGTGGTATTTTAGTTTACTTCTTGCTAATGCTTGCAATTGGTGGAATTAAAAGAGAAGATATTTTGCTGATGCCTTTTGGTGGCAAAGTAGCAAAATTGCTGAACATGTAACAAACAAATTCGTGAGTGTCACAAAAATAAAAGTTTTGTCCACTTTTTCAAAAGTGGTAGGGTTTGGGACAGAGTCGCAAGGTTTTAAAGTTTTTTATCCAATCATATCCTTCGTCAGTATAATTTCCAAAAAAATGGAAATTATATAAGCGGAGGTGCATTGTAATGGAAGAAAAAAAGCGCAGTAAATATATAAAGCTGTTTGTTTTGATTGTGGCTTCAATGGTTTTGCTGTTTTTGGGGCTTGTTGTTGGCTACAACATTTTTAAGCCAAAGAAAACCTTTAACATGCCAATGACGCTTGCTCAAGTTCAAGCGGCAGAGCCGCAAACACAAGAAACAGTGGAATACCAAACTGTTTCTGCCCAACCACCGCAAGCAAACATAGCAAAAATTACACCAACTACAAACATGGTTTACACATATTTATACAAGCAAGACGGAAATAAAGAAACAACAGAGGAATTTCCGCCGTACTTTTTAATTGGCTTAACAGAAGAAGAACTTTCCGACACGTTTTCCGGTTGGGACATTTTGAAATTTTCTGAAGAAGAAATTTTAATGCAAAAAACAGTTGAAGGAAAAAGCAACCAATATTATGTTATTGGCATTGAAAACGGTTATGTCGCTGTGTTTTACGAAACACCTATAAACGGTGAAAGGTTAAAGGAAGTAACCGACACACCAATAGACGCCTTATCAAACGATGAATTGCGAAGGCTGAAAGCAGGGGTTTATGTTTCTGGGAACGAACAGCTTTATTTGGCTTTGCAGGATTATTGCAGTTAGTTAGGAAAGAAAGATTTAAGACCTTAGGGGCGCTGCCCCTAAAACCCCGCAAGGGGCTTGCCCCTTGACCCCATTTTTAAAGAATTTTAAGTAGATTAGCTGACATTGTTTTTAATGAACGGTGTCAGTTTATTTTTATTTCTTTATTGTTATTGTTTAAAACATTTAAACAATCCAATAAATTAACTTCAACCATGTTTCCATCAGCGTCATACCCAACTGCTTTTGTTATAACTCCATCTGCTTCTGAGTTTCTCAAGTAAATATTTCCATCGTCGTATTTTTCATCTCCCACTTCACAGATGTTTCAAAAACTGAGTTGGTTTCCGTATGAACGTTTATATTTTTAAAGATAAGTGTACAAAATATAAACACAATAGAAAATATAGTTGAAAAATAAGCTATAGCTTTCTTCATACATCTCACCCTAGATTAAAGTTCGGTTTTTTTGGAGAGAGTGGGTGTTGGGGGAGATAACCTTTTTTTGCAGTTAAAATAAGGTTATCTCCCCCAAGGTCTTAACACGCTTTTATCCCTTAAACCACAGTCCCCTTAGAAATAATAACAGGGTTTTCAGGAGTACCAATAACTTGCTTACCGTCCGAAAGCACAACTTCTTTATCCAAAATTGCATTTTCAATTACACAATGGTTGCCAATATAACAGCCTTCCATAATAACGGAATTTCTAATGCACGAGTGTTCACCAGTGTATACTTTTCTAAACAAAACGGAATGGTCTATATACCCATTCAAAATGCTTCCGCTTCCAATTAACGCATCACGCACTTCTGCCCCAGCGTTATACTTTGCAGGAGGTTCGTCCTTTGGCTTTGTTGCAATGTGCGGAGCATCTTTAATTAACAACCGACGAACATCCTTGTTCAAAAACTCCATGTTTGTTTTAAAGTAAGTGTCAATGCTGTTTACAGCACGCCAATACCCCTCGAACTTGTAGCCCATAATTTTCAGCTTTTTGCGGTAACGTATAATTACATCTTTAACAAGGTCGTAGCGTTCCTCTGGAATTATAGCTTCAAGTAGCTTAATTAAAAGCGTACGTTGAATTACATAAATACCCATAGAAATTTTAGTAGCAATTTGGTCAATCGGCTTTTCTTCAAGGTCAATCATTCTGCCTGTTTCGTCAAG
This sequence comes from uncultured Defluviitaleaceae bacterium, assembly GCA_964492715.1. GTDB lineage: Bacteria > Bacillota > Clostridia > Lachnospirales > WRBF01 > CAZBLK01. The sequence goes on along the minus strand of CAZBLK010000005.1, from coordinate 58,720 downwards.
CTCAATTGTGCCGTAGTTGCGAACGTCCTCGTCCTCAACGTCTTTGTAAACAACGGTAATGTCTGCACCGCTGTTTGCATGTTCCTGCAAAAGCTTGTCATAGTCCATTTTGTAAACAGTGTTGCCAGAGCCAATAATAACGTAAGGCTCAATGCTTCGTTTAAGGAAAGTCATGTTTTGGTAAATAGAGTCGGCTGTGCCCCTATACCAAAACGAATTATCGTTTGAAAGGTAAGGAGAGAAGACAAAAAGCCCCCCGTGCTTGCGCCCAAAATCCCACCATTTTGAGGACGAAAGATGGTCGTGCAGCGAGCGAGAGTTGTATTGTGTAATGACAGCAACTTTGTTAACGCCGCTGTTTGACATGTTGCTAAGCGTAAAGTCAAGCGTTCTGTAGCAGCTTCCAACGGGAATTGCAGAAAGCGCCCTAATTTTTGTAAGCTCACCTAGCTTTTCGTTGTTACCACCTGCTAAAATGATGCCTATTGCTTTCATAAAATCACCTCGTCCTCAATAATTATTGTGCCGCCACTTTCGAGAAACTTTTGTGAATGTTCATTTGTTTGATAATCAGAATCTTTAGTAGTGCCATGAATTACGCAGTTTTTGCAAATAGTGACGTTGCTTGGAACGTAAGAATTGTTGCCAATTACTGTGATGCCAGTGTTATAAATGTCGGGCTTTTTGTGGTTTGGAATGTTATCGCCAACTCCGATAGTTACGTTGTCACCAATTTCACATTTTTGGTCGATAATGGCACGCTCAATGACAGTACCTTTACCAATTGTGCATTTTTCCATAATTATAGAGTCACGAATAATTGCGCCCTCGTCAACAAAAACGCCAGGGCCTAAAACAGAGTTGTATACAGAGCCGTAAACTTCGCAGCCTTCAGAAAGCAAGCTTGTTTTTGTTTCAGCACCGCTGCTTACATAAACAGGAGGCTGTTGGTCGGCGTCTGTGTAAATTTGCCAAAAGTCTTCATAAAGGTTGAACTCGGGAACTGTGTGTATAAGCTCCATGTTCGCAACCCAATAAGATTCAATAGTTCCTACATCTTTCCAGTAGTCATTGAACCTGTAGGCATAAAGGTTTCTGCCTTCAGAAAGCATTAATGGAATGATATGTTTGCCAAAGTCACTGTCTGGGTGTACTTTGCTGTCACGGATAAGTGCTTCACGCAAAACTTGCCAGCTAAAAATGTAAATGCCCATAGAAGCTAGGTTACTTTTTGGTTGCTTTGGTTTTTCCTCAAACTCGTAAATTTTGTCGTTTTCGTCGGCGTTCATTATACCAAAGCGGCTTGCCTCGTCAAGTGGAACTTCCAAAACGGCGATTGTAACGTCGCAGTTGTTCTTCTTGTGAAAGTCGAGCATTTTTGAATAGTCCATTTTGTAAATGTGGTCGCCTGAAAGAATTAGCACGCAGTCTGGGTTATAAGTGTCTATGTAGTTTAAGTTTTGGAAAATAGCGTTTGCTGTGCCGGAATAAAACTCGCCCGTTTCGCCCTTTACGTGTGGGGCAAGAATTGTTACGCCGCCGCTTCTTCTGTCCAAGTCCCACGGAATACCAATTCCTATGTGACGGTTTAATGAAAGCGGTTCATACTGTGTTAAAACGCCGACAGTGTCAACGCCCGAATTAATGCAATTGCTCATAGGGAAGTCGATAATACGGTATTTACCGCCAAATGAAACAGCGGGCTTTGCTTTTGTAGTTGTAAGCACCCCAAGGCGGCTGCCTTGACCGCCAGCAAGAAGCATTGCAATCATTTCTTTTTTACGCATTGCATATCACCCCATTATTTTATATTGGAGTGTTAATTGTGAAGTGACATTAATCCGCATGTAATTAAATTTTGTAAAAAAGCGAACTAATTTATGTGTTCTACTTTACCTATAAAATTTGGTTTATAGATTTCACCTACTAATTAGCACTCTATTTTTAATTGCACATACCTTTAAATTGAATTGTCAAAATAAAGATAAATTTGCAATAAAATAAACAGAAAAGTTTATTAATTTAAAAATAATTATAACACATTTTACAATGGTATTTCAATATTAATGAAAAAGTTTTGTTACATCAAATTTTATTAAACATGGTCACAATATAGCACTTCTGTCTATAACGTTGTTGGCAAAAAAGGCTTTTTGTCCTATAAACAATTCAATTAAAATGAGAATTGCCATACCCACGCCACTGTAACGATTTATCTTTGTCTACATATTATAATATAAACTAATTCACAGAACTGGGTGGTAAAAGTATGCAAAAGTGTTTTGCAGTTATTGCTGGGGATAGGCGAAACATCTATTTGGCTAAAGCTTTGCGAAACGACGGACATATAGTAAAAATGTTCGGTTTTTCGCTTTACGATAAAGAAGCAATAGTGGAAGAAGAAAGCTTGTTTTCAGCTATTACAGGGGCAGATTACGTTATTGGCGGCACACCAACAAGCAACGACGGAATAAATTTTAACGCACCGTTTAGTAAAGAGCCAATTCCATGCGACGACGTTTTTAGGCTTATACGGCCAGACCAAATGTTTATGGGTGGCTACTTCCGCCAAGAAGTAAAAGACCTTGCCAAAAAATACAACGTAAAGACTATCGACCTTTTAAAGTTTGAATCACTTTCTATACTAAACGCAATACCAACAGCGGAAGGCGCAATAAAAATTGCCGTTTCTGAAACAGACATTACACTACATGGAAGCAACGTTTTAGTAATGGGCTTTGGGCGCATTGGAAAAATGCTGTGCAAACTTTTAAGCGCATTTTCAGCAAACATTACAGTAGCCGTAAGGTCTGATGAAGCTGCCGCATCAGCAAAAAGCTATGGCTACAACGTTGTGTTTAGTTCAAAAATGAACACAGTGCTGTCCGACTTCCAAATTATTTTTAACACCGTCCCTAAAACTTTACTCGACAAAACAAATTTAAAATACGTTAAAGATGACACGTTAATTATAGAATTGGCTTCACCTCCATACGGAATTGACTATGAAGCATGTAAAGCTTTTAACCTTCGCACGTTGTTTGCAAACTCTTTGCCTGGTGTAGTTGCGCCAAAAACAGTCGGCAGCTACATTAAAGACACAATTTATTTGGTAATTGGGGGTATATAAATGAAGCATACACTTAACCTCAAAGGTAAAAAAATTGGCTACGCAATTACAGGCTCGTTTTGCACGGCAGAAGCCGCCATTACCATAATTTCAAAGCTTGTAGCCGACGGAGCAGAAGTTACACCAATTATATCAAATATAGTAGAAAGCACAGATACACGCTTTACTAAGCATGAGAAATTAAAAGAAACCCTTATAAATTTAACTAATAATCAAATAATTGACACAATTGTAAAAGCCGAACCTATAGGCCCAAACAAGCTTTTCGACTTAATAATTGTTGCACCGTGTACAGGCAACACACTTGCAAAGCTTGCACACGGCATTACCGATACAACGGTAACAATGGCAGTAAAGTCCCACATACGAAACAACTCGCCTGTGCTGCTTGGCGTATCAACAAACGACGGTCTTGGTGTTTCAGCCAAAAACATTGGCGAGCTTATTAACATGAAAAACTATTACTTCATACCGTTTTATCAAGACAACCCCGAGCAAAAACCAAAATCTTTGGCGTTTAAAAAGGACTTAATTGTAAAATCAGCCGAAGCTGCTATTTCCGGAAGACAAGTTCAGCCAATTTTAACTGTGGCTGAAGAATAAAAGCTTTACTCACATTGGGGGCACATAAGTTGAAACCTGTCGTCAATGTTTTTTTCGCCCCACTCACACATAAGCTCTAAAATAGGATAAAGCGACTTCCCTTTTTCTGTAATGCTGTACTCAACCTTTGGCGGAACTTCGGCATAAACCTTTCGAGTTATAAGCCCGTCCGCCTCCAGCTCTCTAAGCTGGTTTGTAAGTGTTTTTTGTGAAATTTGGTTAATGTAACTTTGAAGCTCGCTAAAACGCTTTGTTCCTTCGTCAGTTAAGTAATATAAAATAAGAGGCTTGCATTTTCCGCCAATCATTTGAATTGTCACTTCAATTTCACAGCTTACTTTAATTTTGTCCATAAAACTCCTTCATCTATAGTTACCTTTAGGTAACTATACGCAAATTATGTGCGTACTTGTATAACTTATTGTTTATTGTATAATTACTATTATAATAAAAAATATCGTTTTCGTAAAGGAGAAAATAAATGAACAAATTAATTGTAGTGACAGGCGCAAGCTCTGGAATAGGTGCAGAAATTGCAAAGCTTTTCAACGAAAAAGGACACCCCGTTTTGCTTTTGTCAAGAAGGCTTGAACCAATGGAAAGCCTTGGGCTTTCAAACGCCATGTGCAAGTCGGTTGATGTGACAGACCTTGAAGGAATGAAAAGTGCAATAGAAGAAGCGGAAAGTAAGTTTGGCAAAGTTGACTTGCTTGTAAACTGTGCTGGCATAATGCTTTTGGGCGACCCAAAGGAACAAAACTACGACGAGTGGAGCAACATGATTGACGTAAACATAAAAGGCATTTTAACAGGAACAAACATAGTTTTAAAAGACATGGTTTCAAGAAACGGTGGAACAATTGTAAACATAAGTTCCGTTGCAGGAAGAAAAACGTTTAACGACCACGCCGTTTATTGCGGAACAAAGTTTGCCGTTCATGCCATTACCGAAAATATAAGAAAAGAAGTTTCTGGAAGTGACGTAAGGCTAATAACAATTGCGCCAGGTGTTGTTGAAACTCCGCTTTTAAGCCACACAACAAACGAGGAAATAAAAGAGTCGTACAACGAGTGGAAAAAAAGCATAATGTCTGGGCTTGAGCCTTCAAAAATTGCAGAATGTGTTTACTTTGCGTATAATCAACCGCAAGACGTTTGCATACGAGAAATTGTAATTGCTAAAACTCGTCAAGCAGACTGATTTAGAACATTAATAAAGACATCAAAGGGGTAAAAGCTTCCTCACTCTAAAACTCCCCTTTTCAAAAACTTTACTTTCTGCATGTTTGAGACACAATGTTTTACACATAAAAAGCCATAAGCTAGTTCAGCCAACTACGCTTATGGCTTTTTTGTACAAATTATGACTAATTGGTCTAAAACTACTTTACAAATCAATTATTATTATATATTATATAAAAGCTTTATTTTTACGAATGGAGGTGTAAAAATGGTTCATATAAGCGAAGTTAACATAATAAGCGTTGATAAAAGCGAAGAGTCTTGGGAAATTGAAGGAGAAATTCTTTTTGGTGATGATTTAACATCGGCATTTTCGGTTACATATATAACGCAAGACGATGAACTTGACAACTTAGAGGTTGAGTTGACTCAAGTTAAGTACGACAAGCACGTTTTAAAGGAAATGATTGTTAAAGCAGCAAATGATTATGATGAATAATCAAGAGATTTAAAAAAATGGGGTCAAGAGGCAAGCCCCTTGCTGTGTTTTAGGGGCAGCGCCCCTAAGGTCCTTCTTTTCTAAAGCCATTATCCCCCAAAAACTGGGGGATAAGCTTCAAATAATTTATCTCATGTTAGGAACTGGGCCTGCGCCTTGTTGTTGCGTTGCGCCTTGTGTAAGGGCAGACTTAACGCTTGTAACGTCTTGTTGGTTGCTTTTTGGTGCTGCTGGGTAATACCCTTTTTGTTCAGCAACTTTGTATAAATCGTATTGGAACTTTTCGTCACCGTTACGCATTTGTTGGAAAGTTTGCCTTAAATTTTGGTCGCAGCATTCAGATATAACTTTTGCGTAGCTTCCAAGTGAAGCTTTTGTTCCTGATAAAACGTCCATAACCATGTCTTTTTCTTGCATCATTTTCTTTTCCTCCTTGTCCTATAGCATTTGAAGCAAAGTTTGAGCCGACTTTTGCGCCTCTTGCGCTGCTTGGCTAAACATTTGTTTTATTTGAATGTCCTGACATTGGTTAGCGTATGCGCTAAGCTTTGCAGACATTGTTTGGTGGCTTGCTACAATTTCACGAATAGAGTTTACCTCTGGTTGAGTAAAATTAGGCATTAGTTTATCTCCTCTCATAAAAATGTTTGTTTATTTTGTTTGTGTCGAAGTTTTGTGTCAGAATTTAAGAGCATGAAAAAATAATATTTTCTTCTCTTTAACTAATATGTTCATTAAACATTGTGTATATTCATGGTGATTTTGGGTGTTTTAATAAAAATTGGCACTTCGATTTTTACATAGTTTTGTTTTAAAAGGTAAAAATATTATTGCAGGGTCAATATGAAAGCTTTTAAAAAACACACCAATAGCAATTTGAGTTTTTATGGTCACCATTTTGTTCAAATGCGATAACAGTGTGAGTATTCGCCCTGTAAGGACGGCTCCAAGCCGTCCCGTCTACATAACAAAAACGCCTTACCTGTGCAACCCACAAATAAGACGTTTTATTTATTTTGTACCAACTTCAATAATTTCAGTTTCTGCTTGAGTTATTGAAACAGTGTCAATAATAAGCCTTTCCCCTGTTTCAATTCCATTTATTCGTACAATATGCGCCGTAACCTCTCGCTCACCGTCTTTCCCTGCTTTAATAACGGTCTTTTCCGACTTAGCTTTTTGGTTGTTATACCTAGTTTCAACAAGCTTAGGTTCAACCTCTTTGTATTTATATTCCTGCAAAGTTTTCACCGAAAGAAGCGGCTTCTTAACATAAAGCTTTATTTCCTGCCCAATTTTCAAGTTGTCTGTTATGCCAGGGTTCCAGTCGTAAATGCTTTGAAGCGGAACTCCAAATTCAGCACTAATTAGCCAAAGCTTGTCCCCCGACTTTACTACATAAGTTTGCTCGGTTTCCTTTTTTACATTAAGCTTTGCATACGCCGCATCTACTGAAATAATTTCTGACGGTTCAACAAACTTGTTAACAACTTTTACGTCCTCAACAAAAGTTGCGTCAATTATTGTTGGGTCGTCGTTTCTAAACTCGTCTTTAAGCCTGTTTTGTACTGCTTCTGCATCTTCTGCATTTTTTAAAACAGCCATCTCGTCTCCATCAACTGTAATTATGGCAACCTCAACAGTGTATGTAAAAGACTTGTAAATTTCTGTTAACATATGCTCAACTTCAACAATTTGCTTTTTTGAAGTATGAACAGGTTTAATTTCAACTGTTTCTTTAACCTCGACTTTAGACTTTACTTCAGCCGCAAGTTTATTAATTGCATTTTTTGTAAGCTCCTCGGCTGTAAGCTTTTTGTCAAAAGCAATTAAGCCGTCAAGCTTTACTCCGCCAACAGAAACTTCATAAGCGTTTTTATTTGTAAAAAACCAAAACGTAAAGCTGCCAACAAACAAAAGGAGAATTATTACGCCCACAGTTGCCAAAGCTTTGCCAGTTCTGTCGTTGCCCAAAACACGCTGAAAAAAAGTAGAAGTTTGGTTTGACATTTTTTCCAAAGCTGCAAAAACCCGAATTAAAAACCTTCTGTAACCGCTTGGCTTTCGCCTAGGCGCACGCATGTGCGCTTGCTGGTTTGGCACACGGCTTGAACTTCCTTCGTTTTTCAAACGTTTCTTTTTTGCAGCGGCTTTGGCAAACGTTTGGTTTGCAGATGGCTGAAACGCAGAGCTTGGCTTTGAACGTTGGTTTAATTTATTTTCATTTTTCTGCCCTTTATCGCCTTTTCTTGACATGTACACCTCCGAAAAGCCGTAGCAAAACTAGTTAATTTAAAAAGAAAAACTTCCTTTAAATTAAAACAGCTAAGCAAAAATGATTACATCAAAATTTTAATAGTTCTTTAACGAATAACTGTAACTGCGTCAATTTCTTGGCTGTCAAGGCGAAGCCTTACTTTTGTGTTTATTTTAAACACATAAGGGTCAACGGAGCCAGAAATTACATCATAGCTTTTTGTTACGCCTTCAGCGTCAAGCAAAAGGATTGACGTTTTATTTTTTGTAATATGAACTTCAAGCACAGTGCCATCAACCATTGACATAATGCCGTATGCAGAAACTGTCAAAAGCTTGTCATATTCAGTTGTTACGTCAACAATGTCACCGACTCTAAGCTGGTTCCATGCTACTTTGCCGTAGTTCTTTCTTGTAATGTTTGTTTCGTTGGCAACACGAAACTCGTACTTGTTGCCTGCTTTGTCTTGAATAACCAAAATAGCCGTACTTGTCAAGTCAACAAACTTCTTTTCAAGCAAAATTCCCTCGGAAATTTGCCTGTTTTTTTCGGCAAGCTCAAGCGAAGTAACTACATTATTGTAAAAAGTAATTTTTGCAACGTCACCAATTTGCATAAGCTCAAAAGTTGTTGCGTTTCCCCCACGAGTAACTTTTGCGTCTTCTGCCAAAACATATTTGCGTTCTTCAACAATTATGTTGCCCAATGGGTTTAACATGCGAAGCTCAATTGAAAGGCTTTTTACATTATTTTCAGTTGACTTTGCTTTTATAATTCCTTCCATTGTATAAACTGCTGCCTCCTCAATTGTTGGTTGCGCAGAAGGCGAAACCGAAGGAGCAGTTGAAGGCGTAGGCGTAGCACTAGCAGAAGGTGCTGTGGAAGAAAGCGGCTGTGTTTGAGCCTTAATTTCTTTTAGTTCCCCGTTTTGAAGAAGCCCTGTAAAAGCCATTCCTTCTTTTAAGTCATTAAGTGTTTTTACGTAATTATCAACATAAACAGTTACATTTGTTGCAAGCTTGTAAATGCTTTTTTCGCCAGTTGAAGTAATTATTTGAACAGCACTAAACGACGGATAAAACTTGTCCACTGTGCCTGAAATAGTTGAAACAGTAGTAACAAAGTCGGACGGCGTTTGTGACGACTGCGGTAAGCCGCTTGTAGGCAAAGGCGTTGGAGTTGGCGTAGGTGCTTGCGTTGTGTTAAGCGTAAGCGATTTGTAAAGCATAGAAGCAAAAATAGCCCTTGTTGCACCAGCCTTGGGGTTGAAATTGCCGTTTGCGTCGCCTTGGTACGAAACTATTCCTTTGTCACGAATATAATAAACGTAAGGCTTCATGTTAACGTTAATGTTTACATCGTCCTTAAAAGAGCCCGAATACTTGTAATTGCTTGCTTCGGAAGCTTTGCCGATTATCCGAACCAAAAAAACAGCAGCTTCTTCCTTAGACAAAGCCCTGCGGCGTTCTGTTCCGTCAGTGTCTTTTATGACAAATTGGTAAAGGTCGTCTTCCGTGTATATTCCTTTATAAAGAAGGTACGCAATTTCCCTGTCGGCAGTCTTGTCCCACTTTGTAAAAGTCCTTTGATATTGTGCAAGAATAGTCTTTTTTGCTTCATAAGCAGTGTCGTACATTGCAAGCTCGGCTGCCGAGTAGCCTGTGTATTTATAGCCTGCTACCTTTGCCAAAATTTTACTTGTTTCAAACTTGTCAATCAAGTCGTTGGGTTTAAAATACCCAGTGCTGTCGCCCACCATGTACCCGTTGTCGGCAACGTAGCTAATTGCACTGTACGCCCAGTCAGCAGATGGAACATCTTTATATGTAGGTGCAGAAAGCGCCGTTGTTGCAACAGAAACGCAAACTAAGCAAGAAATTAATGTTGCACTTAAACCTTTTTTTAGCTTCATTTTATTTCCTCCCGACGTCATTACTTTTTATTTTAATGGTGTGTTAAAGATATAAGCTTAAAGATATATATAATAATGTAGATATACGAACTAATTTCAAATAAAATGGAAAATTATCCATTATTATAACTTTAGTATAATATGAAAAAAGTAATTTTGCAACAAAAAACATTGTATTTAAAAAATAAAAAATATACCCTTGACTTTGATGCTATTTTTTGATACAATTTTTTTCGATAATCATAAGAAAACTGTAAAGTTTTTAAAATAAGTGAAAAACCGTAGGAGGTGAACGATTTGGCAAATATTAAGTCCGCAAAAAAGCGTATAAAAGTTATAGCCAAAAAGACATTAAGAAACAAAATGATTAGGTCAACTACAAAGACTGCAGTTAAAAAGGTTGTTGCTTTGGCTCATGCAGGCAAAAAGGAAGACGCTGTTGCAGCTCTTAATAAAGCTGTTTCTGCTATCGACAGAGCAACCTCTAAGGGCGTATTCCACAAAAACACTGCTTCACGCAAAAAATCACGCCTTACAAAGCTTGTAAACAAAGTTTCGGCGTAAGCTTTTTAACTGGGATTTCAGGGCGTACTGGTTTGCCCTACGCCTTTTGCCTATACTAAATTTTCACTTTCCCTTGGCTTAATCTTTTGTTTGCTTTTTTTGTCTATTCATGGGTTAAGCTTTTTAAGTGAAAATGTTTTCGTGTTTAGACGTAGTATTTTTAACAACACTGCTACACACATGTATTTGTAGCTCAGCATGGATAGAGCGGTCGCCTCCTAAGCGACAGGTCGCAGGTTCGAGCCCTGTCAAGTACAGATGTTTTAAAGGCATTTGCGATTATTTGCAAGTGCCTTTATTGTTTGTTGACTGAATTTTGACTAGGCAACATATTACCAAATGTGGTTTTAAGCAAACCCAATCAGCGCTCCTATGGAAGAAGAAAGTGGCATACCGACAGAATACTTTGATTTTGTTTATTCAGTTTATGCCATAGGTTGAACTACTGACCTTTACATAACTTTTTGCAGAATCGCTTCTTATCTAGGGGCTGTTTTAAAAATCCATTTTAGCGTCTTTTCGGTAAATTTTACGAATTGCTTCGTCACAGACCCTAATTGGTTCAATGGAAAGTATTATACTTTAATGCGTACTTACTTTTTACAAATAAATATTCCTTGTTCCTTACTAATATGAAATGAACCGTTGTCAAATTTACTTTGAAGCAAATCTTTGAAGTCGCCAATGTTTTCATTTGGTATTTCATTATAGGATAAAATATATTCCAACAAATCTTCCATAACCGTTACATTTAATGCATCTACATATCTCTTTGATTCAATTCTTTTAAAATATTTTTCGAGTATGGTTTTTCCATTTTCGAGTGTAAACGACAATTTGTCTTGATATGAAAACTCTCCCTTGTGTGAAAATTCACTATAAATTTCTTGTAATTCGCACATTGTATTTTCGCCTATGGTTGAAGCATAAAATACTCCACTGTTTTTGAGAACCCTATAAACTTCACTCAAACCTTTATCCATGTCGGGAACATGATATAACATATGGTTTGCAATAACAATATCAAACGTTTCATTCTCAAACGGTATATTTTGAATATCCATTTGTTGAAAAGAAAAAGCTGAATTACTGCCTAATAACTTTCTACTATTTTCAACCATGAGAGGGGAAAAATCTGTAAGAATAATTGACACATCTTTTGGTATTTTCTTATTTACGCCACTCCATGTTCCACCTGTGCCACAACCTATTTCAAGAATTTTACTTCCGTTTTTAATATCGTACTGGTCAAAAATCCAATTCCCGAAACCATAGCTGTTTTCGCTGTATTTATTATGAAATTCAATTCTTATGGATAATGTATCTTTTTCTACATACATATTTGAGACTTTATCCAAATTTGACATAGTTCCCATAATATTTTCTCCTTCACGTTATAAAATAACCTTTACTGTTAGTAATTTGACCGTAGATGTAAGAAAACAAATATTTTTTAAGTATACAAATAACTTACCAATGGCTAAAAACTATTTTGCAGACCAAGTCAAAAGGTTTCCAAGCGGAGTTTCAAAACCTAAATGTTGATACATTTTTGTGTCACAATCTGCACAACCCACCCACAAGGAAAATATATCATTCCTCTGACAGTAATTAAATACAAAATCAGTCATCTTTCTTGCTAGACCATTCTTTCTATATTTTGGTGCAATATAAAAATCTTCAAACACACCACTATAGTTACAACTGAACGTTGAAAATGTTTTTGTAACAGAACACATAGCAACTATTTCATTTTCTGATTTTGCAACAAAGAAAATAATATTATCATTTGAAACTGCCTTTTTCAGTCTTTCAAATTGTTCAGAGGTTAGCTTATCCTCTCCAATTGCGCTTTTATAGCTGGACACAAGCGGCTTAATACTATCAACACTTTCTTTAAGCTGTTCAATTATCATTTTTATACTCCTTCACTATGTCAGGCTTGTCATTTCGTTTTGTTTGAGTAAAACTCAAATAGTTTTTCATAAATATCACGGGTTTGTTCTTCATCACTCCAATATAATGGGTCATTAGCATAACATAATGTGTGTAAAGGTTCTTCTTGTCCGATATGTAGGGGCAATTCAGTCCATAATGAATATGTTCTTTCCCCAAACTCTTTTATATCTATTAAATTTTCAAGGTAAATGTTTTTCAACTCGTTTAACAGTAAAACTCCCATTGTTTTTACATCAATCTCTGCACAGTTTAAATTTTCATAAATAAGTCGGACAGTTGTACGTAAATCGAAACAATGGAATTGCAGTTCTAATAACAAATCATTGTTGTAATTATTGAGAAATATGGCATCAAGATATTCATTATATTTTTCAATTGATATCAGACCATTATTCAATAATAATCCATAGCATAATAATATTTCATTCAATTATCATACCTCCCACATTATAAATAATATATTTACTGTTAGTAATTAAACTGTAGTATAAGAAACAATTATTTTCTTTGCTAAGTATACAGTATAATTTATTTATTAACAATAATTTTAACAAAAACTCCCTATAAGTTTAGTAACAAACAAATTTACTTAGCCACCTTGAGGTGCTGGCAATTTAGTCATAAGCTTTTAAGTAACCTATTGCACTCTTATAAAGCATGTAGTACTATTAAAGAAAATGTTGATTATGGTTCTAAATGATTTAAAGATAATATAGATTATTATTGTTTATTTATAGGAGGATAATATAATTGAATATTGCTATACGATATGAACAACCCAAGGATTACAATATAGTGGAGCAAATTACTCGTGAAGCTTTTTGGAATTTATACTGCCCTGGATGCAATGAGCATTTTATTGTTCATTCTTTAAGAAAGCACACTGATTTTATTCCTAAACTTTCATTTGTGATAGAATTAGATGGGGAAGTAGTGGGCAGTATATTCTACTCTCATTCAAAAGTAGTTGACGGAGATGGAAACGAGTACAAAACAATTACCTTCGGGCCTGTTAGCATTTTACCTAATTTGCAGCGTAAAGGGTTAGGGCGTGCCCTTATAACTCATTCCATTAATGAAGCACAAAATGAAGCACAAAAACAAGGATATGCTGCAATTATTATTGGTGGCTATCCTTACCATTACAATCCATATGGATTTGAGGGGGCAAAAAAATACGGCATTTCCCTGCCTGATGGGAACTACTATACAGGAATCATGGCATTACCTCTTTTTGACGGGGCGCTTGATGAAGTAAGTGGTTGTGTTTATTTTAGCAAGGCAATGGAAGTAAACGATAATGAAGTTGAAGAATTTGACAAAAAGTTTCCTCGAAAAGAAAAGGAAGTTACCAAAAGTCAAGCTGAATTTGAAAGAGCGGTTAGTGAAATTGATGATAGAGATTTCAATTAAACAATTCTGTTTTTAATTAATCACGCTTAACGTATATAAATTAAAATAGCATCTTTATTATTCACAATTTTATACATTCGATTACAATTATTGTCCTCATAACCTCAAGTTATTCTTTTGAGATAATGTTAACAATATTTTCACAAATTTTCAATATAGTTGGGCAGTCACCGTTTTGTGGCAAAAATATCTAATGCGTTAGAAACTTTTACCACAAAATGGTGAGCATCTTTATGCAAATGCTACCTAATAGATTTTATAAATTCATCAATAACATCATTTCTATTTCTTGAGGTTTCAAAACATGGCAACCCAAATTGCAAGCATTGTTCTTTTAATAGCTTGCTAATTTCCACTATAGAAATGCAATCCCTCATTATTTCATCATCGGCCATATAAAAATGATAATCTTTTGGGGTGTCATATTTCTTTATCAGGTTAAACCTTTCTTCTGGAGTTACGTCCGCCATTACAAAGTAAAATATATCACAAATTGAATTATCTATATACTTTACATAGTCTTGTGGTAATAGTTGATATATGTCTAATACCATGCCATAGTCAAGCTCATCATATTCACCGCTGTCCATCATAGCCCGAATAAAAGGAGCTATTTTTCCGCTTATATGATAAAGGTTGTTAAGAGGTGGAATGTTTGCGCAAGAATTAATGCCTGCTTCGGGGAAAGCATTTTCTATCCCTGCAATGATAGAATCCATACTTATATGTTGATATCCGTATGTCTTTGATATATGTTGTGAAATTGTACTTTTACCTGCACGAGTTTCGCCTGCAATTATAATATGTTTTTTCATAATATCACCTGTAATATTCCACTTTTTAGTAATAGACGTCTTGCGAAATTCTAAACCCCGCTTTTACGGCAATTTTTCCGTTTCGGCTGCCTCACCAAAAACCTTCGCACCTTAGGTGCGTAAGGTTTTTACTTCCTTGCGAAACGAAAAATTTGCTCGTAAATTCGACATTTCTTATTTCGCAAGAAGTCTAGGGCGTGTTCCCACTATCTGAAATGCCCAGATTTTGAGCTGATTTTTCGGCTACGAGGCAAATTTTCGAAGTAATACAGAAGTATTACAAGAAAATTTAACGAAGTATGGCGGAAAATCAGCCAAAAGATGGCGTTGAACGGTATCTTATTTCAATAAAGGAAGATTTACTATAAACATAAACAAAAATTGCTATAACAGTATATAAAGTGCAGGCTAGAACATTTTTACGAAAACAGCAATCATTTTATAAAATAGTAAGGCATAATCAATGTTGGAACAAAGCCTAACTTTTGGGCTAAGTTGAACGACCCTGTATTTTCTAGCCTGCAAGACCATACTGGTTCTAGCCCGTTTTCTAAACAGTAATTAATCAGTGCTGTACATACCATAGACGCAAAGCCTTTACCACGGTAAGCTTCTTCTGTTTCAATGCCAATTTCTAGCTTATCGTCATGGAGACAAGATGTAAATGCAGTTGAAACAGGTTTGCCCTCATACATAAGGGTAAAGCTTACACAATGTTGTTCAAACATAAATTTGTCCTGCCAAAAGTATTTTGGGGCTACTAAATCATTTACGCTTAAAAACAGTTCAACAGGAGTTCTGATTATAGTAAACTCACTAAGGTTATGTTTTAAATTGTTATTTTTAAATATAGTTTTGTCAAAAGAAAAGTTTACTCTTGAGTATTGCTCAACAATGTTACTTTGCTCAACCAATGGTTTAAGCACATCAGCCCAACCAATGGGATACGCTTGAAGCCACTCCGCTTTTTTTCTTCTGCAATCTTTGCCTGTAAAATAATCTATTAGTGCTTGATTAAACACAGCATCAGAGCAGTCACCGAACAATAGGGACATTCCGTAATCGCTTACAATGTAAATAGCTGTGGGGTTGTTCCTGTCATTTACATAAACAGTTCCTTTTGCATGACCTACAATAACAGATTGTGCAAAGTAGGTGTTAAACTCAACTTCTTTAACTTTGTTTAATATAGTTTTAAATTCACTTTTAGCTAATTCAATCATTCCATACCCCTCCTATAAATTGATTGTGCAATTAAATTGCTTAATGTATAATAAATATATATTAAGCAACTGTACAATTCAATGTTTCGATTACGAAACTGTACTGGTACAGATTATAGGAGCAACCTTATGGACTATAAATATATTACAGTGGCAAATCAATTCAAAGAAAAAATAATTTCTGGAGAGTATAAAGCAGGGGCTAAACTGCCTTCAATAAAAATGCTTTCAAAACAGCTTGGCTTAAACAGCGACACAGTTTTGCGAGCATATAGCTTTTTGGAAAAAGAACACCTAATATATTCTGTTCCAAAAAGTGGCTACTACGTTGTAAAATCCACACAAGCATCAAGCGGCTTTTCGGGTATAATTGATATGTTATCTACCAGCCCATCTGACGAGGTTAACCCTTATAAAGACTTCTACCACTGTATGGAAAAAGCCATATCAGTTTATAAACACAATTTGTTTGCTTATTCTCCAGCTAAGGGTATGCCCGAACTGATTTGCACACTAAAAAAACATTTGATGAACGACCAAATTTTCACCACAGAACAAAATATTTTTATAACGAATGGGGCGCAACAAGCCTTGTTTATACTTTGCGCAATGGCTTTTCCAAACAATGCTCAAAAAATCTTAGTGGAACAGCCAACATACTCTATGTTCCTACAAGCAGCAACCGCCAACAATTGCCAATTGGTGGGCATTGAGCGCACAGAAAAAGGCATTAATCTTTCTGAACTGGAACGAATTTTTCAAACGGGCACAATTAAATTTTTCTATATTATGTCAAGGTTTCAAAACCCGACGGGCTTTAGTTATACTAACAAACAGAAAAAGGAAATTTTACATTTGGCACGAAAATATAATGTATATATCGTTGAAGATGATTATTTGGCAGACTTAGAAATTAATACAAAGGTTGACCCAATTTTTGCTTTTGATTGTACGGATTCAGTAATTTATGTGCGAAGCTTTTCAAAAACTTTACTGCCAGGGCTTAGGTTGGGCGCAGTTATTCTTCCAAAAAACCTTCAAGAGCAGTTTTTGAGAATTAAAAGCTGTATGGACTTAAACACGCCAGTGCTATCACAAGGGGCATTAGAAATTTATCTGCAAAGTAGTATGTACCAAGTACATGCAAGCCGAATAAAAACATTTTACAAGCAAAAGGCAGAGCTTTTTTTAAGTGAGTGCAAAAGAGAAATAAGCCAGTTGGCTAAAGCCTATGTACCCCAAATAGGTATTTTTGCTTATGTGGAAATCGGAAACCGTTCTTCGGAAGTTTTTGTAAAAAAATTAATGGACAAGGGTCTAGCTGTGTCGGCAACTAACAATTGTTATGTTGACAGCACAAATATTAGGGAAGGGATTCGCCTTTCTTTTTGCAAAGCACAAGACTTTGAAATTACAAAAGCAGTTAAAATATTGAGGGAGGAATTGCAGTAAGTTCAGTAACTGCTTTTTGTTGCCCTTAGGGTAAATTATTTTCAATGAAATTTTTTTAGTAGGAGGAAGCATTTTGCTTGATAAATCAAAGGTTGAATTGTGGAATGGTGCACTTGAATACTTAAAAAAATCAAGAGCTGCTTGGTGGAACAATGATTACATAGAGTTTTTAATTGACAAGGTGTGGAAAATTAAAGAGCCTGTTTCAATAATCGATTTTGGCTGTGGCATTGGGTTTTTGGGTGAATTGTTGCTTCCTCTTTTGCCAAATGGTAGTACATACACAGGTGTTGACATAGGCGACAGGTTGCTTGAGGAAGCAGCCGACAGATTTAAAAACACCAATTACGAAACCCATTTTATTCATGCTGATTTATGCAGCTATGTTCCAGAAAATAAGTATGACATTGCTATATGTCAAACTGTTTTACAGCACATACCAAACGCTGTTTCAATTGTTGAAAAAATGAAAGACAGTGTAAAGGCTGGCGGAATGGTTATATCCATTGATGTTAGCAGAGATACTGCCAGTGCAGCTTTGTTTATTGATGGGCTTGATTATGGAAAAATAAATTTGCTTGGTGTAGAGCAAAAAATTCGCAGAAATACTTTGGATACACTTAATAAGGATTTTGAAATTGGTTTAAAAACACCCATATTAATGAAAAATATAGGGCTTAAAAACGTTGGCATTCGCATGAATGACTTTGTTCAATTTGTAAACCCAGAAGATGAAAATTATAAGGAGCAATATAAGGCATTTATTTCAGAAGCATATGAAAATGAGTATACTGAAGAAATGAAAGATGGATTAATAAAATCTTTTATGTGCAAGGGGCTCACTTTTGAAGAAGCTGAAAAGCTGTTTTATGGTAAGCAAGAGATAACTTCATTTGTTCAGAAAAACAAGGATAGTCTTTATGCTGTAAGTAGTATGTGTATGTTTATTTCATATGGAATTGTTTAAGGGTTCCTGCAACTGAATTGCTATGTGGCATGTTTGAAAAATAGCAATGAGCATAAATTTCAGACCTTCCTTAAATTTATGCTCATTAAATTAAATCTATACGCTACAACCAACTACATCCAGTCGCCAATTTTACGAACATTCATTTCCATAGCCATATACTTAGAGTAATTGTTTGGTGAATTACCGTCAGAAGAACGCCCGATAAAATCATTCCCATACATATCAAAAACATTTGATGTAACGGCAATTTGTGGAAGCCTGCCACTTATTTTTTCGCCATCAAAGTAGAACGCCGCTTGAACAGGCGCAGCAAACTCGCCTTGCGGTGTAAAGTCGCCGCCGCTTGTTACCGCTACAAGTATAGATTTTCTGCCATTTACAAGCTCTTTTATTGTTTTGCCGCTAGAAGAAACGGAAAGTGCATCGTAAAATGTGCTAGGTACAGAATCATACTCGCCGTAAGCGCACCCAGTGTTTGCATAGCCGTACTTTTTGGCAACTTTCTTTGACGTAAAAGGCGACTTTAAAACGCCGTTTTCTACAAGCATAAATTTGTCGTTTTCAAGCGTTGTACCTTCTGCATCAAAAAAGCATGTATAAGCTTTTATAGAATTTCTGTCTACGCCAAATGAAAAGCCCTCGTTAAACGCCTTTTGCCCAATTTTGCCAGTAAAAAGTGATGAACCCGTTCCGAAAATCCTTCCGTGTAAATCGTTATAAAACTTTAAAAGTAAAACCCCTTCATCTAAAAACACAACTGGCATTTTTCCTTCGGTAATGTCTGCTTTGTCGTCGTGGTGCGGGCAATATTGTGTTACTGTGTTAAACACCTCGTTAACGTCAAAAACCCGTCCTTGATAAAACCCATAGTAGTCATCTAAATTTTTAGAAAGCTTATGCTTAATAGAAAGAAGAACTGTAGCCATTTTATCTTTAAACAAAAGGCTTGCACCAACGTCATTTTTAAGCGAGGTTTCTTGCTCTTGAAGGGATATTTTGTGGCTAAACATAAAGTCTGGGAATTTTTCTGCAAGCATATCAAGAAGCTGTTTGGATTTTTCAACAAACTGTTCATCTGTAAGCTGCAAGCGGTCTGTTAAGTCAACAGTACGTACAATGTTTTCAGTTGGGGCGCAATCATAAGGCACTTTAAAATTAAGCATATTCTTTGCATTGTTAAAAAGCTTGTTTTCGTCATAGCTTCCTAAAGCCCCCGAAACGCCAATGCAGCCATTTTCGTAAAGCCTTAACCCGGTTTTTGCAATGTCAGATTTTTGCACTGCTGTAATTTTGCCGTTTGTAATACTTAGCGCAGTTTTTTTCAACCTTGTTACATAATTTTCTTTTATTAGATTTGCACTACTCAAGCTAACCCCTCCTTTATTGTACATTCATGTTTTTAACTCGTATATATGGCCCACCCATGCCTACCGCAAGCGGAAATTGCTCATTTTTCCCACAGCCGCCAGTTATAGAAACTTCATCCTCTACTTTATCGGAAATCATGTCAATGTTTTCAAGTGCTTCAAACACACTGCCTGTAACTACAGAAACTCTGACAGGCTTGTCAATTTTGCCGTTCTTTATGTAGTACGCAAGCCTTGGTGCAATTGTAAAAGTAGACATACCCGACCCATGAGAATAAGACTTTACAAATATTCCATTTTCTGTTTGTGAAACAATTTCTTCAAAAGTTTTTGCACCAGCTTCAAAGTATGTGTTTGTCATGCGGACTATAGGCTCAAACTCAAAGCTAACTGCACGCCCGTTTCCTGTTACTTCCTCGTCCAAATCTGCTGCACTTACAGCGTTGTGCAAACGCCCTGTTAAAATTCCGTTTTTAACAAGGTATGTTGTGCCAGCTTTGATGCCCTCGTCGTCATAAGGAACGTACCCATTGCCTAAAGTTTTTCCAGAGTCAACAATTGTAAGCTCGTCACAACCTACACGCTTGCCCAAAGCCCATTCCTTTTTAGTTTCTTCGTCGCCCACCATAAAGTCGGATTCGCTTTTGTGACCAAAACATTCATGCGCAAAAACACCTGTAACTTCGGGCGCAAAAACAACGGGGTAAACACCAGGCTTAACAGCTTCCGAGTTTAGCAAAAAGCTTTCAAACTCTTTTAACTTTTCTGCAAGCTCGGCTTCATAGCCGTTTATAGCAGAAAATTCTGTAAATGTTTTTGAAAAGCTGCTTTCAAACTTTTTATCTTCACTAGACATCTTTACCATAGCAGCAACTCCGCAACGTTGATAGTCAAACTTTACGCTTGCGCCCTTGCTGTTGTAAAATTCTTTAACCTTGTATTCATCAATATAAAGAACACGCCAAAGCTTTGTGTACTCGTTTTTCTCTAAAATAGACATAGCTGGCTGTAAAAGTTCAATTTTATCGTTAAGAGAGACAGCAGAAACCTCTTTACCTGTAAAAACCATTACTTCATCAACATTTGTACTAAAGTTTTTGTAAACCTTTGATTCAGAAATTTTATCGTTCTTTTTTGCAAGGCTGGCAAGCGAGTCGATTTCGGCTTGAATAGCGTCTATGTTTGTTGTGCTTGCATAATACCACGTTTCGCCGTCAAACACCCTTATAAAAGCTGCGCTGTAACTTTTTTCTTTACATTCGTCAAGTTCTCGGAACGTGTAAAAAACATTTGTTGTAAAAATGTGTTCGATGCGAACATCGGTGTAAAGCCCTTCTGGAAATGAGTATTTCATTTTAAACCTCCTTAACTGTGATGGAAAATTTTGTTGACATAACAATTATAGCACAATCTTAGCCCATAACAAACATAAAGTTCGGTTTTTTTGGAGATAGTGGGTTTGGGGGAGAGAACCTTTTTTTGCCGTGTAAAAAAATGTTCTCTCCCCCAAGGTTTTATCTTTGGCTTTAATCTTGGTTTTATCTTCCCTAAGCATGAAAAAGGGGTGTAACATAACCCCGTCACACCCAAAAACACCTAATTTTTATACTTCTTCAAAGCTTCAACAAGCTTTGGCACAACAACATTTGCATCACCAACAATACCAACATCAGCAACTTCAAAAATTGGTGCTGTGTTGTTTTTGTTAATAGCAATAATGCACTCGGATTCTTCCATGCCTGCAACGTGCTGAATTGCGCCAGAAATACCACAAGCTACATAAAGGTTTGGACGAACTGTTTTTCCTGTTTGCCCAACTTGGTAAGCTTTTTCTCTAAAGCCAGCGTCAACAGCCGCCCTTGAAGCAGTTACTTCGCCGTCAAGCACGTTAGCAAGGTCACGAAGAGCACCGTTAAATGCTTCTTCTTTCATACCTCTGCCGCCAGAAATAAGCACCTTTTCTTCTGTAATATCTTTGCCGTGCTTTGTTTGCTTAATTACCTCTAAAACTTTTACGTTAAGGTCGCTTTCTGAAAAATCTACTTTTGTTTCAGAGCAGCTTCCTGTTCTTGAAGTGTCTTTTGTGTTAGCCTTCATTACACCAGGGCGAACAGTTGCCATTTGCGGCCTGTGCTCTGTGCAAATGATAGTTGCCATAATGTTTCCGCCAAAAGCTGGACGTGTCATATGTAAGTGTTTTGTTTCTTCGTGAATTTCAAGCTTTGTACAGTCTGCTGTTAAGCCTGTTTTAATTCTTGCAGAAATCCTTGGTGCTAAGTCACGCCCGATAGACGTAGCACCAAAAAGAACAATTTCAGGGTTTCTTTCCTTTATAACTTGTGTAACAGCTTTAGCGTAAGGCTCTGTTACATACTCTTTTAACATTTCGTTATCAACCAAAGCAACTTCGTCTGCACCGTAATGAATTAATTCATCTGCAAGGTGCGAAACGTCGCTTCCCAAAAGAACAGCAACAACTTTGCAGCCAAGCTCCTTTGCAAGCTCTGTTCCTTTGCCGACAAGCTCGAAGGCTACCTTTTGAAGCTTGCCGTCACGCTGTTCGGCGTATATTAAAATATCTCCGCCCATAATAAACCTCCTACAAACTACCCTTTTCTTATATAATAAACTTTTCTTGAAGCTTATCCATAATAATTTGAACAGCTTCGTCAGCATCAACTTCGTAAACTTTGCCTGCCGATTTAACCGGCTTTGTAAACGACTTGTAAACTTTAGTGGGTGAGCCTTTAAGCCCAATTACTTCCGCCGAAAGGTGCTCGCCTTCTAAGTCTGCAAAAGTAATTTTCTTAACTTCTTTTTCTCTGTAAGCGTCAAAAATGCCAGCTACGGACATGTAGCGTGGGTTGTTAAGCTCTGTAAGAGTGGTAAGAAGGCAAGGAAGCTTAACTTCCAAAACGTGGTATCTGTCTTCAAATTGGCGTTTTACAACAAGGTTGTTGTCACTGCCTACTTTAATGTGTTCAACATAGCTAACTTGCGGAATGCCCAAATGCTCTGCAATTTGTGGGCCAACTTGGGCTGTGTCACCGTCAATTGCTTGACGCCCAGCTATAATTAAGTCAAAGCCAATTTTCTTTAAAGCGGCAGCAATTGTTAAAGAAGTTGCAAGAGTGTCTGCACCGCCAAAAGCTCTGTCTGTAATTAAATAAGCTTCGTCAGCACCCATTGCAAGCGCTTCACGCAAAGCAAGGTCTGCCTGTGGCGGGCCCATTGTAACAACAGTTACTGTTGCGCCAACTTCATCTTTAAGGGCAAGAGCCGCTTCAATTCCTGCTTTGTCATCGTGGTTTATAATTGTGGGAACGCCTTCCCTTATAAGCGTGCCAGTGTTTGGGTCAATTCTAACCTCGTTTGTGTCAGGCACTTGCTTAATGCAAACTACAATTTTCATGACCTAACCTACCTTTCTTAAATATTAATTTACTTTCATGTGTGCAGAAATAACCATTTTTTGAACTTCAGAAGTACCTTCATAAATTTCAGTTATTTTTGCGTCACGCATCATTCTTTCAAAAGGATATTCCCTTGTGTAGCCGTAGCCGCCAGCAAGCTGAACAGCTTTTCTTGTAACTTCGCTTGAAACTTCGGAAGCGTAAAGCTTTGCCATTGCCGCAAGGTGGCTGTATGGTAAGTTGTTGTCCTTTGCAAAAGCCGCCCTTTGAACAAGAAGCCTTGCTGCATCAACTTTTGTTTGCATGTCGGCAAGCTCAAATTGCGTGTTTTGGAATTGTGAAATACGCTTGCCAAATTGCTTACGCTCTCTAACATACTTTACAACCTCGTCAATTGCGCCTTGTGCAATGCCAAGTGCTTGCGACGCAATACCAATTCTGCCGCCGTCTAATGTTTTCATTGCAATTTTAAAGCCTTGGCCTTCTTTGCCCAAAAGGTTTTCTTTTGGAACAACACAATCTTCAAAAATTAATTCACAAGTAGACGAGCCACGGATACCCATTTTCTTTTCTTTTTTGCCGATAGAAAAACCTTTGAAGCCCTTTTCAACGATAAACGCCGAGCAGCCCCTTGTGCCCTTCGACTTGTCAGTCATTGCAATGACTATATAAACGTCGGCTTTGCCAGCGTTTGTAATGAAAACTTTTGTTCCGTTTAGTATGTAATTATCACCGTCAAGAACAGCCTTTGTTTGTTGCATTGCTGCGTCTGTGCCGGCGCCAGGTTCTGTTAAGCCAAAAGCACCAAGCTTTTCACCTTTTGCAAGTGGAACTAAATATTTTTGCTTTTGCTCCTCTGTACCGTTTTCAAAAATTGGTGCGCAGCAAAGTGAAACGTGGGCAGACACAATTACACCTGTAGTTCCGCAATGTTTTGAAAGTTCTTCAACTGCCATGCTGTACGCAATGTTGTCTCCGCCTTGTCCACCGTACTGCTTTGGAAACGGAATTCCCATAAAGCCGTAGCGTTTCATTTTTTCAACAGTTTCATCTGGGAAGCGTTCTTCCTCGTCAACTTCTTCTGCAATAGGTTTTACCTCATTTACAGCAAACTTCCTAAGCATGTCTTGAAGAAGCAAATATTCCTTGTCCAAATTAAAATCCACTGTCAATTACCTCCACTTCTTAAAATAAATTTGATAAAACAAATATTTTTTGCAATCCAGTTGTCTTTTTAAAATAATATGCAATAACTACAAGCTCTAACTGTATTATTTTTAAAAATATGAAACGTGAATCATAATTCATATTTCTGGCATAATAATATGATTAGCCAAGCAAAAAACATTGTTAGTTAATATATTAACGATAATAATTAAAAAATAAAAAAACAATTATTGTAAATTGTATTTTTGTGATTTTTAATTATTTTATAATATTATAACATATTATTTTTAATTTTGCCATAGGTTTTGTGAATATTTTTTGAATTATTTTTTATTTATTTTTTTGGGTTTTATTTTCGGGGAAATATAAAGAAATTAGACATATTATAAAAGTATATGTGAAGAAGTAACGTATTCCCCCAAACCTTGGGGGAATACGTAAGAAAATTACCAGCTTCTATAAATTTCTGCAATAACCTGCTCTATCGGAGCCTTTTTAATTTCAACGTCCTTTACGCCGTCCAAAAGCGAAAGCTGCCCCAAAAGCTTTTTAACAGGTAGCTTTGCAAGGTCAACATCAAACTCGAACACACCGTTTTCAGCCGAAACAAGCTTGCCGTTTGTAATGTTTGGTGCAAAGCCTTCTTCTGTTGCTATAACAACCCTTGTTATGTTGCCTGTAATTTCTCTTAGCCCGTCAAAGCTTCCGTCAAAAGCAACTTTGCCGTTTGCAATCATCAAAATGCGCTGCGCCATTTCCTCAAGGTCGTCCATGTCGTGGCTTGTTACAACAATTGTTACACCGTTTTCACGGTTTATCTTTTTTAGGAAATCAATCATCTGCCGCTTGGCAACCACGTCAAGCCCAAGTGTAGGCTCGTCTAGCAAAATTAGCTGGGGGCTGTGCAAAAGCATCATCGCAAGGTCTGCCCTCATACGCTGGCCCAATGAAAGCTCTCTTGAATACGTTTTTAAAAGCTTTTCCACGTCCAAAAGCTCGACAACCATTTCAAAATTTCTTTTGTAAACGTCGTCTGGTATGTTCCAAACTACTTTCTTCCACTCAAAGCTTTGCGAAACTGGGTGGTCCCACCACAGTTCGGTTCTGTTTCCAAACAGTATACCAATTTTGCTCATTAGGTTTACACGTTGTTTGCTGGGTGACATGCCAAGCACAGAAATGTCGCCGCTGTTTTGCACAAGCATACCAGAAAGCAACTTCATAGTTGTGCTTTTGCCTGCACCGTTTGGCCCTGCATACGCAACAAACTCACCGTGCTTTACATTAAACGAAACGTTTTCTAATGCGGTAATAATTTTTTTCTCTGGCTTTAAAAGGTTTTTTAAAATTCCTTTTCCTGCATTATCACGTTGCCATTGTGTAAAAACTTTTGTTACCCCACTAATTTTAATTGCGTCCTGCTGCTGTGTATCTATTAATGCCTTTTCTAGCATAAAAATTCAACCCTTTCTTAAAGAAGTAAGCGGCAATAAGTGCCAAAGCTATTGCTGCAAAAACTGGAAACGCTTGACTAACCCCAAGTGTCGGCTTGCCTAAAAGCGCAAGCGTCGGAAACCAAGCAATTAGCCCTGCTGGAAAAACTGTTATAAGTGGAAGCTGCAAATAAAGCGGCATTCCAGAAAGCGGAAACGTGCTTAAATGTTTAGCCGAGCTAATTATATAAGTAGTAATTTCTTCACACTGTACTGGTGCGTAAAATGTAAGGCTTGAAGACAAATATGCAAGCCCAACAACAAATGTTACACTTACAAAAACGTTTAAAACAAGCGACAAAGCCCACCACCAAGGAAGCGCAAGCTTTAAGTTTACAATTGCAACAACAAGCACAATAACGCCCGAAAGCAAGTTGCTTGAACAAGTAAACGGAAAAAAGCCGCCCGTAACTAGCTGTGTACCTAAGGGAAGCGGCTGAACAAACATGTGCTCAAGCTGCCCTCTGCCGATAATTCGGCTTATGTGCACGTTATTGTTTGCACCGAACATTAAAATTAAGCCAAAAACAATGTTTGCATAGCCCAGCATAAAAAGCACCTCGTACTTTCCCATACCGCCTATTCCCCCAAACCTCCATGCCAAAAGAAAAACGGCTGTCATGGAAGAAATGCTTGAAACAATGTCTGACGCAATAGCCAAAATTGCAAACTTAGTGTCTCGCAAAAGCCACACTAAGTCCATTTTTGCATAAATTGCATAAAGCGATAAAAACCGCTTAAAAGAAACTTTATCCACCAAAGCTCACCATTCTTTCTTGTGATTTTTTAAACCAATAAACTGCAACAATCCAAATTATTACATTCCAAAATATTTGAAGTAAAATTGTACGGTAAGGCGAAACCGTGCCGACAAAAAGCGAAAGCGGCGCACCGCCCAAACTTCCAAACGGCTGAAGCTCGAAAACTTTATCCAACCCAAACGGCAAAAGCTTAAACGGCACAACTGTTCCCGAAAATAAGGAAACTATAGCCATACGAATCACATACCCCAAGTAAGCCATGCCCCTAAGCCGAATTGTGACGCAAACAAAGAAAAACTCAATGGCAAACCCAAGCGAAATACACAAAAGTAGGCTAGGGAAAAACCACAGCGTTGCAGGCACAACCGAAATTCCAAACAACGGAGCAGCCAAAAGCATTGGCAGCGAAAAAACTAAAAGCTTTGGAAGCCAGCCACCAACAGTTTGAGAAATAACTTGCCAAAAAACTGACATTGGGCGAACAAAAAGCCCACCAAGTTTGCCTTCATAATTCCATGCAGTAGCAAACGTCGTTACGTTCATCATGTCTGAAAGAATTGCATTTACAAATGTATATGTTAAAAGCTGCGCAAGGCTCATGCCTACATCAACGCCGCTTTGTGCAACAACTTTCCATAAAAACATAAGTGGTAATAAGTAAATTACGTTTACAAAGCTTAGCGGAAGCAAGTACAAAAAGCCGCCGTTTGTTTGTCCTTGAAACGAAATTTGCGCTGTTTTAAAAAACTTTTTAAGTATCATATTAGTTACCCTTTCATAAAAAATGAATTTTCCATTTCCCCACCCACTCTGAAAGCCGCACATTTTTAAGTTTATATATCAATTTGAGTTTTTGTAGTCACCATTATGCGGCAACAATACCGAACGCTTCAACGATTTTTTGACGCATAATGGTGAACTATTTATTAAAATTGCGATATTCCACATTTATTTGGGCATAAAAATACCCCATGCAGCCGCTTTGACTGCATGGGGTAACACTACAAAAATTAAACCTAAAAGCTTTAAAAGCTTAGGCTAAACTTGTGCGGTGAAAGGCATTCAAAACAACCGTGAAATATTTGATAAACTGTCAAAATGGCAGACTTCCCCCTTGTAGCAATTTGCAATGCTGAAATAGCATGGCTTGCACATACTAAAAGTACAACTTTATCCCACGATTGTCCGTTTGCAAGAAAGTAATCTTTCACGTTTATTTTCATTCCTTTCACCACCTTTCCGATTTTTTTTACATTCTATCATAAAAAGGTTTAGTATGCAAGTAAAATTTTAAAATAAAATCAGTTAATTATTATACCTTAAAAATAATTTGACATAACCCAAAACATAATATATAATAAGCTATCCGTGCTAGCTGGGGAGGTAGCGGTTCCCTGTACTCGCAGTCCGCTATAGCGAGGGTTACGCCTGTCCTTCGGCTCCTTCTTTGTGGGGTTTGCCCACTATAAGTGGTGTTGACGGTTAAGTCTTACGCAATGGTTACTTGTGAAGCGTGTCAGGTTCGGAAGAAAGCAGCACTAAGCAATTCTAACTGTGTGCCGTAGGGTCGCTTGGCTCGAGCTTACTGTAGTGGTACCACTCGGAAAGAAATGTCAACGGTGGGTGCACGGGTTTTAAAAGGAAAGTTTCACCCCTCTAGGCTAGAGGGGTGTTTTTATATTAAAAAATAACTTGATATTATATATACAATTAGTAACGATAGGAACTTGCTTATTGCATATTTGCTTGTGTTTAAGAGGCAATTTCATTAAACTGTTTGT
Source organism: uncultured Defluviitaleaceae bacterium (assembly GCA_964492715.1). GTDB lineage: Bacteria > Bacillota > Clostridia > Lachnospirales > WRBF01 > CAZBLK01. The sequence goes on along the minus strand of CAZBLK010000005.1, from coordinate 30,759 downwards.
AGTTACACACAGGTTTCTAATAATCTTCTTTAATATGAATGATTATGTGATTGAAGCAAAAATAGTTTTTTCATTATACTAAAGCATGTTTTTAATAAAGTAATACATTATAGCAAGCTTAACTTCAACTAAAAATAGGAGGTTGTTTGTTTTGAAAAAAATATTTAGTTTACTATTGGTACTTTCACTTATGCTTAGTTTCTCACAATCAATGTTTGCTGATAATATGTATAATAATTATGAAAACTTAAATTCCTCCAATGTATACGATATTGATGTAATTCAGTCATTGGATTCAGTTAATATGTTAGAGCAAGTTTACGTCGAAGGTTTAAACACCGATAATGTATTAAATGAAGTGGGAATAGAGCCTGTTGTTGATGCTAACTTGAAAGAAGGTCAAATACATTTGTCTGATTATAGTGGGGCTTATATTGATTCTAATGATACACTTGTTTTATTATTTGTAGAAGGTAGTGAAACGTTAGATAATATTAAGAAAAACCCTTTGGCATTTTCTAAGAAAAGAATTAACAGCAAAATCAACAAGTCAAATGATGATGTATTTGTAAAATTTAAAGCAGCTACTTTTTCTGAAAACGAGCTTAATAATGTTTACAACTTTTTGGTTGATAAATCTATTGAATTGGGAATTTCTACTGCTTGCATAGACATACCCTCAAATAGAATTAATATAGGCATAATTAGTAGTGATAGAAAAGTAGAGAAGCGCATTATAAAGTTAGTTAAAGACAACTTTTATTCAAACAAGAAAAATATAGCTGATATTTTGTTATTTGATTATATTACAGAAGATGATATACCTAAATTAACAACTACTGTTAACGAATCTTCAACGTTTAACAAGGAACGAATTTCACTAGGGCTTGTTTGGTAAATCCATGCACGTCTTTTCGGCAGACTTTCCGCTATACTTCGTCAGAAAAAACCTTATTTACCTTTGAATAAATGTGGTTTTTCCTTCCTCGTATAACGAAAACTCTGCTTGAAAATCCGTACTAAGCGATTTACCAAACACGCCCTAGGAGAATCAAAAAATATAGTTGTACTTTTCAAATCATCACAGTTAATGTTTAGGTACTTTACCCCTTCATATCAATAATATTTAAGTCAAAACCATCAACAGAACTTCCGCCCAAATCCAATTTGTTTAAATCCAAAAGTGTAAAAGCTTCTTCCTCTTTTTTGAACCCAAACCCGTCAAGGCTGTACCCATGCTCTAAAAGTGCAGTGTTCAGCAAATGAACATTTTCACGGACAAGCTTTTCTATGCGCTCGCCTTCAATTCTAAACTGAACGTTTATACTTTTTCTATTCTTTTGAACATACGCTTCAAAATGCCCCATTGAAGCTGTGTCCAATGCAATTAATGCACTTAGCGACTCGCCGCTTGCTTCCGACTTTTTCTTTTTGTCTTTAAAAACATAAAGCTCTGCGTTTGTCGTTCCGTCGTTTAATGAAAGCGGAATTTGCATGAACAAATTGTTTTTTACGTGCGTAAAAAAGTCAACTGTTTGGTTGACGGCTGTTGCTTCCTTTAAAATTTTTGCGGCTTCTGGCATGTCTAACTTTTCTGCCGCTTTGTTTTTTATTTCGTCAATTGTTTTTACAAGCTCTTTATAAAAATTGTCAAGCTCTTTGTTTGTTGTGCCTTTTGGGTTGAACGCAAGCTTTTCTTTTAATGATGAGGCTAAAACTTCTGTTTGGCTTTTGGGTGATAACTTTTTTTCTGGGGCGTCAAGTAAAATTTTTTCATTTACAAGCTTTTCTTCTGTCAAAGTTAACTCGTTTTTAAAAAACACTTGTTCGTTTTCTACAATTGTTTTAACTGCTGATTTTAAAGCGGCCGTATCACTTGTTTGAGCAAATTCTTTAATAACATTATTTAACTGTTCAGTTAGTTTTGGAATTATCTTTTCCAAAGCTTGTGCTTGTGGTTGGGGTTGCAGTTTGCCTGCTTCTTGCTGAGTTACTGTAGGTTGTTCAGCTTGCCCCTTTATCGTTTCGCCTAAAGCTTCTTTAACAAGCTGAGCAACTTTTTCTTGCGAAAGCACTTCTCCTTTTGGAAGCTCCAAAATAGCTTTGGTTAAGCTGTCAGAAGCTTTTTCTGTAAGCGCATTTTCTGTAGAAGCTACAGTTGGTTTTGCTGGCAAAACTTCTGCTTGCGCAGTTTCCGACACATTACTTGGCTGAACGCTTTTTTCAAAAATTGAAGATTCGCCTTTGGTTAAACTGGCTTCTAAGTTTTGGAATACTTCTTCACCCAAAACAAGCTTTACAAGCTGGTCTTTTAGTTCACCATCACTAAGTGTTGCAATGCTTTCGGCGAGGCTTTGCAGTTGGCTTGCAATTTTGTTTTCGCCATTTACAAAACCGCTTAAAAGATGGGTAGTTTTTGGCGTAGGCCGAATGTCGTTTGCAAGCAAAAAAAGTGCTTTTTCTGTGGCATCTTGCCCCATAAGCTTTAACGACTGGTTAAGCGAAGTTAGTGTCTCCTTGTTAATTGGCATTTGCGCTTTTATTAAAAGCTGGGCAAGCTTAATAAAATCAGGGTCGGACTTAAACCCTGCGAGCGACAGTGCTTCGGAAATTACGCTTTTAAGTGCGGTTGCTTCTTCCGCTTTTGGCTTTGCTTCGGCTTGTGCTTGCGGTACACCGTCGGGCTGCTTTGGTACAATAGTTTCCGTTTGATTTTGTATATAATTTGAATTTATTTTCATATCAAGTATATCTCCATTATAAAAGAATATATATTTTTATCGGCATAAAACTTGTAAAAGTTCACAAATTGCCTGCAAAAGCATATAAATAATTAATACATACATATAGCAATTTGAGTTTTTGTAGTCACCAATCCATTTTGCGGCAAAAATATCGAACGCTTCAACGATTTTTTACGCAAAATGGTGAACTGTTTATTCAAATTGCGATATTGGGAGGGAAATAAATGTATCCTTACAATTATGATTCTGTCGTAGAAGAAAGCGAAGTTGAGGATTACCTAGAAAAAAACACAGAAAAACATGCGCCAAACAACGAAGCGGACAAAAAAATCTTGGACTTACTAATTGAGGCGTTAAAAGACGAACAAATGGACTTTGTATATTACGGCAAGCTTATGAACATGGCAAAAAGCCTTTCCGACAAGCAAATTATCCGTGAAATACAGCTAGATGAAAAAAAGCACTACGCCCTTATGTCCGACGTTTATTTTTCGCTTACAGGCAAAAGACCAAAAGTTGAAGCAGGTATAAAACCAATTGGAAGAAACCTTCTTAAAGAATACGAAAAAAGCATTTTTAGCGAGCTAAACGGAAGCGAGTTTTACCGTAAGATATACTTCCTTATGATGAACGTGCGTTACAGGGACATTATGTTTGAACTTCTTTCGGACGAAGCCGCCCATGCTGCAAAACTTAACTTTTTATATGCTTCAAACAAATAATGAAATTTTTTTCTACACTAATAGTTAGTGTAAAAAACTACAAAATGCGTGAATTGTTTTTTACGCATTTTGTAGTTTTTTTGTTGCTTGGGAACTTTTTTTAAATTAAAACACTCTATATAATAGAAACTAATAAGGCAAAACAAAGTGGGGTGAAATTTTGGATTATTCAGTTACAGAACAACCTGTCAAAAACGGCATATCAAAAGTTAATTCACGGCATGATAAAGCTATGGAATTATTAAAAGAAAAAGAAGACTTTGTTCTTTCACAAATTAAAGCTTACAAACTAAACATGTTTAGGGTTGCAAACAGCATTTTAAGCAACAGCTCTGACGCAGAGGACGCCGTTAGCGAGTGCATTTTAAAAGCATATAAATCGATTTTATCATTAAAAAACGTGGACAGTTTTAAGCCGTGGGTTATGAAAATACTTGTAAGAGAATGTTACAAAATTTTAAAGCAAAGGGCAAAGGTTGATTACTACACCGTTCCTCCAGAAATTGCTGTAAAAGATTTTGACAACACATCACAAATTTTATGGAGCTTTGTAAACCTGCTACCCAATGAATTTCGATGTGTAGTTGTTCTTTTTTACTACGAGGACATGAGCATAAAAACCATTGCAGAAACGCTTTCTTTGCCGCAAGGCACTGTGAAGTCACGTCTTTCACGTGGAAAGGAAAAGTTGAAGCAAATTATAGAAGGAAATGGAGGTTTGGATTTTGACAAATTTTGATGAGAAAATAAAATCATATGCAGCAAATGAGCAAGTGCAAACGCCAGAAGGCTTTGATGAGAGAATTGACAGCTTGCTTGAAAACATTTTGGAAAAGGGTGTACGGCGTAGCTTCCGAGGAAAAATGTTTAGACCTTCATTTATTGCAGCTGTTATCGGAAGCATAATTATTTTGATTGGTGGGGCAGTTTATGCCAGCGGAGTTATTAGCAGCTATGACGTTGGGTGGGACGGAAAAATTGTTAAAACAAATTATGAGGAAGAATATAAAATATACCCTTTAGCGGAGGGGTATGTTCAAGAATCTGCTGATGAAAAAGCTTTTCGGCAAGTTAGAAATGATGGGGAAGTTATACGGGTACTTGATGCTACAAAAGATGGTAAGTTTCGCATATCAACTTCTCAGACAGGTATAATTGAAACATGCAGTTCAATTAATGAACTGAAAGAGCTTTTAAGAAACTCTAAATTAAAACGCTTAAAGCTGCCTTCATATATACCAGTTGGATACACGCTTGATTCTATAAGCATTTTATTTTATTTAAGCCCAGACTATGTTGACGAAAACATGCCGCCTACGCAGTCTGTTATAAGTGAGAATGGAAACTTAATGCAAACGTTTAAGTTTCCAGACATTTATAAAAAATATATAGGCTCATACCAGTTAACATTAAGAAATGGTGACAAAGGTTGTATTGACATAATTGGCAGGTTTGAAGAAAACTTTGATGTGGTTACTTTTGGTGTGTCACCAAACGGCAAAGTAAGCAACCCTAAAATTCAAGGCTTTAATAAAACAATTTTTTACAGCGATTTATATGAAGATAATGGCTCTACGACAAATTCTTCAATTATGGCTGTTCTTCAAAAAATGGACGCTGTTAGGTTTTTAACAGCTAGTGAATTGGACATGAAAAACCCATCTATTGAACGCTATAAATCAAGAGATTATACTTTCAAAAATATTAGGTATGATGTAATTGCAACAAATGACGATAGCATTAATGAAGAAGAAGCCGTTAAAATTATAGAAAGTCTTTCAGATGTGGAGTAGTTGAATATTGAAAGTACCTTTTTAGGTTTCTATTTGGAGCGTTTTCCCCATGCTACTAAATAGCGGCATGGGGAGTTAAGGTAAAATTTATGGCAAAACTTGAATGATTCATAAATTGAACTATTTAACGCTTATTTAAAAGTTGAACATGCTGGGAGGCTGCTTAAATTGTGTATTAAATTTTAGGTTATTTATAAATTATTTTTTGCTTGCTTATAGTAATCGTGATGTCTTTAATCTTTATTTTTGAACTATAATCTATAACTTCTATCCTCCACTCCTGTAAAGTGCTTTGCCTTATTAATAATTCTGAAGTTAAAAAACGCAAATAAGGGATTTTAGTATGCTCAAATACTGCATTTACCACTTCAGGAAAAATTGGAAATGTACAAATATTGTTGTCTTCTTCATTTGATATATGCACAATTAATGTATTCTCAAGTGGCCTATTAAAGATAAAATAGACACTATCGTCATTCAAGTTAAAACTTTTTACATCATGTAAAGGCTCTTTTGTTAATTTTTTTGCAATGAACACTGATAACTCACTCATTGAAATCTCCTTATTGTAACGTGTTTTAAATTTACTGTTGTGGGTTTCAGTTCCTAGCTATTTAACGTTAATATGTAAATTATAATTAAATTGACAAATACTGCTAAAGCGTTTACGACTAATGAAAGAATATACCTTCTATACTCCTTTTTTATGCAAAGAACTACTATTAAATAAATAAGTATAACCAAAGATATTATCCAAGAAAAGAATACGCTATAAAGGAAAAAAAACTTAGCAATTAATTCGAGAATTTTAAAAGCCATATTTTCCTGGTAACTGCTTAAAAATGCAAACGCTAAACAAATAAGGTATGAAGAAAAATTAAACAACCCAACAAGGGTAAATATATTAGCCCATTTTGATGTTTTTATTGTATCTTTGTATTCCAAAATAATTCTCCTATCAAATTAGTATCTTAGCCACAAATGTAATATGTTTTTAACAATAGCAATTCCATTTTTAAACTTTATTATATATTAATGCAAATGTTTTTAGTTGGCGTTATTAATTGTTAGAGAACGTTAAATAAAAATGGAATTGCTATTAAATTAGCTGTCTATCTATGCAAATTACAAAAAGAGCAATTTGCATAGAGCTTTGATAAATGAAAACACTAACGATTAAGAAAAGTTCATTACGTAAAATCCGCAACTATTCATATGCTCTAACGCCTAAATGGGGCTAGAACTCGATCCACGAATTTAGACTTATCCCCAGTACCATTTCCCCAAATGAAATAAGGTATTACATCTTTCACAGCGTGCTGAATTACGTTTGTTTTTGGTGAGCCGTAATTATAAATACCGTAGTTAGTTGGGTCTGCTACCAACTTGCCATTGCTTTAAACCGCTTCTTTCTTTCCAGTACTATCTATGTATTTCTTGTTGTTATTTGCATAATTACCTTGGTGACTATTTGTGATTTTATGGTATGATGATTGAGATTCTGTCATTTTTGTGTAACCTTGCTTTATAGCAGCAAATTCAGTGGAAGGAATTTTGGTATTGTACTGGTTCATGTTGTAGTGTGCCTGCTTTGCATTTTGAGCTAGTTTATTCTGATAAGTGTTTGTAGGAACAGTAATAGCGGAATATTTGTGCACATTTTCGTCCTTTATTATTTGATAATCTGTTTGCAATTCTATATATACTTGATATTACAATAAATATCAATTGGTAAGTATTAACAAATTTATTTGTTTATTTTTAAGATTATACTTACAGGCAATACTTAGTAAAATTGTTTGTAAATTTAAAAGAAAAATATGTGGAGTCAAGCAATTAAGTTGAACACTTAAATTTGATGACTTTAAACCAAGTTATTGCAAAGCAAGGCTTATAAAGAAACCCAAAGTTGCAAACGCAACGAAAATTCCAACTTAAAATGCAAACTAATGTTGCTTGAAGGCACAAAGGCAAACTGATATAATGATTACAAATATCATTGAAAGAGGGTGCTTAACTTGAACTTGAAAATTCTTCGCAAGCGCAACATTTCACTACTTCTTGCAGGCCAGCTTGTTTCATTAATAGGCTCTAACATGCAAAGCTTTGCCCTTTCTCTTTACGTCCTTTACATTACAGGCTCTGCAACAAAATTTGCAATGGTAAACGCTTTAAGCTTTGCAGTAAATATTATTTTAGGGCTTTTTGCCGGCGTAATTGCCGACTGGTTTGACAGGAAAAAAATAGTTGTAGGTCTTGACTTTTTAAGTGCTATAGTAACAGGTGTTTTTGCAGTTTTATACTACATAAATGGCGAGCTTTCAATGTTGCATGTTTACATTTTAACTACGTTACTCTCTGCTATTTCTGCTTTTTTTAGCCCTGCAATAGCTTCAATAATTCCAAGCGTAGCAGAAAAAGATGAGCTTGTTGCAGTAAACAGCTTTAGCTCTATGATAAGAAGCTTTGGAAGCATAATTTCTGGGGTTTTAGCAGGGTTTTTAATGGGTATTTTGGGTATCTACATAATTTTAATTATAAATTCTGTAAGCTTTTTTCTTTCAGCAATTTCAGAAATGTTTATTCGAGTTCCAAACAACGAGGACAAAACAAAGGAAAAAACTACTGTAACGTTTATTAACGACTTTAAAGAAGGTGTAGCGTTTGTAAAAGGCAAAAAGCTGCTTTATACAATTATACTTGTTGCGCTTTTTATAAACTTTGCAGGCGCACCTACTTTTTTAGGGCTTACATATTTTTCAAAGCAAGTTTTGGGTGTACGTGACTATGAAGTTGGTATGATAAACGGCGCTTTTATTATTGCAACAAGCATTGCCGCCGTTTTAGTGCCTTATGTAAACAAACGTTTGACACTTGGCAAAATTACTTTTTACTTTGTTATGGCTTCATCTTTTTGCGGACTCTTGTTTAGCGTTGTCACAAGCCAATTTTATGTAGGTATATTTGACGGCTACCTCGTTCCATTTGTATCAATTCTTATAATTTGTATGCTTCTTGGAGCTTGCACCACTTTTATAAACATTGGAATTTCTTCATTGTTACAGCAGGTTACACCACTTGAAATGATGGGGCGTGTCAGCACAATTTTTGGGCTTTGTGCAGCTTTTGTTCCAATTGGTCAAGTTGTGTTTGGTTTTATGTATGACGCAATTAGTGTTCCGCTTACGCTTCTAATTAGTTCAGCTTTAAACATTATAATTATTATGCTCTTTAGAAAAACACTTGTATATAGCAATTCCAGTTTTTAACGATATTGGCTGAGGGAAGCCAAACGCCTAGCCGTTTGGCATTTTGACCGAGAGATAGTGTCGATTAAAAAAGGAATTGCTATAGCAATTTGAGTTTTTATAGTCACCATTTTGCGGCAAAAATATCGAACGCTTCAACGGTTTTTTGCCGCAAAATGGTGAACTGTTTATTAAAATTGCGATAACGCAAACAAATTAACAAACTTTTGCCCTCGATAAAACGAGGGTTTTTTCATTTTATAAAATCATTTAACTTTTATGTATAAAAAAGCCAATTCCTTTCCATAATAATTATCAAGAAGGGAGGTTAGCTAACATGGACAAAAACAATTCAAACAAGGGTAACAACAATAACAACAACGAAGATATGAACAACAACGAAATGGACAAGAAAAACAGAACAAAGTAGTTGTTATTACATCACATCGGGGCGTAGCCTCGAACCCAAAGGGGCAAGCAAACTTAGCTTTGCCCCTATTTTTTTAAGGGGCGGTGTTTTTTTGGATATTTATATAAAGCCTGCCAAAAAAATTGCAGTGGCAGGCCGTGACAAAATTTTAATTCAGGACTTGGCGGAAATTGTTGCTACAAAAGACGTTTCTGATAAAATAAAAACGCTGGAGCTTTTAGACATAAAAAAGCTTCAGCAAAATAAGCATGAGAAAAAAAGCAATTATTTGGTTTCGGTAACAGATATCGTAAAAGCTATAAAAAAGGTTTACCCTGATTATACTATAAATAACCTTGGTGAAATGGACACAATTGTAGAATACAAAGCCGAAAAAAGCGTCGATAACATTTATTTAAAATGGGCAAAAATTGTTTTCGTTGTTGTAACGCTTCTCGTAGGCTCGGCAACGGCAATTATGAGCTTCCACACAGACTCTCAGCTACCAAAAGTTTTAGAAAACTTTTACTATATAATTTTTAATTCTAAAACAAGCAGGCCTTTAATTTTGCAAATACCATACTCTTTGGGGCTTGCGGCAGGAATTATTGTTTTTTACAACCACTTTATAGGTATTAAAATAACCGATGACCCAACGCCAATTGAAGTTGAAATGACAACCTACGAAAAAAACGTGCAAGACACCGTAATAGACACTTTAAGCACAGAAAAGCTACGTATGCAGGAGAACAACCAAAATGGTTCTGGCTCTTAAAAATTTGGTGTGCATAGTTTTTGGTTTTGGCTCTGGGGTTGTAATTTCGGGGGCAGTTTTTGCCTTTATTACTGTAATTGGTATAGTGCAGCGGCTTGCACAAAAAACAAGCACGTCAAAATATATTAAGCTTTATGAAGAAGCAATAATTGTTGGTGGTATTTTCGGCACAAGCACAATGTTTATTGACTATCATTTTCCTATTGGAAAAGTTTTAACAGCAATTTTGTCTTTTGTTACAGGCATTTTTTACGGCTGCTTGGCAATGTCACTTGCAGAAGTTCTGGACGTTATTCCAATTTTAACAAGGCGTGGGCGTGTGCAGCAAGGAATGTTTTACTTTATTCTTGCTATAGCTATTGGAAAATGTGTCGGCGCAATTCTTTATTTCACTGTAGAAGGGTTTTATAGGTTTGGAGATTAATAGATTTGAGGATTAATAGATTAGGAGGGCAAAATGGACCAGTCGCAAAAAGGCAAAACAAATTACGGCAACCTTGTAAAGCAAGTTTCGCCAAACAGCCATTTGCTGACAGACAGCCTAAAGGCGTTTGTTGTTGGCGGGCTAATTTGCAGCATAGGGCAGTTTATTATGAACAGCTATATAAAAATGAGCATACCAAAGGAGCAAGCAAGCACCCTTATGACTGTAACACTAATTTTTTTGGGTGTTCTTTTAACAGGATTTGGCGTTTATGACAAGCTTGGTAAGTTTGCCGGTGCTGGAAGCATTGTTCCAGTAACAGGCTTTGCAAATTCTGTAGCGGCACCTAGCATTGAGTTTAAAAAAGAAGGGTTAATTTTTGGTGTTGGCGCAAAAATGTTTATTATTGCAGGGCCTGTAATTCTTTATGGTACGCTTACATCAATTATTGTTGGAATAATTTATTACTTTACGAAATGATAAATTTACCTTAGCCGAATATTATAGTAATATAACATCTGCATTAGCCAGTTTTAATTTTAAATGACTATAATAAAATAAAAAGGTTAAGGTGTGATTTTCGTGGACGCAAAAAATTGTTTCAACGTATGCCAAATTACAGATAATATTTTTTCATTAATAAACGGGAAATCCTTTAAGCAAAACGAAAACATAAAAATAAGTGACTTACGTCTTGTGAAATGCTTGCACCTTGGGTTTGACGACAGCACAAAACAAGGCGAGCTTATTGTAAACAAGCTAATTGCAGAAGAAGTTTCTGAAATTATGCAAAAACTTTACGAAGCAAAGTTTCCAATTGAAAAAATTGAGCTTGTAGACAAATACAATGCGAACGACGAAATTTCTATGGCAGACAACAACTCGTATTCGTTTTGCTACAGGCAAATTAGTTCAAGCGACAAGCTTTCTCTTCACGCTTTGGGGCTTGCAATTGACATAAACCCAGTACAAAACCCTTATGTAAAAGAAGTTTCCGGAAAACTGGTTGTTTTGCCAGAAAAAGGAGAATCCTTTTTAGACAGAACGCAAGCAGCAAAGGGCATCATTACAGAAGAAAGTGACTGTGTAAAAATTTTTGCAAGCTATGGCTTTGCTTGGGGCGGAGATTTTGTTAGCCTAAAGGATTATCACCATTTTGAAAAGCACTTTTAAAAAGGAGGAAGCTCCATGCAGAAAAAACTGGGCGAGCGAACAATTAAGTTTGGCAAGCCCGTTAATATACACACAACATCGTCAGTTGTTGGGCCAAAAGAGGGCGAAGGACCTCTTAAAAATTATTTTGACGTTGTTCTTGACGACATTTTAGCAGGTGAAGACTCTTGGGAAAAAGCCGAAAGCGGTGTAGCCAAAAAGTCTTTTGAGCTTGCAATTAGTAAAGCCGGGCTTACGCCAAACGACATTGAATACATTTTGGCAGGCGACCTTTTGAACCAAAGCATGAGCAGCAGCTTTGGAATTAGAGATTTAGCAATTCCTTTTCTTGGGGTTTTTGGCGCATGTTCCACAATGGGCGAAGCAATGGGGCTTGGCGCAATTTTAATTGACGGCGGCTTTGCAAACACTGTGCTTGTTGGGGCATCAAGCCACTTTTGTGCGGCAGAAAAAACGTTTCGTTTTCCTTTGGAGCTTGGTACACAGCGCCCGCTTACAAGTAGCTGGACAGTTACAGGCAATGGGGCGTGCATTTTAACGTCACAAGGAAGCGGCCCATATATTACGCACATAACAACAGGAAAAATTGTTGACATGGGAATAACCGACCAAAACAACATGGGCGCAGCAATGGCACCAGCCGCCGCCGACACGCTTACAGCACACTTTAAAGACACAGGGAGAACACCCGAAGACTATGACGTAATTGTAACTGGTGACTTAGGGTACGTTGGACATGAGCTTTTTTTAAAGCTAATGAAAGACGAAGGTTACCCACTGCCAAGCACAAGCACAGATTGCGGTATTTTAATTTTTGACAGAGACACGCAAGACACTCACGCAGGCGGAAGCGGTTGCGGCTGTTCGGCTGTTACGTTTTCTGGCTATTTTTACAACAAGCTTAAAAAGGGTGAATTGAAAAGAATTTTGTTTATGCCAACAGGGGCTTTGATGAGCTCTGTAAGCGCACTTCAAGGCGAAACAATTCCTTCAATAGCACACGCTGTTGTTGTTGAGATGTTATAGCTGTGTCGGAACGCATAAAATGCGTTCCCTACGGTGTTTCTATGCAGGAGCTGTAGCAAAAACGACATTTTTGCTACAGCCCTTTTTTTATTGCTTCTGCAAAATTTGTCGAAAAATGTTTGTTTTAATATTTGACATAGATTGACAATTGTGATAAAATTTAACAGAAATATGGAAAATGTTGTTTTTATTGGAATAATTAATTCATGGGGGTTTCATTTATGAGAGCATTTGGAGTAATTAGAAAGGTAGACGAGCTTGGTAGAATTGTTTTGCCTTCTGGTCTTCGCAAAAAGTTTAACATTCAAGAAAAAGATTCACTGGAAATTTTTACGGACGACGACAAAATTATTTTAAAAAAGTATGAGCCAGGCGACATTTTTACAGGCGAAGTGGACGAGCTTGTAGAATACAAAGGCAAGTTTATTTCAAAAAAAACAATTCGTGAGCTTGCAGCACTTTTAAATGAATAATTTTAATAAATAGCTTCTCAGGTACATATTATTTCCACTCCACTGCGTTCGTCTAAGCTTAATAAGTTTACGTTTTCCTGCCACGGCAAACAGCCAACAGCCAAAGTTTTTTTATTAAAAATAAAAACTTGCTCTTCCCGCTGTTAGCGTTTAGCGGGGAAAGCTTTATACGAAATTAGAATGACAAAGAAAAATGAAATTTTATAGCAATTCCATTTTAACGAAGTTGTCTATCAAAATGCCAATTCGCTAAAAAGTGGAATTGCTATAATTTAAAGGTTTAAACTTTAGGTGTAAGCTTCATAATGATTTCGTCAAAGTTTTTGTCATACGTCGTTGGGCGTTCACCATCATCTACTTGGCCAGATATGTCAGTTATGCGGTTAAACATATCTGGTGCGGCTGTTACAGCAACATGCTTTATAGTTTTATCAGCTGCAAGAACTTCGCTTTCTACTTTATCTTTAATTGCTTTTAGTTTGTCGTCTGAAAGCTCACCTGCAATTTCAATTCCGACAATTGCGTTTGTGCCGTTTACAATTACCGAAGCTTTTGTAACTTCTGAAAGAGCAGAAACTCTGTTTGCCAAAGCATGTGCATGGCTTTCGGTGTTTACGTTTGCTGTGTCAAAATCAGTTTGTTTATTTACGGTGCAACCTGTAATAATAAACATAAAAAGAACTAAAAATATTTTTATCTTCATAAATTTATCCCCTTTATATCTCAGTTTGGAAATGGTGACTATAAAAACTCAAATTGATAAAAAATTTGTTTTATTTATTATACCCTTTTAAAAAAATTTGTTATGTGGTATTATATAGTGTAGATTAAAAAATGGCGTTTATAGCGATTTGAGTTTTTTACAGCAAAATTGTAACACCTTGTTCAAATTGCACACGCTTAAAAAAATGGAGGAATAGACATGTCTAACTCAAGGGCAAGAAGACATTACAGAGTTGCAGAGCGTGAAGCCGAGCAAGCTCCGCACAAAGGAACGTTTATTACAAACGAAAAAAAGAGCAAGCTTTTTGTAGGCTTGGGCTTACTTGCAGCATTTTTGTATATTGATGGCCTTGTAATGGGTTACCTTTTTGGAAAAAGAAGGGGATAATTGCTGCCCATATAGGTTTTGGAAGGATTGAACATAATGAAATTAGGAATAGTCGGGCTGCCGAATGTTGGAAAAAGCACACTTTTTAACTCTTTAACAAAGGCAGGTGCCGAATCCGCAAACTATCCCTTTTGCACAATCGACCCAAACGTCGGGACTGTTCAAGTTCCCGACGTTCGTCTTGACGAGCTTGCAAAGCTTTACAACGCAGAAAAAATTACACCAGCAGTAATTGAGTTTGTTGACATAGCAGGGCTTGTAAAAGGCGCAAGCAATGGCGAAGGGTTAGGAAACAAATTTTTGTCGCACATTCGTGAAGTTGATGCAATAGTACACGTTGTTCGTTGTTTTGCCGACGACAACGTAATTCATGTAAACGCAAAAGTAGACCCTGTTTCAGACATTGAAACAATTAACCTTGAGCTAATTCTTGCCGACCTTGAAGTTTTGGAACGCAGGCTTTCAAAAGCTGTAAAAGGTGCAAAAGCTGACAAGCAGCTTCAAAAAGAGGTTGACATTTTAAACATAATAAAAGAAACACTAGAAAATGGAAAGTGCGCTAGAACAATTGAATTTAATGAGGAAGAAGCCGCAATTGTAAACGACTTTAACCTTCTTACTTATAAACCTGTGCTTTACGCTGCAAACGTAAATGAGGATGACCTCGCCGCAGGCGGCAACGAGTACGTTTCTGCTGTGCAGGAACATGCTAAAAACGAAGGCTCGCAAGTTTTTGTAGTTTGTGCAAAAATCGAGGAAGAAATTTCTGAGCTTGACGAGGAAGAAAAGAAAATGTTCCTTGCAGACTTGGGCGTTTCGCAAAGCGGACTTGACCGCCTTGTAACCGCAAGCTACGAACTTTTAGGGCTTATAAGCTATTTAACGGCTGGCCCTAAAGAAGTTAGGGCATGGACTATTACCAAAGGAACAAAAGCACCTGGTGCCGCTGGTAAAATTCACTCTGATTTCGAGCGTGGGTTTATTAAAGCCGAAATTGTAAATTATGATGACTTGATTCGGCTTGGGGCTTACTCAAAGGCTAAGGAAAGCGGGCTTGTTAGGCTTGAGGGTAAGGAGTACGTGGTTAAGGATAGCGATATTATTTTGTTTAGGTTTAATGTGTAATACCTCACAAATGGCGTAAAATAGGGCTTTTGCCGATTGGCAGAAGCCCTGTTTTGCGGAAATACCCCAATAATACCCCAATGAGCTTAAAAACGATAATTCAAATATCAATGGTATCGACTAATTTCATAATGGAGGCTTGCTTCTTTTCGGGGAGGACGTGCGTGTAGAGGTCGGCGGTCATGTTAATGCTTGAATGTCCTAATAGCTCCTGCATGACTTTAAGCTCTATGCCGTTTTCTAAGCCACGTGTGGCGAAGCTGTGTCTCAAACAATGGATATGTATACCTTTCTCGATTTCTGCCTTTTTGAGTATAGAAGCAAAGGTGCGTTGCATATTCCGTGGGTCAAGCGGTCGCCCCAAGCGTGTCGCAAATACAAGGTTGTTGTCCTCATACCCTCCCTCCAACCTGACCTTTAGACTTTCTTGTTCAGAACGTATGGCTTTAAGCATAGTCTGTAAGTTGGGTAATAAAGGAACTTTTCGTATGCTTGATTCTGTCTTCGGTGTACCGAATGTTTTTTGCCATTGGGATTCTATGTCGTCGTAATCCTTCGTGATATTAAGCGTTCGGTTTACACTTAAAGTACCCTCATTAAAATCAATATCCGCCCAAGAGAGAGCTAAAATCTCGCCTATACGCAACCCTGTACCTAAGTCGAGAATAAAGACTTCCCCTTGATATGTCGCCTTAGCTGCGTCAATAAACCTTTTTTGCTCGTCAACTGTGAAAACCCTAACACGTTTTTTCTCGATTTTAGGAAGCGTTATCTTTTTAGCCACATTTTTAGGTATAAGCCCATTATCGTGAGCCTGTGCAAATGCGGCTTTGACTATATTATAGATACCCTTAACCGTCTCGGGGGCAAGTTCCTTTTTGGAAAAAGAGTTAAACATTCGCTGTAACATATCGTTCCGCACGTCTTGAAGCTTGTGCTTGCCTATGGCGGGCTTTATATGATGATTGATTCTTGAGTAGTAATTTACATAAGTGGTAGGCTTAATTGTGAGCTTTTTATAATCGGTCAACCAAGTATCGAGCCAAATACTAACAGTCATCTTAGACGGCTCAATATATTCTCCGTCGCTTACATCATTAAGGGCGGCTCTCATCTTTTCTCTAACCTCGCTCTGTGTCTTTCCGTACAGAGAACGCCTCTTTAGCGTTCCGTCGGGGTTATAGCCCACAGAAATACGTGCTTCCCATGTGCCGTCAGACCTTTTTCTAATAGAACCTTCGCCGTGTCCTCGTTTTCGCTTTTCCATGCTATCGCTCCTTAGATTAGTGTAAAGGCTGATAACAACTGAATTATTATCAGCCTTGGAAGTCTTGATTATCAGTTTTGGTTAAACTGTGGACTATCAGGGAGTGATAGGAAGCGTTCAAGGAGTACCTTTGGAACTACATAACGTTCCCCAATTTTTTTTGCGGGTATTTGCCCGCTTCTCGCTTGTTCATAACACAGGGTCTTGCCTATGCCTAAGATTTGGGCTGTTTCGATGATTGAATACGTCATTGTTTCCATTTTCTGAGTTTTTTTCATGGTAATACCTCACTGTTAAATAAATAGTAAAGTCAATGGTCTGACTTTCCACCTGCTTATGACCGTATATACTTTGTACCAAAGATGTGATTTTTGCCACCGACATGAGCGGAAAAGGTATATACTTGTGCTGTTTTGACACCCACTTGAACACCACCAATTCAGTTGACAACGTAGGAGAAAATATTTTTGACGTGATGTAGATGTTTTGGTAAATATGCACAAGTGGGTGTTTGCAAGTGTTCCAAAGCACCGCCAAAGCCGAAGTTTAGAAGTCCAAGCACCACACCAAGCCCAATGCCCCCACAGACGCACGAGAATGCTCACAGGCAATCGAACAAGGGCAAGGCAGAACAAGAGGCTTGAGAGGGTAAACAACAAAAGTATCGTTAAACTATAATCACAAAATAGAAAGACAGACATAGCAGCTTACCATCTTTGCCTTAATTCCCGCTTTAGCTCGTCAAGGGGTATAGGGTTGAAATACTAATCTCTCTCAATTCGTTGGTGTTTCTCATTAACGCTTAGTAACTCTGAAAGCGTAAAATACCCTAATTCAAGCTCGAAGCCGTCTACTAAACCGAAAAATAGGTAATCGCCGTCTTCTTGCTTTTCGGCTTCGAGTACATACCAAGTCCAACTACCTAAGCTGTCAAAAAACTTACAGCATACAACAGCTTTACCGCCTTTACCCTCTTGACTGTAAAGATGGGGGACGTTAAGCTGTTTTTGGATTACATCATCAAATAGCTGCATTTTCCGCCTCCGCCTCCGTGGATAAACCGTAATCAAACGTGGCAATATACAACTCTTTGAGCTTGCCCTCAATCAGTTTTATACTTTTAGCAAGCTCCTTATCTTTGGTGTGCTTTTGTAGCTGAATATTGAACAGCAGATATGAAAGGTACATAATGAGCGTTTTAATATCGGGTGTTTTGAACTCTGATTGTTCAAGAAAACCGTGCAGAAACTTGTACTTGTCATACTTGGCAAGGCGTGAATACGGCTTCTCTACATATTCGTCCTCGTTATCGCCGCCGTTGCCGTCGGCAATATCAGAGCTTTGTACATCTGCGGCGGTGCTGTCAGAGCTGGGCTGTTCGTCGGTTAAATCGTTCAGAAATTCGCTGTTTAGCGTGTTTTGTTCGTCCATAAATAAATCCTTCCGAATAGGCTTATTGCCCTTTTCAGAGGGGGCAACGGCTTAAATTCTGCGGTCGTTGGGGGTTAATTGTCAAACTCACGTCCAAAACTTTTTGAAAAATCGAATAAAAATGTTGAAAATGTTTGACGTGTTAAAAGCTATCCCATACCTCTCTCATGCCTGACGGCTCAATCTCGTCCATCTTGCGGACAATCTCTGCAACCTGCTTGGGGCTAAGGCTCTTTCTATACTTATCAACCAATTTATAGAAAGTAGTCTGACGAAGCCCTGTTAGGCTAATCGCTTCCTTGGAGGAAATTAAACCCGCTACCCATTGAATATAAATATCGGGAAAGTTATCGGGTAGCTGCATGGACTGTTTGCCAAACTTAACACCGTTTGCCTTAGCTATGGCAATACCCTCTGCTTGGCGTTGTCGTATGTTGTTGCGTTCTTCTTCTGCTTGAAAACCTAAGACTTCAAGAACAATGCGTGAGATTAAATCACCGAAACGGTCTTTGTCCCTTGCAGTATCTAAAAGCGGCATATTCAGAACCTTAATATCAACTTCCTTGACCTCTGTAAGATACTCCCAATGCTTGCGTACATCTGCGGCATTTCTGCCAAGCCTGTCCAATGAGTGAATTACAAGTAAATCACCTTTACGCAAGGCGTGCTTTAACATAATCTGGTATTGTGGGCGGTCAAAGTCCTTACCACTTGCATGGTCGATATAAATACAATCCTCTGGGATACCTAACTGCTTGAAAGCCTCCGTCTGCCGTGCTGTGTTCTGCTCCTTGGTTGAAACCCTTGCATAGCCATATGTCATCTTTCATCGCTCCCATGTTTATTGAATTAGTATTAATGAGCGGACGTAGGGAAAAGTTACACCGCAGAAGTGTATTAAAATAGGTTTGCGAAAAAAGGGGCTTCGTGCTTAAAAACGTGGATTTTTTACGTGGACTGCAATTTCACACCGCACAAGCACACTTTTGCGGACGGTTGACGTAAAGAACGTCGATATTAAACCGAAATGTAAACAATACGTACAAATACAAAAAGGACAGGTGATTAGCCTGTCCTTTACGTTACTTAAAAAGCTTCTATGTCATCATCATCTTGCATAAGTGGCTGGGAGTAAGACTTAGATTGACCTGTAATCCAGCTTGGCAAATGTACGTGAAGCCAAATATCGGGGGCGGACGTGGTTAATTTCCGTCAGAATGCTTTTGTGCGGCGTGTGCCAAAGGTGAAGCTTATTTCCACATGGGTTGCAAAATAGAGCAAGGGGCATTTTCCATAATAATTCGCTTAAAATGGTTGGATAAGTGGAGAAAGATTTAGAGCGAAAAGAGAGGGCGTAAGCTGTAACGTGGAGCAAATTTTTGTAGTTAGGAGTTTTAACTAAGGGCTTTAAGAGCTTAGATTACATAGGTTGGGGGTTTTTGAGAATAGCAAGAATTTAGACTGAAACGTAAGAAATGGCGTAGATTAAGGGAAAATATAGAAAATTTTAGCAATATATGCTTGATTATCAGTGCGTAAAGAAGTATAATGCTAATATGGAATTGGTTTGTATTAGGAGGGTGTACTAAATGCAACTTATGGAACATCTTGAATTCATTAGCGATATAACCGGAAACCCTACTTGCTCAATATGCGAGTTTAGAAGCATACTTATGTATTTAGATAATAACGTTACCCTTGAAATTGACGAGGCACTTAAAATATTCGAGAACATAAATACGGCATATCATGTACCATATGGCAACTATTTTAAGTTAGGTAAAAAACCTGTATATAGAGATTCTCTTCCTCAATATTATAAAAATATTCCACCATCTTGTATTCGTGGTTGCGAAGTAAAGCACTTGCTTAAACAGGATGGGTGTATTCCGAGATATAAATTATGGGTTTGTGATGTAGATGAAGTGTGGGGGTTTTTACAGAGTAACCATAATGACAACGAAAGGCTTATAGAGTGTACGTGTTTCCAAGATTTGCTGTTAAAAGCTGCCAAATACCAAGAATTTGTATTATCAGTTTAACCTAATCGATGTTTATATGGAGGGATAAAATGGTTATTTATGGAGTAAAACCTGAACGTATAAATGGATTGAAATGTACATCTTGCGAACTTGCCATTATACTAAACCACATAGTTCAACCAAGGTATCTCTTTAGTGCAGGAGATGTAGCCTTATACGTTTCTCGCTTTAACAAAAAGATTGAGCTTATACTAGAAAATAGTGGTGTACATAGTATATCAGATAGAATATATAGCTTATCAGAGTGCGTTTTCCTTAATTCTACTGGCGTTTCTAATGGCTTTGACTATAGAGGCTTAAGCGTGTACGATGTAGAAATAAATAAATCAAAGTTGTATACCGAGTTACATAACTGCTTGTATTGCAATGTAGGGTTTTGTTTTGCAAGGCATTCTAACGACTATAAACAAAACTTAGCTGATTGTGGACAAGACGAAACACCTGAAATTTGTCGAAAAGATAGGTTCAGTCGTATTCATCTTTTTAATGAAAAATGTGTTTGGGAATTTCTAAAAACAAACTTTCCTAACCAAATAAAAAAACGCATAAACTGTGAATGTACGTGCTATGCTGACCTAAGAGATTATTTTATCGACATGAACAACAACAGTAATCAATCTTTAGGGAAAGATGACAATTAAGTGGTTAATGAGGCGAACGTATGGAAATATGGGATAACATAGCCGAAATTGTCGTCAAGGCTCAAAACGGCGATAAGGAAGCTATCGGTGAACTATACAATAAATGTTCGGACTATCTTTACAGGCGGGCAAGGTATATGCTACGGACTGATGAAGATGCACAGGACGTAACCCAAGAGGTCTTTGTAGACGTAATAAAAACGTTGAACAAGCTGCAAGAGCCTAAAGCCTTTGTGGGTTGGCTGAACAAGATTCTGCTTTTCAAGTGCTATCGCTATTATGACAAAAGCGAATATAAGGTTAAAAACGTCAATATTGACGATTATATAGAAACAGAAACGGACTTTGTGGACGATAACGAGGGCAATGTGCCGTTGCCGTCTTTGGAGACTGTTGAAACAAAAGAAGCTTTGCAACGGATTATAGACAACCTACCGAAAGAGCAAAAAGATTCTGTTATTATGTACTACTTCTATCAGCTAAAGGTAGATGAAATTGCCGAAATTATGGGCTGTTCCTCGGGTACGGTCAAAAGCAGACTGAATTATGGTCGTAAGGAAATGAAAAAGCAGATAGAAGACAAGCGTAGAAAAGGTATCATATTCCCTGCTGTCGTTCCGTTCCCTATTATTGCCTATCTTGTGCATGAGGAACTGGAAAAGGTTGTCATGCCAGAACATATTGTATCTGAAATGGCTGTAAAGTGCTTGGAAGCTGTCAAGGGAAGTGCCGGAAGTCAAGTAACAGCGGGAGCTGTTGTTAAACCCTCTATGTCTATGCTGACAAAAGCGTTAATCGGCGTGGGTGTTGCTGCTGCGGTGACAGTCGGGGCTGTGCTGATTTTTACGCAAAACAATAAAGAACCTGTTGTACCTGTTGCTACGGTAACGGGAGTTGTGGAAAATCAAGTTGAGGGTGAAACACAAGAGCAAGCTACGGAGGAAACACCAGTACAACCTGCTCAACCTGTTACTGATTCGGATTATGCTAAGATATACTATGAGTACGTGCAAAACACGTTAAAGCCGAAAGGTGATTTTGTTGACGCTGAAATGGCTGACATGACAGGTGACGGTAATCCCGAACTGGTGGCTTTATGGTACAGTGAGGGAGATGAGCAACCCCATAAAATTAGCCTTTATGACTATAGAAACGGAAGTGTTAGAAGGGTAAGAGATTCACAGTACGAAATAGTAAACTCTGGAAACTTCTCATTAGCGTACCTTAGCAAGCTTGATGATAAAATCTACTTTGTGACTGCATGGGAAAGTTATAGTAACAGGTCTGTTTATCAGATATCGGCATATGAATATGTAACATTTAGCAGTATGAGCGTGAGCCATAACCCTGAAAATAATTCGTACCATATCAACGGAAATGAATCGGAAGCCTCGGAAGCGTCAGACATTCTCAATCAGCTAAAAGTGCCGTACTCAACATGGGGCGTGAATGACATTGGCGAAGTTGGATATGAGTTTGAAAACACCTATGGCGAACGGCTAAAGCAGTATATTACAGAAGAATAACCTATAAACAAAAAGAAAACGGTAGAATATTTTGACAAATATAAAACCGTTTTCTTTTTTTATGCACCTATATAAAGTAGAGGTCATTAAGACCAAAAACCTACAGATTGGCGGTGAGATTATGGATAGTGAACATAAACGGAAGCTGTTGGGTGAAATAAACAGCCTGTCGCTTGGCATGGTAAATCATATAGCGATATATGCAGATGATTATGCGAACCGTTCGCTATTAAACCATGCAAATAAGCTGTGCCGTGCCTTGATTCGGTATCTAAACTGCTTCGATTAAACGTAAGCCGGATACCGTAACCGTAGCTATAATAAAAACAAAGGAGAATGTGAAATGGGTAAATGTGTATTTTTAGGATATAACGCCAATAATCCAACTCGTACTGAATACCACGGTTGCACGAGTAAAAATCACCCTAACTATACCGATAAAAACGGTTGGTCTGGTTTTGGAACGTGGGGCAATGTTCCCGAAGCGTGTAAATGTGACGGTAAAAACTGCCCTATATATAAGAAGGAATTAAACTCATAATAATCATAACAGGCACAATAACCGTTCTAAACTGACGGTTGTTGTGCCTGTTAAAATAGCAGATGAACTGGCAGATGAAATGACAGATGTTGTGACAACATAACGAACATCACTCGGAACGCTCGTCGTCCTTGGATTTTAACTTCTGCTTTTTGTTGTGTAGCTTGTAAAGCCTATAAAAGTTTAGCAAGTAATCGACATCAAGGTCGTCGCTGCCGTTAATCAATGCTATAAGCGTATCCCTATTCGGAGGCTTTTTCTGTGAGTGTTTCTCTTGTATAGGTTCTTCCTGTGTGTCATGCTTTTTAACAAGAATATCGTCTGTGGATATATTTAAGACCTTCGCAATGTTAATGACATTTTCTACGCTAATACCTGAATTACCTCGTTCGACTAATCCTAAGAAAGATTCTGATACATCAATATGCTCTGCCAATTCATCAATATTCAAGCCCTTGCTTGTCCGTGCGTCACGAATATTCTGACCGATATAGGTAAGTTTGTTTTTAACTTTTTTCATTGTACACCTCCGAAAATTACTATAACAGAGGTAGTGTGTAAAATGCAGACATCACGGCAATTATGTATTATACGTAGTTAACAGCTATTGTTTATAACAATTGTTTAATGATAAACCCTGTTTGTGCTGACATGTAAAAGCCCCTATATTGGGAGTATAGGGGCTGGTGTTGTTGTGTTGGTGGTTATTTAACTTCGGTGGCTGTGCCTAAGATGAACTCTTTGCTGAAGTGGGTTTGAGCAGTCTTTTTAAGACCAACGCCGAAACGTAATTCGTAGTCAACTTTGTACCATTTGCCTGCCTGTTCGATACCTGAAGATACCAAAGGTTTCCAAAAACGTGCACCTGCTGTTCCTGTGAGTGGTTGCTCGTTGAATTTGTAGTAGAGGGTACCTCGAACTGCCCATGGTGTGTAGTCTTTTTCTGTCTGCTTACCTGCGGTATTAAGATATGCTACTTTGTCGGAGAGAGTATATACGCAAGATTCGTCTGCTACGAATACGGCTGTCATGTTGATTTTTTGGTCCTTCGCAAGGGTAATGAGACGGTCGGTATATTGGCGTCCTGTTAAATTGCTGGTGCCTGAACGCCAATCGTTGTCGAAGTAAGGGTAGATTTTGCCCCACCATTCGTTGGCGTCTACTGTTTGGTAGTTGACGTTATAGAGGGCTTCTGCGAAGCCTTTGGCTTGGGCAAAGAGAACGTCTTTGCCGACTATCTTTTCGTCATAAGCGGTGTATTTGGCGTTTGCCTCGGCGATTGTCCACTTCATATCGGTGTCGCCTGGCATCAGGACTACTTGCTTGGTGATGGCTGCGACTACGTCGGACTCAGAAACCTTCGTGACGTCGAAGTCATAAATCTTGCCTTTGTCGTCTGCTGGTAAAGTCGTCGGTTGCGTTGGGTAGTAGGTCATGAATTTTGTGAGCATTGTTGCTGCTTCGGCTCGTGTTGCTGTGTTTTTCGGGTTGAAGTTTTTGTTTTGG
Source organism: uncultured Defluviitaleaceae bacterium (assembly GCA_964492715.1). Taxonomy (GTDB): domain Bacteria; phylum Bacillota; class Clostridia; order Lachnospirales; family WRBF01; genus CAZBLK01. The sequence goes on along the minus strand of CAZBLK010000005.1, from coordinate 6,782 downwards.
TCGCCTGTGATGATTGAGACGGAGGCTACTTTTGCTATCGCTTCTCGGTAGGGTTGCTGTAGTTCGCTAATTGCTTTGTAGTCGGTGAAGCGTTGGAGTATGGCGTTGGTATCGGTTGGTGTGGGAGTAGCTGAAAGGGCGTTTGATATTGCAAGTGCCATGTCGGCACGTGTCATATTTTTGTTTTCCTTGCCGTCATACTGGTGAATGGTGATGAACCCCTTTTGAGTAGCCTTCGTTATATATGGATAGTGCCATTCATGCGGTACTGTGGTGCTTGGCATACCATAATCGCTCGACAAAGTATTATAGGACTTAACAAGCATTGTAAGGAACTCTGCGTTTGTGATAGTGCTGTCAGGCTTGAAAGTGCCGTCGTCGTAGCCTGTAATGATGTTCTGGTCGGACATGGTGCTGATGTAGGTCTTAGCCCAATGCTTCGTTGTGTCCTTGAAATCTTTGGCAAATGCGCTGGGTGCCATAGCAACGGATAAACCGATTGATAGCAAAGCTGTAATGAACTTTTTTAAGTGCATGATGTAATTCCTCCTTAGGATTTTAGTTTCCATAGAATAAGTGTCATTATTCCCCAAAAAGGTTTTATGAAAACCAAGGTTATTATACAATTATTTTAGACACGCAGTTAGGCAATGTCAAGACTGGAAAATCTGAAATTTTCGGGAGGAATTACATATTATTAGAGTGCCTTTCTACCTGATGTGGGTACAATGTTTTGGGCTGTATGTTACCTGTTAAATGTTTCGTATCATGTAGGTAAGATTACATTAGTTGTCTTGAGGCTGTCGTATGGGTAAGGTATTATGAGTAATGCTTCCGTGCTTCATATGTTATCTCTTTTATGTCGGTAGCGGTTATAAGTAGAAAGCTATAAGTAAAATGAGGTGGCGTACTTCTGAAATGGCAACAAAAAAAGGTTGCATAGCTTATGGCAAGTCACAAAAAAGGCAAGCCTAAGAGGTTGCCTCGGCTTGCCTTAAAATGGGAGTATAATGGTATCTTATGGTATCAATGGATAGATAGTATTTGCTGAAATATCCTTTGATTCCTATGGATAGATAGCCTTTCTGTGCTTGCTCCGTCCTTAAAGTCCCTTAGGTGCTTTAGGTGCTTTGAGTTCTGAAGTTCTTCAAGATTTTATACAGTGGCGTATTGCTAAAATGGCAAGCAAGGTAGCGTTAGTTTCCTACGTTCCGTTTGCGGAATTGCTGTTTCTCTGGCTGTTGTGAATACTGGAGTGGAGGTTGGTACTGGCTCTGTTGCGGTTGCTGTTGATAAGTGGCAACTCCGTATGGGTTATCCGTATAAGGATTATTCGGATATGCCGCTTGATACTGCGGTTGATAATATGCCGTCTGTGGAATGTCGGGCTTCGTAACAGGTTGATACTCTGCCGCTTTTTTAGCATAATATGCTTCCTCCAGTTGCCTAAGATAAATACATTGGCTGTCCTGTGGCAGTGAGTTTACATATTCAATCAGTCTTGTTAAGCTGTACGATATAAATGTAGCAGTAAATCGCCTGTTCTTTAAGGAAGCGTAAAGCTCATCAGTAATACCGTCCATAAGAACTGACAATTTTTTGACGTTGCCTGTCGTCCTGCGTTCAAGAGATATAAGGCTTTTGTGCTGTTCGACTTGCTCTTGCGTTGCGTCCAAATATTGCATACAAGCTATAACCGCAAGGTCTTTGAGCGAAAGCCTCGTATCTGTCGGCTTGACAACGCTGTTGCTAAGCGTTAATGTGGCGTGGTAACTCCTCAATATAAACAACTCCTCTCGTTTTACCTACCCCTGAAAAACCTGTTCTTGTTTTCGGGAAACTTGTTTTTTGATGATGTTAGCATATAAAGAGAAGTTAAGCGGAAACCATGTTACAAAATACGTGAAAGCCCACACATACAGGCGTTATAAGCGAAAATGTGTAAACAATTTTAATATTTTAGGTGCTTGAACGCCTGATAATGTGTAAACAGTTTTAATTTTTTTGGCTTTTGAGAACGCTTGTAACAAATCCTTTGCCTCTAACAAAGCAAGGCTATTTAGTAAATCTGCGGACAGGCTGTAGGTATTCCCTCTGCGTCCTGCGTTGGCGGCTGGATAAACCTGTTTGGAAAGTAACTGCTTGCCAATCAGAGAGCCGATATGCTTGTTGACATAAATACGGCTGATACTTAATTCCTCGCCTATTTGCTCCATAGTTAAGTTGTCCTCGTCTTGTGCACGGTGTCCCATGATACAAAGTAACGTCAGCTTTTCATACAAACTGACATAAGGTGATGTAATCAGTTTGTACGGAACTTTTAGGCTTGGGCTGTGCCGTACAGCTTTACTTCCAAATTTTGGGCTGTGCTGTTTGTATACATCACTCTTGCGCTTGCTCGAAACCGTCTGATAGCATAAGTCAAGCGATTCGGCAAGCTGTGAGCAGTTGGGAAATCGCTTGGAATAGCCGTGAGGGTCGTCAATGCGATTATAAGCATACTCTGCAATAACCATCATTTTGGTGCAACCCTCAATTTGGCTGTTAAGAATGAAGTCAATGGAAATACGTACATAAGGCTCTTTTTTCATGGGCTTGCTCCTAATCGTTGCAAGTAAGGCTAACGCTATTTTCCGATTCTCGAACGGACTTTGCCATTTCGTCCATTACGGCATCAACATCAACGCAAGTGTTCGGGTCATAGGCAGTTTTCGACTTTGTCGGTTGCACGGCTGCTTCGGCAATGAGCTTATTATCGGACTGAGTAAGAGGTATATCGGCAGGCTTACCAACGTATGACGCAAGTACCTTCTGTTTGCCCTTGGCGTTCCTGTCAAAATCAATGAACTGTAGCGTATATTTGTTTTGGTCTGTGGTCAATGAGGCGTATTGCCCTATCTCGCCTATCATAACTGTTTTTTGGAAGCTCTGCACTAACGTGCGTAACTCGGAAAGCTTTACGGCTATGGCAAAACTGCTGTCAATGGTTACATCTTCGTCTTCAAATGTACACGGAAGACTTATCGTTTTCGCATAAGCCTTATCGGTAATAGCGTTAAATGTGAGAGTCTTGCCGTCAAAACCTATTTTTACGTCCATATCCTTATGCTTTTTTGAAACAGCTATACGAGCTACGCTTTCAACCATAGCGTTAAATTGGCTTGTCAAGGTGCAGAAAGCTTTGCTTGCAATTCCAAATGTAGCTGTAGATTGTTCTGGGCGTTTTACATATCCGCTTGTTTTTACTATGAGTAAAAATCCCTGACACCTAAAAACCAATTTATCGCCGTCAAGTTGATTGAAATAGATATGCTTATGCTCTGCGAACACCTGACGAATAACAATAGCTGTTCTTGACGATATTGAGAAAGCAGTGTCAAATAAGGGTTGTAAGCTACCGTCTTTACATTTTTTGCGATATATAGGGTCATAACCCATACAAGAATCTGCTGTGCTTGGCACATTTCCGAAAGCGGAATAGCAAGCGTACCAATCATCAGACCCCAAAAATAGTGTTTTCCCAAAGTCAGCCATATCTTTAAGGGTGGTTAAAAACCTTTCCGCTTGTGGAATACGTGTAAATTCAACTAAAGGTATATTAAATATGCCTTTGAAGTTCCCAAGCGTTGCCAATTCGGTACCTGTTCCCTCGTTTTCGTGGTGCAAGCTGTTATAATGAAGATTCTCCACGTTTATGCCATACTCGCCTATATGATTTACAGACTGACTAAGCCCGTAAATCCCCATAGATGTTGCATTTGCCGCAGATATGGTCTTACCTGCTTTTAACTGGTTGTTAGTTCGAGCTTCTAAGATGCCTTTGTCAGAATCAAGGTACAGGTTGAGTTGACTGCTCTGTCCGCTAATAATCCCAATGGCTTCACGAAGCGGAAGCTCAAAGTACATATCGCCAACGATATTGCTGTTAATACCTCCGTGTTTCGCAATGCACAATACTTCATCGGTTTTTGCTCCTGCAAGCCATTCGTTGCCAATACGTCCAAACGCTATGTTTCCCTTGCCTTTCGTTACTGCTGATGTTGCCTCCAAAGCCTTTGTGAAGGTTGTTCTGTCGTTTTGTGTTGCCGGTGTGTTTTTACGTGTCATTTTATGACCTCCAGAATATTTTTTAAGACAATCCTCTTTGAGAACGTCACAATGTTATATAAAAACACGTAGTTAAAACACAAGCGACGTGGTTTGACCTATACATATTCGATTTGACCGACATGAGTTTTTTCTCGAATTAACAAGTTTTCTGTTTACTATACTTGTGAAAATAGGTATATCTATGTCAAATAGGTATATACCTTTACGATGGAACTGCAATCGGACAAACAAGAACGAACAACACCCGAAAGCCCAATTCCCCCACAGACGCACAAGAACGCTCACAGATAAGCGAAAGAGGGCAAGGCAGGGAAAAGGCTTGCGAGGCTTGAAAACGGCAGAAACAAGCAAAAAACAGGGTTCGGTGCAAGTGGGTTCGGTAACCTGCACCCGATAAAATGGTGAAAAGATTTTTTTCGCCTGCACCAAAAAAGTGTCATAAAGATTTTCAGCCTGCCTCGGCAAAGTGTCGATAGAAACCTTGACTTGCACCCGGAGATTACATAAGATGTTGCCAAAAGGTTTACATAGGCTACGGCATAGCCAAAATTTGAACCCGAAAGCTGTACCTGCCCCCGGAGATTAACCGATATGTAAATAAAAAACTTCCGTAACAGTTAGCTTAGCTAAAGGTTGCGGAAGTTTTGCGATTAATTATGAAACCTGCCCTTGGAAGGTACGTGAAATGTCTGATATAATAATAATTAAATAACATACATGGGGTAAAGTGGTAAAGACTATTCTAAAACTCGTAATGAGTCCACATACTCCGAATAACAACTGCTTTGTCTTGTTCGCTTACGGTATAAACCAAACGGTGCTGTATGTTGATACGCCGTGAATAAAGACCCGATAAATCACCGACAAGCTTCTCGTAGGGCGGTGGATTTTGGTACGGATTGTTGCGAATGACGTCGATAAGCTGCTTTGCCTTGCTGTCGAGCTTAGCACCCTTCAGCTTCTGAATATCCTTGATAGCTTTTTTGTCATAGTATATCTTGTACATCACCATTCGACCTCGTCTTCGGGAACACATTCTGAAAGGGGCGTATTCAAGCTATCCAAAAGCTGTTGCTTTAGCCCTGGGACTGATGAGATGTGAAGCGTTTCAATTAAGCCATTATATTCTTCCTCGCTCATAATAATAGCGTTACCTTTTTTTGTGTTCACGTTGATAATGTCGTTAAACTCAATGGCAGAGTTGAGGTATTCAAATATATTTTTTCGTAGATTAGTTACGTTGGTGTTGGTCATAAAATCAGCCTCCTATATGTACAGTATATTGTACGCTTTCTGCTTTGTCAATACGGAAATTTTACCCCAATCTTTACCCCAATACGGACGATATTAGACGGAAACACAGATACAGAGCGGAAACGTGGGCGGAAAAGGTGGCATAAATACGAAATACGTGGTAACAAACGGAAATAAAAGCAGGATAAACTTAGTCTGTTTAGGTTTAATGTGTAGCACACTTCCGGCACTCGTTTTTCCTTGTAAATACTTGGGTTGTGGCACTTTGCCGCAGCCCCTTTTTTTGACCAAAAACCCCTACCGAACCCCTACCCGAAAAATCTACTCAAATGAAGGCTGCATTTCTCAGCTTTTTCATTGCTTGTCGTTTATAGTAGATTTCAGATAAAACAGTAATATAACCCATCATTAAGCTAAGAAATGTATTGCTTGCTTATTTTTACACCTTAGCATTTTTCGTTACTATTTTATACAAAAACCACTATAGTGTTAATATTTTAAATATAGGTGCAAATTTGTGTTGTTGGAATTGTTATTTGTATTTAAGTTTTGTTGACTCATACCAGGTTGTGGGATAAAATATAATTATTTAATCATAATTATCTGGGGTTATAATTACGGCTTGTGGGGGGATATACTGATGAAATTCACTAAGCATCAATAAGATATAATTAAAAGAATAAACAGTGGTGAAGTATATGATATTTATTCGTATTTAGTATCCTTTAGTATGCTTAAAAATTTTAGAATTGACAAATCTCAAATTGAACAAAGATTCAACACTCAAGAAAACGGGAAGAAATATGCCGTATTAAAGCCAGGAATTAATAAAGGTTTGAATCTATTTCCTGATACATATGATTTTGATAACGATGAAGATTTTGTTCATATGCCTGCAAAATTGGTATACGATAATTTGAAAATTGAAAAAAAGTATAGGGAAAATAGTTACACTTTCTATCCCTATAATGAAAAGGGTATTGATATTGCCCATTCATTAATCCATATAAAGGAGTTCATGGCTATTTGGTCTTATCTGCATAAAGAGTTACTTGTATTAGAAGTGAAAAAAGACATTGACAAAGAAGAAATAGCCTTATTTTTACAAGGGTTTAACAAAAAAGCAAGAGAAGAAAGAGAAGAACATTTAAGAACGCAAAAAACAAACGAAATTTTAGCTAAACGTGGGCTAACACCTTATGAAATCGTAGAAGAAGATACTGTGAAATTTAACAGATTTATTACGGTTAGTCACGAGGTCAAAGAAATTGACGCATATAAGTTTGTCGATGAATTTTTGGAATTTAATGATGATGCGCTTACTATTAGTGATTATTATTTGGACAAAAAAATTATCGCAACACCTAGGGCGTGTTTTGTAAATCCATCACACTGAACAATTTAACCAAATGCCAATG